>CAVTOP010000008.1:0-15849 GCA_963736275.1 uncultured Alphaproteobacteria bacterium
TCGTCTCTTCGAACAGATACTTGCCTTTGACGACGAGCGCTGGCGGAATCTCAATTCTCCGCAAACTCATGTCCTGTTCCTGAAATAAAAAGCGCCGGAATATTCCGGCGCGAATCTTCTTGATATTGCGTTGATCAGCGCGTCGCGCTCACAGCCGCGTCGCGACGTAAGCCACGGCGAAGAGCACGATCACCGCCAGCGTGCCGACGAGCAGCACGTAACGCACATTGTGACCGGTAACGGCTGCGCGCGCCTCGTTCGTGCTCTTCACAATACGATCGTGGTCGCTGTGCGGCATTCTGCATCCCTCCGGCGGCCGCGAAACGGGAGCCGCTGTCAGAAACCAACGCAGTGCGCCAGCGGCTGTTCCGCAGCTCGCGGTGTCTGTCTGGATGCAAATGTGGAGTGTGCCCAGACACTACCCGAGCAGCGTCACGCTGTCAAGACTATTTTCCTAGGAATTTTTACACACCATGCTCCGGCGACGGCAGCGCAGAGGGCCTGATGGTTTGACGATTGCATCCGCCTGCCCGGAAAGGCCCATCGTCTCCACGCCGCTGCCGTCGCAGTCCGTGCCCGGTCGCCTTGCGGGCCTCCTGAATTCATCCGGCGTTCCCTGGGGGCGCGCCGGCCATCAAATGTGGGCATAGAATCCGCGCCGGGCATCCGGTAACCTTGTCGTTGGGACAGGGGGACCGGGCTTGAACGAAAAGAAGACCAAAAACTCGGGTGTGATGATTGTCGCCTTTGCGGCTGTTGCCGTCTGGCAGATCTACGATATGTCGACCGCGACTGAAGCGCCGAGCCGTGCCCTTGCGATTCTACAATATGTCTTGCTCGCCGGGCTCCTGCTCGGCCTCGTCGGCGCGGTATTGAATTTTCTGCGTTCGCAATAGCGCGCGGATCCGCCTACGTTCGCGGCGCGTCGGAATGGCAGCCGCGCGGCCCCTCGTTCCACAGCCAGCCGCATTTGGTGCAGCCGCCAAGGCTGAGACCAAGGCTGAGACCAAGCAGGATGAGGCAAGTGACCGTGGCAATCCGCTTCATGGCGCAACCATAGCCGACCTCATGTGATCGGGCGAGCAACGTCTTGCTGGACAATAATATTATCATCCGAATAGATGATATGCAGCTTCGTCACTTCATCTAATGGACGAAAGCCCTATATGAAGTTCCATATATGAATGGCAATCTGTCGCAGGATTGCCGCCTTGTGCGCCCAGTGCAAAACACTTTTTGGCCTTTACCGCCCGGCCTGGCGCCGCATCGGGCTTAACGAAAGGCAGCTGAATCGATGTCCATCCGTCCCGTCAAACGCATCGTGCAGTCGCAGCCAACCATCGAAGGTGCGGGCGTCAGATTGCGGCGTGCATTCGGTTTCGGCGACACCGCAGAGACGGATCCGTTTCTGTTGCTCGACGATTTCCGCAATGACCGGCCGGCCGACTATCTTGCCGGGTTCCCGTGGCATCCGCACCGTGGAATCGAAACCATCACTTACGTTTTGTCCGGCACGGTCGAACACGGCGACAGCCTCGGGAACCGCGGAACACTGACGTCCGGCGACGTGCAATGGATGACCGCCGGCCGCGGCATCATGCATCAGGAGATGCCCCAGGGCGATCCGCAAGGACGCATGCACGGGTTCCAGCTTTGGGCCAACCTGCCCTCTTCGCTCAAGATGACCGCCCCGCGCTACCAGGACATCAAGGGCCCCGAGATTCCCGAAGTCACCGACGACGACGGCACACGCGTGCGAGTCGTGTGCGGCGACTTTTGGGGCAAGAAAGGGCCGGTCGATGGCGTCGCCGCTGATCCGCGCTACCTCGACATTTTCGTGCCGCCGGGCAAGCGCAAGACGTTCAAGGTCGAGATCGAGCGCCATGCTTTTGCATATGTGTTTGAAGGCGACGGCACGTTCCGCGCCGCGTCCAGGCCGATCGGCGTGCTCAGTGAAAAGCAGGTCGACGGCAACGAAATTCTCGTGCGGGAAAAAGTCGGCGACCGCTCGCTCGTGCTGTTCGATGCCGGCGACGAGATCACCGTCCAGGCCGGTGACAAAGGGATTCGGTTTCTGCTGGTGTCCGGCAAACCGATCCAGGAACCGGTCGCCTGGTACGGCCCGATCGTCATGAACACGCAGGCCGAACTGCAGCAGGCCGTAGCCGAGCTGCGCAGCGGCACGTTCATCCAGAACACCCAAGGCAACAACCAAGGCAATCACCAGGGCCGCTGATAGACGGCGCTTGGCCAAAGGCGGCAATCCAAGGGAACTTTTCCCTTCGCCCGGCGTTTGCGCATGGGGCGGAGGGGTTAGTCTATATGCGCCATTGGCGCGATGATCAGACCAGGAATCCCATGGAGCCGGTGACGGACGCGGGCATGAATGCGCGCGTCCATACTCATGATTGGGCTTCCACGCCCTTGGGGCGGGCGGAGAATTGGTCCCCGTCGCTGAAATGGAGTGTCGCGCTGATCCTCGCTTCCGGCTTTCCCACGTCCATCCGGTGGGGGCCGGATCTGATCATGATCTACAACGATGCCTATGCCGCCTTGCTCGGCGACCGGCATCCGCACGCGCTGGGAAAACCGCTGCGCGATATCTGGCCGGAAATCTACAGCGAGCTTGGGCCGCTGAACAACGCCATCCTGTGCGGTGAACGCGCCAGATTCTTTGCCGAAGATCACCCGTGGTCGGTCCATCGTCACGCCGTTCCCGAGGATGCGCGCTTTACGATCAGCTACAGCCCGATCCCGGACTCGTCGGCGGCCAACGGGATCGGCGGCGTTCTCGCCACCACCTTTGAAACGACCAAGCGCGTGCGTGACGAGAAAATTCTGCAGACCCTCACCAATCGGCTCGAGGCCGAGGTGGAACAGCGCACGCGCGAACGGGATCGCATCTGGAAAGTGTCCGAAGACCTGCTCGGCGTTGGCAATTTCGATGGCTACTTTCTCGGCGTCAACCCGGCCTGGAGCAATCTGCTCGGCTGGAGTGAGGACGAGATCAAGTCGATGCACGTGAGCGAGCTGCGCCATCCGGACGATGGGCCGGGGGCCATCGCCGGTCGTGCACGCCTCGCCCAGGGTGTGCCAACTGTGCGCATGGAGAACCGCTTCCGTCACCGCGATGGCAGCTGGCGATGGATCGCGTGGACAATGACTACCGACGCCGGCCTGATCTACGTCTCGGGGCGCCATATCTCGTCGGAAAAACAGTCGGTGGCGGCCCGGCACGAAAGCGATCGCCAATTCCGCTCGCTGGTCGCCGGCGTCACCGACTACGCGCTGTATATGCTCGATCCGACCGGCATCGTATCGAGCTGGAATGCGGGCGCCGAACGTATCAAAGGCTACACGGCGGAGGAAATCATCGGCCGCCATTTCTCGCAATTCTATACGCCGGACGACCGCAAGGCCGGATTGCCGAACCGTTCGCTGGCCATCGCGGCCGCTACAGGGCGGTTCGAGGCCGAGGCCCGGCGCATGCGCAAGGATGGCTCCCTGTTCTGGGCAAACGTCGTCATCGACGCGATCCACGACGAAACGGGAAAGCTCATCGGTTTTGCCAAGATCACGCGCGACATCACCGAACGCCGCAATGCGCAGGAAACCCTCGACCGCGCGCACCAGCAACTCGCGCAGACGCAAAAGATGGAAGCCCTCGGCCAGCTGACCGGCGGCGTCGCCCACGACTTCAACAATCTGCTGATGGTGGTGAGCGGTCAGGCGCAGGCGCTGATGCGACGAATGACTGATCAAAAAAACACGCGCTCGCTGGAAGCGATCCTGGCGGCGGCTTCGCGCGGGGAAACGCTGACGCGGCAATTGCTCACCTTCGCTCGCCGCCAGCCGCAGAACCCCCGCACGGTCCACCCCGGCAAGACGGTCATGGCATTTCGCGACGTGCTCTCGAGTTCGGCGCGCGGCAATATTGATCTGCGCATCGAGTTTCCGCCGGACGTCTGGCCGGTCGCGATCGACATCCCCGAATTCGAACTGGCGCTCGTCAATCTGGTGGTGAACGCACGCGACGCCATGCCCGAGGGTGGCGTCATTACCCTGTCGGGAGAAAATGTCACCCTCGACGGCCCCGAGACCGTCGAGGCAATCAAAGGCGAGTTCGTAGCGGTTACGGTCAGTGACACGGGGTTTGGCATCCCGCCGGAAATTCTGTCGCGGATTTTCGAGCCGTTCTTCACCACCAAGGGTCCCGACAAGGGAACCGGTCTTGGCCTCTCGCAGGCTTTCGGTTTCGCGCAGCAATCGGGCGGCGCCATCCGTGTTCGCAGCAAGATCGACCAGGGAACGCAGGCGACTCTCTATTTGCCGCGCAGCCACGCCCCGGTCATCGCGATTGACACCACGCCTGCCGGCCAATCGCCCGGCCGTGGTGAGACCATCCTGGTCGTCGAAGACAACCCGGATGTGAAGGCCGTCGCAATGGCATTGCTCGAGCAGCTCAACTACCGGAGCATTGCCGTCGAAGATGCCAAGGCGGCGCTGGACTTTCTCGCCACCGGCACGGCGGTCGATCTGGTGTTCTCCGACGTGGTGCTGCCGGGCAAACTCGACGGATTGGGACTGGCCAAATCCATCAACGAGCGTTACCCGCGGCTTCCGGTGCTGTTAACCAGTGGCTATTCCAAGGCCCTCGCCAGCCGACACGGCCTTCCCATTTTGCGCAAGCCCTATCAGATTTCCGCACTCGCCGAAGCGATCCGCTCGACGCTCGACGGCGGTCCAGGCAGTCGCGGGGCCGAACTGGCACCGTATTAGACCTCCCGCGATTTCCCGCCGCGCAAATTCTGCGAATGACAATCGTACGGCACTCAAAAGAAAACCCCGGCATCATGCCGGGGTTTTTTTGTTTGTTTTCCGGTCTTCCTAAGGACACGGATGCGGACGGCCATCGTTGCCCATATACGTTCCGGTATTTGGATTGTAGCTCCGGAATCGCTGCATGCAGTATTCCACCGCGCCGCCGCCACCGCCCGGTTCGGCGTAGTAGCCGGGGTCCGCATAATACCCGTCCACGTAGGGTCCGCCGCCGTAATACCCACCGTAATACGGTGCTGCGAGCGCGCCACCGATGATCGCGCCGGCAGCAAGTCCACCGCCGAGACCCCAGCCCCATCCTCGGCCGCGCCAACCCCAGCCGCCACCGCGCCAGCCACCGCCGCGCCAACCACCAACCCATCGGGCATTCTCGACCGCGATCGGCGCTGCGTTCTTGATCGCGAACGCTCCACCGGCGGGAGCCGCAGAGGCAACTGTATAAGGCAACGCAGCGGCGGCACTCACGGCCGCCGCAACGAATATCGCTATCGTCTTTGACATGGCTAAAGACCTCACGTTGTGTACGCAGTTGCCGCGATTATTGCATGATTACATATCGTCCAAAATGAATATTTCTTGAAACCAATCCCCGCTTCAGAACGTTCAAAAGGATGCGCACCACTGCGCGCATCGCCTCTCCGGGATGTTTGCCGGCGAGGCCGAAATGTGGCGGCAATTTGCAGGGAAACTAAAGTTGATACTCGGTCTGCGCATAAGTGCGTTGCCGCGAGACCGGAGACAAACGTCGGTTTCGCTCCTACTTGCAGATCACCGGCAGCGAACAAATTGCCGGCGGGCGGCGACGACGACAAGTACGAAGCAAGTTAGGAGATTGAGCCAATGAAAAAACTTATCCTGAGCGCGACCGTTGCGATGCTACTCGCATCACCCGCTTTCGCCCAATCGTACAGCGCGTCATATGGCACCGGCAACGTGATCGACCAGCCGGCATTGGAGCACGGCGGGTCTGCCTGGCAAGGTGGGTCCCAAGCCGGTTTCCAAGCCGGTTTCCAAGGTGGTCCCGAAGGTGGCCCCTATGCCTACGAGCCACCTCGCGCGACGAACCACAAACTGCGCGGTGTCCGCGCCGAGGCCATTTCGCCTGCGGATCCGGACGTCGTGTATGAAAATGGACAATATGTCGGACGCGATCCGGACCCGAACGTGCGGCTCGAGCTGCGTCGCGACTGGACCCACGACTGACCGGCCGCTGTCCGATTCCGGCACACAAAAGCAAGCCCCGGCCCAAGCCGGCCCAAGTCCCGGCCATTGCCGGGGCTTTTTTTACCGATTTATTGCTTCGCTATGTGAACTGCGTCACGTCCGGCTTGCGCCTGAGCGCCCTAGTTTGCGTTCATGAGCTTCAAATCCACACTCAACCACTACTGCGAAGTTCTCGGCCGGACCTCAGCGGCTATCGCGTTCGCTGGCATGGGATCGCTTGTTCTGGCGGCGACCGCGTTCGACGTTCTGCACTAGAGCCTGATCATTTTAATCGTCATGCCCGCGCTTGTCCGCGCAAGTCTGCCGTCATGCCCGCGCTTGTCGGCGCAAGTCGGGTTTACCCGACTTGCGCCTAGATCATTACTACGGAAGTCGGGCAACCTCGACTTCCGGTGGCATCCACGTCTTAAGGTCGTGTAAATTCAAAGACGTGGATGGCCGGGCCAAGCCCGGCCATGACGAATGAGGGCTTTATGCCCGGCCATGACGATTGAAACGTACTGTCTCTCCGCCGTCATGCCCGGCTTCATGCCGGGCATCCACGCCTTCTCCGGGTATTTAAAACAGGCAAAGACGTGGATGGCCGGGACATAGGCGTGCGAAAGCACGCCGCCCTTTCGGACGGCTATGCCCGGCCATGACGATTGAAACGTACTGTCTCTCCGCCGTCATGCGCGGCTTCATGCCGGGCATCCACGCCTTCTCCGGGTATTTAAAACAGGCAAAGACGTGGATGGCCGGGACATAGGCGTGCGACAGCACGCCGCCCTTTCGGACGGCTATGCCCGGCCATGACGAATGAGGCTTTATGCCCGGCCATGATGAATGAAACGCTGCCTCTCTCCCGTCATGCCCGCGCTCGTCGCGGGCATCCACGTCCCACGCGCTTCCGGGAACTTTTTCTGGAACACCGCTTTATCGACCAGGGGGTGAAACGCATTTCAGTCGCGTGAGGTATCAGCATGTGGACGCGACGGGGACACCCATCGGCAACGGCTGACATGGGCCTGTCGTGGGGAGAAATTCTTTATCGCGCCAGCGTGATGCTCGCCGGGCTCATCATCGTGTTGGCGGCGATCAATTGCCTTTATCAGGTGAGCATCCTCGAAGAACCGATCATCCCGGTCGCGCCGTTCGTCGTCGCCGCAGCGATCTGGCTGGTCGGATTTTTTTGCCGCCAGATGTCTGCCTGATGACGTCGCTACTCCGCCGGGATCGGCGTGGCCGGGGCCGTCGGCGCGGTAGCGGCCTGCGACGGCGGCGATGGGCCCCGGAGCGGCCGTTCCTCCATCGAAATCAGGAAGGCCATCCCGAAAGAAAGCACCAGCGCGCAGGCGAGGAACACAAAGCGGAACGCATAGGCGAGCTCGGGCGCTGACGCCGTGCGCGCCAGCATTTCAACCGACATGCCGGCGACGCCGCCAAGCCCGCCGAGCACGATGGCGCCCAGCACGGCAACAACCAGCGCCGAGAACAGTGCGCGGAAGAAATTGGCGGCGCCGGTGGCAACGCCCATCTGCGAGCGTGACACCGCGTTCTGCATGCAGACCGTGGACACCGGAAACACCGTGCCGAGCCCGGCGCCGATGATCAGCAACAGCAGCAACACGAGTACGGTCGGCATCGACGCCGGCCAGATCGCGAGCGGCGCGAGCGACAGGATCGAGAGCGAGAGCCCCGCCAGCGACATGCGCTTGTAGTGCACGACATGCGTCATCAGCCGGCCGGTGACGGTCGACATCGTCACGGTCGCGCCCATCAGCGGGATCAGCGCCATGCCCGACTGGCTCGCCGAGAGATGCAGCACCACCTCGAAATAAAGCGGCACGAAGATCGTCATGCCGACCAGCGTCCCCATGTTGCAGGCGCCGGCGAGCGTCGCGCAGCGCACCACCGGATTGCCGAGCACCGTCAGCGGCAGGAACGGCTCGGGCGTTGCCATCAGCCGCCAGGCGAACAGGCCCCACAGGATCGCGGAGGCGAGCAGCAGCGCGCCGAGTTCGAGCGAAATCCATTCGAAGCGCCGGCCGCCCCAGGACAGCGCCAGCAGCAGGAGCACCGCCGCGCTCATCATCAGCAGCGCGCCGACGATATCGAGTCGCCGCTTGCGCGGGCGAAACGGCACGCGGCGGAGCACGCTCGATGTCATCCCGAGCGCGATGAGGCCGAGCGGCACGTTGATCCAGAAAATCAGCGACCAGTCGATATGCTCTGTCAGGAAGCCGCCGAGCACCGGCCCGCCCACCGAGGATGTCGCAAACACCGCGCCGATATAGCCCTGATAGCGGCCGCGCTCGAGCGGCGAGACGATGTCGGCGATGATGGTCTGCGCCAGTGCCATGAGCCCGCCGCCGCCGAGGCCCTGGAACGCGCGTCCGAGGACCAGCGCGGTCATGCTCGGCGCCAGCGCGCAGGCCACCGAACCCGCCACGAAAATGCCGATCGCGGTCAGCATCAATACGCGCCGGCCGTGGATATCGGCGAGCTTGCCATAGAGCGGCGTCACCGCCGTGCCGGTGAGCAGATAGGCCGTCACGACCCACGACAGGTCATCGATATTGCCGAAATGCCGGCCGATGGTCGGCAGCGCGGTGGCGACGATGGTCTGGTCGAGCGCACCGAGGAACATCGCCAGCATGATGCCGAGCACGACGGCCCTGATTTCGGGATGCGTGAGTGCCGGTGGCTCCGGCGGCGCCTCGGGCTTTGCCGGCCGCGTCTTGAGCTCCGGCCCGGATTTTGCCGGCTTGGGCTCCGGCCCGGATTTGCCCGAATGTGGCTTTGGCTCCGGCTCCGGCTTTGCCGCGCGCGGCTTCGATTTCGGTTTTGCGGAGGTCATGGCGCCAAGGGGTGTAACTCTAGCGTGTCACTCAAAGCCGGAAACCCGCTCAATGCCCTGCCGGTTCCGGCAAAGCAAGACGCCACTGCGCGGGGGTGGTATGCCGCGGTTATCGGTCGTCGCCAACGCGGGGACCCGGCGGGGACGACAGCGGAGAGGTTAGAATTCAGCATGAAGCGTCCGTTGCAATACTCCCTCCTCGCCGCCCTCCTGCTCGCCGCCCCCGCCCACGCACGCGACATGTTGCCACCGGGCTTTGTCTATTTGCGCGACGTCGATTCCAGCATCGTGCAGGACATGCGCTACGCGACCGCCGACAACTTCACCGGCCGCCCCCTGCCCGGCTATGGCGCGGCCGAATGCGTGCTGCGGCGCGAGACCGCGGAGGCGCTCAGGCGTGTGCAGGCCGATCTCGCGCGGGAAAACCTTGGTTTGAAGGTTTACGACTGCTACCGCCCGACCCGTGCGGTGCGCGCCATGGAGGCATGGGCGCATGATGGCAGCGACAGCGAGGCGACGCGCCGGTTCTATCCGGCGTTGCACAAGCGCAATTTGTTCGCGCTCGGCTACATCGCGGCGCAGTCGAAACATTCAACCGGCACCACGGTCGATCTCACGCTGATCCGGTTGCCGGCGGCATCCGTCGCCGCGCTTTGATCCCGTGGCGCGTTACGGCCCCTGCACCGGCCCCGCCGGCAAGCGCGCGCCCGATAACAGCATCGACATGGGCACCGGCTTCGACTGCTTTGACGTCAAGAGCTACGGCGCGAACCGGGCGATTGATCCCGAGCAGCGGCGCTGGCGCGGCGCGCTGAACGCGGCGATGCACCGGCAAGGTTTTGCGAACTATTTCCGCGAATGGTGGCACTATTCCTTCACCGGCGCCGCCGAGCCGCGCAGCTACGATTTTGCGATCGTGCCAAAGGGACGGTGAATTTAGCGGACGGTGAATTCCTGGCTTGAGGGGCAGTCCTATTCCGCCGCCTCTCGATCCTCTTCTTCCGCTTCTGCGCGGCATGTCCCAGCAGCGGCGCGAGAAACGGCCCGGTGTAACTTCGCTGCACCTTCACAATATCGTCCCCGCAGAGGGAGTTGGTCACGAGCGGGTCAAGCGGACGCCAGGTTTACTGCCATTGGTGAACTCGACGCCGGCTTTTTCCAGAGCGGCCTGAATGGACTCGACAGTGCGGGGCTGCAACGTTTCGCCAGCTTCGAAACGTGAGATCGTGCTCGCCGCGACTTTAGCCAGTTTGGCGACGTCCCGAATTCCGAGCTGCAGCGCGGCTCGTGCCATTCGGGACTGTGCAGGCGTCATAGGAACAATGCTCCGATTTGAGATTGACGCTCCGATAGGAATGTGCGTAAATCGGAGCGTTGCTATCATGAAGGATTCGCTGGAGGTTCGCCATGCCCGCGCGAAAGCGCGTCAGGAAACTTGTGTCCGCACGCGGCCCCGCAGCAAAGCGAACGGCGCGTCTCACGCTGGACATGGAGGAGCCGCTCAACGACGCGCTCGATGCTGCGCATGCACTGCGGTTCATGGGCTACGGCTTGGCGCAGCATATTGGCGACGAAGAGGGACGCGCAGTCGTGGCGCTTGCCTGGATGACGTGCCGCCGCCTTGATGCACTACAGCAACTTTGGCGCCAGCTTTTTAAATGCGCGGCGCAGGCGAGGGGATTGCCGTAGGCCGAGCGCGCTGAGAATGACTGCACACGCGGCCCGCCGCTATTGAAGGCGACAAGAGATTCGTAGGCAATTTGCGCAGGGTCACAGCGCTCGGCTACATCGCCGCGCAGTCGAAACATTCAACCGGCACCACGGTCGATCTCACGCTGATCCGGTTGCCGGCGGCGCCCGTCCCGCGCTTTGATCCCGCGGCGCGTTACGGCCCCTGCACCGGCCTCGCCAGCAAGCGCGCCCCCGACAACAGCATCGACATGGGCACCGGCTTCGACTGCTTTGACGTCAAGAGCTACGGCGCCAACCGGTCGATCGAGCCCGAGCAGCGGCGCTGGCGCGGCGCGCTGAACGCGGCGATACACCGGCACGGCTTTGCGAATGACTTCAGCGAATGGTGGTACTATTCCTTCACCGCCGCCGAACCGCGCAGCTACGATTTTGCGATCGTGCCAAAAGGACGGTGAATTTGGGGACGGTGAATTCTTGGGGACGGTGAATTCCTGGCTTGAGGGGGCAGACATGAGCATCATGTACCATGACGGCAACCGGGACCTGCAGGATCGCTTCGACAGCCGGCGCATCGCCGACCGGCTGGAAGAAAAGCTGACGCGCACCGCGTTCACCGACGACGACAAGGCTTTCATCGAGAGCGTCGCCTTTTTCTTCGTCGCCACTGCCGACGCGCAAGGCCGGCCGGATTGCTCGTTCAAGGCCGGCATGCCGGGTTTCGTGCGGGTGACGGGAGCCGGCGAGCTGGCTTTTCCCGACTATGACGGCAACGGCATGTTCAAGAGCCTGGGCAACCTGCTGGTCAATCCGAATATCGGGCTCCTGTTCATTGCCATGACCGACAAGCCGAAGCGGCTGCGTGTCAACGGCAGCGCGCGGGTGAGCGACCGCGATCCGCTGCTTGGCGAGACCGTCGGCGCACAACTCATCGTGCGGGTCGAGGCCCGCGCCATCTTTCCCAATTGCCCGCGCTATATCCCGAACTTGCAGATGGTTTCACCATCGATCTACACACCGCAGCCGAAATGCGAGCCGCCGGAGCCGGCCTGGAAGAGCTTCGATTCCTTCAAGGACGCCGTGCACCCCCGCCAACCGACGTGGAAGGGTTAGTTTGTGCCCAGGAGGCGTGTGACAAAAAGCCAATCTAAGATGTGAACACCCAATTACACTTTCATTTTAGACTTTCGATTCGGGAGAGATTTCAGGTGGCAAGAATTCAGCGGGACGACTGCGTCTTACATTTCGTGGAAGAAAACGGTCGATAAGGTATTAGAAAGCACTTATGCAATCACCATTGAGGACGCCGGCATCGGTGACCAGCAAATGGTGCGGCATTGGAAGGATCGGGAAAGTCCGGAAGAATTTGTGAGCTGGTTCGGCGCCAAATACGACCTTCAGCCAATGGTCGAGCTTTCATGACCGCCAATAACTCATCTTATCGGCACCAACCCTACAATGACTTCGAGCGCGCCCTTCACGCTGCGGCTCAATCAAACTAGCTAACGGACAGAGCCCAACTGAAAACTGAGGCCTTGGCCCCAAAAATCAAATTGGTGGCAAACGTCAACAAGACGATGACCGAATGTCCCGTTAGGTGGTACTCCATACCCTTGAGTTGTGGCACAGGCTTCCCACTTTTTATGACCCACGCAGATTGCCCGTTTTGTTCAATCGACGCCGAGCGTGTCGTTTTTTCAAGTAACCATGGGCAAGGGATCTGGGATGCCTTTCCGGTCAATCCTGGTCATATTCTCGTTATTCCGCACCGCCACGTCAGCATTTGGGATGAATTGACCGAGACCGAGAAGACCTGGGTTTGGTCTGCAATTGACAAGGCAATTGCGGTCATCCGATCTCGCCATTCGCCCGACGGCTTCAACATTGGTTTTAATGCCGGCATCGCAGCGGGGCAGACCGTACTCCATTTTCATCTTCATGTGATCCCACGCTATGCCGGCGACGTACCTGACCCCCGTGGAGGAGTTCGGTATGTCATTCCGGCTAAGGCAAATTATCTCGCTCAAGATGTATTGACTGCTGGTGATCAACGGCGACTGATTAAAGGAAACGAAGACCCGTTCCTGCCACATCTCATTCAGCAGATGGATCGAGCAGATACTTGCGACATCGCCGTCGCCTTTCTTCTTGATAGCGGCGCCCGCTGCATCGTTGAGCATCTCAAGGACTTTCTCGATCGCGGGGGCAAAGCGCGTTTGCTCGTTGGGGACTACCTTGATGTAACTGAGCCAAATGCCCTTCGTCGGCTCGCTGATCTCCAGGGCGATCTGTCTCTAAAAGTCTACGAGACACAAACGAAGGGTTTTCATCTCAAATCTTATATCTTCTTGAATGGCTCTGAGGGCGTTGCGTTTGTTGGTAGCTCAAACCTTTCTGAGCCTGCCCTAACAACCTCGATCGAGTGGAACTATAAGGTAATTCGCGGCCCTGACACGTCGGGCTTCCAAGAGATCCTCGGCGGTTTTGAGGCCTTGTTCAACAATAAAGCATCCGTGCCCGCGACTGCAGACTGGATTGAGTCCTATGAGCGGCGCCGAGTAGTACCGACCCGTGGAGAGTCTGCCGTTGTCGTCGAAGAGCCAGAGCCAAGGCCTGATGCACACACCATTCAGCGTGAGGCGCTGGTGGAACTCCAGCGAACACGGAATGAGGGGTTCACCGCGGGCTTAGTTGTTCTAGCCACCGGCCTTGGTAAAACTTGGCTTGCCGCGTTCGATTGCGATCGGCCTGAATTCCGCCGCGTACTATTCGTGGCACACCGTGAGGAAATTCTAGATCAGGCCGTTCAAGTGTTTCGTAGAATTCGGCCAACCTCTCGAATTGGTCGCGTGGCCAACGAAAGGCGTGAGATAGACGCCGATCTTGTTTTTGCGTCTGTCCAAACCCTTGGCCGCATACCTCACCTTTCGCGCTTCCGGCCGGATGATTTCGACTACATCGTAATCGACGAGTTTCACCACGCTGCCGCGAGCACGTATCGCCGCGTCATTGACTATTTCCGTCCTAAATTTTTACTTGGTTTGACAGCGACACCGGACCGAACAGATGGCGCTGACCTCTTGACGCTCTGTCAAGAGAACTTGGTGTTCGAGGCCAATATACGCGATGGAATTGAGGCCGAACGGCTGTGCTCATTTCATTATTTTGGCGTTGCTGATGATATCGACTACAGCAACATTCCTTGGCGAAACTCGCAGTTCGATGTAACCGAACTTACAGCAGCAATCGCTACCGAGGCTCGGGCGCGCAACGCGCTTGAGCAGTTCCACAAGCATGGTGGCAACCGCTGCATCGCCTTTTGCTGTTCGCAGCGCCATGCAGACTTTATGGCTGACTTTTTTGTTCGCGAGGGTGTAAAGGCCGTAGCCGTTCACTCCGGCGCGAACAGCGCTCCACGCGCAACGTCTTTAGAAAGACTAAGGGATGGCGAACTGGAGGTAATTTTCGCTGTCGACATGTTCAACGAGGGAGTGGACGTTCCATCTATCGACACGGTTCTAATGCTTAGGCCAACTGAGTCTACGATCATCTGGCTGCAGCAGCTTGGTCGAGGCTTACGCATTTCTGAGGGCAAGGAGCGGTTGGTCGTAATCGACTACATTGGTAATCACCGCGCATTTTTAATGAAACTCCAAGGTATGGCTGTAGTTGTCGGGCGCGACGCCGAGAGCAGCGCACGACAGCGAGAAATGCTGGAGGCAATACGCGACAGTCAGATTGCTCTGCCGCCTGGTTGCAACGTCACTTATGAAATGACTGTCATCAACATTCTGGACCAACTCCTGCGACCAACTCGAACTGAGGAGGTTCTAAAGTCTTTCTATCGGGATTTCGAAGAGAGGCATGGCGTCCGTCCGACAGCTGTCGAGGTTCTCCACGCCGGCTTCAGGCCACGAACGAAGGGCGATCGGTCGTGGTTTGATTTCGTCGATCGCATGGGCGGGTTAAATGCCGAAGAGAAAGCAGCATGGTCTGGTGCACTCGACTTCTTCCAAAGCCTAGAGAAGACCGAGCTGTCTCGGTCCTACAAAATTGTTTTGTTGTTGGCGATGCTCGATGGCGAAACCCTAATGCCACGTCTAGCAATAGGAGAAATCGCACGTCGGGTCGTGGATATTGCCCAGCGAATTCATCGACTGTCTGAGGATTTCTCCATCAATCTGACCAACACAAGCGCTGTTCAGAAACTTCTCATAGATAATCCCATCCGCGCTTTTGTTGATGCTCGGGGTATGGGTGGCGTCCCGTACTTCACGTTCGACAATCAAACCTTTGCCTTTGCTTTCGAGATTAATGGTTTGGAGATTTTTTCTGCTTTGCTTCGTGAGGTCCTTGATTGGCGGCTTGCAGAATATCTTTCACGCGGCCAGGTTGCTGCCGCAATTTATCGAGTGCTTCGTAATAGCGGGGGACAGCCAATCTTGTTTGCTTTGTCGAACAAGACGCGCGAAAGCCTACCCCGGGGCAATCTTGAAATTCAGGTGGAAGGTCGCCCAATGGAGGCAGTTGTCGCAAAAATAGCTGTCAACGTCGTTCGCCTTCCGAGCATGTCCACCAACGAACTTCCCACCATCCTCCGTTCTTGGTTTGGTGACGAAGTTGGCTTACCCGGACGCAGTGATCGTGTTCGGTTTCGCAGGGACGCGAATACGATCGTTATGGAACCCTTAAAGCCCAACGCACAAACAGCGTCGCTTCCAAAGGTCTGGGAGCGCTACCTTCGCGAGGCGATCCCGCCAGGCTTTGGACTAACTTTCAATCCAGCCAACTGGAACTCGGGGTTCGTTGTTAGCCCGCCTCACATCTTCCTTCTCGTGACGCTCGCGAAAGAAGATATGAACCCCGACCACCAATACTCCGACCACTTCTTGTCGGACCAAGAATTCAATTGGCAAAGCCAAAACCGAACCGCTCAAAAGTCAAAGCACGGACAAATGCTTCATAACCACCTCAACATGGGCACTCACGTCCATCTTTTCGTTCGACCCACCAAAAAAACAGGTCAGAAGCCAACACCATTCACCTATTGTGGTGAAGTTGAATTTGTTTCGTGGGAGGGCAACAATCCCGTTACTATTCGCTGGCGTCTTAAAGAGCGAATGCCGCCGCAGTTGCGGACGCTTCTTAGGGTGCCCGGCTAATTTTCCAGCGTGGGCCTTGTCTGGTGATGAAACAAAGACTCATCATTTGGATCGGACCTGCCCGCCGTGAGCAGTAGTTACGCGCGTCCCCTGCGC
>CAVTOP010000009.1:0-10727 GCA_963736275.1 uncultured Alphaproteobacteria bacterium
GATAGCTCGATCGACGAGGATCAACATGACTATCAAGCCAGCAAGCGATCGGGCTCAATATGGTGATGCCGATTGGGCATCACCACTTAGAACGCTCGGCAGTGGAGCCGGCGATTGCCGGACTATGCGATCGTGGAATTCGTCGCGCTTTTCGCGAACTGAGATGGACGCCGACGATCTCAGGGTTGTGATCGTGCGAGATGACAAGCGGCTGATAGAACATGCAGTCTTGGCGGTTCGCTCCGAACGAAAGTGGCTGGTCCTTGATAATCGGACCATGGCCATCCTCAACACTGAGGGACGTCCGCGACTCTAGCGTCCGTTATTCGCGCTAAATAGCACCGGGCACTTGCAGTCGCGACCATTGATCGCTAGTGGGCGGCCTGGTGTCTATCGATCGGACTGAAGTACGGATATTTTCGCCGGCCTTCGGCGACTGGAGAGAAAATTCGCCGGAACGTCGCCGATCGCTCCGGCGAACAGACCGGCCCGGACCAAAACGGATAGCAAGCCGGCCACGCGGACGGCGGAGAGCTCTGCAGCTTGAGGTGCATCATGTTTGTATTGCCATGGATGCACTTCGTTTTTGATTTGAACTCGTGCGCGCTGGTATTCAAATACTGCGCACGGTTAATTGGAGATGCGGTCTGGGCCAAAGACGACATTCGGGTACGGCGTCCGGTTGACTCCGCGCCTCCTTCATGTGCGATTGGCTCTGCAAGCGATACCATCAGCTGCCCCATGAGACCTTCTACACTCTTGCATGCCTGTTCTGCGCGCAATGCAATTCGCGGACTTTGCGCAGGAAGAGCTTATTTGGCGCCAACACAAACGCAGTGTTGAGCATAATGCCATTTATTACCTTGTAAGAGGGAAGCGCCGAGCATCGACCCTGGCTGGGCGAATGGTGTCACAGAAGCGGCTTCCGGCCTACGACGACCTGAACCCCAGAAACTGCTCGGGCTTAAAAAGGAGCTCACCATGGCCTTTACCATCAAAGTCAACGGTGCGTCACACGACGTCGATGTCGACGGCGACACGCCGCTCCTGTGGGTGTTGCGCGATGTGCTTGGCATGACGGGCACCAAATACGGCTGCGGCATCGCCCAGTGTGGCGCCTGCACCGTACATATCGACGGCAATCCGGTGCGCTCGTGTCTTCTGCCGGTCGGAGCGGTTGGCGGTCGCGCCGTCACCACAATTGAGGGCATCGGCGCGACCGAAGCCGGCGCCAAGGTGCAAAAGGCCTGGCTTGATCTCGAAGTGATTCAGTGCGGCTACTGCCAGTCGGGGCAGATCATGTCGGCGGCGGCGCTTGCTCGCCAAAAATCCGCATCCCGACGACGCCGACATCGACGCGGCGATGGCGGGCAATATCTGCCGCTGCGGCACCTATGTGCGCATCCGCGAAGCCATCAAGAGCGCCGCGGGCGAGGCGTGAGGAGGCCGTCATGTCGTCAACGCGCGCCGCCCTTTCGCGTCGGGTTGTCCTGCAAAGCGGCCTTGCCGGCGGCCTGGTGCTGGCCTTTCAGTGGCCGCTGCGCGCAGCGCCCGTCAACGAGCCGGAGCAGCCTCCCGACAATCCCAACGGCCAGTTCGCACCGAACGCCTTCATCCGCATCGACAATGCCGGCAAGACCACGCTGGTGATCCCGCAGGCCGAGATGGGTCAGGGCGTCTACACCGCGATCGCGATGATCCTCGCCGAGGAACTGGACGCCGACTTCGCGCAGGTCGTGATCAAGCATGCGCCGGCGAGCGACAAGCTCTACGCCAATCCGCTTTTCGGCATTCAGGTCACCGGCAATTCCAACTCGATCCGCTCGTTCTGGGACAAGCTGCGCGAGGCAGGCGCCGCCGCGCGCGCCATGCTGATTGCGGCCGCAGCCGCGCAGTGGCAGGTCGATGCGGCAAGCTGCAGCGCTTCAAATGGCAAGGTCACCCATGCCGCGAGCAATCGCACGCTCACTTACGGCGAGCTCGCCGATGCCGCCGGCAAGCTGCCGGTGCCGGACAAGCCGAAGCTCAAGGATCCGAAGGATTTCACGCTGATCGGCAAGCCGCTGAAACGCCACGACACGCCTGACAAATCCGACGGCAAGACCATCTACGGCATCGACGCCATGGTGCCGGACATGAAGTTTGCGACGCTTGCCCAGTGCCCGGTGCTCGGCGGCAAGGTGAAGCATGTCGACGACAGCGCCGCGAAAAAGTTGCCCGGCGTGCGGCAGGTCGTCGTGCTCGACGATCTCGTCGCCGTCGTCGGCGATCATATGTGGGCCGCCTGGCAGGGGCTCGACGCGCTTAAAGTGACTTGGGACGAAGGGCCGAACGCCAAGATCAATTCCGCCGACATCTGGAACGAACTGCGCGCGGCGAGCAAGAAGGATGGCGTCGTCGCCAAATCCGAAGGCGACGTCGACAAGGGCCTGACGCAGGGCGAACGCTTCGATGCCGACTACGAGCTGCCGTTTCTTGCCCATGCCACCCTGGAGCCGCAGAACTGCACGGTGCGTCTGACGCCGGGCGCCTGCGAGATCTGGACCGGCACGCAAGTGCAGAGCCGGGCGCAGGAATATGCGGCCAAGGCCGCGGGCCTCCCGATCGACAAGGTGACGGTCTACAACCACTACCTCGGCGGCGGCTTCGGCCGCCGGCTCGAGCCGGACATGGTCGAGAGCGCGGTGCGCATCGCCAAAGAGGTTTCGACGCCGATCAAGGTCGTGTGGACGCGCGAAGAGGATATGCAGCACGATGTCTATCGGCCGGTCTATCGCGACACGATTTCGGCGTCCCTGTCGAACGGCAAGATCGTCGCCTGGAAATACCAGGTGACCGGCTCGTCGGTGATGGCTCGCTGGTTGCCGCCCGCATTCCAGAACGGCATCGACATCGACGCCGTCGATAGCGCCGTGGACATGCCCTACGACATCCCGAACAAGCGCGTCGAGTATGTGCGCGCCGAGCCACCCGGCGGTGACGACCGGCTTCTGGCGCGGCGTCGGACCGAACAACAATGTCTTCGCGATCGAAAGCTTCATGGACGAGCTCGCGCGCAAGGCGAACATGGACCCGGTCGCCTTCCGCCTCGGCATGCTCGACGGCACGCCGCGGCTGAAAGCCGCGCTCAAGCTGGTCGCCGAAAAATCCGGCTGGGGCTCGCCGCTGCCGGCGCGCGTCGGCCGCGGCGTCTGCGTGCAGCCGTCCTTCGGCAGCTTCATCGCCACCGTCGTCGAGGCCGAGGTCGATGACGTCGGTGCCGTGCATCTGCGGCGCATCACCTGCGCGGTCGATACCGGCATCGCCGTCAATCCCGACACCATCATGGCGCAACTCCAGGGCGGGCTGATCTTCGGCCTGACCGCGGCGCTGTGGGGCGAGGTCACGATCGAGAAAGGCCGCGTGCAGCAGTCGAATTTCAACGATTACCGAATGCTGCGCATCGATGAGACGCCACCGATCGACGTCCACGTGATCAAGAGCGCTGAGCATCCCGGCGGCATCGGCGAGACAGGCGCCACCGCCGGCCCGCCCGCTTTGCGCAACGCGATCTATGCGGCAACCGGCGTGCCCCTGCGCCGCCTGCCGATCGACCGCGCCGCCATTGCCGTGAAGAAGGCGTAACCGCCATGCGCCGCATCGCCATTCATCGTTATTGCCGCTATCGTCATTGGCTCATCGGCGTCTTCGCCTGGCGCACCTTCACCCCCGGGCCGCTCGCGTTTGCCGGCGGTTCGACGGTTGCGCTCGCCGACTATCACGAGGCCAATCCGACCGGCGTTCCGGCCGATCTCGCCAAAGCCGACATCGTCAAACGTGGCGAATATCTCGCCAAGGCTGCCGACTGCATGGTCTGTCACACCGCCCGGATGGCGACGCCTTCGCCGGAGGTCTCGCCTTCCCGCTGCCGTTCGGCACGCTCTATTCGACCAACATCACCGCCGACAAGGACACCGGGATCGGCAATTACAGCGATCAGGATTTCCTCAACGCCGTGCAGCGCGGCATCCGCAAGGACGGCGCGCGGCTTTATCCGGCCATGCCCTACACATCATACACCTTCATGACCGACGCCGACGTGCTGGCGATCAAGGCCTACCTTTTCAGCCTGCCCGCCGTGCATAAGCAGAACCAGCGCGACACGCTGCAATTTCCCTTTAACCAGCGTTGGTCGATGATCTTCTGGTCATGGGCGTTCAATCCCAACACGCGCTTTGCGCCGAATACCGCGAAGAGTGCCGAGTGGAACAGGGGCGCCTATATCGCCGAAGCGCTGGCGCACTGCGGCGAGTGCCACACCCCGCGCAATCTCGCCTTTGCGCTGGACAACCGCCGGAAATTCGCCGGCGCCGCCATGGTTGGCGCGCCTATAACATTACATCCGACCGAGGCACGGGTATCGGCTCATGGAGCGACGAGGAGGTCTTCGCCTATCTCGCCAAAGGTCACGCCATGGGCCGCGGCACGGCGTCCGGGCCCATGGGTGAGGCGGTCGACCACAGCTTGAGTCAGATGGAGCCGGCGGATATCCGGGCGCTCGTGACCTATCTGCGCAGCATTCCCGCGGTTGCCTCATCCGAGCCGGCAACGATCGCGCCGCCGGCGCCCGCATCGCCGAAAGAGGGCGGCGCAGTCGCCGATGCGCTCGGCCGCAAGGTGTTCGCGCAGGCCTGCGTCAGTTGCCATCAGCTGGACTGGCGTAAGCGCGCTCTCGCCCTTCGCCACGATTTCGGGCAGCCGCGCGGTCAATGATCCGAGCGCGACCAATGTCGCGCAGATCGTCATTTCCGGCACGCGACGCTTCACGCCGGGCGCGATGTCGATGCCTGCGTTTGGCAGCACTTATACGGACACGGAGATCGCGGCGGTCGCCAACTACGTTACTGGTCGGTTTGGCAGTGCCGCGTCCAAGCTCACGGCAAAGGACGTAGCGGAACTACGGGGCCAGACCGCCCACTAAGCGGCGATTGATCGTCGTAGACACACGATGAGCGCTTTACCCCGAAAGCGGGCATTGGTCAGCGCCTTGTTCGGCAAGCTTGACGCTGCAAGTTTTTGATCCTTGCGCAGGATCGCGCGAAACCAGCAATAAGATTATCCAGAAAGGACTGGCTTGTTCGCGTAGACAGAGCGCGACGAAGTTGCAGAGCTGCTCGAAGCATGCAATTTTCATTACCGTACGAATATCGACGGCTGTGTGTACCGAGAACTTCATCCGCATTGATTAGCCGAAAGAATCGCCTAACGTTGGCGCACCATGATTGCGCTGCTGCGTTTCGTGTTGGCCGTCTTGGCCGCGCCATTCAAGTCGAAGAGCCGGCTTGAGGCAGAAAATGCAGCGCTCCGACATCAGTTGATCGTCTTGCGGCGCAAGATGCAGGGGCGGGTCCGGCTCACGAACAGCGATCGCTGGTTCTTGATCCAGCTGTATCGATGGTTCCCGTCGATCTTGAAGGTTCTCACGATCGTCCGACCCGAGACCGGCGGGCTCGTGCGCTTTCGCCGCTACTGGCGTTGGAAATCGCGCGCCCGGGGAGGGCGACCGCAGATTGATACGGACCTGCGTGCGTTGATCCAGCGGATGAGCATCGAGAACCCGCTGTGGGGCGCGCCGCGTATCCATGGTGAATTGCTTAAGCTTGGGTTTGCAGTCGCGCAGTCGAGCGTCGCCAAATACATGATCAAGCGACCCGGGCCTGCCAAGTCAGGGATGGCACACCTTTCTGCGCAACCACGCGCCGGACATCGCTGCCATGGATCTATTCGTCGTTCCAACTATCGGCTTCGACCTGCTCTATGCCTTTGTCATCGTTCGTCTGGACCGCAGAGACCTGGTCTGGATCAACGTCACAACAAACCCGACGGCTGAATGGATCGCACGCCAGTTAACTGAGGCGTTCCCTTGGAATGCGGCGCCGCGCTACCTCATCCGCGATCGGGATCGGATCTACGGCAGCATTGTCGCACGCCGAATGCGTGCCATGGGCATCCGAGACAAGCCCACCGCGCCGGCCTCGCCTTGGCAGAATGGCTTTGCCGAACGGTTGATCGGATCGATCCGGCGCGAGTGTGTGGATCATTTTATCGTCTTGGGCGAGGCGCATCTGCGCCACATCCTGCGAACCTACGCTCGCTATTACAATCACATCAGAACGCATTGGTCATTGGATAAAGATGCGCCGGTCTATCGCCCCGTTCAGCGGATCGGATCTATCAATTCACACGCGATCCTGGGCGGACTTCACCATCACTACGTTCGCGTTTAGGTTTTCGGTACACACAACGCCAGAATTCACAAGCGTGACCACGGCGGTCAAAACAATTGCTGGGCGTCGGAGCATTCTCTTCGCTTGTCGTTCCACTTTATAAATTTCCGACTTGCAGGAAAAGATGACGGCCGAGATCACCTCCTGCCTCAATACCGTTGTCAAGCCGTTCGGCGCCGCAAAAAGTGCCCCATCCGTTACAATCAAAAACGGAAAAAGTTGGCGCCGTCGCGTCCATCTTCCGAGACGTTGGCAGCCTGAAGTACGAAATCGAAATGGAGAGCATTCCCGCCTAGGAACCGGCTGGACTGCTCAACTCACAAGAGAGCTTCGCAGATAATTGCGTGCAATATCCACCCAATTTGATGATCTTCAGCTTTGCGAAGATGAGCCACGCCAACACCAGGTAAAGCGTCAGAATGATGAGCATTGCTGAACCCTCCGGGTGCGACTACGCGTTGATCATCGCCACGCGGTCCGCCATGAATTACTGACCGTGATCCACACCTGGTTGGCGCCCGCGCGATCATCTTGAACGCTCCACCCACGGATCATGAAAACGACGCGGCTTTGACTTGCCGCGGAGGAAGGTTGTTGCGACGGCAACAGATGAATGGCCGGGGCAACGAAAACCAAGGTTGCGCTGGCAATGAAATCTCGGCGATCGATCATCATGCGGCTGCTCCTTCCCATTCCTCCGAATGTGACTTCGCGAGACGCGACGACCGAAAAGCAGTGGCGCTTCCCCATCGCATCGTGGCCTCTGCGAGGATTTGAGATGCAGCTTCCATATCGCCGGCATTCACTGCGATATCGTGAGCCTGCTCGAAGGCGCGCAGCGTCGGGCGGTTCGCCACATTGACGCGCGCCAGGTCGAGCGCTCGGCGCCAATTATTACCGCTTCCGGCATAGAACTCGGCACCGTGATCTGCAAATGCGAGCAAGTGCCGTTCAAGAAGAGCCTCGAACCCAAACTGGGCGGCCTGCATGTGCACTTCTGCTTCGGCATATCTTTTCTGGGAAGCCAGCACGTCAGCGAGACGCCAACGCACTTCTGGATCGCCGCTTGAGATGGCCGGGATCAGTAGGGCCTCCGCGTCACTGGCTCGACCGCTGGACGAGTATATTTCCGCCAAGTGCACGCGTGCCTTGGTGTAGCTCGGCAAGCAGTCGATGGCTGTCCGATACCACCGCGCCGCCCGGGCCGTTTGCGGCTCAGGAACGAGCTCTCCCCAAAGCATGCCAAGCTGAAAGCAAACCCACGCCACAGGGAATGGCGAGACGTCCCGGTAGACCTCTAACGCTTGCCCATAAATCCGATCGGCGTCGGTGAATTCGCGTAAATCCGCCAGCAGCGCACCCAGCGCGACCAGATCTTCTGTTCGACCGGATTTTCGTGCGGTCTCGCGTCGCTCATCCAACACCTTGCCCAGATTCGCTCCGCACGCCTGATCGACATTCAAAAGCACGCGATTGACATCAGCTGACAGGGCTCCGCCGATGTCGGCTCGAGCGAGGAAGTGCCTCGCGTCCGCAAAGCGATGCATCATTGAAGCCACCTGGGCCTGGATCAATGCAGCGCGCGCCGAAGCCGCCTCGACTTGGGCGAGTTGCCCCACCAAGGCCTCAAGTCGATCCAGCGCTTGCACGTCGCCAACGAACTGCGCCGTCAACTGCTCCTGTTCGACGACGGTCTCCGCGACCCCTTCCCGCAGCGGATCTGCAAAGAAGCGATTCCACGATCGCCGACGCGCGCTCTCCAAATTGATGACAGCAATTTCGCCGTCGGTCGTCTGCAGATCCAGAGCTTCAAACATTTTGCCACCTAGAAGCGCGACTTCAGGCTTTCGAGCCCCGTCTTGAACAGAGTCGAAACGATCGTTCTCACCACAACATCACCTTGACCCTTCGGGAGATATTGCGCACCCCATTCGACAGAACTTCCGGCACCGTTCGGCTTGACCTCGAGCCTTCCAGTATAGTCCGACGCTGGAATGCCGGAGATGCTCGTGTAGCGATAAAACCTGGCGGAATTGTCGATCGCATCAAGGCGCTCGATAATCTGCTTGCCGTCGATCGTTTCGATGACGCGCAATTGTCCGATTCCACCTCCGATCAGCTTGATATTGGCGATCAATGGGTGCCAGCTCGCCGCCGAAGTCTCCGATCAGTGCCCAGACCTTGTCCGGAGCGGCGTTGAGGTCGATGCGGTCGGTAACGCTTTGCAGTTCGGTGTTGGGCGTTGCGAAGTATGGAAAATTCTTCGTGCCAGGCTTGGTGGCCCTGGTCGTTCCGCTGCGCAAGGGTTCACGATCGCGATTGACCATCCAGGTCAGCAAGACATCGATGACGTCGGCGTTCACGGTGCGACCACCGCCGGTCTCATAAGCCTTCCCGTTGAGCGTACTCTTCTCGATCTCCAGATGGCTTGTGTCGGTGATGGGCTTCGTCACATCGAACAACAAGAAGTCGTCGAGAAACATATTCGCATTGGCGGCCAGTGCGGGCGGTGTCCAGTCCGCCTTGCCGTCGCGCATATCCCAGTTGGCAAGGCTGTCCTTCAGACGTTGGAGAAAAAGGGGGCGAAACTTGTCCCCAATCGCAAACGGCGTCTGTTGGTTCCAAAGGTCGCGAAGATCGTCTGCCCCCGCCAGTCCGGGATTGTCGAGACGCATATTGGTCTGCTCAGGCCGGCCGATCCAATCGAAACGCGGAGGAGGATTTCCAATAAACGCCCGGACGCGGCAACGGTGTGGTTTCAGCAATCACCCCGAACAGCGAGCCTCGCTCCGGAGTGAGCACACGCCGGGTATCGAACTCGACGACAATGCAAAGCACGTTGTCGTGCTCGAGCAGGTTTTGGACCGGTGTCATCGTGTTGCCGCGAAACAGCCACGCAAGGATGAAGGGATCGGACCGCAAACCGGCAAACACGCGAAAGGTACCATCCGGCGTCGATGAGCCGTTTTCCTCATTGGCAACAAAGCGAAGCGTTTGACCGTCAGGCAAGATGCAGGTGCCTCGCTGGACGGGCTTCTGGTTCGCCCCCCGTTCGAGCGCGTCAAATCGAAAGCTGAAGCGAAGCTCCGGGTCGCTCGTCTCGAATTTTGTGGCGTCGCCGAGGCCAGCCACCTTGGCACGCCGAACGACGATCGAGTGATTGATCGCATTGGAGAAGACCGCGTCAACGCCGCAAGTTGGAAAGACATTGGCGGCCAACACCGTCCGGGCGGGATTCTCCGGGCTCGTGAACGCAAAAAGATCGGTGAGATCGGCCGAAGGGTCGCCGATTTGCCTCGGCCCATCGATGTGATCTGACATGGCACGCTCCGCTTTGTCATTCGTTTTGGGTTTAGTGAAATTGCAAGGGCGCGATTGGAACGATCACACCCTCGCCACATCGAATATCAGGGCTGGGGAAGGCGGCCCTCGGGGAAACCGCCAAACGGCGTGACGCGACCGGGTTCCTCGGGAATGGATTTCAGGTACTCGACGAGCGCCCAGCGCTGATCGTCGGTCAGCAACGGGCCGACAATGCCCTCACCGCGCGGACCATTCTGGAAGGAGTGACCGGCGTTCGAGTTCCCCAGCAGCGTGGTGTCCATCAGAAAAGTCCCGGACGTTGCAGTGGTGTCGAGCCCGACCTTGACCGGATCGAAGTCGCCTCCGAGATAAAACTTCTTCGTGCGCTCGGCCGCCGGTATCAGCATCTCATAGAGGTTGGGCACCGACCCGTTGTGCATGAAGGGCGCCGTTGCCCAAACGCCGTCACGCGGGGCCGCCTTGTAGACGCCCTCTGGGGACGGGGGCGCAGGCAGCTCGCGATAACCGTACAGGTCTGCTAGTTGGGCTTCGGTCAGCTTGAGTTTCTGCAGCGCCGTCTCCAGAACCGCTTCCCCAATCAAGAGATTGAACACAAACTTTGGCAGCATCGGCTTGCCCCGGAACTCTCCGGGCAAGAATTTGCTCAGTTCGCCGGTAATGCCAAGGGGTGTTAGGGCGTCGAACTGTGCTCTGTCTGTGCCTACGTATGTTTGCGGGATAAGTCCCACCAAGATGAAGCGCTTGCCGTATTTGTTCGGCTTCGGTCCACCGATAAGGCCAGGCATTGTGGCAGCTTGCGCAATGTTCCATGAACAGTGCCTTGCCGGCCTTGGCTTTGTCACGATCAATCCTGCCAAACACGTCTTCTGGCCAGCTTGGCGGCGCCAGCCGTGCCAATTGGTTTTCCACCCGCTGAAGTTCGAGAATCGCGGCGTTCGACTGGAACAACCCTTCGGCCGGAGTCTTGGAGCTCAGGTCAATGGGCAGGTAAACGCCCATAGTCTCTCCCA
The DNA here is from genome assembly GCA_963736275.1 of uncultured Alphaproteobacteria bacterium. Lineage (GTDB taxonomy): Bacteria > Pseudomonadota > Alphaproteobacteria > Rhizobiales > Xanthobacteraceae > Pseudolabrys. The sequence continues at coordinate 10,601 of CAVTOP010000009.1, forward strand.
AGTTGCGGCTAATAGGGTCGTAGGCATAGCCGCCCCACTGCGTCCATAGTCCCTGCGGAGCATTCCAAAGGAACGGCGGTTTTGCGGGCGCGATGCCGGGGGACCAGTTTTGTGGAATTCCCGTCAA
>CAVTOP010000010.1:0-84562 GCA_963736275.1 uncultured Alphaproteobacteria bacterium
TCGCAATGTCCGTTTCGCAGCTTCCAAGTCGTATCGAGGGATATGCCATCGTCTCCGAGGACGGCATGCTGGCGAATTCAGCAGGCGTCATGCCCGACTCCCTCAAATTCAAAGCCGATCAAGCCTTCTTCGAACGAGGTCTTGATGGCGTCGACGTCATTGTGCATGGGCGGCATTCGCACGAGCAGCAACGACATTCGGATCTGCGGCGACGGTTGATTCTGACTTATAGAGTTCCGGCAGTCGCGCCAGATCCGTCCAACAAAAAGGCTCTTTTCTGGAACCCCGCCGGCGCCAGTTTGGAACAAGCCATGGCGGTGCTGGGAGTGCCGGACGGCAGCGTTGGGGTGATCGGCGGAACGGACGTGTTTGGATTTTTTCTGGATCGATATGATGTCTTCTATCTGTCACGCGCGCCGGGTGTGCGCCTTCCGGGTGGAAGACCGGTATTTCCGGAAGTACCGATGCGAACTCCGGAGGAAGTGCTTGAACGCCACGGGCTTGAACCCCGTCAGCACCAGATCCTTGACGCAGAAAAGGCCGTCGCGGTTGTCGAATGGCGTCGCTCCGCAAAAATCAAATAGAAGAGATTTTCTGCGCGACGCCCGTTTTTGGTACTTACAATTCAAGGGCTTCAAAGCGAAGAGGATATGCAATGGCAAAGTACATATTTTGCGTCTGGTACTGACAAGGATGCCGAGGCCGCTGCGCGATTCTACGCGGAAATCTTTCCCGACAGCGCGGTGGGTGCCATCTGGCGTGCACCCAGTGACCATCCTCATCCGGCAAGAAGGGAGATGTGCTGGTGGTCGAATTCAAGGTTGCCGGCGTCTCCTGTATCGGCCTCAACGGCGGTCCGCAGTTCAAGCACAGCGAAGCCTTTCTTGTTTCGTGATCGCCACTGACGATGAGGCCGAGACCGATCGCTATTGGAACGCCATCGTCGGCAATGGCGGCCAGGAAAGCGCGTGCGGGCTGGTGCAAAGACAAGTGGGGCGTGTCGTGGCAGATCACGCCGCGTGTCCTGACCGAAGCAATGGTGGCCGGCGGCGATGAAGCAAAGCGCGCGTTTGAAGCGATGATGGACATGAGAAAGATCGACGTCGCCGCAATCAATGCGGCGCGGCGCGGCTGAGTTTCGCGGCGGCAGCTCCGACGGCTGCGAGTGGGCACTGGCCGACATCGGCTTGTGCGCTGCAAATTCATGCGGACAGCTGCAAATTCATGCGGGCATATGAGCGCGGCGCGCGTCCAGTACTGAAGCGCGGTCACACCCGGCCTATGTGAAAGGGTGACCCCGACAGACACGGAGGTTCCAATGACGCCACGGGCCAGCGAGGCCGCGACGATCGCTAGCGCCAGACGTCCGGGCCTAGCGGAGCGGCGAGTTTCAGGACGGCACGCCGGGAACGGCCTCCGGGGTCGCATCAGCTCAGGCAAGACCCCAACTCGGCCGTTCCGACGCGCATTGAGCCCCGATGATTGATTCGGCCATAAGCGGGTCCAGCAACAACGAGTATCGGCAGCTCCGGACGGCGCTATCGTGTCGTGAGGTTGGTCTTCCGGATAACATGGCCATAGTCGTCGTATTGTTTTTGAATAAGAGCGCCAAAATCTGCCCCACAAAATCGACGGTAAATAACCCTAGGGTTTCGAGCTTCGTTTTGATTTCGGGTGCTTGAGCGCCGTCGTAAACCAATCTGCAAGTTGTGAGACAGTCACACCCGGCGTCCTTGCGGGCGCCACGAAGCCAAACGACATCTCCTGATTCATATCCCTTGAAGCCGAACTTGGCGATGGTTGGGATCGTCGGTATTTCCCTGATCCTGGTTGGAGAGGTTGCGGCAAGCGCGCGCAACGTGCCGGCCTTCAATTGCTCGATCGATTCGGGTAGCTGGCCAGGGACAGACGTGACCTGGCGCGGCGAGCAGCGCGTTCACCGTGGCCCGATCCGATAGGGCGCATAGACCATTTCGATATTGGCCGTGTATCTGAGGGTTTCGAATGCAAGACGGGTACTGATGCGGGGCCGGCACTCGCGAGCGTCAGTTGGCCGGGGCTGGCGCGCGCCGCATCGAGCAGGTCGTCGAGAGTGCGGTAGGACGAACCGACTGTTGACGACGAAGACTGTGGAGACCGTGCAGGTAACAACCGGCGTGAACCCGTTCAGCGGATCGTAGTTCAGCTTCCGGAGACGAGGATTGATGACAAACTCAGGGGTGACGATCAGCAGCGTGTCGCCATCGGGCTGCGCGCGCGCGCCGCGGACTTCCGTTCTGATCGTATTGCTTGGCCCCGGGCGGTTCTCGACGACCATCGTCGACATTCTGCGTTCGGACTCGATCTGTCCGCGAGCAGTCGGCCCAGAATGTCGGTGCTCCGACGGAGGACGGAACGATGATCTGATTGTCCGCGCAGTCCGATTCGACGTAGCATGGACAGACCAAACAACGCAGATCGCCGCGACGAGCGTCAACGCAAAGAATCCTGAGCCAGCGGCGCGCATGGGGCTTTTCGTTTTCGGGAAAGCGGGTCAGGTGTCCATTCTGAACCGGAGTCGCGCGACGGCGCAAGCGATCTCCAGACAACGGACGGTCTTGCCGACCGCACGTGAAAGTTCCGCCGGGCCACGCTCTCGATTCATCGGATATCAAACCCAGCATGAGCCGCACGCCGTCTTCGATACTGAATGTCCTGGCGTACTGCTGCCCAGGCCTACGGAATCGCCGGCCACCTGTGCGGGTCGTGCCGCGACCTGCATGCACTTGGCCTTATATCCGCCTCTCGCGATCGTCGACCGGTTTCGAAAGCGAGGGCTCGGAGCTGGAGCTCGCTCTTACGGGAACTTGTTCGGCGGACTGCGCAGGATCCTCATCGCCGGCTCCGCAGACACCGGTCCTCCGCGCTTGTGGCGCGAGCAGGGGCCGATCATGGCGCGGAGATCGCTGTCCTCGATATATGTGAAACCCCGCTTGAGCTCTGTCGCCGGCTGGCCAGCCAATGGTCGATGCAGATAGAGACGCGTCGACAGGATTTGTTGCGCTGGATGATCGTGGGAAATTTGATCTCATCCTCGTACACGGCACCCTGCACTTATTTCCGCCGACAGCAGGCTTGATGCCTCTGACTCGCATCGACCGCGCGCTGCGTCCCGGGGGCCGCGGTTGTGTTCCTTCAACACCCGCCAGCCGCTCCACTGTCGGTATCGACGACAATTTCCATAGTGGCTACGCCAACACCGTGCTCGATGAATTAAAGCGCCTGCGCATAGCCTTGCCGGACAACGAGGAGACAATCGGCGAGCAATTTTCGGCGAATTTCACGCCGGCGTCAGTTGCGGGAGGACTCCTTGCCGCGCCTGCCGATGCCGAACTGCTGCTGAAGACGGGCCGGCTTCATGCTTGTCCGCTCCACGCAAGTGGGCGTCAGGCTTGCAGGCGCCGCGCAGAATTATGTGTCTCACATTTCGAAACGTCGCTTCATGCTTATTGCCAGATGACAATTGAACGCAATCTCGTCCTTGTGCATACGCCTGGGTATCAGGATGTTGCAGATTTTCAGGTTATTGCCGGAAAGGTTCAGGAGCTGGCGCCGGATATCGAAGTGTACATCGCGTCGAACAATATCTCGTCGTCCGTTACGCGCCGGCTCCGGCAGACGACCGGCCGTGGTTTCGGGGCCCCGGCAAGTTGCTGAGCTTTCGTCCTGGCGCGGGGCAAATCTATGCAGGCTCGCCAATACCGAAACTGGAGCAGATCGCACGACTTTCAGGCTGGCTGGTGTGCCGGTGCCGACCAGTGTGGAAATCACCCCGGACCCTGACCTGCCGGAAGATACGTTCGGCCCGTATGTCGTCGTCAAACCCGGATTTTCGGGTATCCACGCGGCCAATCCATCACGCTGATGCGGCGCGAAGCCGTGCGATTTCAGTCGAAAAAAAGTTTCCCGGGGGATCATCCCGGTCACTATGGTCCGATGGTTGCGCAAAGGTTCATCGATACCGGGCCTTTCGTTAATCACCATCGCGTGCTGACGCTGTTTGGCGTGCCGCTCCTCGCATTCAAGACGACCTCGGAGAACCCGAGACCTTCGCTCGGGTCTTCTGACGATGTGCTTTCAGCCATGGCCGTGAAGGCCAGACGCCGCGACGGACCGATCAGACGGGAATTCACCTCGGACACCGACATCCTCGAACTTGCGTCCCGGACATCTCCGCTCTGCCGGAAATAGCGCTGCAGGGCGTCGACATCATTCGCGAGGCGAGTTCCGGAAAGCTCTACGTCCTCGAAGCCAATCCTGGCGGGAACACCTGGATATTCTCCAAGGGTGAGATGACGACGAGATTGCAGGCGGCGCTGGGGGTGGAGCGTCTGACCGATCAGTTCGACGCGTTCACGGCAGCCGCGCAAACTCTGGTCGCGCGCACGAGAGCAGAGGCGGAATAGCCGTCCGCGATGGCTTTGAAAATCGATCTGGCCTACGGGGCAAATCTGTAGTTGAGCCCCACCCTGGCGATGTCACCGGTCACCTTGGCGGAAGCATTCCACGGCAATGGCAGACGTCGGGGAATTTCCTGTTACCGGATATTGCGCGGTCCCGAGATCGAAGTGGAGATACTCGGCCTTCAAGGAGAAGCGCTCGGCGAATGCATACTCGAAGCCTCCGCCGGCCGTCCATCCGGTACGAGTTGAAGAGTAGGACCCTGCATAATGCTGCCGGCTCCGTCGTGGTTGCCGACACTGACGACTTCACACGGCCGGCTGCCAAACCACCGGTCGCATAGAGAAACACGCGATCCCAGGCATAGCCAAACCGGCCGCGAACGGTGGCAAGCCAACGCAGACTGGTCTCCTGCCTGCCAACGGTATCTTCGCCAGGAAAGGGGAACCGAAATTCTGGCTGTGATTGCCCCTGAGGTAATTAATGTCGCCCTCAATGCCGACGACCCAATTCGGATCAAATTGCAGATTGCAGCCGAGCTGACCGCCTCCGGTGAAGCTTGTATCCTCTCGCCCGCGCCAAAGGTCGCGATGCCCGGGATCGCGACGCTCTGGTCGATGTGGTTGAACGCGCCGCCAGCGTTGACGCCCGCATAGCAGCCGGTCCAGGAAAAGCGCGCTTTCACAGGCGCGGCACCCGGCGCCTTTACGGGCAGGTCAGCCGCCCACGCCGCGCTCGCCATCAAGGCGGTCGACGTCGTCAGCACCGTCGAGGCCAGGAGTTTGCGTCGCATCAAGTTGCCCTTTGATTTCGCAACATACCGAGCGGCAGTGGTACCTACTATAGGCCGCTGCCGACTTTGTCCCCCATTGTTGTAATTTGGTCACAGAAATCTGTTCGCTTATCGGCTGTCAGGGGGATAGCGGACGTCAGCGGCGCCGGAAAAAGAAAGGCTGCGCGCGCGCCGGTCTTTCTTTTGCGCGCGTCAATTCGCGAGCGGTGGCCTTTGACCTACCCGATGTTGGCCGTATGACGTGCGCAAAGTCAGCGCTTTCCGCCCTGACGGCAATTACGCTTTTTGAACGCTTTCTCGCTCTAGATTTGAGTGACGGAAACGCTGAGCAAGGCTCTGCGATGGCCCTGACGTTGACGAAAAGCCGTCTCCGCCGGACGTCGTCGACAGCGACAGTGCCGGCGCCGAGAGACGATTGCGTGACTTGAAGGGAAGTTTGAACAAAATCGCGAGCCGATGGGATCGAGAGACGAAGCTCAGAGAATTCTTTCTGCGGCTGATTTTGATGAGTGTCGTCGCGCCTGCAGCTTCGGCTTCTTCTGGTACCTGGCCAACAGTTCCTGGCCGCTCGGCCTAGTCTTTGAAACACCTCGCCGTATCCCCGAGCTGCACCGCTGCAAGGAATGGCTCGGCTGGCGCCCGCGCGCGCCGGTCAGCCGGGAGATCGGAGTTCACCTCGACGCCGACGACGATGGAATCGCGTGTGAGGATTTCACGCCGGCCTATCGCAGGCGATAAGGCCGATCGGCCCGGAGCGGCACGACCGGCCTCTCCGTTGTCATGGCCGGGCTGGACTATAGCTGTCACGCTTGGGCACTTCCTCTCCGCTGTCATTGCCGGGCTTCAACCGGCAATCCATGAGGCGGCTCCACGCGCACGGCCGTAAGGGCGACGCCAGCTGCATCTCATCATGGATGCGCGGGTCAAGCCGCGAAGAACGGCGTGCTTTCGCACGCCTATGGTCCGGCCATCCATGATGAGGCGCAGCACGACGATACCTTACGGCCGTGCATACCGAGCAGCCTCGTGGATTGCCGGTCAAGCCCGGCAATGACAGCAGAGAGGTCGGCGCGCATGACGCCTGAGTTTTAGGCACCCGACTGCCAAACAAAACGCAACTAGTCGCGATGCCCAGGATCACCTACATCGAGCACGACGGCGCACAGCACACGGTCGATGCCGAGCTCGGCTCGACCGTGATGGAGACCGCGCTGCGCAACGAGATCGCCAGCATCGTCGCCGAGTGCGGCGGCTCCTGCACCTGCGCGACCTGCCTGGTGCATGTCGACGACAAATGGTTCGCGGTGGTCGGCCCGCCGTCGGCGGAGGAAGAAGAGCAGCTCGACGCTGCGTTTGAGGTGAAGCCGACCTCGCGCCTCTCCTGCCAGATCAAGGTGACCGACGCGCTCGACGGCCTGATCGTGCACACGCCGGCCTATCAGGGACGGTGACGGCGACCCTAACTCGCACGGATTCGTAGGGTGGGCTAAGCGGCCGCCGAAGGCGGACGCGAGCCCACCGCGGCAACCGGCGAGTCAGCCGTTGCGCTCGCGTCCGCCATAAGCGCGCGTTTACGCGCGTCTTCGACGCGCTATGGGCGGACCGCTTAGCCCACCTACCGCGCACTATGCAGAATGCCCTCTCGAAGCGCGGCATTACTTCCGGCCAGGTTTATTGGCCGGCACCGGTCCGAGACCCTCAACCCTGGTACGGACAATCACAGCCGCCTTGAGCAAATCGACAACTATTTGTTTGCTGAGGTCCAATGACCTTCACCTTCGTACTCCATCGAATTTCGAAGTCCGTGCGCCTTGTCCAGGACTCGCCAAACTTCGGGGCCGACGCCGAGCGTGTGCGCCAGAGACGGAAAAACGATGTACCTTTTGTCAGGACGGTAGCCGTGCCACCGCATCGCTGCGAGCGACAATGCATGAGCTGCATTGTAAGCGAGATCGAATTGACTTTCTAATGCCAGGCCCGCTTTTTGGGCGTCTGCCAGACGGGCTCGACCGGACGCAAGCAACCCATCAAATTCTTTTTGGTCACCCGGCTCGGTCTTCAACGCTCCGGACCTGACGAGATTGTTCAATTCGTTTGAGGTCATTATCGGTGCCGAAGATGAACAGTTTAGGCTGCTGGGTGATTCTGCGAATGAAAGGACTTTGTTCGGAAAATTTATGTTGCCATTCCTGAATCGTCGTCACGGTCGGATTGATCGGCCGCGCCAGAATTTTCTCGGCCTTTTGCAGCGCGCCGTACATCTCACTGTATCCAGTGGCATGGGCAAAGACCATTAAATCGATGTCGCTTTTAGCCACATCGCTGCCTTTGGCGACCGAGCCGTAGACGAATGCCAGGTCGATGTGTTGCCGAAACGGTTCGAGCGCGGTCCGGATAGGCTCGACCATCCCGACGGTCTTCATGATCAGCCGGTACAGCTCGTTGAAAATGGGCGACTGGCGGTTGGCGCGATAGCTCTTTCGCTTGCCGGCAATCGACATCGACAGAATTCCGGCGGCCGTCAGCTTTTCCAGCTCGCGCTGGACGGCGCCGCGGCCGGACTGCGCCAGCTGGATGACGTCGCTGATTTGATAAGTTCGATTGGGCTCGCCAAAGAAAAGACTGAGCACCCGAAGCTGGACTTTCGAAAACAGCGCGCTCGCGAGACTGATCGATCTGGCCCTTTTACCCATAATGGGGATTATATTACCCAAAATGGGTAAATACAATATGGCCGCCTTCGAGGTGAAGCCGACCTCGCGCCTCTCCTGCCAGATCAAGGTGACCGACGCGCTCGACGGCCTGATCGTGCACACGCCGGCCTATCAGGGGCGCTGACGGCGACCCTAACGCGCACGGATTCGCAGGGTGGGCTAAGCGCGCCATAGCGCGTCGAAGACGCGCGTGAACGCGCTTATGTGAGCGCGGAGCGCGAAACGACGCGAGCCCACCGAAAAATACGCAGCGCCGCCGGTGGGCTCGCGCGTCTTCGACGCGCTTAGCCCACCCTACCGACCGCATGTTCGGCGTGTGGTGCGAGGTTATTCCCACCTCACGGGCACGGGATCCTGCGGCCGCCTTTGCCGACATAGGTGCCTGACGCCATGTCGTACGTGCGGAATCGCCGGGCGCAGTACGCGGCACCGTCGTCGCCGTAACCTGACTTCGACATAGCCGGCGTCAACGTAAGCCGTCGTCCAGGCAATAGCCGTCATCATAATAACCGTCGTAATACGGCCAGGCCGCCAAGCCGATCCCGACCCCGACGGCGGCGTAGGGCCACCAGCGGCCGCCATGCCATCGGCCACCATGCCACTTGCCACCACCCTGCCAGTTGCCGGCCCACTTTCCACCTTGCCACTTGCCGCCTGGCCCATCGCCGCCCTGCCAGTTGCCGCCGGCGCGTGCGCCGGCAATGCGCGCGCCACTCACGCCAGGACCACCGACTCGCGCGCCGCTAGAACGCGCGCCACTCACGCCAGGGCCACCGACTCGCGCGCCGCTAAAACGCGCGCCGCTCATGCCGGGGCCACCGACTTTCGCGCCGGAAAACCGCGCGCCGCCCATGGACGGCCCGCCGACACGCGCGCCGCTGAAGCCCGCGCCGCCCTTGCCGCCACCGCCACCGCCGCCGCTAAAGCCGGCACCGCCGCCGCGACCGCCACCACCACCGCCGCCGCCGCCTTTTTGCGCATCCGCGGTGCTGGCGAAAGCTGTCGCCGCGAGGATTGCCGCGCAGAGAATTCCCGCTGTCTTCAACATGGCACGTCTCCATCAGAACTGTTCACGCAGAGTATACGTGCCTGCCCCCCAACCTTTCCATCACATGGCGGAGAGCAGCCGGCCTCGCGAAAAGTTCCGCGCCCCACAACGTCGTGACGGCAGAAATCCGCGATTGCACAGGAGAGAGCCGGTTACCGCCCGGCGTCGTTTCCTGGCGCCGTTTCGGTGCACTCCCGGCGCCACACCTTTCAACCGTATGGACGACGCATTCCGCGCATTTTTCCAGCACTGTCCCGCGCCCAGCACTTTTCTTTGCAATGGGCAGGAGCGCCGGCATGCGTGGATCGATCCTCGCCGCAACACTCGCGGCAACGGCGTTCGGAACGGTCTTCGCGCCGGCGAATGCCGAGCAGACCTGTTACAGCCAATGGGCCGCCTGCGTCGACATCGCCGCCAACCTGGGTGAAAAGGCGATGGCGTCCGAGATCGGGAAGCGGTGCGATCAGAAACTCGCCACCTGCTTGAAGACCGGCTATTGGGGCAATCAAAGAATGGGCGGCTGACGGGAAACGATCCGGGCTGCTCGCGTCGGACGCGGGGCTTACCGCCCGACCACGTGCCGCTTCACGTCCCGGTACATCACCTTCAACCCGCGCGGGCCGTCGGCGAGCGACAGCACCATCAGGATGCAGCCAACGACAATCGCTGCGCCATACAGCTGAAAAACGGACGCCGCGACACCAATGACCAAGAGCGCACCGACGGCATAGACGATTGTCTGCTCCCAACGCATCGCATCCCCGCAAATATTTGTGCACTGCATAAACGCCGGGCGCCTTTGCAGGCATTGACATCAGTCAACGTGCCGGAGACGGTGCCGGGTTCCCCAAAGAGGTAGAGGAAGGAGGTGGGGCAAAGGCATCAAGGCGCAGGACACACGCCTTACCGGGCTGGCGACCGTGGCCTATGATCGCTGCCTGCCCCTTATCGCTCCTTATCGCTCCTGCGCGCCGCGGGGATCCTGGATGCGGATATTTCTGACCTTTGCATCTGAGCAACAGGATGTTGCGGATTCAATTCTGCTTGCCCTGCGCAACCGCGGACACGAGGTCTTCTTCTCGCACGACGACCTGCCACCCGGCGAAAGCTTCGATGCGCGCATTCAGAAAGCAATCGCCAGGAGCGACCTTTTGATTTTTCTGGTCAGCCCGGAATCGGTGACGAAGGGCCGCTATACCCTGACGGAGCTTGCCTTTGCGCGCGACCAGTGGCCCAGCCCGCGTGGCCGCGTGCTGCCGGTGCTGGTGGGGCCGACAGGCATGGCGTCGGTGCCGAACTATCTCAAGGCCGTGACCGTGCTCGAGCCCGCGGGAAATATCGCTGCCGAAACGGCCGCGGCCGTGGACCGGTTGCGCGACCGGTCGCGCTCGCGATCCATCGGCATGTTCGCGCTTTTGGGACTTGGTACGGGGATGCTTTCGGATCTGGCGTTCGAATTCCCGATCCGTCCATTGATGGTCTCGTTTTTCATCAAGTCTGGTCCGGACCCGACCACGGTGCTGCCGGGTGCGATTTTTGGATTACTGGTGGCTGCATGCACCTGGTGGTACGGCACGCGCGACCGGTTTCTGCTCTTTGTGGCCTTCGCGCTGACGGTTCTCGCCTGGATATTGGCGTATGATTCCACCGTTGTGGTGAATGCGCAGTTGGGTCAGTTCAAGAAGCCATTGCAGATTTCGAGCAATGCCGAGCCTGCCTCCAGCGCCGAGAACGCGCCCGCTCGCGGCGACGCGACGTCCGAGGGCGACAAAGCGGAGAGTGAGGAAACGCCCCGTCAGGAGGCGCAGTATCTGCCGTTTCTCACCGGGATGAGCGGCATCGTTGGCGGACTGGTGGGCGGTTTTGTCACGATCTTTGGCGTATCGATCGCAAATCAGCGATTTCGTCGATTCGAATTCTGGATGACCACAATTCTGGTCGCAAGTGTGTTGGGCGCCCTGCTGGAACTGGCGCGCCTGGAACAACATCTTGCATTCTTTGTGCTCTTCACACTTTGGCAGGCGGCCGTGATTTCCCTCATCGCGCGGGGGATGGCTGCCGGTGACGAACCCGCGACGTGAATCCAGCGCCGGCGCGACGACGAGCGACGCCGCGCTGTCCACCGCATCGGGGAAACGGGGATCCGGTGTCCACGCCGAGGCCATCCCGCGTAGACATCGGAATCCCCGCTCCCCCGCAACGCCGAAGAAGGGGACTACTTCGGCGTGTTGCGCGGGAACACTTCTCCTCGTCATGGCCGTTCGTCACGGCAAGTCGGGTACTCGATTGCGCGGCTCATGCAATCGGGCAAGCCCGGCCGATCCACGCACGATCTACGGCTATGCGCGCTGCACGCAGACATGGATGCCCGGACCAAGTCCGGGCATGACGGCTGAGAGGCACTCAGACGAACTTACGCCTCCTGCCGCTGCCGTTTCGACGACTGCTCCGCGCGCGAGGTGGCGCCGGCAACAATGCTCGGGCCCTCCTCCGCGCGCCGGCCGGCTTCCGCCAGGGCGCTCGACGCTGTCTGCGCGAACTCATGCGCCGCCTTCTGCACCTTCTCGCCGAACACCTTGGTCTGGTCCGCAAGCATCTGCGCCTGCCGGGCGAGGAACTCGCTCTGGCATTGCGCGATCTCCTGCGGTTCCTTCGCGCGCGCGAGCTTCTGGCCGAACTCCATCGTGTTCGTCAGTGACTTTTCCATCAGGGTCGTGTTGTGCGCGCGCATGGCGCAGGCCTGGTTCTCGAAATCCTCCGCCATCTTGCGGCTGACCCTGAGCAGGGAATCAAACGCCTGCCTGCTTTGGGTGAAGCCTTCCTCCGCGAATTCCCGCGCCCACGTCACGCCGAACGTGGCCGCCTGCATTGCGCGCTCTCCGCTCTCGCGCGCGAACTCTGTCGAATCTCGTGCCATTCCCGTCTCCTGTGCTGGCCCCCTTGTCCCGTTGATGTCTTTTTGCATCCCCTGAGTGTCCTTTGTTATGTCTGGTTGCTGACACTCTTGGGGCAACGGCTGCTTCCCGGCCTTGTTCCTGCAACTCTGAAATAGTCCGGTTGACGATGCGCCCGCGCCGGAACACGCGCCGGAGTGCTGCACGCTCAAGGCCTTAGCTCGACGACGCTCTCATTCGTCATGGCCGGACTTGTTCCCGCAAGTCGGGTTTACCCGACTTGCGGCAGTATTTTATGCGGAAGTCGGGCAAGCCCGACTTCCGATCCATCCACGTCTTGTGCGTATTGCACAGCCAGTCGGAAATGCCCGCGACCCTGCTGCGCCCTCCGCTACCATGCGCTAAGCTTTGCCGGTTCCGCTGGGGAGCTGGGGCAATGTCGGTCAGGGAACGCATGCAGGCGCTGGGCGACCACGCCAAGAGCAGCCGTCAGCCGCCGCTGCAAAGAGAGAAAGCGCGCGAAGGCGGACGAGAGCGCGGCGAAGCAGGACCGCGATCGACGAGAACATTGTAGAGAACGGCGCCGCGCACGACAGTGCGGCTGCAGAACTCGTCGAAGACGTGACGCTCCAAATCGCCACGCACGAAAGCGGCAATGTCGACCCGGTAGGCGAGATCGCGTCGAACGAAGACGCGGGAGAGATCGCAGCGGCGACGCTAGTTGCCGCTGAGGTCGAGCCGCAAGCGACCGCCGCTGATGACAGCGCGACGCAGGCAAGAGCGGTCCAGGAAGACGACGACACCAGCGCCGCGAAACGCGCCATCATTCACGAGTGGGAAAACTGGTCGGCGTTACATTCGGATGAGCTGGATGATCCGAATGTTGCGGAATATTTTTTCAGGCATTTGGAAAACGAAAAAGCGACACCTCGTGAATTTCGCGTCGAATAACAAATGGGGGGCCGTGAGTGTATGGCTCCGTGACAGCCGATAACCCATCTTCTCAGGTGATACTCCCAAAATTTGCGGAGAACCATTGGCCGCCAACCGGCACCGAAACTCGATATGCTGCATGAATTGCCCCTGCGCCCGAGTTGGAGGTATTGCCACCTGGCACACGAGCCCGATTTCCTCGGTGCGGAGTGGCGCTGACGCACTACGATCGGAGCCTGCCGGCTGGGAAAAGGAGCATGGGGTCCGCATGCAACCTGCTGCACGGCTCGCGCGATCAACGATTGATGAAAGACTTTTTGTACTTTCCTATCTATTTCACCACGATATATCGCCACATAGTCTTGCAGGTCAGCCTTCTGCTCGTCGCCGGTCAGGCGCGCAAGGCTCGTCAGTAAAGGTGTCGGCGATGCGGAATTCCATCGAGGTCCACTCCGAACTCATCGCTTGAAGATTCGGCATCGCGCGACGTCATGAACTCATCAAATAGGGAACAGTGAACGCCATGTCTCCGTGCGCTGGGCTGTAGATCATTCCTTTCTTGATCAATTTGGCTCGCACCGGACCGAGGCTGGTGATCTTGAACGCCCAAAGTATCCGCGACGTCGCTGGTGCGATGAGGGCCTGGTCCCAGTTCCGCCATCGCTCGCAGAAAATTCTTTTCGCTCGGCGTCAGGCGATCGTAGCGCACTCGAAAGAAGTTCTGGTCGAGTCGCGGGATGACCGTTGCCGTCGCGTTCTGGACGATCTGCGGTGATCGGGCTGCGATGGCGCCAGATTCCAGGCCTGATAACCCCATTCCTGAAGAAAGTACGGATAGCCTTTCGTTAGGCGGAAAATCTCGTTCAGCGCGGCGGCTCGAACGCGAGCCCTGCCGCTGAGCGCTGGATCGTGGAGGCCTTTGCGCAGTCGTTGCTCGGAAAGCGCGCCGATATCCGGGAAACTGAAGAGCCGCTCGGCATACGACTTCGATTCACCGGCCAGCCCGGGCAGGATCGGGAGGCCGGCGCCCAGCAAGACCAACGGGAGCCGTCGTCTGCTGCAATCTTGTGCATCGCCATGATGAGTGCGCCCAATTCTTTTTGAGTCGAAGTATTGGATTTCATCGATGAGACATGGCCACGGCGCTTCTTTCGGTCTTCGGCGGCTTCGGCGATGGCGACCAAGAGATCGGGCAAGTCAATCTCTAGGTCGCCGCTGTCGGCGGTCCCCTTTCATCGGCTCGATGTCCAGGCCGAAGGTGACGTCGCTCGACAGTGACTTTCAGCGCGCCAAGGAAGCCGCGCAGCACCGCCAACCCCGCTTGACCTTGTCGCCGGCGCCAGCCATGCGGTCGAGACTCGTAGAGGAGCGTTCGCAGGTGAGGCGCGATGAGCGGGCCAAGCTGCTTCGTCCTCATGGGCTTCGATGGGAAGGGTCCGATAGCCCTCCGCCTCTGCGCAGCCGCTCGATTTCGTTGAGCAGAACCGTCTTGCCTACACCCCGCAGGCCGGTGAGCAGCATGCTTTTTTCAGGCCGCTTCGGCCTTGATCCGGCCCAGGAGTATTCGTGCCTGCGTCGAGAATCGGGTCGCGGCCGACGAGTTCGGGCGGCGGTGATCCGGCACCGGGCGAAAATGGGTTCTTGATCGGGTCCATTTATAGCTGTTTATATCTTTTTATATCCGATTTCAAGTATAAATCGGTAAAGTCGCTATAATCTGCTCGCATTCGAAATTAGGTGCGTGTTGCCTGATCCAATTTCCAACACTCTTTAAAGAGAGCACCATCGGCGGCGTCAGGGATCCAAGCGCTACCCTATACCTGAACACCTTCATCACCTCGTCCCCCAGGTGATTGATCACCTTCACCGCGATCCGTCCTGACTTGGGTTTGTCGAACGGCCGCGACGTGTCGCTGTTGAGCGTCGCCCAGGCGTCCGGGTCGATCTCGGCCTTCAGTGTCGTTTTGAGCGCGCTGTAGGGATCGTTGGCGCCAAGGAAATAGGCGTGGCGGACGAAGAAGCTCTCCTCGTTGTAGTCGGTGTCGATGAACCAGCAGGCGATGCCGTCGGTGCCGTCGCTGACGCACTTCGCCGGTCTGCGGCTTGAACACGTCGACGCCGTTCACCTTTACGCGCAGCTTGCCGTCCGTTCGCGGCAAGAGGTCGATGTCCGGCTCGCCGAAGATGACGAACAGATTGCCCTTGCCGGTGGCTTTGAGATCTTCGGCCATGTGCAGGTCGGCGTTCATGCGCGCCTTGAGTACCGGAATGCGGCCGAGCTTCTGAACTCGGTGGTGTGGGCTTCGTAGTTGAAGGCGCAGGCGATCAGTACGTCGAATGCACGCGTCGCCCGCCTCGCGTGCAGCCTGAACCAGGTCGGCGCGCTGCACGGTTCCGAACTCCGGGCCGATGAAGATGGCGGCGCGCTTCTCGGTCGTGCCCTCCAAATAGCGTCCCTCGGCGCAGATCAGGTCGCCCGGCCAAGGAGTAAGCGCGGTGAAGTTAATACGGTTTTCCTTGTGCGCCTGCTGCACGCCCGCAATCTTGAGGTTCTCAAGGATCATCTCGGGGAAAGATTTCTTGGCGCCGTAGTCGCCGCCAACCTCGGCAAGTCCGTCTATCAACTCGTCATTCTCATCGACGCCGAGGATGCGGTGCGGGCTGAACTCTCGACGGTGAAGGGACCAGCGACACGGACCTTCCGGTTGTCTGTATGTGGCTTGTCATAGAGATACTCGAACTCCGCCTTGGCGGCGATCGAGGCGTCGATCTCTTTCTGCCGCGCGATGCGGACCTCCCGCCATTCGGCATGGAGCTTCTTGACGGCCTCGGACCACGCCTCGTCCGCCTCACGCGGAATCTTCCATTCCTGCCAGTGCTGCTTGAGCGCCGTATTTATCTTTTCGCACAACGGCTCAAGCTCAACCTGCCAATTTTCCCAGATGACATCGATCTCGGCGGGATTGGCGTCTTTGTTCGCGGCGACCAAGTAATCGAGGATTCGTTTGCCGCTCGCCGTATTCGGAGCGACCTCGGTCAGCCAGATAGCGGTCTCTACCGCCTCGATCTGGCAGAAGAAGGGTCGAACGTCGCTGAACTGATGATGACGCCAATGCTGAAGAAGGCGCGCGGTTTCCGGTGTGACCTGCCATTGGCTCGCGTTCGGCAGAGCCCGCCAAGCGTCCACGTGGCTGCGGACCTCATTGATAATCGATGTAGGGTCATACTGCTGTTTTTCTGTCGAGCGCCCGCTGCCCTCGTCGAAGACAAGTTCTTTTTGCGAGCCCTTTTTCTGTTTCTTGTGTTTCTTTGGCTTCGGAATTGGGGTGACGAATTTTGCGCCTCGGCGGCTATCGAGGACCCGTCGAGTCGGCTGACCGCTCTCGTCGAGCTCCCAATGTCGCTTTGGATATTCGTATGGCGAATTGAGAATGGGTTGATCAAAGAAACGGTTAGGCACGCATCCCCCACCAAATTCGCTGGCGCTGCTCGCCAATTCTTGTTGTGCCTTCAGTCAGCCTTTACTTGCAGCGCATTGCAACCCCCGGGCGAAATAGAGACCAAAAATGGAGGAATTTCAATCCGGCGAGCCGTCCAGCTTGGCGAGTATCAGCCCTTCGTAGCCTGGCTCGAAAGCGGCCAACGCCGTGTCGACGTTGTGGATGCTTACGGACGCGGTGGGGTTTGACCCCGCCAGGGCTATTTCAGCGCTGAAGAAAGTGTCCTAGCCGGGAACACTCTCAGGCGGCGGCTTTGAAAAGCTCGAAACGTGCGGCTAGCCGCTCACGGTCGGGACAATCACTTTGTCGGGCTGGTAAATGGATCGTTTTGCCATCAAGACCTTTCAGTGATTCCAATATCGGTCCGTCGTGTAACTCAAGCAACCGCTCAGAAACATGAACTTGGTAATTTGGATCGATGCCAATCAAGTGCGCATCGAAGGCTGCATGATAAATCTTTAGAAAGGGGAATTCCATTTGGGACGATCGGTTGGCCCGATATTTCATTGCTATCTGAAATGATATGAGCAGCATCGAGTAACATCGGCTCCGGCAGCCACGAGAGCGCGCAATGGCCCCCATATGCCGCGATGACTGCTTCCCGAAATGCCGATTGATGTAATCTTTGTTTGACGGTTCGTAATGCGTAGCGTCGCTCAAGCGCATTTTGCGGTGGCATCAGGCCGGTCTCGTCAGGCGCGCCGAACGTCAAACGTGCTTTTAGCAATAGTGGATCCCATCCCGCGATAAAGGTGGGTAGTATTGCCTTGTAGCGACCCGGCGCTATGCCCAAAAAATAGATAATTGAGATCTGGTGCTCAAAGGCTTCTCGAAGCCACCTGTTGTCGGCCGCATTTGGGTCGGTACCCATGAACGCGTATTCAACGGTTTCGACGCTTTCAAATATTTGACGATGCACTTCCCGTTGGTCGTCGTACCAAACTTTTGCACCAGGACGTGGATAGACCGTCTTGATCGAAAGCAAATATTGCATTTGCTGCGGCTTAAAGATCCCCCGCTGCGGATTTACCAATGGAATGCGCATTCCATTAAAATTAAACCCAGGACTTAGCTCCTTGGCGGATAAATGAGGATAGATTTCCGACAACCGACGCACATGATTGAATGCGCAAACGCGCATTGCACTATCTGCATCATTCGAGACCGACATGTAGCCCCACCGCCACACGCAATCGCATTGGGCCGCCCACGTAACTATGTCTCATCACCATGGCCTAGCAAAGCTGTAATTGAGTGGTCGAACTCGATCGTGCGTGGTGCCCGGCCCGGCCGAGCAAGACCATGCTGGCCCTAACGTCGTCACCGCATCACGTCGGCGAGATGGGGCTTCGAATTCGCATGCGACCTGACGTATTCGATGAGGTTGGCTTCGCTCGCCTGGAACGCCGCATCGGTCAGCCGCCCCCTGAATAATTCGTAGCGTAACCAGACCCGGTAGGTGTTCACGACGTCGCTCTCGCAATAGTCGGCGATCTCGCGGATCTTCCCCTCCCGGTAAAATTTCTCGACCTCACCGCCGTGTATGCCGGACGGCTTGCCGGGCAGACCCATGACCCGGGACATTTCGTGCAGCGTTGCCTTGCCTTGAGGGCTGAACGAGGCCAGGACATCACAGAGATCGACCGCGTCCTCCGTGTACCGGTTGAAATACGGGCGCGACGCCAGGCCGGGCGCGGAGACGCCATTGACCATTGCGCGATAGCGCAGAACCGGCAGTTATTCTCCAGAAAAACTGCAGAGTTTAATATATGTCACCAATCGGTAACTTCGATATAAGTCACCGGTCAGTGACATCTTGACATGTAACTGATCAGTGACATACAGTAGCTAAATAGGATACCGACCATGCGCCTGAGAACGCCTCTCGACATCGGCCAAGCGATCCGCGACAGCCGTCGCCGGCTGGGCCTGGATCAAGACGACCTGGCAAAACGTGTCGGCGTCAGTCGTAAATGGCTCATCGACGTCGAGCGGGGAAAACCAGGTGCTCCCATCGGGCTCCTCCTTCGCACCCTCGATGCACTTGGTTTGCGCGTGTCTCTGGATACGATTGGCACGTCCCGCAAGCGGCCCGGTAAGCCTGTTTCGACTATAGACATCGATCGCGTGCTCGACCGGGCCAAGGGTACCCGCAGCAAATGAACGGGCAACAGCTCATTGCCCTTCTCAACGGTCGCACGGCGGGCATGGTCACCCGCGACCGCAACGGACGCCTCAAATTCGCATACGAAGAAGCCTGGCGTAGCGCACAAGGCGCCTATCCGCTGTCCCTGTCTATGCCATTAACGGCGACTGAGCATGGCCATCGCTACATCGAAGCCTTCCTTTGGGGCCTCTTGCCCGACAATGCGCAAGTGCTCGACCGCTGGGCACGACGGTTCCAGGTTTCCCCTCGCAATCCATTCGCGCTCCTGAGTTATGTCGGCGAAGATTGTGCCGGCGCTGTGCAATTTATCCGTCCAGACCGACTGAATGAGATCACGGGGCGAGGCCCCGCCGTCATCGAATGGCTAAGTGAAGCCGATATCGCGAAACGCCTCCGAACGTTACGTGTTGACCACGCGGCATGGCGCACTCCGGGCGATACCGGTCAATTCAGTCTGGCCGGCGCTCAGCCGAAAACGGCTTTGCTGTTTGAGAATGGCCGCTGGGGTGTCCCCTCCGGCCGCATCCCGACGACGCATATTCTAAAACCGCCAACCGGCGAGTTTGACGGCCACGCTGAAAATGAACACGTCTGTTTGCGGCTCGCATCCGAGCTCGGTCTAATCACAGCAAGTTCCGCTGTTATGCACTTTAAGGACGAGGTTGTTATCGCCATCGAACGCTACGATCGACAAAGGACGGACGGGCGCATTTCGAGGGTCCATCAAGAGGACCTATGCCAAGCACTCGCGATCCTGCCAACTTCAAAATACGAAAATGAAGGTGGACCTGGAGTTAAAGCTGGCGTCGAACTAATTAGAGCCGTTTCCACAAACGCTCCCACAGATGTGCAGAGCTTTGTGGATGCCATTGCCTTCAACTGGATCATTGGGGGAACGGATGCACATGCGAAAAACTATTCACTGTTAATCGGTGCTGAAGGTCGTGCCCGGTTGGCGCCTCTTTATGATATTGCCAGCATTCTGCCTTACGATTTTGGTTTTCAGCGCATTCGACTGGCGATGAAAATAGGCGGCAAATATCGATTGCGCGATATTGGACTGCGGCAATGGCACAATTTGGCGAGCGAGCTACGAATGGATCGAGATCAAATCACAAAGCGTACTCACGATCTGACTGTGAACCTATTGGACGTCTTGCCAACTATCACGAATGAGGCGAAAAAGGATGGCCTTGATCATCCTTTAATCAAGAAGCTTTCCTCGAAACTCGAGGAGCGCGCGCGTCACTGCATTAGGCTCTTGCGCGGATAACGCGCACGATTAATTGCCTCCGGAGGCAGCAAGTCACCGCACCACCTCCGCCAGATGCGGCTTCGAATTGGCGTGCGACCTGACGTATTCGACGAGGTTGGCTTCGCTCGCCTGGAACGCTGCATCGGTCAGCCGCCCCCTGAATAATTCGTAGCGTAACCAGACCCGGTAGGTGTTCACGACGTCGCTCTCGCAATAGTCGGCGATCTCGCGGATCTTCCCCTCCCGGTAAAATTTCTCGACCTCACCGCCGTGTATGCCGGACGGCTTGCCGGGCAGACCCATCACCCGGGACATTTCGTGCAGCGTTGCCTTGCCTTGAGGGCTGAACGAGGCCAGGACATCACAGAGATCGACCGCGTCCTCCGTGTACCGGTTGAAATACGGGCGCGACGCCAGGCCGGGCGCCGAAACGCCGTTGACCATTGCGCGATAGCGCAGAACCGGCAGATCGAAGGACGAGCCGTTGAACGTGACGAGCTGCGGTTTCAGCTCCGCAATCCTGTCGACGAAGGATGAGATCAGCTCCTTTTCGGATCTTTTGGCGACACTCGGAGCGCCCAACACGTCCACACGCCAACTGTCATTTTCCTGATGGGCGACCAGCGCGCCAATGCAAATGATCGAGTGGTAGATGTGCTTCGGAAATTTGTCGCCCATTGCGGCGCGAATGTCCTCATCGCTTTGACCCTCGTGACCGTTGGCGGCCGCAAACCCTTTGAGGTCGGGGACGGTCTCGATATCCCAGGCGATGACGCTGGCCATTGGCGGATCCCCCACATCGTCATCTTAATATGTGATCGCATTTTTGCCATCTGCATTTGCGGCGCGCGAGCACATGCCCAACGAAGCGCATAGCTGCCCCGCCCCAAAAGTACGTTCGCACCTCCGTGCGGATAACTTCAGAAATTATGATCCCGCGTCCGACAATGGTCCGGTCAAAACAATATCGGCAAAAACTCGAAACCAAATCGAATTGTCCGAGTTATAGCGGTGGCGTTTTATGGGTAAGGGTCACGTGTACACTCCCGAAACACTTAAGCTTCTGCGCGATGCGCTTGACGATGCCTGGGCGGCGTTGCGGCCGGACGAGCGCGCGCGGGCGAGCAAGACCATGCTGGCGGCGCGCCTGCTCGAGGTGGCGGCCGAAGGCGAGCGCGACCCGGCGCGGCTGCGCAGCGAGGCGCTGAGCACCGTGGTGACGTCGGCTTTGTGAGTTCAGCAACACGTTGCAATGCCGCCGGTGGGCTCGGCGCGCCATAGCGCGTAAAGACGCGCGCGAACGCGCTTATGGGCGCGCCTTAGCCCACCCTACCAATTTGGTGCTGCCGCTACCGCCGCCTGAAATCCTCTGCGTGCGGTCAGGTCGTCGCGTTGCGGCGCGCGAAGAAGCCCCAGATCACCAGCACGATGATGGCGCCGACCACGGCGCCGATCAGGCCTGCGCCCTCACCTGCGTGATACCAGCCGAGCGCCTGGCCGAGATAGGTCGCAACGAAGGCGCCGGCGATGCCGAGCAGCGTGGTGACGATGAAGCCCGATGGCTCGTTGGAGCCGGGGTGAAGGAATTTCGCAATCACGCCGGCAACGAAGCCAATGATGATCAGCCAGAGAATACCCATTTGAATCCCCCTTTGGGCGCCTGCCGAATGTGGCGTGGCAAGAACGCGGATGTGGAACTTTGGTTCCCGATTGCCGCCTTGTGGTTGTCGTGTCGCAGTCTCTCAGGCGTCATTGCCGGGCTTAACCCACGGCTGTCCGGTTTAAATTTTGGGAGCAAAACGTTCATAAAAAGAATTGCTTAGCTGCCTCCAACTTCCATATAGCTCCATCAACTTTCATCGAGAATACTCACAAATACTTAGAGATGATGGCCAAGGACGCCCGCGTGGTAATTTCTGATCGACTACCCGCCAACTCCCGAGCAGCGGACGGCGACAAATTCGCGAGTTCAAAACAATGTCCCCCGCACGCAGGGCGAGTTCGCAACCACGCGTACAACCTTTTTGCTTAAACCGGACAGCCGTGGGTTTAACCCGGCAATCCATGAGGCACGTCCGCGTGCACAATCGTAAGGCTGATCTACGCTGATCCTCGTCATGGATGGCCGGGACATGTGTTTAGTCCGAGGACATGGCTGCCACCTGTTCGGAGACATCACCGACACATCCGGAGGGGAGAGAGACAAAGGGAAGACGGGCCTGCCCGGGGCCTCGATAAAGAATACGGGCGATGGTGCTTGCCTTGGCGCGAACCGGGCAAGCCCGGCGCGCGCCATGCTTGCCTTGGCGCGAACCGGGCAAGCCCGGCGCGCGCTGCATTGGCCAGGGCTGTTTGACAAGTGAATATGCAAGACGCGCATGGGTGCCGCCTGGGAACCACGCCTGCCGCGCGGCCGGAACAGGAACGGCAGGCATCCCCAGGCGTTTGAGGGGCGTGACCGCCTGAATGGCTTGCCTTCTCACGATCCAAAGCCGAGACGGCCGCACATCCTGAAGCGTGCGACACGGGGCTGCGCATCTGGTCGCGGTCCCCGCCGCTCCGCAGGTGCTAAGGTAAGCCCGTAAGGCCGTTGCGTTCAGTCGGGGTGTGTCAATGTCATACCGGTCAAATATCAACTCCGTGCCGCTGGTGCCCGACGACTGGGCCCCGCAAAATCCGGGCGAGATCGACATCAACGACGAGCGCGAGCTCACCTACTGGACCAACGAGCTGCGGATCTCGATCGGCGACCTGATCTGGCTGGTGCAGAAACACGGAACGTCGGCCGAGCACATCAGGGCAATGGTGAAGTGACGGTGCGCGCTTTAGCGCGGCCATGTCCTCGGACTAAACACTTGTCCCGGCCATGACGAATGAGAGTGCGTAGTGCGTAGGGTGGGCTAAGCGCGTCGAAGACGCGCGAGCCCACCGCGGCACCAGGCCAGCGGCACGAGGCAAGTCGATGGTGGGCTCGCATTCGCCTCCGCGCTCACGCGCTCCGGCGCATGCTTAGCCCACCCTACAGTTCTTGTGCCGCCGTCCCCTCACCGGTTCTTCTTTTGCGGCTGCGCGCGGTTGAGCATGTCCTGGATCGGGTCATAGGTCGACGCGTTGCTCGCGCCCGCGGACTGCTCGGCAAGCCGCACATAGGTCTCGGCGAGGTTTTCCCATTCCGCCCTCATGATGGGACTGTCCTCCTGCTCGGCCCTGGCGCGCACTTCGGCGGCCAGATTCATGTATTGCTCAGCCCGGCTCATTGCGCACCCACTCAGACAAGAACGCCAGTCACCAGGCCAACCGTAGGCGTCACGATCCGTTCCTAGGAAAGGGCAAAAGCTTGCGCTAGTGTGATGCGGCACTGCGGAATGTCACACCGCAGCCCGGATCCCGCGGTGCGGGACCTGGGGATTTCGCCCCCGCAATTCGCATCGTTGCGGACGGCGGGAACGGCGCCGCGCCACAGGCGTTGGTGACCGGGCGGGATTTGCGGGGCGACGGCCGGTTGCGGCCGTGCGGTCCCGTTCAATTTTTAATGACTTGAATGAGTCTTGATGAGTCTTATGAATCATGAGTCCTGGAGCAGCCATGCCCCATTTCGGGATGCCCCGCCGGATCGTCGAAACGCCGGTGAGCACGAAGACGCAGATCAACTGGCGGCGCGGATTTTTCCGCGTCTGGCTGCTGGCCTCCGGTGCCTGGATCATGAGCTGGGTGCTCTGGCTGTTGATCTACGGGATCAGCAGGGGCTTCCGGGACATGCACGAGGTGTTCGCCATTCCGGTGCTGCTGTTCGGACCGCCGGTCGCGCTGCTGGTGTTCGGGCTGGTCGCCGGCTGGGCCTTTCGCGGCTTCCTGCCGGACGAGGCGGAGAAGAAGTGAACGTTTAGCTCTCCACCCTCCCGCTCGTCCCCGCGAAAGCGGGGACCCAGGGCAAATTTCTCCAATCGTGCAACAGGATCTGGATCCCCGCTTTCGCGGGGATGAGCGGACTAGATGAGACGCAGTGCGGGCCGAACCGGCATTGCAAATCCGCCGCTCACAACTCGCCAATCATCTTCTCGATGCGCCGGTCGGGAACGAGCCACATCACGGCGACGAGAACGTAGATCGCGATCGAAAGCCAGGCGTTCACAAAAGCGAGTGCGATCGCGGCGAGATAGAGCACCGGCGAGATCTTGCCCTTGAGATCATTGCCGAGCGCCTTGGCCAGCACGGAACGCTTGCCCTGCCGGTGCACAATCGCCTGCTGCAAAAGATAATAGGCGATCGCCGCCATCAGCAGCGAAACGCCATAGACCGCGGTCGGCACCGGCGCCGGAACATTGTCGCCGAGCCAGGCGGTGGCGGCGGGGATCAGCGACAGCCAGAACAGCAGATGGCTGTTGGCCCACAGAATGAGGCCATCGACGCGCGTGACGGTGTGCAGCAGATGATGGTGGTTGTTCCAGTAGATCGCGAGATAGATGAAGCTCAGCACGTAGCTGAGAAAGTGCGGCCGCAGGCCTGCAAGCGTCGCCCAGTCGGCGCCGTGCGGCAGCTTCAGCTCCAGCACCATGATGGTGATGATGATGGCGATGACGCCGTCGCTGAAGGCCGCCAGACGTTCCTTGCCCATAATTAATCCCTGGGTGATCCCTCGATAGTCCGTGCTGACTGTAACAGAACTTCGGCACCCCCGCTTCCGCAGGGGTGAGCGGAGAGTGAGGACAGGTGAGATCCAACCTCCTCCGCTCATTCCCGCGAAAGCGGGAATCCAAATGCCATGGAAAAGAAAGAAGCCGCCCGTCACTTCGCCCGCCGGCGCGGCCGGTCGAATTGCAGCTCGGCCATGCGCATGACTTCGAAGATCACCGCCACCGACCAGCCGATCAGCAGCAGGCCGTTGAGCGAGGTGATCGGCCCGATCAGGCGGTTGCCGTCGATCGGCAAGGCATCGCCATAGCCAAGCGCCGTGTAGTTCTCGAAGGCGAACTCGAAATAGGTCGCGTTGTTGAGCTTCAGCGCCGCCCAGGCATAGGCGCCGGCCCAGATCGTGATTTCGGCGACATGGGCGCACATCAGGAACAACACGGTGATGATGAGCAGCGACGACAGGCGCACGAACATGCCCTTCTCGCTGGTCGCGCGCGCGGCGTGGCGTGTCGCCAGCACGATCCCTGCGGTGACGACCGCGTGGATGGCAAAATTGACGGCGCTGACGGCCAGGCCCGGAAGAAGCTGGCTCCACATGCTGGAAGGCGTCCCCTTCGCACTCGCGCAAGCCTGCCACAAGGCAAGGCCTTTGATCCATGTCAACGAGGCCGGGGATGGGTGCGGTATCAGTGAGCGAAAGCCTGTAGGGTGGGCTAAGGCGCGACTTGTCCGCCAAAGGCGCCATAAGGCGCGAAGGCGGACCGCGCCGAGCCCACCGCAACAATTCGTACCGCCGGCGGCGGTGGGCTCGCATCCGCGCTCGCGCCATTGCGCCATTAGCGCGTTTACGCGCGTCTTTCGACGCGCTAAGGCGGATGCTTAGCCCACCCTACGACATTGAAGGTGGGCGGGTCGAAGACGTCTGTGCGCTGATCCTCGGGGGGACCGTATGCCTTTGCTCAATGACATCCGCAACACGCCGATGCTGTGGCTGCTCGTGCTGGTGCCGGTCGTGCTGGTGGCGCAGGCGCTGAAGCCGGAAGCCCACACGCTGCTATTCGTTCTGTCGGTGCTCGCCATCGTGCCGCTGGCAGCGCTCTTGAGCCGCGCGACCGAAGCGGTGGCGTCACGCACCGGCGACACGATCGGCGGCCTGCTCAACGCGACCTTGGGAAACCTGACCGAGCTGCTGATCGCGCTGGCGGCGCTGCGCGCCGGCCAATACGTGCTGGTGAAGGCCTCGATCGCCGGCGCCATCGTCACCAATACCTTGTTCATGCTGGGTGTCGCCTTTTTGCTCGGCGGGCTGAAGCATCATACCCAGGAGTTCAACCGCAACAGCGCGCGGCTGCAGGCCGGCCTGCTGTTCCTCGCGACGATCGCGATTCTGGTTCCGTCGGTCGTCGGCGAACCGGACGCCGGGGCGACCAGCAAGGCTTTCACGCATACGCTGAGCGCGAGCCTCGCCGTGGTGCTGATCATCACCTATGCGCTGGGGCTGCTGTTCACGCTCAAGACCCATCGCGAATTCTTCAGCGCCGCGGAGCATGCAAGCGAGCACGAGGAGGAATGGCCGATGAGCCTGGCGCTGGCGACGCTTGCCGGCGTCACGGTGCTGGTTGCGCTCACCAGCGAGATCTTCGTCGAATCCGTGCAGCATGCGGCCACGACGCTGGGGCTGTCGCCGGCCTTCGTCGGCTTCATCATCGTGGCACTGGTCGGCGCGGCGGCCGAAATGACGGCCGCGTTCTCGGCCGCGCGCAAGAACAGGCTCGACCTCAGCGTCGGCATCGCGCTCGGCAGCGCCTCGCAAATCGCGCTGTTCGTCGCACCGGTGCTGGTGCTGCTGAGCTACGTGCTCGGCCCCTCCCCGATGGACCTGACGTTCTGGCCGGGCGCCGTCGCCATGATGCTGATCGCGAGCATGACGGCATCGCTGGTGACCAATGTCGGCCGCTCCGCCTGGTTCGTGGGGTTTCTCGTCACGGCCATCTACCTGGTCTTCGCGCTCACGCTCTATCTGCTGCCGCCGCGGGTATCCTGAGGCCGACCCGCGTCATAACGAGGGACGACATGATACGGCAATTCCTGTTCGGCGGCGCAATCAGCGCGGTGAACATCGGCCTGCACGCGCTGGTGATGACGGTCCTGATACGGATCGCCCAAAACGCCAGCGAGCGCAGCAAGTCGCACGCGTCCAAGCATCTGCTCCTGGTGATGATCCCGACCGTGCTGGTGCTGATGGTCACGCACGCGGCCGAAATCATCGTCTGGGGCCTCGCCTACTTCATCGTCGACGCGACGCCGCCCGGCGCCGACCGCGTTTATTTTGCCTTCGTGAATTACACCACTTTGGGATACGGCGACGTCGTCCCGCTGCCGCGCTGGAACCTGCTGGGCCCGATCACGGCGATGAACGGCGTGCTGCTGTTCGGCTGGTCAACCGCGGTGATCTTCGAGATTTTGCGGCGGGCGCTGGCACGCGGCGGGCGTCGGTGACATTTGCCGGTCTCAGCGTTGCGGGCCGCACAGGCTCAGCTCTTGCTCCGCGCGAAAAACATTGCTGTAGAGATTGGCGATCCACTGCCGTCCGTTGGACGTGACATTGAGATAGCGGATTCCGTTTTCGATCTGCGCCGATATGTTGCGCCAGTAAAACTGCGGATAGAGGTCGATAAGGTCAGCCGGCGAGGTGTAACCGAGCTGCTTGTTCATCCCGACCTCCTCAAACTCCCAATAAAGGGCATTGGCCTTGCGCAGATAATGCGGATCGCCGAGCTGGCCGATGAGATCGGCGGCGCGAACCAGGACGCCGTCTTCGCTCGCATCACTGGATGGCGGAAACCGCGTCGCTTCGATGGCGTTGGCGATGCGGGTGGCGTCGAGCACTTTGACGCGATCCATCACGAACAGCTTCGAGCGATCGACGTGATACGGCATGAGCGCAGCGTCGGATGAGCCGCGCGGCAGTGTGGCCCTGCCGCCCTTGCCGTCGACAATATAGCCGTCGTCGGTATCGCCGTTGAGAATGCCGCGGACATAGCCAATGTCGTGAAACAGGCAGGCGACGAGAACGTGCGCATAGTCGCTGGCTTTGGTTTCAGTCAGAAGCCGCCGTCCTCGCAGGATATCGTAGCCGACGAGCGTCACCAGCATCGTATGCTCGACGTTGTGATAGAGCGCGTCGCTGTTGCCGATGCAGTCGAGAGCAAGCCGCGCCGCCGACTGGACGAGCTCAATAAGCGCCGCGTCCGTCGAGCCAAACCGGCGAGCCATATGCTCGGCGAGGTGAGAGCCCAGTGCCTCCGCCGCGAGTTCGGGAACGGTAATCATGACCTCTCCCGGGTAGCGCTGTGCCAATCGTGGCGCTTCGCCATGCAATTTGCAAATCAGTGCGTTTTTCGTGAGAAATGCAGGCCGAAATGCTGCGCATAATTCAAGCCGCCGGAGCGAGGGCCGTAGGGTGGGCTAAGCGTCGCCTTAGAGTGTCGAAGACGCACGTAAACGCGCTTATGGCGACGCGAGCCCACCGGCTGGTTCGAAATTGTTCGGTGGGCTCGCGTCCGCCTGCGGCGGCCGCTTAGCCCACCCTACGGACTTGCAACATCAGCCGTCGTCATGATCATCGGACGGCAGGCAGCCGTAGCTGGACCAGGCGAATGCAATCGTCAGCAAGACGATGACCAGGAGAGCCGTCAAAATATTTCACTCTGAATAAAAGGATCAGGTCTTCATCAATCGCGCGAGCGCGCAGCGCGAAGCAGCCTGCATCGGCACGCATGATATAAAGGAAGGCGTCCAGCTGCCGCTTGTCCAATTCGGACAGAAATTTGCTTTTTGGCGCCAGATGCGGCTGAGCTAAGGGCCCAGCGGCAATGGAGACTGTTCATGGAGACCCTGAAATACAAAACGGCCTTGATCGTCGGTGCCGGCGCGGGCCTGAGCGCATCGTTGGCGAGGCTGTTCACGCGCGAAGGCATCCGCGTCGCCCTGGCAGCCCGGCATACCGACAAGCTCGGTGCGCTTTGCAAGGAAACCGGTGCCAAAGCCTATCCATGTGACGCGGTCAATCCGGACGATGTCGCGACTTTGTTTGCCGCGGTCGGGCACGACTCCGGCGCGCCGGATATCGTCGTCTATAACGCCAGCGGCCGCACGCGCGGCGCATTGGTCGATCTCATCCCTGCCGATGTTTCGAAGGCCATCGCCGTCAGCGCGTTCGGGGGCTTTCTGGTGGCGCAACAGGCCGCGCGCCGCATGCTGCCGAACAGGCATGGCGCCATTCTTTTCACCGGCGCATCGGCGAGCGTGAAGGGCTATGCGCAGTCGTCGGC
This sequence comes from uncultured Alphaproteobacteria bacterium, assembly GCA_963736275.1. Lineage (GTDB taxonomy): Bacteria > Pseudomonadota > Alphaproteobacteria > Rhizobiales > Xanthobacteraceae > Pseudolabrys. The sequence goes on from CAVTOP010000010.1 coordinate 28,711, forward strand.
CTTTGCGATGGGCAAGTTCGCGTTGCGCGGCCTGGCGCAGAGCATGGCCCGCGAATTGTCGCCGCACGGCATCCACGTCGCGCATTTCGTGATCGACGGCGGCATTCGCAGCGCCAGCGCGCGCTGAACCAAAAGACAGGCCAGACTCCATGCTCGATCCCGATGCGATCGCCGCCAATTACTGGAGCGTGTTGTGCCAGCCACGCAGCGCCTGGACCTGGGAAATGGAAATGCGGCCCTGGGTCGAAACGTTCTAGAACCGCGGAAACAAACTCATGTCACAGCTTGACCGCCGCCGCTTTGCGACCATGGCAGTCGCCGGCGTCGCCGCCTTTTTTCCGGCGGCCCGGCCGGCCGCCGCACGTGACGACAAGACGCAATTGTTTGTTGCGGAAGCCGCGCGCATGAAGCGGGAGGCCATCGCAAGCGGCGATCAATCATTCGGCGCCGTGGTGGTGATGGGCGATACGATTGTCGGATACGGGCCGAGCCGCGTCGTGACCGGGCGCAATCCGGATGCACATGCCGAGCGTGTCGCGCTTTGGGATGCCCAGCATCGCCTGGGCACGCGCGATCTTTCCGGTGCGGTCATCTACTCGACCTCCCGGCCCTGCCCGATCTGTGAGAAGGCGCTCGCCGACGGCAATATCGAGCGGATGTTTTTTGGGCCGGACGCCACCGACGCCGGCAAGCCCGGACGATAATCCAGACGTGATGGGCGCCGGCACGCTCTGCAACGCGCCGGTCTTGACGGCTTTTTGCGAAGGGTGCGCTTGCGATCAGCCGCGCCCGTGCTGCTGGACACTCCAGACCGCCTTTGCTAAGCCACGCGCGCCAGGCGGTTCTCCCGCTGCGGCAATCCGGGCGCATAGCTCAGTTGGTAGAGCAGCTGACTCTTAATCAGCGGGTCCAAGGTTCGAGTCCTTGTGCGCCCACCATTTTCCCGCAAGACACGATCGCCTTTCAGTCGTCATGGGCATAGCCGTCCGAACGCCATCCACGTTTGCGACTGGCGGACGTGCGCACGTCCTTTTTCTTTTGGGGTTGTGTCAATTGCGCCGCACAACTAGCCTTTGGCCTGCATGGCAGACGTTCAAATCGTAGGCAGTGGGGCGACCCTGGCGCGGCTTCTCAACGCCAGGGTGTTTAGCGCGCTCCTCATCGGGTGCACCGTTGTGCCTTTCATTTTCGCCACGATGCAGGGCGCGGCGCCAACGATCGACACGGCGATAATTTTCCTCGCCACGATTCACGTGCCGATGACGGCCTACTTGCTTTGCGACCCCGACATCCGCGCCATGATGCGCCGGCGCCCGCTTGCCCTGGTTGTGGGGCCGTTGGCGTGCATCATCGTTGGCCTCCTGTTCATGGCGTGGCTCCCGCCGTTCTTTGCCGCAGGCATGAATTGGAGCGTGGTCTATTTCCGAGTCGCCGTGCTGACTTGGCAGAATTGGCACTTTGGCAAACAGAACGTCGGTGTTTGCTCATTCGTCCGTGTCGCTCAAAGGCTCGGCCCGCTGCCTATCGGCGAGCGTCGGCTTGTCGTCGCCGGCAGCGTGCTCGGCGCAATGGCGGCCTACTTCGGCGCCGCCGACGTTATCAGCGAGCGCGCGCCTGCATGGGACTTCTCGACGTTCCTGGCACCGATTGAATTCTTGATGCCGCTGGCCGCCGCGGCACAAGTCGGCCTCTTGATTGCCAGCCTGGTGTATGTCGCCCGCAACCGGAGCCGCTTCTCGGTGGGCTATGCGGTCACCTTGATTGTGTCGGCCAACTTCTTCTTGCCCTTCTATCTCACCGTGGTGTCGCTGCCGAACACCTTTGGATATTCGGCCTTCGCCCATGGCCTTCAATATATCCTGTTCCTGCTATACCACGCCGCCGGCTACCGAGGCGCGAAGTGGCAGGCGCCGGTGATGCTCGCCGCCTTCCTCATCTTCGTCGCGATTACGGGCGAGCTATGGTATTTCCACACGTTCCCGCTGCCGTTTGCTGACGAAATCGCGAACGGTGTTCTGCTGGCACACTTTTGGTTCGATTCGGTTATTTGGCGGATGAGAGACCCGGCCGCGCGCCAGTGGATGACGCGCCGCTATGCGTTCCTGTTCTGAATTGACGAACCATTCCGCCCGCGAATGTCCGCTTCGTTCTATCAGATCGCGGTGTTGCAGAATATGTAGCGGTAGGATGGAGAATTTATTTCCACTCGCAGGCGACGAGACGTGTTGTTAGAATTGTTGGTAGCTGGAAGGCATGACTCAGTAATCGCCAAGGACCAGCAACTGCTTTTGGAAGATGGTGCAAAATGCCTGTAGAGCGGCAGAGAACAGCGTGTTGACGGTCGTTCTGCCCACGCGCAACCGGGCCGACTACTGCGCCTGCCAGCTCCGATTTCTGCGCGACAATGGATTTGAGCATCCCATCGTTGTTCTGGATGCGAGCGATGACGATCAGGCCGAGGTCGTCCGGGGCGCCTGCGTGAATATGGCGGAGTATCGGCGCTTCGACCGATCGTTCAGGCTGGTGGACAAGCTCGCGACCGTCGTGCCCACCGTTGCAACGCCCTATGTGGTCCTGATTCCTGACGATGACATTGTCCTGCCGGGTGCGATCGCCGCGGCGCTTGCGTTTCTGCAAGATCATCCCGACCATGTCGTGGCGCACGGTTATTTCCTCAGCTTCGGCATTGAGGACCAAGCTTTGGAGAACCAAAACTTGGTGAACCAGGATTTCGACATTCATGGCGTCATCGGATTCACGCCCTCGATCGAAGAGGCCAGTCCGCTGGCGCGGCACTACCATCTGTTTCGGCGCTACCAATCGTTCTATTGGGGGGTATTCCGCACCACTGTCTTTGCGACAGCGGTGACCGCCGCGCGCGCCATGAACGTCGTTCTGTTCCGGGAGCTCACCGTCATGAGCACGTCCGTGCTGCAAGGCAAAGTGGCGAGGCTACCCATGGTCTACGCGCTGGAAGGAGCCGCCCCCTCGCATGCGGCGATCCAGGACAGCAGGCCGCTGTTCTGGTTTCTTCGCGATGCCCAGTCTTTCTTCACGAGCTACCTCGCCTTCCGCGATGGGATCGCGCAATTTATTCGGGCGAAAGGCATCGACGTCCCGCAGGAGACCAGGCTCGAGCAGATCCTCGACATTGCGCACGCCACCTATCTCGGACGCGAACTCGATCTGGGGATGACCAATTATACCGCCCGGCTGCTGCTCGGTGACGACATTCCGCCGATCCGTCCCGACCCCGGCTGGCCGACGCGCGGACAATCCTTGCCGGACGACGTTGTTCATGGCTCGCGCGTTCCCGGACGCCGTTATGTCTGGCGCCGTACCGTGACCGAAGCCGAGCCGCGGCACGAGATCGCGATCGGGCCGGGCGAGATGGCTGTGGTCGAGCGGCAGCTCGATACCTACCGGCCAAGTGCCACAACTTGCGGCGCAAGTCAGGGCGCAAGTCGCGGCGTCGGCACAACGGATCGTTAGGCAGCGCGCATGTCGGTCGTGCTTTATGGCAGCACCTCTTCGATCATCGTCGATGTGGAGGAAACCTGCGCACGTCTCGGGCTCACCATCGCGGCGATCGTCAAAAACGTCGCCGGTGATGATTTCGCGTTGTCGGGTGCGCCGATCATGGCGCCGGACGACATCCCGGCCGCGCTCACGTCACTGCCGTTCGCCGTCCCGATCTTCGGCCCCGCGCACCGCCGCGATGCGAGCGAAGACGCGCGTCGCCGTGGCTTCGAGCACGCAGCCACGCTGATCGACCCGACCGCGATCGTGGCAGGGTCGGCCAAAATCGAACCGGGGAGCTACGTCAACTGTGGCGTGGTCATTGGCGGCGCGGCGCGCATCGGAGCGTTCGTCTTCGTCAATCGGAGTGCCAGCATCGGCCACCATGCCGATCTCGCCGATTTCGTTTCGATCGGGCCAGGAGCCCATATCGCGGGGGGCGTGCGCCTGGGGCGCGGCGCGGTGGTGTCGACCGGCGCGGTTATCCTTCCGAGGATCACGATCGGATCCAATTCCGTGATCGGTGCCGGCAGCGTTGTGACGGAGTCGGTTCCGGATCGCTGCCTCGTGGTCGGCAATCCGGGAAAGGTGGTGGCGTCGGATTATGCGGGATATCAGAACATGTCCGTCTGACCGGCATTTGTGCCCGGCCAAAACCGTCCGAAGGACGGCGTGCTTTCGCACGCCTATGTGCCAGACCGCGTCCCGGCTCATTCTTTCACAAAGTTTTCAGGATCCCGCGCAACGTGCGCGCAATGTAGCTCTGCTGCCGCTGGGTGATCGACGCAAACAGCGGGAGCGAGATTTCCGTGGCGGCGAACGCCTCGGCGTTCGGGCACGGTCTACGGCCATAACCGAGCCGCTCATAGAAAGGGTGGCGGTAGACCGGAATGTAATGCACCTGCACGCCGATACCGGCGTCGCGCAAGCGGGTGAACACGTCCTCGCGTTTCCCGGCCATTCGCCCGGCAAGACGCACCGGATAAAGATGCCAGGCCGAGCGTTCATAGGATCGCTCCTCCGCCGGCAAAACGAGATCCGGAATATCGCGAAGAAGAACGCGATATCGTCCGGCCGCTGACCGCCGCCGCTCAACGATCCGGTCGAGGCGCCGCAGCTGACTTTCGCCGAGCGCAGCCGCGAGATCGGTCATGCGGTAGTTGTACCCAAGCAGTTGCATTTCCTGATACCAGGCGGCGTGCCCCTTGCGGACATGGCGGCGCGGATCGGTCGTGATGCCATGGCTGCGAAACAGCCGCACCCGGTCTGCAAAAGACGCATTGTCGGTCAACACCGCCCCGCCCTCTCCGGTCGTGATCGACTTGACTGGATGAAAGCTCAGAATGCTCATATCCGCGAGCGAGCCTGCCGCTTTGCCACGGTAGCGTGCCCCCAGGCTGTGAGCGGCATCGGCAATCAGCAGGATGTTGTGCTTGCGTCGCCAGCGCTCGAAGTTCGCGCATCGGCGCCGGCCGCCCGCCGTAATCGACCGGCACAATAACCTTTGTTCGCTCGCTGATCTTCGTTTGTACGTCGCCGACATCAACGGTCCCATAGCTGCTGTCGATATCGGCGAAGCGCACCGTGGCGCCCAGGAACACTGCGGGGTTCGATGTCGCGACATAGGTCAGCGCCGGCACGATCACATCGTCGCCCTTGGTCACGCCGGCCGCAAAATAGGCCGCGTGCAGAGCCGCGGTGCCGGAACTGAGCGCGACGGCAAAACGCGTGCCGGCATAGCGCGCAAGCGCGCGTTCGAAGCGCTCCACAGCCGGACCCTGCGTGAGCCAATCACTGCGCAGCACCCGCGCCACGGCGCGCATGTCGGCCTTGCTGATGTCCTGCGTCGAATAGGGAATCATCAAATACCCCGGCGATTCAATTATGGACCGCGGTGTCCTGCGATTACAAATATACGGTCACACGCTTCGCACGCGAACCGGGAGAATACCGGTTGTGTTAAGAAGCTGGCGGCTGGACCCCACGTTTATCAGTCTACCGGGTGATATCGGTCACGACTGACCTGCTTCCCAACATGTTCGGCAACGACTTCAGAAAAGGGCGGTGTGGCTGGTAGGCACCGGTCATGTTGTGTTTCGATCCTGCACGTGACATCAGGCATTCCTGAAGGACTTGCAATGCGTCAGCTGGTCCGATGGCTGTCTTGATCCGCCTGCATTGAAATGGAACGCGTGGACCCCCAGATCGAACACATGACCACGCGCTGAATTATGGAGGACCAATGATGCAACCGCGAGCCAGCTACCAAAAAGCCGCCCCCGACGTCTTTCAAGGAATGCTCGCTTTGACGGCCGTCGTTCAAAAGTCGGGCCTGGCACCGGGACTTGTCGACCTTGTCAACCAACGAGTGTCACAAATTAACGGATGCGCCTACTGCCTCGACATGCATTCGAAGGATTTGCGCGCGCGGGGCGAGACGGAGCAACGCATTTATATGCTCTCAGCCTGGCGTGAGGTCCCGAATTTGTATAACGCGCGCGAGCGCGCGGCCCTTGCGTGGGCTGAAGCCGTAACTCATCTCACAAACCAGGAAATTTCTGATGAGGTTTATGAGCAAGCTCGCGGAGAGTTTAGTGAACAGGAGCTCGCACAACTCACGCTGAGCATCATTACGATCAACGGGTGGAACCGGCTCAACGTCGCGTTCCGAACGCCCGCCGGCAACTACAAGTCCGCGATCAAGCACTCTGCGGCCTAGGGTCTTCCATGTCCGCTTGGGTCGGAAGCGGATATTTGGTGCGAAAAGCAGTCCGCTATGCGCCGAATAGCGGGGAAACAATTCGAAAGGGGTTGCTGTCAATTCGATCGCAAGTCTCGATATAAGCGCTGCCATGCAGACTTCCTTTCGCTAGGGCTGGCGCATCAGAATCTGTAATTCAGCCCCGCTCGGACGACATTAAACGTAAGGTCGCCCAGGAAGCTGTCGGAGGTATGTGGCGTGCCGACGAAGGTGGTGCCGGCAAAGTGGTAATCCGCCGTCCCCAAGTCGACGTAAAGATATTCGGCCTTGATCGACCAATTTCGGGAATACATCCATTCTACGCCGCCGCCGGCCGTCCAGCCGACGTGACTTTCGCTGGCCGATGCACTTGCCGTGACCAAACAACAGGGAATCACATTCGTTACGACCAGGTCTGCCTTGCTCTGCCCAAAAGCGACACCACCCGTTGCATAGAACAGAAAATTGTTTACCGCGACGCCCGCCCGGCCGCGGACTGTTCCGAACCAATCCAGTCGGCTTTCGATCGCCCAATTGAAGTCGCCGGGAGCTGTATTGAAGCTTCCGCTCCCTTTGAGGTTCGTCCACGACGCATCGGCTTCAAGCCCAAACACAAAGGAATTGAGTTGATAATTGAATCCTATCTGCCCCCCGGCGAGCCAGCCATGGGCATCGATTGTTCGATTGGCCGGGTCGAAGACCTCGATCGGCCCACCTCCCGGATCGAAGGTGAGGTCGCCGTCCCAGCGCCCCCAGGAATAGCCGGCATGAGCTCCGACGTAGAAACCAGTCCAGCTGATGGGTTGTACGGATTGAACGGGCGCCACCGGGGGTGCCTTGCGTGGAAGATCCGCCGCCATTGCGGACGTGGCCAGCAGGGTCAATCCGAGTGCAGTCCAAAGGGTGCGCATCGCAGCTCCCGGTGCGACTCGAAGGTTACGGCTCGCCGGCGAATGGTTGACGGTACTAAGTTAAGTCGGAGGCCGTGCTCACTGGAATATTTAATGTGTTGCGGTTCAGCAACTTCGGATCGAGGTCCGCTTTGGAAAGCGGACATGCGCACTGGCCGCCGTCCGCTATCGGCGCCGGTTCAACCGGTCGACGCAACACCTATCCTGATCAGACGAGGTAGAGAGTGTGTAGCTGATGAGCGGAAAATGTCGGCGAGGCCTAACTGCGGCCGAGAAACCGGAGTTTCGGCATCGGTGGCAGCCGGGGATCTTGAACGCAATTAGACGAGCGTTTGGTGAGCGTGACGCAGGTGTTGCGTCGACCGATTGAACCGACCGCCAATAGCGAACATTCGTCGGCGCCAAGACGTTTAATTATGCGAGAGCGCGTGGAGCCGGTTTACTCAGTGCGACTTTGCTTGTTGGATTTTGTCGTCATGCGCTGCGCTGCAAGTCACGCACATGCGGATGGGTTCGATCGGACTGCTGTACGCAACCCAAACACGCGCGCCACACTGCTCACATTCGCAGTTGAATGACGGCGTGGGCGGAATCGGCACGTCATCGATTCGCGGACAGGCGAGCACTTCACGCAACTCAAAATCGGACATCTATGAAAGATACACCGGAAATCCGTCTGGAGCTGGCGTTAAATCGGAGAAACACGAAGAAACTCCAATCCGCGCTACTCCGGTACCACAATCGGCCCTGGCGTGCGGCGTGCCGGAGTGCTTTCAGACCTTTAGAACTCCCGCATCTTTTAGCACCAGTGGCCCCTTGGGTGGCGTGCAGGTCGGCTACAATTGGCAGATGCGAAGCGATTGGATGAGCCTCCAAAGCGCGATCGCTCAGCGTCGGGGAATCTCCGCTTTACCGGCGAAAGCGCAACCCCGCACATCCAGCGGACGATGACGGCATCAAGATGATCGAATAGATACGGTGACTCCCGCGCCTTAATCAACCTTGCAGCCGAAAGTCATGTCGACCGATCGATCGATCGACCGGATGCGTTCACGATCCGGGACAAAGAGCCAGTCGACACCCAACCGGCTCGGCGCATGGGCCAGCGACGGATTTGGTCTCGCTTTCGGCGCGCATCGGCTGGATGCTTATCTGCGCCTGAGCGAAGGCTGGGCCACCACGCCCGACGGTTACCCGACCGACCAGACGATGTGGATGAAATTCGTGCGCGAGCCCTGGTGCCGGACAAAATTCTTGCCATGGCCCGTGTCGTTGCACTTTCCGAAGGCCGAGCGGAACGGCTGGACCGGCCGGCAGCACGCGGATGAACTCGCGCGCTGGACGGATTTGCTCGCGCGTCCGGACGCCGCGCAATACGTCTTTCGCGAAATCCTGCGCAGCTTCAGCGACATTCTGCTGCAGCAGAGCGCGGCACCACCCGAGGCAGGCAAGTCAAACGCGACGCGCTTGTGATCGAGCGCGATTATCCGTGACGCCGAATGCCGGGCCTTGCGCTCAAAGCCCGGCAAGGCGCCTGAGCTGCACGATTGTTGCAACCGTGTCAGCGGCTTCCTCGGCCGAACTTTTCGGCGGCGGACCTCCCTGCAAATGGCCGATGAATGCGGAGAGCTCGGCCAAAAGCGGCATTTCGACCGCGACCGGACGGCGCGTCACCTGCGGGTCCGCCATCATGCCGTCCGGCGGATTCGCGATGATGGCGAGATGATCGGCGTAAGCATCCTCGAGAATGGCAATGCCGTTCTGGCACAGAAGCGTGACTGTGCGCTGGCGCTCGGGTGAGCGGATGCCGATCTCCGCCATGTGCCACGGCCCGGCACTGGCACCTTCCTGGGCCGCCGACATCGCCGTCAGGCCCATGATTGTCTTGCCGGCACGGTCCGCCACCGCGGCAACAGGCGGAAGCCGGCGGCCAGAGATTCTCGCGCGCAATCACCAGATCGTGCGGCAGCAACGTCCAGATGCAATCCGTGTCCGGATGCGAATGTCCAAAACCGAGCCGCTTGGTGCGCAGGCCCACGACAGGACCCAACGTGCCCGCGCGTGCAATGTCCGCCAGCGCCAGCACGCCGAGGTGATACCGCCACTTGTCCATGACAAATAAGCGGCCGCGCCCCGCCGCCGCCAGGCGGCGCGCGCGGTCGGCATCGTCACAGAGCGGCTTCTCGCAGAAGACCGGAACGCGCCGCGGCAAGAGCGCCTCGATCACGTCGGCATGCGTCGTGGTCGGCGTCGCAACGACAATCCCGTCGACGGCCGGCAGATCGTCGAGGCGGGTCACCACCTCCGCCCCCGCTTCTTTGGCCAGACGGGCATCGTCGCCTTTGGCAACCACGCTGACGGTCGCGCCCAGCGACAGCAGATCGCGCAGGATGAACCTGCCCCATCTGCCGCATCCGACAAGACCGACCTTCGGCACTTCGAAGAAGCCTATCTACTTGTGTTGAAAATTCTGTGTTCAGGAATCAAATTTATCGCAATCAAGGCCGGCGAAAAAGCACTAAGCAAATTCCGGCCTAAGCGTACCAAGCCGCGCTTCAACGTCGGCAAGCGTGCCGGCCCGCGAATCCCGTTCGCTCAGCGTCGGATTGTTGGTGGGCCAGGCAATTCCCAAACCCGGCTCTGCCCAGTGACAGCCCAATTCATCGTCCGGATCGAAATAGGAATCCACGCCATAAATATACAAAGTGGGCTCATGGCAATAAAAACCGTGCATCACGCCTGCGGGTATCCGCAGTGCGGACATGTCGTCGCAATGAATTTCAACGACGCTCGACATGCGATGCGTGCGCGAGTTGGGCCGAGCGTCGTATAGCCCGGCGGAAATCCTGCCGCGCAAAACCACCAGATAGTCGGTGTGCTTATAGTGGACATGAACGCCGCGCAGCACATTCGCATTCGAAAAGGTCGCGTTCCACTGGCACGCCTGAATGCCGACCGGCCACTTCTGCCGGTAAATTTCAGTCAGCCAGCCTCGCTCATCGCGGTGCATTGAGAGCGGGATTAATTCCACATCGTGTGGCAGACTCGCCATTTGCGTCCGCAATTTGGAGTGGTTGCTACTTTTAGTTGATCCCGGCTGTTCCGTAAACTGCCAAAAGGTCGCCCGGCCGCAAAGCCAAGTCGCCGTGAGAGGCCGTGGAACCGTACACGACGAAACGCCGCCGTACCTCGGCTAATCGGGTGAGGCAAATAAGAAAAGCCGCCGGGTGCCTCAGCCGGCGGCCTCCTTAAACGGCGGTGCGCGACGGGGAGTGCGCGTTGGCCACCGTTCACTTCTCAGAGACGAACGAGCGCCGGAGCCCAAATGGGCGAAGGCGGGCGTTTGTGTTGCGAGCTACGGCTCGGCAAGCCGTCGCCCGGCACGCCTTACAGCGGGCGGGCGTCGTCGTTGTCCATCATGCCGCCGCGCTGGCCGCGATGATGATGCTGCCAACCGCGGTGGGCGCGCATCTGCCCGCGATCGAGGCGCGCGAGCATCGCGAAGCGGCGCTTCTGGCCGTCGTCGAGGCTCTTGTAGAGAGGGCCTGCTGCATCGGCGAGCTTCTTGAGCCCGGCCGCACGCTGGCCCATCACCTCGGCGCGCAGGTTCATGCGCTCGATCGGGTCCTTCGGGCGGTCGGCACTGGCGCGCGCCGCGAAACGCTCGGAGCGCTGCTTGGCAAGATCGCGCAGTGCGCTCTCGACCGGCGGCCAGAGCTTCTCCTGCTCGGCGGTGAGCTTGAGACCCGCATGCAGTGCGGCGATGCGCGCATCGCCGAAGGCGCTGATGTCATCGGCGCTCAGGCGCGAATGACGCACGCGCTGGAACTCTCCGCCAGCGCCCACGGTGCTTGACTGTTGCGCATAAGCGTACGCGCCGCCGGCAATCGCAAGCGCAGTCGCGCCGGCCAGAAACGTCTTCAACATGGTCAACCTCCAATGGCAAACCTGATGCGTCAATGAGAGCACGCGCCTTCGCCTTATCAAGTTAAAGTTTGGACAGAGATTAACCGTGCGCAATGTAGATTTACGGACGTTCAGGATCTGGCGAGCGCAATTCGCAGAGGCTGTAGGGTGGGCTAAGCGGCGCCATAGCGCGTCGAAGACGCGCGTAAACGCGCTTATGGCGCGGCAGCGCGAAGTGCCGCGAGCCCACCACATGAGTTACACCGTATTTCGGTGGGCTCGGCCATAGCGCGTCGAAGGCGCGCGTAAACGCGCTTATGCGCGCCTTAGCCCACCCTACAGTTCGTGTGTTTGGAGGGCGCCCTACAACATCCCGAGCACGCGCGGGAGCCAGAGCGAGAGCTCCGGAATGTACGTCACCATCACGAGGAAGATCAGCATGGTGACGAGCCAGGGCCAGGTCGCGATGGTGAGCTCGGTGATGCCCATGCGGGCGATGCCGGAGGCGACGTAGAGGTTCAAGCCGACCGGCGGATGGCAGAGGCCGACCTCCATGTTCACCGTCATCAGAATGCCGAGATGCACCGGGTGTATGCCGAGGCTCACCGCGATCGGAAACAAAATCGGAGCGGTGATCAGCACGATCGATGACGGCTCCATCACGTTGCCGGCGAGCAGCAACAGGAGATTGACGACGAGCAGAAACTCGACCCAGCCGATGCCGCTGTTCTTGATCCAGGCGGTCATGGCCTGCGGGATCTGTTCGCTGGTCATCAGGAACGAGAACAGCACCGCGTTGGTGATGATGTAGAGGATCATCGCGCTCATGTTGGCGGAGGAGAGCAGCACCTTCGGCACGTCGCGGAGCCCCATGTCGCGATAGACGAACACCGCCACCACGAAGGCATAGACGGCGCTCACCGCGGCGGCCTCCGTCGGCGTGAAGGCGCCGGTGTAGATGCCGCCGAGCACGATCACGATCAGCGCCAGTCCCCAGAACGAATTGCGGAAAGCCCGGATAGCCTCAAGCCAGGTCGCCTTCGGCATGCGCGGGTAGCCGTTTTTCCAGGCGCGGTAGAAGGTGGTCATGCCGAGCATGGTCGCCAGGATCAGGCCGGGGATCACGCCCGCCATGAAGAGCTGCGCGACCGAGGCCGAGAGCACGCGCTTGCCTTCCGGATCGAAGGCGACGCTGCCGCCGGTCGCGACCGCGACCAGCACCATCACGATCGAGGGCGGAATCAGGATACCGAGCGCGCCCGATGTCGCGATCACGCCGGCGCCGAAGCGCTTCGGGTAGCCCGCAGCGACCATCGCCGGCAGCAAAATGGAGCCGATGGCGACGACGGTCGCCGGCGAGGAGCCGGAAATGGCAGCAAACAGCGCGCAGGCCACGACCGCAGCCAGGCCCAGACCGCCGTACCAATGGCCGACCATCGAGGTGGCGAACGCGATCATCCTGCGCGCGACGCCGCCGTGGGTAAGGAAGTTGCCGGCGAGGATGAAGAACGGGATCGCCATGATCTCGAAGCTCTCGATGCCGGTGAAGAGCTTGAGAGCCACGGCCTCGATCGGGACATTGGTCATCACGAACAGGAACGAGAGCACGGTGAGGCCGAGCGCGATCGAGATCGGCATGCCGGTGAGCATCAGCGCGATCAGCAGTCCGAAGATGAGGACGCTGTTCATCGGGCGACTCCGGCCGCGCTCTCGTCGACACCTTCGACGTGGCCCGGATCATGGTGCGGCAGCTCGCCGGTCCAAAAGAAGGCCCAGGCGACCTGCAGGAACCGGAAGCACATCAAATAGGAGCCGAGCGGCACGCAGAGGAAGATGATCCAGCGCGGCATCTCCATGTCGGGCGATACCTGGTCGGTGGGGTAAAGCTCGATCACGAACTTGGCGCCCATGGTGCCAACCACGAAGGTGAAGAGTGCACCGCACAGGAGGCCGAACATCACGACCTTCTTGCGCCACTTCGGCTCCAGCATATTGACGACGACGTCGACGCCGACATGGATGCCGGTGCGCACGCCATAGGCGGCGCCGAACTTGGCCATCCACACGAACATGTAGATGCAGAGCTCCTGCGCCCAGGTCAGGTTGATGTGGTAGAGGAGCGGATAAAGAAACGAGATGCCGAGCGCGTAGCGCTGCACCACCGCAACAAAGATCACCACCGTCGCCCCAGCGATCAGGCTGGCGATGAGGATCTCCTCAAGCCGGTCGAGAATACGGAGAAACACCTACGCCTCGCACGCCTGGGCATTGCTGCAGGCCCCAGCGGGCGGCAATTCCGTCATCAACGGCGGCAGCCGCTCCCACGGCTTCCGTCGAACACAAACAGACACCGGAATCCCCTCACCCCTGAGAAGCGAACGGGCCCCGGCTTCTTACAAGGCCAGGGCCCGGCAGAGATTTATTAGTTGGTGACGCCGTGCGTCGCCTTCACTACGTCGTCGATCAACTGCTTGCCGACGCGGCTGGCCATATCGGTGTACAGCGGCTCCATGGCCTTGCGCATGGCGGCCATCTCGGCGGCCGTCGGAACGATGATCTGGGTCTTGCCCGACTTCTTGATCTCTTCGAGCGCTTCCGCGTTTTCCGTCGCGGCGATCTTGTTGGAATATGCCGTCGCTTCGGTCATCGCCTTTTCAAGCTGGCCACGCACGTCGGCCGGCAAATCGTCCCAGAACTTCTTGTTCACGACCACGACGTAGCCGATGTAGCCGTGATTGGTCAGCGTCGTGTGCTTCTGCACCTCGTGGAATTTCTGGGTGTACATGTTCGACGGCGTATTCTCCTGGCCGTCGACCACTCCGGTCTGCAGCGCCTGATAGACTTCCGAGAAGGCCATCACTTGCGGGACCGCACCGAGCGCGCGGAACTGCGCTTCAAGAACCTTCGATGACTGGATGCGGAATTTCAGGCCCTTGTAATCTTCCGGCATGCGCAGCGGCTTGTTGGCGCTCATGTCCTTGAAGCCGTTGTCCCAGTAAGCGAGCCCGATCATGCCCTTGCCTTCGAGCTTCTTGAGCATGGCCTTGCCGAGCGGTCCTTCGGTGACCTTGCGCAGCGCCGCCTCGTTGGGCAGCAGGAACGGCAGGTCGAACACCTCGAAGTCCTTGATGCCCATCGGGCCGAACTTGGAATTCGACGGCGCCAGCATCTGCACGGCGCCGAGCTGCAGCGCCTCGAGCTCTTCCTTGTCCTTGTAGAGGGTCGAGTTCGGATAGACCTCAACCTTGACCTTGCCGTTGGTGTATTTCTCGGCAAGTTCCTTGAACTTGTCGGCGCCCTTGCCCTTCGGCGTGTTCGGCGCAACCACGTGGCTGAACTTGATCACGATCGGTGTTTGGGCACTTGCGATACCGGGTGCCACGAAAATGGCGGCCGCAGCCGCCGCGAGAAGCCATTTGCGCATACGTATTTTCCTCCAGTTAGAACGGTCGAAGCCGGCTTTTTGATCGGTCATTTCAGGCGGCCGGGCTCTTGACCGTATCAACCCCGCCGGCGGGTTCCCCGCCTGGCTGGTGATTTGATCGCTCAAGACCGGCTACGCGAAATCTGGCCGCTCAAGACCGGTTTTTGTCTCGTTTTTCCGGCCACGACGTTCGCACTTCTCCGGCCCTGCGGCAAGTGGACCCCGTCCGCAGTGGTTAAACCCGATCATCGACTTAAGACCTATGCGGCAATGCGCCACTGAAGGCAGTTTTGCTGAAGGCAGTGCAACATACCCAGCTCATCCAGCGGGCCGACATGGATTAGCCAATGGCGGCGTTTTTAGTGCGCAAGTCGGCTAGAGCCGACTTGGGATGGGCGCTGCAGCGTCGAAATTGAGCGGCCGTGTGGAATAGGCACCGTGCCGCCCTCCTAAACGAAATGGCCGGCATAAAGCCGGCCATGACAGAATTGGTGTTGAGTTCGGAAATTACTTCAGCGCCGCCACGACCGGGCCGAGACCCATTTCCTGGGCAAGGCCATGCGCAGTCTGCATCTGCTGCTCGTCGAGCCTCGCGACCAGCGGGCGCGCGGCGACCACGAGCCGGTGGACGGTCGCGCTGTTGAGCGCAATCGACACGACGCGCTTGCTGACGCGGCGCACCAGTCCGTCATTCGCATCGCGTTCCTGACGGCGCGCGAGTTCGCGCAGCGCGGATTTGACCGGCGCCCAATAGGGCTCCTGCGCGGGCGTGAGACGCAGCGCGCTCTTGATGCGCACGACGTCGATCGACGCGGTATGCGCCGCCGCCATATTGTCCGTCATGTCGGCCGCCCGAACAGACGGAACAATCGACAACGAGCTCAAAGCCGCGAGCGCGACAACGCCCGCACATAAAGTCATCTTCATTTCGAACTGATCCCCTAACGCTTCGGATTTGAGCCGCGACGTACCTATCAAATTTGCCGCGAAAGCGAGTGAAATGAGGACAAAATGTGGCTTTCACACTTCCGGATAGAATGAAATACGGATTTCCTGACCGAAACGCGAGAATGAACGGGATTTAACTTTAATGACAAGCATTTCGCACAGATTCTCGCGACCCAGTCAAAGGATTTCAGCTCTGAACGTCGAGCGCGGGCCACGCCGTCCTTCGAACGGCTAGACCCGCGCATGACGTGAACACGACGGTGCAAGCAGCCTCACCCGACATCCGTCGAATGTATCCGCCGTTCGACTGAGGATGTCTTGCCGCGCTTCGAGGTGAGCTTGTTGAGCGCACTCACATAGGCCTTCGCCGAAGCAACCAAAGTGTCGGGGTCGGCGCCCTTGGCGGTAAACGAGCGCCCTGCTTCCGCAAGCCGCACGGAGACTTCGGCCTGCGCATCGGTGCCGCCGGTCACCGCGTGCACCTGGTAGAGATCGAGCGTTGCCTCGTGCGGTACCAGCGCCCGGATCGCCCTGAAGATCGCATCCACCGGACCGTTGCCGGTCGATTGCGTGGTCACGTGCTCGCCATCGATGTCGAGCGTGAGTGTGGCCGTCTGCGGGCCCATGGTGCCGGCAATCACGGTGAGCGACAGCACCTTGATGCGGTCGTGCGCGTGCGCGATCTCCTCGTCGACCAGCGCCTCGATGTCCTCATCGAAGATCTGTTTCTTGCGGTCAGCAAGCGCCTTGAAGCGCACGAAGGCATCTTCCAGCTGGTTGCCGGCGAGCTCATAGCCCAGCTCCTCCAGCTTGTGGACGAAAGCATGGCGGCCGGAGTGCTTGCCCATCACCAGCGAGGTCTGCTTCACGCCGACGCTCTCGGGCCTCATGATCTCGTAGGTCTGCGCGTTCTTGAGCATGCCGTCCTGGTGGATGCCGCTCTCATGCGCAAAGGCATTCCGTCCCACGATCGCCTTGTTGTACTGCACCGGGAACGAGGTCGCCGCCGCGACGAGCTTGGAGGCGCGCGTGAGCATCGTCGCCTCGATGCCGGTCCAGAACGGGAGCACGTCGTTGCGCGTCTTCATCGCCATCACGACTTCTTCGAGCGCGGCATTGCCGGCGCGCTCGCCAATGCCGTTGATGGTGCACTCGATCTGGCGCGCGCCCGCCATCACGCCCGACAGCGAGTTTGCCACCGCCATGCCGAGGTCGTTGTGGCAGTGCGTCGAGAAGCGCGCTCTGTCGGAATTGGGCACGCGCTCGCGTACCATCTTGAACAGGTTGAAATACTCCTCCGGCGTCGAATAGCCGACGGTATCGGGAATGTTGATGGTGGTGGCGCCGGCATTGATCGCCGCCTCCACACAACGGCAGAGGAAGTCGTGATCGGTGCGGGTGCCATCCTCGCTCGACCATTCCACGTCGTCGGTGTGGCTGCGCGCGCGCGTGACCTGCGCAATCACCATCTCGTAGACCTCGTGCGGCTCTTTCTGGAGCTTGTATTTCATATGCACCGGCGAGGTGGAGAGAAAGGTATGGATGCGCTTGCGCTTCGCCGGCTTGATCGCCTCGGCGCAGCGGTCGATGTCCTTGAAGGCGGCGCGCGAGAGGCCGCAGATGACGGCGTTCTTCGCACGCTGTGCAATCTCGTGCACGGCAGCGAAGTCGCCTTCGGACGCGATCGGAAAGCCGGCCTCGATGATGTCGACGCCCATGGCGTCGAGGAGCTCGGCGACCTCGAGCTTCTCTTCATGCGTCATGGTCGCGCCGGGACACTGCTCGCCGTCGCGCAAGGTGGTATCGAAGATGACGACGCGGTCCTTCTCGGACTTTGTCTGGGCAGTCATTGGCTCAATTCCTTCTCAATCGAATGCGCCGCTTTGGGCGCTCTTAAGGGTTTATCGCTGTTCCCCCGAGTGCCCAGGCACATATGCCCAGCCGGCCCTCAGGGGCGGATAAGGAGAAGGAGCGTGCCGAGAATGAGGGAGGCCGCGGTGCCGGCGTTTTCCGCCGTCCGTTCGATCGCGCAAATCTCGTGGCGCGTGGACATAGTCGTCCTTTGGTCCCTGACTCTTTCGCTCGGTCAATCTGACGGACTCCGGTAAAGCCCGCGTTAACCGGAGGCCGCTTTTAGCGGAAAGCGGGCGCGCAAATCAAGCGCGGCAGGTCAGGCCTTGGCGATAGGTCAGAAATGTTGACTGGTTGGTTCAGCCTGTCATTCCGGGACGGCACATAGCGGATTTGTAGGGTGGGCTAAGCGTCCGCAGCACGCGTCAAGCGCGCACGCGGACGCGAGCCCACCGACAGCACCGCAACTTGGCGCGGTGGGCTCGGCGCGTTCCGCGCCTTAGCCCACCCTACGACCAAGACGTGGATGGCCGGGACAAGCCCGGCCATAACGGCGGTGTCCTATCGCGCCGCCTTGAGCGGCTGGGTCGCAAAGTGCGAGGCAAGGAACGCCGTGACGAAGCGCGGCATGGTCTGGTCGAAATCGCCGGGCCCATAGACCACGCGGATATCGGTGAGCTCAGGTTTCTTCTCGCGCGAGAGGAACGTGATGATGCGGTCATGCAGGGCTTTCGCGGATTCGCGGGCGCGCAGCACCTTGATCTGCGCGATCAGCGCGCCGTCGACGACCATAGTCCAGCCCGGCTCCGGTGTCAGATCCTCCATCGCCAGGCCGGTTTCCTCGAGCAGTTCACGCCGCACGCTGTGTTCGAAATCGACCTTGCCGCCGACAATGTCATTCGGATCGGGCGTGCCGCACGGAAAATAGACCCTGCCGGCGTTGAACGTATGCGCGCCCATGACGCCGAGGAGAAAAGCGCCATCGGAGCTCTGGATTGCCGCGGCGCTGAAGCAATCGCGCACCTCCGCGTGCGGCCGGCCCCGGTGCTTCCAGGCGCTAAAGCTTGCGTAGTCGGTCTCGAGAAATTCACCGCGCAGCACGCCGCGCTCGATCACCTGACGATGCATCATCAGCACGCGGCCATTCCACAGCGCCGGTTTCTTGCGGCGCATATCGGCGAACCAGGCGTCGATCTCGGCGCGGCGTTTCTCCGCCCAGGCCCAGGGTTTCGGCACAAATGACAGCTCAAGCCGGTCGACGTGAAAGACCGACGGCACGCCAAGCGGCCCCGTCGCATGGTCGTCGTGCGAGAAAGGCGGCACCTCCGACGGCGCGATCGCCGGCGCATCGGTTTCCGCGGCAATCGAGTTGAGCGCCTGCGCTTCAAAGACGCGGCTCGGCCTGACGATCTGATCCTGCGCCGCGATCAGCTGGATCTCGCGCGCCCCGCTTTCCGCCGTCTTCGCCAGCACGCCGAAAATGCTGGAGGCCGCCCGCGACAGCGCGTCGGCGATTTTTCCGCCGCGCAGATAATGCGCGAAGAACAGCGCAGCGACCGCATCGCCGGCGCCATTGATCGTCAGTGGCAGTTTCGGCGTGCGCACGAGGAAGCAGCCGGTCTCGTCGGACGCCAGCATGTCGATGCAGTCGGCCGGCGTCTCGTCAGTGTGCAGCGAGGTGACGAGGATCACGCGCGGGCCGAGATCGTGCACGGCTTTGACCGCATCGCGCGCCGCGCGCAACGTCCCGCTCTCGCGCCTGCTGAGATAATCGAGCTCGAACTGGTTGGGCGTCATGATGTCGGCCGCGGGCACGGCCTTCTCGCGCATGAACTCAGGGATTCCCTCGCGCACGAAAATGCCGCGTCCGACGTCGCCGATCACCGGATCGCAGCAATATCTTGCCGCCGGATTGGCGCGCTTGACGGTGGCTACCGCGTCGAGAATGGCTGCGCCGATATCGGCCGCACCCATGTAGCCCGAGAGCACGCCATTGCATTCGCCCAGCACGCCGCGCGCCTCGATGCCGGCCACCACCTCGCGGATCATGCCGGCGTCGAAGACGCGGCCTTTCCAGCTGCCGTAGCCGGTGTGGTTGGAGAACTGCACCGTGTGGATCGGCCAGACCTCCACGCCCAGCCGCTGCAGCGGAAACGTCGCCGCCGCATTGCCGACATGGCCGAAGGCCACGTGCGACTGGATGGAGAGAATGTTCATGGGCGCAAGAATAGCAGACGCGGCGGGGAAAGCAGCGCCGGTTCGAATTCGTAGGGTGGGCTAAGGCGCGGAACGCGCCGAGCCCACCGAAACAAATTGCGATGTCGCCGGTGGGCTCGCACGCCTTCGCGCTGATGCGCTCGGCGCGCTTAGCCCACTCTACAAAGCAAGCGCGTTACTTCATCCCCATCTTCTTGTGGGCATTGTCAACGAAGGTGTTCGTGTAGGTCTTTGACAGGTCGATGTTGGCCTTGGCCACATCCGGCGAAGACTGGCTGAACACCGCGAGCACCGCCTCAGCGCCCTTCGGATCCATGCGGCCGGTTTCCGAAAACATGGCCAGCGTGTTCTTGAGTGCCGCGATATAGAGCGCCTTGTCTTTCCCGACATATTCGGCCGGCATCTTGTCGGCGATCTCTTCCGGCGTATGCGAGTGGATCCACTTGAGCGTGTTGATGATGGCATTGGTCATCGCCTGCACTTCCTTCGTGTGCGCGGCGATCCATTCCGCCTTGGTGTAGAGCGCGCCACCGGGATATTCGCCGCCGAACACAGCGAGCGTATCCTTCTGCGAGCGCGTGTCGCTCAAGATCTTCAGGTCTTTGTCCCTGCTTTGCAGAATGGTGACCGCAGGATCGAGCATGATGGCGGCGTCCACCTGACCCTGCTCCATGGCAGCGATCGCAGAAGCACCGAGCCCGACGCCGATCACGCCGATGGAGTTCGGGTCGACGCCGTTCTTCTTCAAAATGTATTTCAGGAAGAAGTCGGTGGAGGAGCCGGGCGCGCTGACGCCGATCTTCTTGTTGGCGAGATCCTTGATCGACTTGATCTCGGCCGCGTGCTTCGGCGACACGACCAGCGCGAAGCCGGGATAGCGGTCGTAGACGACGAAAGATTGCAGGTGCTGGCCCTTGGCCGCGAGATTGACGCAATGATCGAAATAACCGGACACCACGTCGGCGCTGCCGCCCATCACCGCCTTGAGGGCTTCCGAACCACCCTTGAATTCGACGACCTCGACATTGACGCCGGCCTTCTCGTATTCGCCAAGCTGCTTGGCGAGCATGGTCGGCAGATAGCACAGGCACGAAGCCCCGCCGATTGCGAGCGTCACCTTCGACTGCGCGAGCGCAATGCCGCTCGACAGAACGAGCGCCGCCAAAGCCACGCCGAGCCGTCTCAAAACCACGGGCATGAAACCCTCCCTTGTGTGCGAGGCCTTTTTACAAGGCCAATTCGGCGGGGACGATAAGCCAGCAGGCAGGCGGTGGCTAGGGCCTGGCGTCCGCCGTCGCGGGCCGCCAGACCAGCAGGCGCTTCTCGACCACGGTCACGATCATGTCGATGACGAGCACGAAGGCCGCCAGCACGAACATGCCGGCGAAGACGCCGGCTACGTCGAACACGCCCTCGGCCTGCTGGATGAGGTAACCGAGACCGGCGGCAGCCCCCAGATATTCGCCCACCACCGCGCCCACCACGGCAAAGCCCACCGAGGTGTGCAGCGAAGAGAACATCCAGGACAGCGCCGACGGCCAGTAGACATGGCGCATCAGCTGGCGCTCGCTCATGCCCAGCATGCGCGCATTGGCGAGCACTGTCGGGCTGACTTCCTTCACGCCCTGGTAGACGTTGAAGAACACGATGAAGAAGACGAGCGTGACGCCGAGCGCGACCTTCGACCAGATGCCG
The DNA here is from genome assembly GCA_963736275.1 of uncultured Alphaproteobacteria bacterium. Taxonomy (GTDB): domain Bacteria; phylum Pseudomonadota; class Alphaproteobacteria; order Rhizobiales; family Xanthobacteraceae; genus Pseudolabrys. The sequence goes on from CAVTOP010000010.1 coordinate 49,922, forward strand.
AGCCCGAGCCAGAGCGTGAAGATGGGCGCGAGCACGACGCGCGGCAGCGCGTTGACCGCCTTCACGTAAGGATCGAATACCGCCGCCGTGCGCGGCTGGCGCGCGAACCAGAAGCCGACCAGCACGCCGCTGATCGAGCCGATCACGAAAGCAAGGATCGACTCGATCAATGTCACCCAGAGATGCTTCCAGATCACGCCGGTGGCGAACCAGACGAAGATCTGGTGCGCCACGTCGACCGGGTTCGAGAAGAAGAACGGCGGCAGCAAAATCTTCCCGAACACCGGATAGGTCGTCAGCACATGCCAGAGCGCGACCGCGGCGACCGCGACCAGGATCTGCAGTGCCGTGAGCCTGATCCGGGCCATGGCGCGCGTGCGGCTACCGCTTGAACAGGCCGACGGTGCCGGCGACGCCCTTGGCGTGGCCTTTCAGCTTGTCCCACAGCTCGTCACGGGTCAGCCCCCCGGGCAGCGCACCCGGCTCGAGATCGGTCGCGATGACAGTGAAGATATAATGGTGGGGACTGAGGCCGGCCGGCGGACACGGTCCGCGATACACAGTCGTGCCGCCACTCTCCTTGCCGCCGGTGAACTTGTCGGATTCCTTGCTGAGCTCACCTTCGGCAAAACCAGTCACGGTCGGCTTGATGTTGTAGGCGAGCAGATGGTGCGAGCCGAGGCCGCCCTGCCCTTCCCAGTCGGTCACAACAAGCACGAAGCTCTTGGCGACGGCCGGCGGGTTCGTCCATTTGAGCTCGGGTGAGACGTTCTGCCCGACGCAGTTCGGATTGGTCTTGAGGTTGCCGGCGTGCTTGACGTCCATCATCGTCCCGTCCTTGAAGCTCGACGAGGTCAGCGTGAACGGATCGGCAGCAAAGGCGCCGGTGCTCAACAGAGCGAGCATGGCGGCGGACAAAGTCAGTCTTTTCATTTGGATTCCTCCCGTTTTGGCTTTGGCAGTGTTGCTAACAACGACGTTCACGCGAAATTCCATACTCATACGGCCTCGCTTTGCGCGTAGCCCTTGATCACTTCGGCCTTGAGCTTCTGCCAGATCTCCCGGTGCAGCGCGACGAAGCCGGCGTCGAGCTTGATCTCGGCAATGTCGCGCGGGCGCGCAATCGGCACGTTCCAGTCGCCAATTATGCGCGCGGCCGGCCCGGCGGACATGATCACCACGCGGTCGGAGAGCGCAATCGCCTCCTCCAGGTCGTGCGTGACAAAGAGCACCGCCTTGCGGTCGGCGGTCCACAGGTCGAGCAGCAAATTGCCCATGATCTGCCGCGTCTGCGCATCGAGGGGGCCGAAGGGCTCGTCCATCAGCAGGATTTTCGGATCGCGGATGAGCACCTGCGCGAGGCCGACGCGCTTGCGCTGGCCGCCGGACAACATGTGCGGATAGCGGTCGGCGAAGGCGCCGAGGCCGACACGCGTGAGCCAATCCTGCGCGCGGGCGCGTGCTTCATCCGTCGGCGTCCCAATGATCTCGAGCCCGATCGCCACGTTGTCGATCGCGGTTTTCCATGGAAAGAGCGCATCGGCCTGAAACAGGTAACCCGCCTGACGGTTGAGGCCGGTGAGCGGCGAGCCGAAGATGTTCACGCTGCCCGCGGCGGGGGCGAGCAGACCGGCAGCGATGTTGAGAAGCGTCGACTTGCCGCAGCCGGTCGGGCCAACGATGGCAACAAACTCGCCGTCGCCTACGGTCAGCGTTGCCCGATCGACCGCCGTGTAGGTGCCGACGGCGACGCGGAACGAGACAACCACATCGGCAAGCGCGACGGCCGCGTTAATGGCCGTCTTGACGTCCGAATGGGCGACACCAACGCTCCGTGACGCGGCGGTCGTGCCGTCCGCCATGCCGTTCCTCCAAGCCTCGCTTTTGTTGAGGGCAACCTATCCGGGTCGTGTGGGATTGCAAAGACGGGGCGAAGCGGGCGCTACAATCCCTTGATCAACCCCGCCTCGATCAGGAGCCGATTGAACCGCCGCGCCTCCTCGCCGCCGGCGCAGCCGTAGAACGTGCCGTGGCAGCGCTGCAGAATTTTCTTCTGCTCGGCGAAGGACGGATCAAGCGGCACGCCCGCCGCCTCCTGCACCAAAAGCGGCAGATAGGGCGCCTCCAGCGTCGTCAGCGCCGATGACATGTCGGCCGGTTTGAAGTTCACCGCGTCGATCGCGTAGTAGCTCGTGAAATAGCGCGGATCGTGCGCCTTGATCTGGCGCGCCCGCGCGGCATCGCTGAGGCCCGGATCAATCATGAAATGCGCGAATTCCGGCTGGTGATCGCCGTAGCGCACGATCAAAAATGATTCCGACGGGAAATCGCGCTTCAGGCGACCGAGCAGCGCCGCATAATCCTGCGCGGTCATGCCCTGGCGGCGGACATATTCGTCGACATTGGGCGTGTTGCCGAGGTCGCGCCAGTTCGGCGTCAGCTCCGGCCGCAGGCGGCTGTCCCAGGGAAAGTGATTGGCGACCGTGTAGACGTAAAGGAAGAGTGGCCCGTGGCCGCGCTCGCGCGCGATGATCTTTTCCGCCTGATTGAAGTAGAAGCTGTCGCGCTCGAAATTCTCGGTGCCAAGATCGGTCATGTCGAGATAGCGGCCGATGCCGGTCGTGGTCTGGAACGCGCGCGAGCTCAGGAAGGCGCCGTAGAACGGATAGAGGCTGAAGGTCTTGTAGCCGCAATGCGTCAGCGACGCGGCCAGTCCGCGCCCGACGCGGCCGGCCGCGATCCGCGTAACCGAGGTCGCGAAGCGCCCGTAGGATCGTGCCGACAGGCCGGTGAGCACATTGTATTCCGTGAACCAGCTCGGCCCGCCGTTACCCTCGACGATCAGCTTGCGGGCTTTGCCGTCAAACGAGCGGAAATGGTTCTGGTAGCCGGGCGGCACGTTGACGCCGGGGATGGCGGTGATGTCGAAGTTCGACTCATCGTGCAGCAGAATAATGTGGGGTAACTTGGCCGGTGGCGTACAGGCGGCAACGGGCGGCACTTTCAAGTGTTCGGCGATGGCCAAGTCGGAATCAAGATAACCGTGCGTGATCAACTCGTGCATGGCCTCGACGCCGGTGCGCGCGAATTTCGAGACGTAGTTCTGGCCGAAGAAGTCTTCGTAGAGGTCGGTCGGGAAGGACAATGACAGTGCGGTGAGTGCGGCCAGACAGAATGTCCCCCCAAACACGCTCACGCGCAGCCGCATGCGCAGCGGATCGAGCCGCCAGGCAATCGCCAACAGCATCGCCACGATGAATCCGGCGAGCATCAGTTGCCCGCGCAGTCCGGGGATCACCGCCAACAGGAAGGCCGAGGTGTCGCGGTCGATGATCATCAAGTCGACGAAATCGACCGTCATCCAGAGTTTTTCGTGCTTGAACTGCGAGAGCATGATCAGCACGACGATGAACGTGAGCGAGACGAGCGCCGAGGCGAGCGGCCGCCGCACGAGCGCAAGGCAGACGAAATTCAGAAGGGCCCAGGCGAAAAGGAACGCGACCTTCGCGACGAGGTCGACCTCCGTCGCCACCATGATGACGAGTGCGGCGATGTGGAGAAGCGCGACCAGAGATAATGCCAACGCCTCGCGGCGCGAAACCCCTTCGACGGGCGCAAGACGACTGAATAGTGCGGACGCTGCGGACAACATACCTAGCCGGCCCTGCCCGGCTGCGATTCTCTTTTGTGTCTCCAGCGCACGGCCCGGCGTCATAAGACGGTAATCAAACTGTCATTGCAAGCGGTCGGCAGCGGTACGGCAGAAATTTTGTAAAGTTAACCAAGGGGATGGACGGGCGGTCTCGGCAAACGCTCCGTTTCGCCGCTGGCCCGCGCATGCCATCATCGCCCGCATGGCCTTCGACGCCCGACTTGCCGAGGCATGGTCGCGCCTGCCCGACTATCTCGGCAGCCATGTGCTGGTGAGCCTGACCGCGCTTGCCATCGGGCTCGGCATCAGCCTGCCGATCGCCATCGCTTCAAGGCACAGGCCGCTTCTTCGTGGTGGCCTGCTGGCGATCGCCAGCGTCGTGCAGACAATCCCCGGGCTGGCGCTGCTGGCCCTGTTCTACCCGCTGCTGCTGGCGCTCAGCGCTTTGTCGGAACGTATTTTCGGCACAGGTTTTTCGGCGCTCGGCTTCCTGCCGGCGGTCCTGGCGCTCGCGCTCTATTCGATGCTGCCGGTGCTGCGCAACACGGTGACCGGCCTCAATGGCGTCGATGTTCGCCTGAGCGAGGCCGCGCGTGTGGTCGGCGTGCCGCCCTGGCGGCTGCTGCGCGACATCGAGCTGCCCCTGGCGCTGCCCGTCATCATGGCCGGCATCCGGACGTCCGCGGTCTGGGTCATCGGCACGGCGACACTCGCAACGCCCATCGGGCAAACGAGCCTCGGAAACTACATCTTCACCGGGCTGCAGACACAGAACTGGGTGTTCGTCGTCTTCGGCTGCATCGCGGCAGCGCTGCTGGCGCTCGCGGTCGACCAGTGTCTGGCTCTGGTGCAGACAGGCGTCACGCGCCGCAGCAGCTCGCGGACGACGGCAGGCGTCGCCGGCCTTGTCGGATTGATACTGGCCGCGGTGATCCCTGGCCTCGCGCGACAGCCGGCCGACTACTTGATCGGTGCAAAAACATTCACCGAGCAATATATCCTTGCGGCGCTGATCGAGCAGCGCCTTCAGGCGGCCGGTCTCACCGCCGAGCGCCGGCCGGGGCTCGGCTCCAACGTTCTGTTCGACGCGCTTGCCAGGAACGAGGTCGATATCGCGGTCGACTATTCCGGGACCATCTGGACCAACCGCATGCAGCGCACCGATACACCCTCGCGCGCGCAGGTGCTCTCGGAACTCGAGAAATGGCTGAACGCGAAACATAGTATTCGCCTGTTGGGCCCGCTCGGATTTGAGAATGCCTATGCGCTGGCGATGACACGCCGAAAGGCGCAGGCGCTTGGCATCCGCTCGATTGCGGATCTGGCGGCACACGCAAACGGGCTCACGATCGCCGGCGACTACGAGTTCTTCGCGCGGCCGGAATGGGATGCACTGCGCAAGGCCTATGGCCTGCGGTTCAAGGCGCAGCGGCAGATGCAGCCGGAATTCATGTACAAAGCCGTCGCTGACGGCGAGGTCGACGTGATTTCGGCCTATACAAGCGACGGGCAAATTGCGCTCAACGACCTCGTTGCGCTCGACGACATGCGCCACGCTATCCCGCCTTATGACGCGATCCTGCTGCTGGCGCCGAGGCACGCGCGGGATGAAAAACTGATCAATTCGGTGAAGTCTCTGATTGGAGCGATACCAGTCGATCTCATGCGCGAGGCCAATGCGCGCGCGTCCAGCGGCGCGAGTCCGGACGCCGTGGCGCGTTGGCTTGGCGAAAAGCTCGGGCCGTAGCTAGTTCTTGCTCTTGTCTACGAGCGCGCGCTGCTTGATCCACGGCATCATGTCACGCAACTTGGCACCGACCTGCTCGATCGGATGTTCGGCGAGCTTGGCGCGCGTAGCCTTGAACGAAGTCTGGTTGACCTTGTTCTCCAGCATCCAGTCCTTGGTGAAGCGGCCGGACTGGATGTCGGCGAGCACGCGCTTCATTTCGGCTTTCACTTCGGGGGTAATCACGCGCGGGCCTGAGACGTATTCGCCGTACTCGGCGGTGTTCGACACCGAATAGTTCATGTTGGCGATGCCGCCCTCGTAGATGAGGTCGACGATCAACTTCACTTCGTGCACGCACTCGAAATAGGCCATCTCCGGCGCATAACCGGCCTCGACCAGCGTCTCGTAGCCGGCCTTCATCAGCTCAACGAGACCGCCGCACAGCACGGTCTGCTCGCCGAACAGGTCGGTTTCGCACTCTTCCTTGAACGTCGTTTCGATGATGCCGGCGCGGCCGCCGCCGATCGCCGACGCATAAGAAAGACCGAGATCATGCGCATTGCCCGACGCATCCTTGTGGATCGCGACAAGGCACGGCACGCCGGCGCCACGCTGATATTCCGAGCGCACGGTGTGACCGGGGCCTTTGGGCGCGATCATCAGCACGTCGAGATCACCGCGCGGCTCGATCAGGTTGAAATGCACGTTGAGGCCATGCGCGAACATCAACGCCGCGCCGTCTTTCATGTTCTTGTGCAGATGGTCGCGATAGATGTCGCCCTGCAGTTCGTCGGGCGTCAGCATCATCATCACGTCGGCCCATTTGGCGGCCTCGGCGACGTCCATCACCTTGAACTTCTCAGCCTCGGCCTTTTTCACGCCGGAGGAGGTCTTGCGCAGCGCAACCGCAACCTCTTTCACGCCGCTATCGCGCAGATTGAGCGCATGGGCATGCCCCTGGCTTCCATAGCCGATGATGGCGACCTTCTTGCCCTTGACCAGGTTCAGGTCGGCGTCGCGATCGTAGTAAACACGCATGGTACTTAACCCCTATTTTGGCCTTTTGCCTGGCCGTCTCGCGTCATGGCCGGGCTCGTCACCCGCAAGTCGGGTATACCCGACTTGAGGCACCAACCCATGCGGAAGTCGGGCAAGCCCGACTTCCGACGCCATCCACGTCTTCTTTTGCGCAGCGTCGATAGCAAGACGTGGATGCCCGGCACAAGGCCGGGCATGACGAAATCTATTCCCGCCCCCGCTGCCGTTTGATCTGCAGTCGTCCGGCATAGAGAAGTGCGAACCCGACGGCCACGCTGCCGTATTTGATCACCTCCGGCATGCTGGAGGCCTGCTCGAAGCAATAGGGGCCTAAGCCGGCAAAGCCAATACAGCGCGAATTCTCCAGCGCATAGGGCTTCAGAAAAACACCGAGCGCGATGAACGGGATCGACAGGATTGTAAGGCCCATCGTTACATTCCCTCCGGCCCGCGCATAATGGCGGCGATGCCCGTGCGGGCAACCTCGACAAGGCCCAGCGGCAGCATCAGCGCAATGAACTGCTCGATCTTGTCGCTGGCGCCAGTGATCTCGAACACAAAGCTTTCGGTGGTCGCATCGATCACCCGCGCGCGGAACGCATCGGCGAGCCGCAGGGCTTCGACACGATTGTCGCCCTTCCCTTTCACTTTAACCATCGCAAGCTCGCGCTCGATCGCATCGCCGGCAAGCGTCATGTCGACGACGTGATGCACCGGAACAAGCCGATCAAGCTGGTTCTTGATCTGCTCGATCACCATCGGCGTGCCGGTGGTGACAATCGTGATCAGCGAGAGGTGTTGCCTGTGCTCGGTCTCCGACACGGTCAGCAACTCGATATTGTAGCCACGACCGGAAAAGAGGCCGATCACGCGCGCAAGCACGCCGGGCTCATTGTCAACCAGAACGGAGAGCGTATGCGTCTCCGCTTTTTGCGCAGTTGGCGCGGCCGGATAGTGACTTGTCGTCGGTGCGTTCATCAGACCATCACCTTGCCTTCTTCGGTGATGGCGTCTTCGACGGCAACGCCGGCGTCACCGAGCAACATCTCGTTATGGGCCCGTCCCGATGGAATCATCGGGAAGCAGTTTTCCTTCGGATCGACCACACAGTCGAACAGCACCGGCTTGTCGACAGTGATCATTTCCTTGATGGCGCGGTCGAGGTCGCCCGGCTTTTCGCAGCGGATGCCGTGCGCGTGATAAGCTTCGGCCAGCTTCACGAAATCCGGCAATGCCTCGCTGTAGCTTTCGGCATAGCGGCCGCCGTGCAGCAATTCCTGCCATTGCCGCACCATGCCCATGTAGTTGTTGTTGAGAATGAAGATCTTGACCGGCAGGCGGTACTGCACCGCCGTCGACAGCTCCTGCATCGTCATCAGCACCGAGGCCTCGCCGGCAATATCGATGACCAGCGACTTGGGATGCGCAAGCTGCACGCCCACCGACGCCGGCAGGCCATAACCCATGGTGCCGAGGCCACCGGACGTCATCCAGCGGTTCGGCTCCTGAAATCCGTAGAACTGTGCCGCCCACATCTGGTGCTGGCCGACCTCGGTGGTGATGTAGACATCCTTGTCTTTGGTGAGCTCGTAAAGCCGCTGAATCGCATATTGCGGCTTGATGACGTCTTTCGACTGCCGGTAGGCGAGCGATTTCCGCTCGCGCCATTTGTCGATCTGCGCCCACCATGCCTGAAGGGCCTTCTTGTCAGGATGAATTGCGCCGGTGCGCCACAGACGCACCATGTCTTCGAGCACATGCGCGCAATCGCCGACGATCGGAACGTCGACCTTGACGTTTTTGTTGATCGATGACGGGTCGATATCGATGTGGATTTTCTTCGATCCCGGCGAGAAAGCATCGATCCGGCCGGTGATGCGGTCGTCGAAGCGCGCGCCGACGCAGATCATCACGTCGCAATCGTGCATCGACATGTTGGCTTCGAGCGTGCCGTGCATGCCGAGCATGCCGAGCCATTTCGGATCGGCCGCCGGGAAAGCACCGAGCCCCATCAAGGTCGACGTGATCGGATAACCGGTGAGCTTGACGAGTTCGCGCAGTAGATCGCAGGCCGCCTTTCCGGAGTTCACCACACCGCCGCCGGTGTAGAACAGCGGACGCTTGGCATGCGCCATCAGATCGACGGCCTGCTTGATCTTATCCATGTCGCCCTTGAGTTTGGGCTTGTAGCCGGTGTGTGGGAAATCCTTCGGCTTGGAGTAGATGCCCTTGGCGAACTGGATGTCCTTCGGGATGTCAACGACAACGGGACCCGGACGACCGCTGGAGGCAATGTGGAAGGCCTCATGCAGAACGCGCGGCAGATCCTCGATGCGCTTGACCAGATAATTGTATTTCGTGCACGGCCGCGTGATGCCGACCGTATCGCATTCCTGGAAGGCGTCATTACCGATCAGATGCGTCGGGACCTGACCGGTGATGCAGACGATCGGAATTGAATCGCACAGCGCATCGGTGAGACCCGTCACCGCATTGGTCGCGCCGGGACCTGACGTGACCAACACGCAGCCGACCTTGCCCGTCGAGCGCGCATAGCCTTCCGCCGCATGCACGGCACCCTGCTCGTGCCGCACCAGCACGTGACGCACCTGGTTGTTCGCGAAGATGGCGTCGTAGATCGGCAGCACCGCGCCACCCGGATAACCGAACAGGTGCTCGACCCCTTGGTCGGCGAGCGCCTGGATCACCATTTCGGCGCCGGTCATTTCGCGTGTCATGTCATTCCCTTTCGTCACGTCTCGGCTCGGACACAATAAAAAAGGCCCCTAGAGGGCCATGTCCGGACGCTCGCCTAAGGCCCTATTTCTAAGGCCATGGTAGCGCCCGAACCCTTACTACAGTAATAATATTGCGTTCCACGGTGCGTACCCGTACTTTCATTGCGCGCGTTATAGGGACTCGAAAGTGCCCGGTCAAGATAAATCACATCAAAAGCGGGCCTGAAAGAGGCCTCTGACGTCGGCAAAGGCTTCATCCCCGCTCGCCCAGGTCCAGCCCTTCATCTGGTTGCGAAACCAGGTGAGCTGACGCTTGGCATAGCGCCTCGTATCCATGACGGCACCGGCGATGGCGTCCTCCTGCGAAATCTCGCCGTTCAGGTGCCGGATCAACCACGGCACGCCGTGAGCCTTCATCGCTGGCAAGCTCGGATCAAGTTTGCGCCCCGCAAGCTGCCGCACCTCATCCAGTGCGGTCGACGTCATCATTGCATTGAAACGCACCTCGATACGGCGGACCAATTCCTTGCGCTCGCAGGTGATGAACACTTTCGCGGCGCGCTCAGGGTCAATCAGCGGGGGCAAGCCTTCGTGATGCCAGTCGGATAGCGCTCGCCCGGTCGCCAAAACAACTTCAAGCGCACGGGAAATTCGCGACCGGTCATTGATTGTTATGCGTTGCGCGGTCGCGGGATCGAGACGCATCAGATCTGCATGCAGGGCCGGTGCACCCTCTTGATCCAGGCGCCCTCTCACGTTGGCGCGAATATCGGCAGGAATTGGCGGTACGGCGGCGAGACCCGAGGTCAAAGCCTTGAAGTAAAGTCCGGTGCCGCCAACCAAGATCGGTAGACGTCCCTTTTTGCCGACCTCTCTGAGCGTCTCTTCGACGTCGCGACACCAGCGGCCGACCGAATAATTCTCGGCCGCATCGACAAACCCGTACAATTTGTGTGGTGCGCGGGCCTCGTCGTCAGCCGTCGGCCGAGCGGTGATGACTTGCAGATCGCGATAAACCTGCATGGAATCCGCATTGACGACGACGCCGCCCAAAGACTCCGCGATATCGAGCGCCAGCGCCGACTTGCCGCTGGCAGTCGGCCCTGCAATAAGCACCGCTCGACCGGCATTGTGCATCGCATGACTCATGTCGCGACTCTGATTGATGCCTCTGGCTTGCTCCAGCCTTCCGCCCTTGAGCAGGCACGCCGCATATTGCCGGGCGCTGGCACGGCGAAAACCCTGGGTCCCGATGCCGCCGACATCCCCTTTAGCGCGGAAAATGTCCCGGATAAAAGCGCGCTGATTGCGGATCTGCGTACTCTCGCCGGCCGTATCGATGTCGTCGTTCAACCCGCTGCCGGCCGGCGCAAGAAACTGTTTCTGGCCGATATGGATTCCACAATGATCCGCCAGGAATGCATCGACGAGCTTGCCGACTATGTCGGGCTGAAAAGCCACGTTGCAGCGATCACCGAGCGCGCCATGCGCGGTGAGATCGCGTTCGAGCCGGCGCTGCGGGAGCGCGTGGCGCTGCTCGAAGGCTTGCCGGTTTCGGTCGTCGAGGAGGTCATCCAGGAGCGGATCGAGCTAACTCCCGGCGGTCGCATTCTTATCGCGACCATGCGCGCAAATGGCGCCCGCACGTGCATGGTTTCGGGTGGATTTACGCTATTCACTGATCGTATCGCTGCAATGATCGGATTCGACGAGAGCCGCGCCAACAGTCTTACATTGGTGGACGGGCGTGAACTGGCGGGCCAGGTCGCAGAGCCGATTTTCGGACGCGACGGCAAAAGGGCCGCGTTGATCGAATTGCGAACCGGGCTTGGCCTGGCCAAAACCGACACGATGGCGATCGGAGATGGCGCCAATGATCTCGACATGATTTTGGAGGCCGGCCTCGGCGTCGCCTATCACGCCAAGCCAAAAGTCGCGATTGCAGCGGCCGCCCGCATCGACCACTGCGACCTCACCGCCTTGCTCTATGCGCAGGGTTACAGCAAGGACGAATTTGTCCAAGCATGACCATCAGATCACCGGCAACGCCGATGATCTGATTTTAGCGCGCGATAGTCGTCGAATGCGGACTATTGCAAGCTCAGCGCGACGAAGCTGGGGTCTCCGTCGGGAGACACGACGAGCAGCACGACGGCCTTTTTGCCGTCCTTCTTGAGCTTTTCGATCCGTTGCTGCAGCTCGGTCGCATTTGAGACGGGCTGCTGCTGGACCTCGGCGATTACCATCCCGGGCGCCAGACGCTTTTCCGACGCCGGCGAATTCGCATCGACACCGGTGATCACGACACCTTTCACCTTGTCCTTGATGTTGTGCTTCTTGCGCAGCTCGTCGGTGAGATTGGCGAGATCAAGTCCAAGCGCCTTCTTCACCACCGGCTTGCTGTCGGGCGTGGCGTCCTTCTTGTCAGTGGCGGCAGCAACCTTCTTCTCATCCTCGAGGCGGCCAAGCTTGACCGTCTTCTTTTCCTCTTTGCCCTTGCGGATGACGACAACCTCAACATCTTTGCCCACCGGGGTGTCGGCAACGATCTTCGGGAGGTCCCGCATTTCCTTGACGTCTTTGCCGTCGAACTTGACGATAACGTCGCCCGGCTCGATGCCCGCAGGCTTGGCCGGACCTTTGTCATCGATGCCGGCCACGAGCGCACCGCGCGCCGGCTTGATGCTAAGGCTCTCGGCGATCTCGTCGCTCACCTGCTGAATACGAACACCGAGCCAACCGCGGCGCACCTCTTTGAATTCGCGCAGCTGGTCGACGACAGGAACCACCGTTTTCGAGGGCACTGCAAAGCCGATGCCGATCGATCCGCCTGACGGTGAAATGATCGCGGTGTTGACGCCGATAACCTCACCGTTGAGATTGAACAGCGGTCCGCCGGAATTCCCGCGGTTAATCGAGGCATCAGTCTGGATGTAGTTGTCGTAAGGGCCGGACTGGATATCGCGGTTGCGCGCCGAGACGATGCCGGCCGTGACCGTTCCGCCCAGACTGAACGGATTGCCGATCGCGATCACCCACTCACCCAGACGCAGCTTGTCGCTGTCTCCGAACTTCACCGCCTTCAGCGGCTTGGTTGGTGTAACCTTGATCAACGCGAGATCGGTCTTCTGATCGCGGCCAACGACCTCAGCCTTTAGTGTCGTGCCGTCGTTGAGAATGACGCTGACCTCATCGGCTTCGGAAATGACATGGCTGTTGGTCACGACAAGTCCGCTCGGGTCGATGATGAAACCCGACCCCAGCGAATTGACGCGACGCGGCGTTGGCGTCTGATTGTTTTGTCCGGGGCCGTTCTGGCCGTTCTGCCCACGCCGATTTTTGAAAAATTCATCGAAGAATTCCTCAAACGGCGACCCTGGCGGCAATTGCGGCATCGCCCCACTTCGCAGGTCGACCGATTGTTTGGTTGAAACGTTTACAACGGCGTCGATGACCTGCTCCGCAACATCAGCGATTCCCTCAGGTCCACGCGCAGCCGCCGGCGCTGTCAGTGCAAGAAAGGCCAAGGCTGCCGCTGTGGTTGCGGTCAAGCCGGCCCGACCGAGGCGTGGTTTCGGGCAGAAAGGGTTTGCGCCCATGGGCGTGAGTTCTCCTGGAAAAAGGCTCTTCGAAAGAGTGGCCCTGACTTACAGGCGATTCAAGGGCACCGCCAATCAATACCATGCGAGGCGGGGTTTCCTTATCAGCCCCGCACTAGCCAGACCATAACCAGACCGACGATCGCCGACCCGATGCCGACCAACCGTAGGGAGATATCCTGCGTTTCCAGCACGCTGGTCATGGCCCGCTTGGCCGCCTCTGGAAACGCCGCGAAGATCAGACCTTCGATGACAAAAACCAGTCCGAGCGCGGCCAGGAAGTCGGACATGCGGGCTCGGCGCGGCCGCTATCGTGCCGGGGCTGAAGGCGCGGGCGTACCTGAATTCTCCCGCGGTTTTCCGGAGGGGTCGGTGAAATAGCGGAAGAAGTTCGAATCCGGCTTCAGCAGCATGCGGGTGTCATTGTGCTTGAGCCCCTGTTCGTAGGCCTGCATCGACCGATAGAACGCGAAGAAATCGGGATCCTTGTTAAAGGCGTCGGCGAAAATCTGGTTGCGGGTCCCGTCGCCTTCACCGCGAACCTGTTCCGATTTCGAGGTTGCCTCGGCCACGAGCACGGTCACCTCCCGGTCGGCTCGTGAACGGATTTCCTGCGCGCGCTGCGCGCCCTGCGCGCGGAACTCAGCGGCTTCGCGCTGCCGTTCGGTCTGCATGCGCTGATAGACCGCCTGGCTGTTTTGCTCCGGCAGGTCGGCGCGGCGGATTCGAACGTCGACAACCTCGATTCCCAACGCAGTGGCTTCGTGGTCAACGAGCTCACGAATACGAGCCATCAGATCGGCACGCTGATCGCGCACGACGTGAGTAAAAGTCACCTCTCCGAGCACGCGTCGCAGTGCCGAATTAAGCAGGATGGACAGCTGCGAATTTGCGCCGTTGATTGAGCCCAGTGTCTGGTAGAAGCGGAGTGGATCCTTGATCCGGTACCGGGCAAACGCATCGACCACCAGCCGTTTCTGATCCGACGCGATCACCTCTTGCGGCGGCGCTTCCAGATCGAGGATGCGCCTATCGATGTAAACGACCGAGTCGATGAACGGCGCCTTCACATGTAGGCCCGGATCGGGCACTGGCGGCCTGGGTTCACCCAGCCGGACAACAAGGGCTTGCTGGGTCTGGTAAATAGTAAACAGCGACGAATAGCCGACGATCAGCGCGGCAACGACCACAACAGCGATAATGCCGCCGACAAAATTGGTTCTCATTGCCGGCCTCCGCTTTGCGGCTGGCTGCGCGGCTGGGCCGGACGCGTAAGCTCGTTGAGCGGCAGGAAGGGCACGACATTGCTTCCGCCCCCGCCTGAATCCAGGATGATCTTGTCGGTACCGCTGAGTATGCGCTCCATTGTTTCGAGATACATGCGCTCGCGTGTGACGCCGGGGGCCTTCTTGTATTCTTCATAGATTTTGAGAAAACGAGCCGTTTGACCGGTAGCTTCAGCGACGGTCTGCTGCTTGTAGGCTTCGGCGGCTTGCGTGATCTGTGCAACGCGTCCGCGCGCTTCAGGCACCACCCGGTTAGCGTAGGTCTGCGCCTCGTTGATGGCGCGCTCAAGATCGGCGCGCGCGGCCTGCACGTCGCGGAAGGCATCGATCACCTGCGACGGCGGGTCGACCTTCTGCAATTGAACCTGCTGCACCAAAATGCCGGCGCCGTAGTGGTCAAGTGTCCGCTGCATCAACTCCTGCACTGCATTTTCGATAGTTTGCCGCGCACCGGTCAGGATCGGCTGAATTTCGGATCGGCCGATCACTTCGCGCATCGCACTTTCGGCTACGGCCTTCACCGTGCCTTCGGGATTCTGGATGTTGAACAAGTAATCACCGACGCCGGTCGGCTTCACTTTCCACAACACCGAGAAATCTACATCGACGATGTTTTCATCGCCGGTCAGCATCAAGCTTTCCTCGGGCACGTCACGCGTGGTGGTGCCACCGCGACGAAGGTCGTCGACAATGCGCATGCCGATATCGATCTTATTGACGCGCAACGCTTTCGGCGTGAGCACTTTCTCGACCGGATACGGAAGGTGGTAGTTCAAGCCCGGCTGCACCTCGCGCACCTGCTTGCCAAAGCGGAGCACAACACCGAGCTCGTCCGGCTCGACCCGAAAAAACCCCGAGAAACCCCAAAGCACCAATACACCAAGTACGATGAGGGCGAATCCGCGTCCGCCCAAGTTGCCGCCGGGCAGCACACGTCGCAATTTGTCCTGACCGCGGCGCAGAATTTCTTCGAGATCCGGCGGTGTTGGTCCCGGCGATTGCGGCCCCGAGCCCCATGGCCCCTTGCCGCCCGAGCCCCAGGGCCCACCGCCTCCCTGATTGGTCCAAGGCATTGAAAATGTCTCCCGGCGCCAGCCGTGAAGCCGGGGGCGCCTGTTGTCGGGAGGGTTATAGGGGACCGTAGGCGCCGATACAACGCGCCGTCATGCCGCGCATTAACGCTGATTCACCGGCATATGTGTCACGAACGTAAAGTCGGCATCATCATCGGGCCCGGCAAAATGCTCTTCGCGCGAGGTTTCCTGCCAGACTTCGTCGTCAATCGGCGGAAAGACTGCGTCTCCCTCGGGCGATGCGTGCACATGCGTTATTTCCAGGCGGTCGGCCATTGGCATTGTCATGGCGAAGACATCGCTCCCGCCAATGACCATAATTTCATCGACCCCGCGTTTTGCCGCATCTGCGCGCGCGAAGCTAAGTGCCGCATCGAGGCTTGTCGCCAGCACGGCGCCGCGGGCAACCAAGCTCAAATCACGCGTGAGAACGATATTGGTGCGTCCGTCGAGCAGCTTGCCAATCAACTCGTGCGTCTTGCGTCCCATGACCACCGGACGATTGAGCGTCACTTTACGGAAATGCTGGAGGTCTGACTTTAAGTGCCATGGCAACTGGCCTTCGCGGCCAATCACCAGGTTATCGCCGATTGCAGCCACCAGCACGATTTTCATGAGACCGACGATAAAACTGGATTGCCGGACATCGGCATTGCCTTCGGACAGTATGAATAGGACAAAACTGTTCTGACTTTATTACCAACGCACATCACGCCCTAAGGTGCAAATTTCCTCCGAAAATATGCAACGAAGTTCCCGCGTTAAAATCAGCTTAGCGCGACGTATCTAAACGGCAGCAACAACGAAATCGCTTTTTTGTACCCCAGTCACACTGCCACTACGGCTTTGATATGCGGGTGCGGGTTGTAGTTTTCGATCGAAAAATCTTCATAGCGAAACGCGAATATGTCCTTTACGGCGGGATTGAGCCGCATCACCGGCAATGCCTTTGGCGCGCGCGACAACTGCAAGCGGGCTTGCTCGACGTGATTGAGATAAAGATGCGCATCACCGAATGTGTGAATAAATGCGCCCGGCTTGTGGCCGGTCACCTGCGCCATCATCTGCGTGAGCAAAGCATAGGATGCGATATTGAACGGCACGCCAAGAAAAACATCCGCCGAGCGCTGATAGAGCTGACACGACAATTTGCCTTCAGCGACATAAAACTGGAAAAGGCAGTGGCAGGGAGGCAATGCCATCTTGTCGACCTCGGCCGGGTTCCACGCCGTAACGATGAGCCGGCGCGAATCGGGATTGCGCTTTATCATCTCGACGACATTGCCGATCTGGTCGATGGTTCTGCCATCTTGAGCGGGCCATGATCGCCACTGCTGCCCGTAAACGGGGCCGAGCTCGCCGCGCTCGTCCGCCCATTCGTCCCAGATGCGCACGCCGTGCTCTTGCAGATACCTGACGTTTGTATCGCCGGCCAAAAACCACAGAAGCTCATGGATGATCGATTTCAGATGCAGTTTCTTGGTCGTGACCAAAGGAAAGCCTTCATCGAGCGCAAACCGCATTTGATGACCGAACACCGACAGCGTTCCGGTTCCGGTGCGGTCGCGTTTCTCGACCCCGCGGCTAAGGATGAGCTCCATCAAGTCAAGATATTGGCGCATCTTTCGGAATATCGGCTGGCGACTCGAAGATGGGGAAGTTTAACGCCGGGAGCAACGGCTGACAGCGCTTTTTCAACCGCCCAAATGGCAGCTCTCGTGCTCGACTCCTGATACAATCGCTCCAGCGCAGTTGGGGGTATGCCATGAGTATTGACCGTATTCTTGTTGCCCGGATTCTGTTCACTCTCATGACCGCCGGCTGGGCGCTGCTCACCGTGCTGGCCGACTTCAACAAAACCCATGCCACCAACCCGCAATGGACGCCGCATGCGCGGTTCCATGTCGTCTGGCAGATCTCAAGTTATGTCGGATTTGGCCTACTTGCTTTCGCGCTGATCTGGTGGCCGGGGCCGATGGCCGTCGAACGGCTCTATTTCGTCGCTGCCATGGGCATCGTCGTCTATGCGGCTTTTTTCGCGTCGCTGATCGCAATGCCGATCTACGGAGGCGCCGCGTACGACAAAAACGGCTATCAGCCGTTCAACGCGCCCGTCCCGATCTTCGCAAAAAAATGGGACGCCAATATTACCGCCTTCTCAATTCAGCTTTTGATTCTGGTGGCGGGATTATTGACGGTGTCCGGCGCGATCGCCGGCTAGATGAAGCGGCGCACGGAAGCCCGCGCGCCGTTCCAATTATTCAACGAATACTTCCTCGCGCCGTTTACGGATCATCGGCAAAGCCGAAAGCACCAGCAGGCCCACCGCAAGAGCGATCAACACGCCTGAGATCGGCCGCGTGATGAAGACGGTAGCATCGCCACGCGCGATGAGCATCGCCCGGCGCAGGTTTTCTTCCATCAGTGGGCCAAGAACGAAGGCTAGCACGAGGGGCGCCGGCTCAAAGTCGTGCTTGGTGAGCCAGTATCCGACAAGGCCAAAAACAGCCGCGATCACCACATCGGTCGGCGAGTTGTTGATTGAATAAATACCGATGCAACAGAACACGATGATCGAGGGATAGAGCAAACGATAAGGCACACGCAGCAGGGTGACCCATACGCCGACCAACGGCAGATTGATGATGATCAGCATGAGATTGCCGAGCCACATCGATGCAACCATGCCCCAAAACAGTTCAGGCTGTTTCGTCATGACCTGAGGGCCAGGCACAATTCCGTGAATGGTCATTGCGCCGACCATCAAGGCCATGACCGCATTCGGTGGAATACCCAGTGTCAGCAACGGAATAAATGAAGTCTGCGCGGCAGCGTTGTTGGCTGCTTCAGGCGCCGCCACACCCCTGATTTCGCCGTGGCCGAAGCGCTCCGGGTGCTTCGAAATGCGCTTCTCGAAAGTATAGGCGGCGAACGAGGCCACGACAGCGCCGCCGCCTGGCAGGATACCAAGAATAGATCCGAGAATGGTACCGCGCGCGATCGCACCGGAAGAATCGATCAGGTCCTGCCGGGTCGGCATCAGTCCCTTGATCTTGTTCTTCAAGATGTCGCGACTCTCCTGCGACATCTCGAGATTGCGAATGATCTCGGCGAAGCCGAACACACCCATGGCGACATTGGCGAAGCCGATTCCGTCGGATAGCTCGGCGATGTCAAAGGTCATTCGCCCCGCACCTGTCTCGAGGTCGGACCCGATCATCGACAGCAGCAGACCGGTCAGAATCATGGCGATGGCGTTGAGGACCGAACCTTTCGCCAGGACAACCGCAAAAATAAGACCAAGCACCATCAACGAGAAATATTCCGCCGGTCCAAACAGCAGGGCCAACGACGTCAGCGGCGTGCCAAGCGCGGCCACTAACACCGTAGCGACGCAACCCGCGAAAAACGAGCCGATGGCAGCGATCGACAGGGCGGCGCCGGCACGGCCCTGTCGCGCCATCTGGTGGCCGTCGAGACACGTAACAACTGACCCTGCCTCGCCGGGGATATTCACCAGAACCGATGTGGTCGAGCCGCCGTATTGGGCCCCGTAGTAAATGCCGGCGAGCATGATCAACGCTCCCACCGGCGGCAATCCGAATGTGATCGGCAGAAGCATTGCGACCGTGGCCACCGTGCCGATACCCGGAAGCACGCCGACCAGCGTGCCGACCAGCGCGCCCAGGAGACAGAATCCGATGTTGTACGGATGCGCCGCGACCGAAAACCCGAGTGCAAGGTTGGCGAGAAGTTCACTCATGGCTGCACTTTTTTGTCAGTACCAGGGCCAAAGCTGGAACGGCAACTGCAGCAGATAGACGAAGAGAACCACGCAGAACGTGGTCATTGCAGTGGCGGCAATCAGACTTTCCACCCAGCGCATTTCGGACGAGGCGAAAATCGAGATCAAGAAGGCGGCAAATGTAGAAGGGATCAGTCCCAACGGCGGTATTGTCGCGAACCCGAGATGAACGCCGCGGATCATGCCGGCAAAGGCGAGAATCGCTAGAATAATCCAGGCGGGCCCACGGACTGCGTAGCTATCGAGCGGTGGACCGTCGAAGAGGAGTCCGCTGAGCGCAACCAAGGCTCCGGTGATTGCGAGGAGGCTGGCAAATAGACGGGGCGCGGTGCCGGGACCGAATGCAAAGCCATGCATGCCGGGAAGGTCGCCCGACGCCCAGATCGCCACAATGGCGAGAGCAATCAGTGCCAGCCCGCCATAAAATTCGCGCGGGGCACGAACCTTGAAACGCAACCCGCCCCCGTTCGGGGGGGTCCTGACCCCCTCGGCCATACTCGTCCTCCCGCTTGATCGTTCTTCTTATTTCTTACGCTGTCACCTGTGCCCCACGTCTTGATCCCTAGCATAGGACAGGGCTTGGCCGAAAGCACGGATGTTGCAATCTCCCGTCACAGCCATCCCGACAGCCCCAAAATACCCCCGATCGCGAATAGCCAGAGCGGATTAATTCGCGTCGCAAAGGCAATTACCGCCGTAGCCGCGGTGATTAAAGCCGCATAAATATTGTGGTCTGCGCTCCGGGCAAGCACAAAAGCGCTCGCACCAATCAATCCGATCGAGACCGGCACCAGCCCGGCCTGTATGGCGATACGCCAGCGCGCCTCCTTGAAATGGTCCCAGGTGCGCGCAACCAGAAATGCGAACACACAGGTCGGGCCACACATCGCGACCGTCGCGACGGCAGCACCTGCGAGACCGGCGACATGATAGCCGATCAGCGTGACGATGATGACGTTTGGCCCGGGCGAGATCTGTGCAATGGCGAAACTGTCGGCGAACTGCCGGTCGCTCATCCAGTGCATCACGTCGACAGCAATGCGATGCATTTCGGGAATCGCCGCATTGGCCCCACCGACCGCGAACAACGATAGCAGCGCGAAGTAGCCGAACAGCGGGATGAGGGGATTTTCGTTCATCGTCTTACCCACGCGAGGGCGATGCTGACGGGCGCAAGCACCACGAAGACCAGCGGCAGCGGCCATTGCATGATTGCAACGCCGACGAATGCGGCAATCGCGATGAGCGGCGCCCAGTCCCAGCGCTTGCGGAACAATGGCGCCGCCATTTTGGCGACGACCGCGATGAGGAGGCCGACCGCGGCCGTAGTAATGCCCGCGAGAATGCGGCCGAGCATTTCGAGATCGCCAAACCGCGCATACAAAAAAGCGAGCACCGTAACGATGATCAACGGAGGACCCATGAGTCCGGCGAGCGCGACCGCGGCCCCGGCTGCTCCTCCGAAACGCGAACCGAACACGACCGAGAAATTCACGACGTTTGGACCGGGCAGAAACTGAGACAGCGCGAAAGCTTCATTGAACTCCTGAGCGGTCATCCACCTGCGTTGGTCGACGATCATGCGCCGCGCCCATGGCAGGGCCCCGCCGAAACCCGAGATCGAGACGACGACAAAAGCGCGGAACAGTTCAGGCAGAGAGGGGCGTGCGGTGACCGATCGGGATGGCGCGGCGGAATCGGACATGACGGCAGCATTATCCCGCCACACGGGTGACGACTAGATAGATTGTGCATGGCCGCCACCGAAGCTTCGGCTCGCAGTCGCGCAGGAAATCGGGCAAGCTCGGGCTTTCAGCTCGGCGGTGAGTGCAAGGCCATGGGACCGGGTAGTTTACTCCTGAACGTTTTGTGGATTCTATTTGGCGGCTTCTACATGGCGTTAGGCTGGCTGATCGCAGCCGTGATCATGGCTCTCACCATCATTGGCATTCCCTGGGCTCGCGCCGCGTTCACCATCGCCGCCTATACGCTTCTTCCCTTCGGTCACACTGTGGTGTCACGCCCGACCGGCATCGGCAGCGGTTTCCTTGGCTTTGTCGGCAATTTGGTCTGGCTGCTACTGGCCGGCTGGTGGCTCGCGCTTGGTCATTTGCTTACGGCGCTGCTGCTCGCGATTACGCTGATCGGGATTCCATTTGCATGGGCGCATCTCAAGCTTGCCGGCCTTGCGCTTTGGCCGATCGGCAAAGACATCGTGAGCACGAATTAGGGCCCGAAATAACGGCCACCGCCTCACTCTTCCTTCGGTAACCTTTGCCTCCTATATTTCAGGTGCCGGGGAAACCCGGCTATGGCGATAAACGGCCGTCGTAATAAACCCATCGGACCCGGGGGCAGTACCCGGCGCCTCCACCCAAGCCCGGCGGGCACGGGCTTCGGCGGGGGCGAAATAGGATCGACGAGGGCGTAAAGGGCGGACTTTTGCTCGGCATGGTTCCGCCGTTATCGGGCCATTTCATAGTTGCAAACGACAACTATGCTCCGGTTGCTCAGGCCGCGTAAGCGGTTTGAAAGACCGAACTAAAGCCCTGACGGGTTAAGCTCCGTCAGGCGGGGTCCGGAGGCACCTGGCAACAGAAGCCTCCACTTCTCGTTGCGGCGTGCGCTATCCGTTTATGACAATGCGGCTGTGCGCGGACGGCACGGGGATGGCGCGGGGCGTGTTGGCCGCGCTAGCATCATGCGATTCCCAATACGGCGCTCATCCGCCATGGCCGACCAAATCCGTTACGACCTCCTGACCCAACAGGCACTGCGCGGCGTGGTCCGCAGCGTGCTCACGGACACGGCCAAAAAAGGCCTGCCGGGAGACCATCATTTCTACATATCCTTCGACACAAAAGCCGATGGCGTGCGCATCTCGGATCGGCTGCGTGCGCAGTACCCGGACGAGATGACCATTATTCTCCAACATCAATTTTGGGATTTGAAAGTCGGTGAAAACGAATTCGAGGTGGGGCTTTCTTTCGGTGGAGTTCCAGAGCGCCTCACGGTGCCGTTTGATGCCATCAATGGCTTTTTTGATCCCTCGGTGCAGTTCGGCCTGCAATTCGAAGAGGTCGCCGAAGGAGAAGAGCGATCGACACCGGCCAATGCGCAGGAGCCCATAACCAAGAAAAAGCGATCGTCGCCCAATCCACCCGCGGCGCCGGCTGATGCGCCTGCCGCCCGGGCGGCTGCGCCTGCATCCGCGCCAAAACGCGAAAAGCCCGAAAAGCCTGCAGGCGGCGGTGAGGTCGTCAGACTCGACCGCTTCCGGAAAAAATAGCGTTGCCCGCCTCGGTCTGCGATCGGACTTGTGCCGGCCGCTATTCGGCATAGTTTCGGCGATACGCCCGTACGACGGATCAAGTCATATGGCCAAAGCCGGCGATCGATCGTCAAAAACACGCGTTGAAAGTGACGCGTTCGGGCCATTGAAAATTCCCGCGAACAGACTGTGGGGGGCCCAGACGCAGCGCTCGCTGCATAACTTTCGTATCGGCACCGAACGCATGCCGGTCGAAATTGTGCACGCGCTCGGCCTGATCAAGCGAGCAGCGGCCGAGGTTAACCGCGATCTCGGTTCGCTCGACCGGAAACGCGCGACGGCCATTGCTGCCGTGGCGCAGGAGATCGCCGACGGCAGGCTGGACGAACACTTTCCTCTGCTGGTGTGGCAAACCGGCTCGGGTACGCAAACCAACATGAACGTCAACGAAGTGATCGCCAATGCAGCGAACCTGAAGCTGGGCGGCCAACTCGGCGCAAAGACGCCGGTGCATCCAAACGATCACGTGAATATGAGCCAGTCGTCGAACGATTCGATCCCCACCGCCATGCATATCGCGGCGGCCATCGAAATCGAGCGTCAGCTCAAACCAGCGCTGGCGCACCTTCTTCGGGCGCTCGACAAAAAGGCGAAGGAATTTTCCAAGATCATCAAGATCGGCCGCACGCACACAATGGATGCAACGCCAGTCACCCTCGGGCAGGAATTCTCCGGCTATGCCGCACAAGTAAAATCATCCCTTGCGCGGCTGACCCTGGCGCAACGTGAGCTCTATCCGCTTGCGCAAGGTGGCACCGCCGTTGGCACTGGTCTGAATTCAAAGCCACGATTTGCAAAAGCCTTCGCAACGCGGGTTGCTCGATTGACAAAGCTGCCGTTTACGAGCGCGCCCAACAAATTCGAGCACATGGCTGGACATGATGCTTATGTGTTCGCCCATGGCGCCATCAATTCCGCTGCCACCGCATTGTTCAAGATTGCGAACGATATCCGCCTGATGGGCTCGGGCCCGCGCTCCGGCCTCGGCGAATTGATCCTTCCCAGCAACGAGCTTGGATCTTCGATCATGCCCGGCAAAACCAATCCGACGCAGAGCGAAGCGCTGACGATGGTCTGTTGCCAGGTGTTCGGAAATCAGACGGCCGTCACGGTCGCCGGCAGTCAGGGGCATTTTGAACTCAACGTGTATAAGCCCCTGCTCGCCTTTTGCATGATGCAGTCGATCCGGCTACTCGGCGACGCTGTCGTCTCCTTCACGGACAATTGCGTCATCGGAATTCGCGCCAATGAAGCGCGTATTCGCGAACTTATGCAGCGCTCGCTCATGCTGGTAACCGCCCTCTCCCCGAAAATCGGATACGACAAAGCCGCTCAGGTTGCGAAGGCTGCGCACGCCAATGGAACGACGCTGCGCGAGGAAGCGATTCGTCTGGGCTTTGTCACCGCGACCGAATTTGATCGGCTCGTGCGGCCCGAAAAAATGACTAGGCCGGGCTGAGTTCCAGCGACATCTGCGCGTTCAGCAAATCGCGGCTTAGGTATTCGCATGGGCTCGCGCAACGTAACCCGGTACTATTGACAGGCTTCTTTACGTCAAATGATGCGGGCGCGAAAAATTGCCCTAGAGTTACGTGCACCCTAAGTTTTACGTCTTCGCCAGTATAGCACGCCTAGGTACGAATATTTATTTGGGACTCTCGAAGTTTCCTGGGATATTCCCCGTTTGTTTCTACTGATGTTCATTGCGATTTATTTGCTCGAGTTTTGTAATCAACTAACTGTGTATTGAACTCGATCATCAAACAGCCGAGCAGTGTCGCGTTGAAACTTGTGAAGTTCGCCGTAAAGGCACGTTTCTGCCAACGTATGGGCGCATTTGCCGGCGATGGTTCAGAGTTAGCTGAACATAGAACTGAAACTCGCTGGTTACCGTCGAGGATCCGGAATGGCTGAGGTGATCAATCTTCGGACCGTCCGCAAGCAAGCGAAACGGCAGAAGCGTGATCAGACTGCTCAGACCAATCGTCTGGCTTTCGGCCAACCGAAGCATCTCCGAAAGCTCGAAGCTGCGCAGCAGGCCAAGGCCAGCCGCGACCTCGATCGGCGCCGGATTGAAAAAGGGGACCGCCGATGAAATCTCCGGTTGTCAAACGTTCGATTGTTATTGCGGGACACAAAACGAGCGTCAGTCTCGAAGACGCGTTCTGGAAGGGACTGAAGGAAATCGCTACCGGTAGAGAAGTGACGCTGTCAGACTTGGTCGCTTCTATCGACACTGATCGCCGTCACGGCAACTTGTCATCAGCGATACGTCTTTTCGTTCTCGACCACTACCGTGTGCATAGTGTCGACGACCACAGCAGCATGCATACCGATACTCGCGATATACCGGGTGCGCGCGTTATTCACTCAGTTCTGCGTGCCGACTGACGCTGCGGGCCGTCCTACACTTCGTGGCTTGGGCGCCGGCTTTATATCGGTCGGCGCCGGCAATGGCGGTGCCGGATTGACTTTCGGCGCCGGCCGGGTTGCCGGTTGTGATGGGGTGAGTTCGATCGCACGTAACCGCTTTGTCTGATTTTCGACAGCTCGAAGCGTCAGCCACCCGGCGAGCGCTGAGACGTCGACCGTGCGTGAGACATCCGGGATCGGTCCCTTCAGGGCGATGAAGATGTCCGGGCGCGCACCGGCCGCTTCGCTCTGGCCGGACAGCACCAACCGTGCATCGACCAGACCATCCGTCAGATCGAAAGCGCCCACGACCGAGAGCGCGGCATCCTTGCTGTCGACGGCCGGCTTGCTGAGGCGAATTTGCCCGGCGCTCACCGTCAGGGCTGATTCCGCACGCCGGACGGCCAGCCGCCCGCTGCCGATCGACTTGCGCACGACGTCGGCAATACGGCCCTGTTCGATCGCGAGGCCCTGATCGACGGCACGGGTCACGGCATCGAAAGTCCGCGGATCGAGGCCGGCCAGCTCCGCTTCCGTCAATTCGATCTTGCCCGATCCTTTTGCCGAGCCGACGAGCGCAACGGCGCTCAGGCCAGTCGCCTCGCCTTCCAGGCCCAGAGTCAGCGACCCGGTGACCGGCGGCCGCGCCGCGCCGGAAAACAGTGCGGCGGCATCCGCTCCCGCGATCGACACTTTCACGTGCGCCCCCAAGCCATCCTGCGCATTGTGGAACGTAACGCTGCCGGCGAGCTTGCCGCCCGCCAATTCACCGGCACTCTCCAGCGCGATGCTGTCGCCACCGAAACGCACCGTGCCGCGGACGTCGCGTCCGTCGACGTTTGGCAGCAGCGCGAGCCGGCCAAATCTCAGTGCAATCTCGCCGGCAAACCTGCCGAACAATCCGGGGGTAAACGGTTCGTTTGACCAGGACCATCCCGCAGCCTCTTTTGTTGCGCGCGGCAAGCCGATTGCAACGGCGAGCAGACTTCCACCGTCGGCCACATTGGCATCGAGGGCGCCTTCGATGCGCTGCGGAGAGGCATCGTCGATACTAAAGCGGCCATGAATAGTTGAGACGCCCAGCCTTGCATCAATGTCATCAAAGGTGAGAGCGCCTGCCGCGAGCCCAACGCGCGACGACAATCTGAAAGGAACCGGGCCGGCATCCGGCCCTGGCCGCAGCGGCTTCAGATTGGCTTCGCGCACCTGCACCAAGGCGTTGCCCTGAATACGGCCGGTCGCCGGCACCTTACCTTTACCGGCCAGTTTTGCGGACAGGCCCGCGCCCACCACTTGAACATCAAATGTAAGGTCGCCGCCGAGCGGCCCCTTCAGGCTTGCCTTCAGCTGCGCCGGGCCACTGCCTGACGTGAGGACCTCGTCGAGATTTATAAATTTCACCAAAGACGCCATAGCCGCCGCATCGACGGCCGCATTCATCTCAATGGCGGATAGGCTGCGGTTTTGCCAGTCGCCGCCGATACGGGCGTGCGCATCGAGTCGCAGCTCGTCGAGCGTCCCCGTCACCGCCACCTGTGCGCTCGTCGCCGAAGTCTTGTCGTCGCCTGTGACATCAAGCGTCGCGTGCAGGTTTGCGCGCCCGACGCGCTCGAGAATTCTAACGGCAGATGCGATCCGATCAGGCACGATCTTTTCCGCAATCGTGGCGATCGCCGCGGTCTTCGTCGTCTCCAGATCGACGGAGAGCGAGCCGCGCGGCACGTTCCCCTTCGTCTCGATGCGGCCCGCCGCGGTAAAGCTCCCTCCAGCGATGTCGCCGATCGTCAGGCGGTCGACTTGCAGCCCGTCTGGATCGATATGCACACGCACACGCAAGTTTCCCGCATCGATCCCGCTAAACGAGGCGCGCCCGACTTCGATCGCGAGCGTCATCTCGCGCGGACGTTCGAGCGTCGAACCGGCAAGCAGCGCACGGCCAAAGCCGAGCGCCGCGTCGATATCAAGCTGGGGCGCCTTCAGTTCCGCGTCGAGTTTCGCCTCGCGATTGGCGGAAGCAAGCGTGTAGGCGAGCCGTCCGGTCACCGGCTTGCGATCGAATTCGGCCTTGAGCTGCTCAACTGCAATTCTGTCGCTGGCGAGCGTGACATCGCCCTGCAGACTCAACGGCCGAGGATCGCCTTGCGTGGTATCGCCGCGGCCTTCGAGCCAGAGAGCCAACGTTCTCGGATCGGACGAGTTGATTTGCGCGGGGCCCGTGAAAGCAACCCCGTCATTGCCGACGGCGAGACGCCCGCTGCACCGCACCTGGGTCAGACCTGGTGCCCTGAATTCCAGGCGGTCGAGAGTCCATCCGCTTGCATCGCTGCTGATATCGCCGCGCAGGTTCTGCAAACCGTTGCCGCCGAGTGTCACCTGATCGATGCCGATGCCGAGCTGCACCGGCAGCGATGTGCGAAATGCGCTTGTTCCGAGTGCAACGAGCTGGCGTATCACGACCACGGGCGTTTGTTTCCCGGCGCCGCCGCCGGAAACAGCCCGGTCAACATCGATCTGCCGTCCGGATAAGACGCCGTTGAACCGTGGCCTTGCGCCAAATTTGAAATCGGCGACGCCAGTCAGCCTTAATCCCTGCTCGTCCGAGCCGTACTGGAATTCGATGTCCTGCATCAGCGCCGACTGGGCCGTTGCCTTCATCTTCCCGGTGACCCGCCAAGGCTGGGTGACATCGCCGGCCGCAGGCCCAGGCCGGCGCAGGCCTAGGCCGACCGGCCGCGCGAGACTGAGTGTTCCGTCAAATCCTGGCGTGTTTCCGGCAAGAGCCAGGGTGCCATCGGCCTCGAAATTGAGCGGATAATCAGTGGGATCCACGTTCAGATGCAGCTTGAGCGTGGCCGCCTCGCTGACGCGGCCCAACGCCAGCCGGTAGGGATAAAGCGCGCCAGCGACGGTTACGGCCCCCTCGCCCTTCACCGGGCCAACAAGTGAGCGCGCCTCTCCGTTGAACCACACCCGTCCGAGCGTGAGGCTTGCGCCGCTGGCCCCATCGGCAAGCACGACCGTGCCGTCTTCAATGCTAAGCCGGTCGATCGACAATCCGTCCGGCTTGAAAGTCACCGCCAGATTCGGCGCCTGCAATCGCCCGGACGAATCCATTCCCAGACGGACATGCGGCCCGGCCAGATGAAGCTCGGCGGCACGCCATTCACCGCGTATGAGCGAGCCGAGCGCAAACTCGACGCCGAGTGAACGGGCGCGGATCGCGTCGACTGCCGTCACCGATCTGGATGTCGTGCAGTGTGAGCCGCGGCGACGGCAGCAGCCGCGCGTCGATTCCACCCGTCACGCGCACATTGACGCCGATCAGCCGGCTCGCTTCAGCTTCGAACAAAGTGCGATGACTGCCCCAGTCGAGCAGCAACGGCCCTACCAACGCCGCGACGAGCGCCAGGATGACCGCAATCGCCAATCCGAGCAGTGTGGTTTGCAACGCCAACTCCCCGCGCCGGATCGCACCCGGTATCCGCTCGCGCTCAGGTTCAATGAAATATAGGCCAGATTTATCGCCCTTGCCGGCAAATCTGTGTCGCGGAACATTCGCCGGGCCAATGTGAGTGAGAAGTCGCGCAAGCCTCAACTCAGTGCGACGATTTTACCCGGGTTCATGATGTTCTGCGGATCGAGGGCCCGCTTGATCGAGGCCATGACCGCAAGCGCGGCAGCGCCGTGCTCGGCTACCAGATACTTCATTTTCCCCTGACCGACGCCATGCTCGCCGGTACAGGTCCCGTCCATCGCGAGCGCGCGTTCGACCAGCCGCTCCGACAGGGCCTTGGCGCGCTTGACCTCGTCGGCATCGTCCATGTCCACCAGAAGCGTCAGATGAAAATTACCGTCGCCGACATGCCCGACGATTGGCGCAAGAATACGGCTTTCCGCGATGTCGCGCTGCGTTTCAGTGACGCACTCGGCCAGCTTCGATATCGGCACGCAAACATCGGTCGGAACCATCGCGGCGCCCGGCCGCAACGCAAAGTTCGACAGTGCCGCGTGATGGCGCGCCTCCCACAATTTGGTGCGCTCCTCCGAACGCGTCGTCCAGGTGAACGGACCGCCGCCGAATTCCGCCGCGATCTCACCGAAACGCTTTGATTGTTCGGCGACCGATGCTTCGGTTCCGTGGAATTCAAGGAACAGCATCGGCGTTTCCGGCAGCCCGAGCTTGGAATGCAGGTTGACCGCCCTCACCTGCAGCGCATCGAGCAGTTCGATGCGGGCCACCGGAATGCCCGACTGAATCGTGTGAATGGCGGTATTGCAGCACGCTTCCACGGACGGAAAGGGGCAAATCCCGCCGGAGATCGCTTCCGGAATGCCGGAAAGCTTCAACGTCAATTGCGTAATGACGCCGAGCGTGCCTTCCGATCCGACCATCAGCCGGGTGAGGTCGTAGCCTGCCGCCGTCTTCTTCGCTCGGCGGGCGGTATCGATCACCTCGCCATTTGCCAGCACGACCTTGAGGGCAAGGACGTTGTCTTTCATCGTGCCGTAGCGCACGGCGTTGGTGCCCGAGCAGCGCGTCGCCGCCATGCCGCCGAGGGACGCGTCGGCACCGGGATCGATCGGGAAGAACAGCCCGCTGTCGCGCAGCTGCTCATTGAGGGCCTTGCGGGTGATGCCGGGCTCGATGACGCAGTCGAGATCCTCGGCATGCACGGCAAGAACCTTGTTCATATCGCGGAAATCGATCGACACGCCGCCGGCCGGCGCATTGACGTGCCCTTCGAGCGAAGTACCGACGCCATACGGAATGACAGCAACGCCGCTTTCGGCGCAGATCCGCACGATTTGCTGCACCTCTTCGGTGCTCTGTGGAAAAACGACGGCGTCGGGAGGCTGATTTGCGATCCAGGTGACGGTATTGCCATGCTGCTCGCGCACAGCCTGCGACGTCACGAGCCGGTTGCCGAACGCGGCGGTCAGAGCCGCAACGGTTCTCTTGATTGCGCCGGCATTGCGCTCCCGCCCGGCGACCTCACTCACGGCCATAAACCTGTCCTCTGCTGCGCGTCAGCCGACGTTAGCAGAGGACAGCTTGCGGGTGAAATGAGACCGGCAGCGGCGGGGTTGCGGGGACGACCTTCGGTTAAGGGAATCCGCCGTTCGCCGGCCTCGTTAGCTCAGGACGATCGTCCGATGAAGGGAACGATCATCGCCACCCGCTGCCGGTAGCGGCGATACTCATCGCCGAACACGGCAATTAGGTCATGCTCCTCGAGCGCGATCCCGACGAAGATGTAAGCCGTCACGACTGCGGCAAACAGCAGATGACCGGCCGTCATCACGGGCGTTGCCCAGACGAAAATGATGAAGCCGAGATAGATCGGGTGGCGGACGACGTTGTACAGCATTGGCGTCTTGAACTTCACCGGCGGCATCGGCTTGCCGGCGAGGTTGTTGGCGACCTGATGCAGCCCGAACAGCTCGAAGTGGTTGATCATGAACGTGCTGATGAAGACCAGCACCCAACCGAACAATCCGAGATACAAAAGTGATGCAGCAATCGTGGGGTCTTTCACCTCCCACACCACGCCTGGAATCGGCCGCCACTGCCAGAACACGAGCGCCAGCGCCAAGCTGGAAAACAGCACGAAGGTGCTGCGCTCGACAGATTGCGGGACAATCTTGGTCCACCACTTCTTGAACTGCGGCCGCGCCATCACGCTGTGCTGCAGGGCGAAAATCGTCATCAGCACGAGATTGATAACGATGGACTCCATAAGCGGCCCAACGGGACCAGAGTCGATCGTTTTGGGCACCACAAGCCCGCAGACGAAGCCGATGGCATAGACAATGACAATGGCGAAGGCGAGATAGGCCACGATGCCGTACAGAAACGCGACGAGTTTTCCCATGAACATCTCCTATTGACTGCGGTGATTCTAGCTTTGGTGTCCTCAGTGGATCGAACAGCAGCGAGACCTTGGCCGGTGCGAATGTCGAGCCCGCGCCTTGCAGCAACGGATTGCGTGGCAACAGCAGGATGGAGCTCACGAGGATCGCGATTGCGCCAATCAGCCGCGGCAGGACAGAGCGTCCCAACCGGCGCAAGATTTGATTTGTGGTCTCCCGCCGCAACAGAAAGGCCTTGCGTCGATAGGCATCCATATCGACGGTGCCGTTACTGCGACGATGGATATTAGTGACCTGTATTTGCATTGCGTCCTCTGTTTGGATGAAAGCTGCGCTCAATGAGATCGCGCGTCGGCAGTGGCCTTTTTGTAGAAGGCGTAGTCGGCGCTGTAAGGCACGCTCAGGAACGCGCCGGCGGAATCGCAGGCCACATCGGCGCGGCCGCCGCGGGTGTTCAAACGTTGGATCGTCGTAATCCCGCTGAGCAGTCCGGATCCGTGCCGGGCCGCAACATCGAGCCGCAGAAGCGGAATGTCGTTCGAGGTGGCGCCCGGCGCCTGGGCGGAAACCTTTGCGCTCACCGCGCTACCGTCTGACATTTCCCAAACCGGCCCGGCAAAATGCCGTCCGACGGTCTTACCGCCGATCATCAGCGTCGCAATCGGCTCGCGGAACTGCCAGGTCAGCTTGCCGTCAGCATCCGTCTTGCATTCATAGACTTGCGCACCCGTTGCGTGCGCAGTCGTCGACCAGCACTTCGCCATGGGCGGCAATCACCTCGGGTGTTTCGGCCGCCGCAGGCGTCGGAGAGATTACGCGCATGCATAGATACGCGGCGATGATTGCAAGAACCACCGGGCGGACCACGCGGCCCGCGATCCGGAAGAATTCCGTTCTCGTTTGCGCGCGGAGGGCCAGCGCTTCCTTGCGAAAATCGTAGATATCGACCCCGAAGCGTCTGATCGTGTGCAATTCCATCACATGCTCCATTCGTTTTCGGCAGCATGGATGCGCCCTTTCCGGTCCAAAGACTTTGAGCCCGGCTTGATTTGTTCTTGAGGAAGTCTTGATTTCGCTTTAGACGCCGCGTCTGTATGAGTTGAAGGGTTGCGCAAGGCTGGTGTACCGGAGACCGTTCGCGATCAATGAAACCGATTGATCCGAAACGGTTTTATGCGCGCGGGCCGGGATGCCCAGGCGCGAAACGCCGCGATGAGCCGCAACATAAGGTGCCAAAATTTTATTTCTCGCGGCTTCGGTTGCATGGTCGCTCATGGCTCGAGTACCCGGCGACCATGCCAACGGCTTTGTTTGCCGTCGTTGCGGAAATATTGATAAGCCATTGAGGCGAGATTGATTTCTCATCAATGCACGCGTGAGTTATAATCGCCGCGTCATTTTGCGGGCGACAACGTGTTGTTTTTATTCGATGATTTCACGCTCGACTGCGAGCGGCGGGAATTGCGCACGCGTGGCGCGAACATTCCAGTCGAGCCGCAGGTCTTTCGACCTGCTGGTTTACCTGATCGAGAACCGCAATCGCGTCGTCAGCAAAGACGACCTCATTGCATCGGTTTGGAGCGGACGCATCGTGTCGGACTCGACACTCGACAGCCGCATCAATGCCGTGCGCAAAGCCCTCGGCGACAGCGGGGGGCAACAAGAATTCGTGCGCACAATTCCACGCAAGGGTGTCCGGTTTGTCGCGAACATTCGAGCCCCGGAACCGGCCCCCGACCGCCGGACGGCATTTGCCCATAAGCAGGAAATTTCATTCTGCCGCTCGGCCGACAACATCAATATCGCGTATGCGGCAGTCGGCACTGGCCCCGTGCTTGTGAAGGCCGCAAACTGGCTCACGCATCTTGAATATGATTGGGAAAGCCCTGTCTGGTCACCGCTGCTTCAACGCCTCGCTGAGAAAAACTGTCTCGTTCGCTATGACAGCCGGGGCAACGGTCTGTCGGACCGTGACGTGAAAGAGATTTCGCTTAGTGGCTTCGTGCGCGATCTCGAGGCCGTCACCGGAGCGGCCAAGGTACCGCCCTTTGCCATTCTCGGCATTTCGCAGGGCGCCGCCATCGCGATCGCATATGCCGTTGCCCATCCCGAGATGGTTACGAAACTTGTTTTGTACGGAGGCTATGCGCTGGGCCGCAACAAGCGTGGATCGGCCGATGAAGCTGACAAGGCGCGCGTGTTCCTATCTTTGCTGCGCCATGGCTGGGGTGACCCTCACTCGGTCTTCATGCGTGCTTTCAGCTCCGTCTTCATTCCGAATGGATCGCCGGAGCAGATTAAATGGCTTGCGGAACTGCAGCGGAAAACCACAACCCCCGAAAACGCGGCGCGTATTCGTAATGCCTGCGACGATATCGAAGTTGCCGAATTGCTGCCAAGAGTTCAGGTGCCGACTTTGGTGCTTCACAGCCGGCATGACAATGTGGTCCCGCTTGAGCAGGGCCGATCGCTTGCCGCATCAATCCAGAATGCACGGTTCGTGACGCTGGAAAGCGACAACCATATCTTGCTGGCGGGTGAACCGGCGTGGGAACGGTTCCTCGACGAGGTCGAGAATTTTCTCGCGACCTGATTCAGTGTTTGCGGACCGGGTTTCGGCGCGGCAGGGACGTCCCTGTTGAACGAAATAATCCAGGACATAGTCGACAGCGAGCCGCTACCTGCGGAAATATTGCCAGACTGCAAAACAAAGAAGCAGGAACGTGATCGTGGCGACCAGATATTTTTCGAAGCCGTCGTCAAAGTCGCCGTAGGGAATTACGACCTGCGCCATTGCACTATTCATGTGCGTCCGCCCGTAAGGAAGCAGAGCCCGTCGCTGCCGACAGCTCCCTAGGAATGGATATACCACACCTGCGGACCGGCAGGTTGTGGCTTGGCAGGTGCTTCCTTGTTGAACGAAACGACCCAGGCGACGACCATCGTGCTGACAACAAGCACGTAAGCTCCACGGGCGATCTTCCCAATCATTGTCGCGCTCCCGTATTTTTTTGCAGGATAGACGAGAGAATCCGCGCCGCGTGATCGCCGTTAATTTTTGGTTAATCGCGCTAAGCCGTTGAAATCGCGAAGGGCCCTCGCCTGTTTGGGTGGACGCCCGCGTGTTGCTGTCGTAGCTTTTGCGCCCGTTTCGATCGTTTCCCGCATGTGGAGTTTGTAATGGCCGGCCCCGTGATCGCAGTGACCGACAGCGTGTTCCCGTCCCTCGACCTGGCCAAAGCCGCGCTTTCGAAGCTCAACCCGACCTACCGCATGTCGAAGAGTGTCAACGCCGACGACATCCTCGCGGTCGCGAAGGACGCCGACGCGATCCTGGTCACCTACGCGAGACTGACGCGCGAGATTCTCACACAGTTGACCCGCTGCCGGGCGATTGGCCGGTTTGGTCTCGGCGTCGACAACATCGACCTGATCGCCGCCAAGGAAAAAGGCATCGCAGTCAACTACGTCCCGGACTACTGCATCCGCGAGGTCTCGGACCACGCTATGGCGCTGCTGCTCGCGCTTATTCGGAAGATCCCTTTGTCGAACAAGCTGGTGCAGGGCGGCCGCTGGGAAATGCCGGCGGTCGTACCGATCCGCCGCATTGAGGGCACGGTCCTCGGTCTGGTCGGTTTCGGGCACATTCCACGGCTGGTCGCACCCA
This sequence comes from uncultured Alphaproteobacteria bacterium, assembly GCA_963736275.1. GTDB lineage: Bacteria > Pseudomonadota > Alphaproteobacteria > Rhizobiales > Xanthobacteraceae > Pseudolabrys. The sequence continues at coordinate 84,123 of CAVTOP010000010.1, forward strand.
AGGCGCAGGCCTTCGGCATCGAGGTGATCGCCTACGATCCATTCGCGAAGCCGGAGATGTTCAAGACCGCGCGCGTCGAGAGCGTCGACTTCGACACGCTTCTCAACAGGTCCGATTATGTATCTGTGCACGCGCCGCTCACGCCGCAAACGCGCGGCATGATGAACGCCGCGGTCTTTGCCAAGATGAAAAAGGGCGCCTACATCGTGAACACGGCCCGCGGCCCGCTGATCGATGAGCCTGCCCTGGTTGCGGCGCTCGACTCTGGCCAGATCGGCGGCGCCGGACTCGACGTGGTAGCGGTAGAGCCGCTGGCCAAGGACTTCACCGCTGCTTGGCCGCGACAACGTCATCATCTCTCCGCACACGGCGTTCTACTCGATCGAGGCGCTTGAGGAGTTGCAGACCAAGTGCGCCAGCGACGTAGCGCGCGTGCTGAG
>CAVTOP010000011.1:0-67941 GCA_963736275.1 uncultured Alphaproteobacteria bacterium
TCAGGAGTTCGAATCTCTTCGGGCGCGCCAGCACTTAGCACTCGGCTTCCGTGCAAAAAATCACCCATTTTTACGGTTTTTGCAAGGAAGTCCGCGCATCACTTGCCTCAACGCATGCCCTAACAGGCGAATTTTGGAGTCGGGGTTTGACTCTCTTTGAGCGCGCCAGCAACAAGGAGTGCCTCGCGTCGCGCGCCATTCTTACATATAGAATCTATAAGAAGGATTCGGTATTTGATTGTCCGACAGTTCGGTCATTAGCAGCCCGACCTTGCGAGCAAATGCAAGCGTGATCGGGTGCCGCCCGATGCCGTCGCTGGAATTCCAATTCATTTTCGTCAACGCGAGAATTTCCCTTGCCCGCTGACGCATGTCTGTTTCGCCGCATGATCCGATCTGCAGCGGCGCGGGAATATGCGGGCCCGGATACTCGTCCCACCAAGGCACATAACCACTCGTAAACAAGTATGTCTCGTTACCTACGGTGCAAAGTGTTCCTCGCCAGGGCTCTTGTGTTCCTTTTCGGATCAGGCGGAATGCGGTGCTCCTCATCCAGATGAGGTCGCACGTCGGCACCCGGGCCTCTGATGCCCTTCGAAAGCCTGCTTCTTCCTCAGGATCGTACATACTTGTCTTATGGATCACTACCCGAACCGGGCGCACTCCGGTGAGCGATTCGTACTTATCAAGCACGTCGTCAATGAGATCAGCGGCCTGGCTTTCGTTAAGATAGGGCTGACGGTTGCGCCTCTGCTGATGAGGCAGCGTCGCCCCTTTCAAAGCGAACGGCTCAATCTCATTCGAAAAAGCCTGCGCGACACTAGAGCGTTATGCATTTACGTTGGTGCATATCCTGAGTTTTTGAAGTAGTTGGCGCATTCGTTCTGGTGAAGGTGCCAAGAAGCTCGTCGATCGCGGCGCGACGGTTTCGGCGGTTCGCTGCTGCGGCTTTGCGCATCAGGTGCTTGATCTTGGCGAAGGCCTGCTCGATCGGATTGAGGTCGGGTGAGTAGGGCGGCAGGTACCAGAGCCTGGCGCCGGCGGCCCGGATCATCTGCCGGATGGCGGCCGACTTGTGGCTGCCGAGATTGTCCATGATGACGATGTCGCCGGGTTCGAGGACGGGCACGAGCTGCTGCTCGACATAGGCGCGGAAGCATTCGCCGTTGATCGGGCCGTCGAAGACGCAAGGCGCCGTGAGCCGGTCGCAGCGCAGGGCGCCGAGGAAGGTCAGCGTGCGCCAGTGGCCATGCGGGGCAAAGCCGCGCAGGCGATCGCCCTTCGGTCCCCATCCGCGCAGCGGCGCCATGTTGGTCTTGATCCAGGTCTCGTCGATGAAGACCAGACGGCGCGGGTCGAGACCGGACCTGCCAGGAGCGCCAGCGTCGTCGCCGGCGAGCGATGTCGGCGCGGGCCTGCTCAAGGGCGAACAGCGTTTTTTTTGAACCGCAGCCCCTCGCGCCGCAGGAACAGCCAGACCGCATTGTGCGAGACCTTGACCCCGCGCGCCGCCAGTTCGTCCTTCAGCCCGTGCAGCGTCAGATGCGGCGTCTGGTTGATCCGCTCCACGATGAAGGCGCGATGCGGCTCCAGCACCCGCTTGCGGTGTCCGCCCATCTTGCCGGGCGCCACCGAGCCGGTCGCACGGTAGCGCTGTGACCACTTCACCACCGACGACACCGCAACGCCAAACCGCGCCGCCACCGACCGGCAGCTCTCGCCGGCGTCGATCGCACACACAACACGCTCACGAAGATCATTCGAAAGAGGTCGGGTCATCCGATGCTGGCCTCCTCTCCAGCCAGCATCTTGAATCACAAACCAACCGATTTGGGAATCCCAAATCAATTCAGGGTAATCTCATGCCGCTTTAGCGTACACAACGTCGCCTTCTCGTCGCTTGAGGTGGTGGAACGAAATTCCAATGAAGCAGGTGTTTGCCGGAAGATCGGCAGGCCGCCATGGCTCATTGCCGGACTTGTAGTACAGCGAGGTTGCGAGGTTCCAGGCCCGAGTTGCGGCACTTTGCCCTTCGTTGTCCGGCCGCAAGAAAGTGCCAGTGCGGATGATTTGGATCGGTACAGGGTTCTGATGCGTCATTATCCGCGCCTTGAGTGCGCGGTAAAAGCTTCGAAACAGAAGGTCTTCTGCCTGCGTCCGCAACTCCTCGGCTGCTTTCAACTCTTCCGGGCTCGGCTGAAACAGCAAAAGCTGCTCCTGCTCTTCCTCCCGCTGTAGTCGCTCCAGTGCTTCGCGCTCGCGCGGAGACAAACGCGGATTGCTGATCCGGAGATCACCGAGATCATCGGGTAAACAGACAATGATGCAATCCGGTCGCACATCGCCGAAAAAGGTTTGAATCTTCGCGTCGAACAAATCGAGCAATTCGTCGAATCTATCGACCGGCGAACCCTTGTTTGTTGCCAGCCTTAGGTGCTCTTCGTCGAGGACGCGGACAAAACGATCTTCCACTTCAAAAGTTACCCCGAACGCGCGCATCGCGCCCGGCCAATCCTTAAACCGTCGTGCGTTCTTGTCATGCGCTACGGCGAACCGGTTGAGCTTCGGAAGCCAGAGGCGCGCCTGCTGAACGTCCTCTGCCGGCCCCACCAGGCCGACACGTATCTGCTTTCCGCTAGCGGCGTCAGCCGGGCCCGACTTCGCCAATATCCGGCGAGGCTCAACGCCCTGCGCGTTGCCGCCAAACAGGAGCTCGGGCTCATGCAGACATTCGATTTTGATCCCCAGGCTCATCTTTTTCCAATCCGATCTCAGGCACTTCTACCGTCAAAAAAGCTGAGTCGACGATTAGATCGTTAACATGATGATCCCCGACATTGATGGTTTCAGACCCGCGTCCGAGGAAACTACTCCAAAATACGAGATCGGCTTCGACATTCTTGTTACGATCAAACTTGACACGGCTTGTCGCCTTCGAGGCGCGCGCGAAAGAGGGCAATGGCGTGCGGCCATCTCGGCCAGTGAACATGTAGAACGGCTTAACGCGAACACACCACATGCCCATGTCCACGATCTCGTAGCCGAAGCCCTCGTTTTCAAACCAGCCGCGATCGCCTTCACGCCGCTTCTTCACGACATCTCGCTTATTCCCGCGTCGCTGCGGGCTGTCCCATACTACCGTACGAGCCTCCTTTTTATCGGCCTCGAAATAAGCGCGGTATTTGTGGCCGGCTTCAAGCGTCAGTCCATTGGTGGCAAAACTGCGCAGATAGCGTTCCCAATGTTTGCGCAGCAGCCATGACAGCATGCGCCGCGAGTCTGGCGAGGCCTCAACTTCCTCACGCCCCACTGTGACGCTGGCTTCGCGATCGATGATCGGCGCAAGAAGTGAGGTGAGAACCGGCAGCGGCGCGAAACTCCAAAGCGAGTTGCCGATTGGCACGAAAGTGCCGCACTCAGAAAAGTCCATCGTACGAGGGCGTTCCCGCCACGGCATCTTCAATTGGACGATCGAGAGCGTTTCCGGAATGACGTTGAAGGGCAAGACATTGAACACATAAAGCCCGGTCGGTACATGCGAATGTGCCACTGTCCGCGACCCCGCTGAGGCCGGCGGTTGTGACACTCTGACTTGGAACCGCTGTTCCGGTCCGCGATGATAAAAGGCGGAGCCGCCGCCGTGCTCCAGCATCATGCGGGCAACATCAATGAGTCCGGTGCCGGCCCGTTCCATTGCCCTTATGCCGAAGAACACATCGCAGAGCGACGGATTACGCTGGTCGGTAACGCCCTCTGCCACCGTGAAGCGGCCATCTTCCATCATGGATACCGCCCCGGCGAACTCTCATTGTAAGGCCGCCAGGATTTGCCAGGACGATCTCAATACCTGGAAGAATATCGATCATTGCGAGATCAGATGCTTCATAGTCTCGGTGTACGAGTAAGTTCACCAGCAGCTCCACAAGGACGCGTGGTGGGTATGCCGGGCGGTCGTCATGCTGCCGCCGTTTCTTCACCCGAAGGAGCGGATTGGCCTCCGCCAATTCCAATTTCGCCAGCAGACGTCGATGCTGCGTTATCAGATTTCCCTCGTAGACCTCCTTTTTCTTGCCCGCCTCAGTTACGGCGACGACGGCATGTGGGAAGAATTCTTGTGGCGTCTTCCCAAACAAAAGGAGCGCACTCGCAGATACCCGGACTCCGTCAGCAGTGGACTCGACCAGTCCCTGTTCCTGCATCAGCGCTTGCAGCGTTTCTCTTGTGACAGGGGATCGGCCAAGCTTTTCGCAATACTCCCTCATTACTGAAAGCGCGAGATCCAGGTCGAGATCATCGAGGGTAACTCCCTCGACCATGCGCTCATCGAAAGCGGGCGAACTCGCCGCGCGTGCCGTGGCCCCGGCCGCCGTATAACGGGATTCGCCTGCGAACTCGCGTTCGAGATCGCTGAAAAGTTCATCAAAACCGTCAATATGCAGCAGTTGAAAATTCGAGCCAAGCCGATGTTGAAGCGTTTCGACATGCGGGTGCGGCGTTTCTCCATGCCGGATGCACCAGTAAACCCCGTTCGGGAAATCAAGCCGACCCGGCTTGTCCTGTCCGAAGATGCCCTCCATCACCGAAAGTTCCGATCCCCGATAGCCAATAACAATAACTGGCGAGGAAAGGAGCGGTTTGATCAGTGTAATTAGTTCAGCATCGAGCGCGTCGGTTTCGCCGGCAGCATTCTGGTCGGAGTACTGCTCGGCTCGGCCGTGCAGCCACACAATCTGGGCTTTGTTGAATACGTTAAACTCTGCGAAATCTCCGGGGCCCTTATGGACCTCGTGAATATGCCGGATATGCGGTTGGCGTTCTTTGAGGGCATCCGACAAGCAGGGATCGAAATTCGTGGTGAGGATCGTACGTACGAGGCCGCGCATGACAAAATCTGACAAGGCGCGATAACCCGCGCTTAGCCCGTTGCGAGGCTGCATAAGGCCGAGGATGACCCGCTTGCGAAACTCGGCCGGCACGAGAAGGTGTTTGACGGTTAGCGGGAAGTTTTCGGCGAGGCGGTCGGCGCCGTGAATGAACCACGGAAAGCTTTGGAGCCAAGGCTCCCACTCTGTCGGCTTTACGCGCTCCGGGGGGCGGGCTCCGCCCAGCTCGCGCTCTGAATAAACGAGCCGTGCAATCTGCCTGACCGCGTCCGCTGCGGTCGGAACTCCTGACCGGAAACGATGCGCCTGCGCCCAGTAAAACGACTGGGCAAATCTCATCCCCCGCCCGGAAGAGGGGCGCTATGGCCAAAACAGCTTCTTTGTTGCCGCTTTTCATACGAATCTCTCTTTATTTAGTGTACATGGTTTGTTCGGGGGAGTCTGTCGAGGTCGTTTCTTGTCCCCTGCGGGGATTGGCGGCCTTTTTCTCCGCTTATTTCGCGGAGAATATCCTTGCCTCTGCGGAGAATAACGCGCATAATCTCCGCAAGAGATGCGGAGATTAAATGCCGACCTACATCCACGAACTGCCGGATTGGCCGAAGTTCCGCTGGGATCACAAAGTCTCTGGCGGAGCCGCTGGCGGCCGTCCGCCACCGGCAGGGGCGGCTGATCGGGCGGATGGAGGGGCTTGGCTTTCCCCTGCGCAGCGAGGCCGTGCTCCAGACCCTGACCGAGGACGTCCTCAAGTCCAGCGAGATCGAGGGCGAAATCCTCGACCGCGACCAGGTGCGCTCCTCGATCGCCCGGCGCCTCGGCATGGATATCGGCGCGCTGACGCCGGCCGACCGCAACGTCGAGGGCGTCGTCGAGATGATGCTCGACGCGACCCAGAACTACGCACGAGCCGCTGACCGACGAGCGGCTGTTCGGCTGGCACGCGGCGCTGTTTCCGACCGGGCGCAGCGGCATGCACCGCATCACGGTCGGCGCGTGGCGCGACGACACGACCGGGCCGATGCAGGTCGTCTCGGGCCCGTCGGACGCGAGCGCGTCCACTACGAAGCGCCGGCTGCGCCGAGCTCGATGCGGAGATGAAAGCGTTTCTCGACTGGTTCAACGGGCAAGGCGATCTCGATCCGGTCCTCAAGGCCGGCAGTCGCGCATCTCTGGTTCGTCACCATTCACCCGTTCGATGACGGCAACGGGCGCATTGCGCGCGCGATCGCCGACATGGCGCTCGCGCGTTCGGAAAACAGCCCGCAGCGCTTCTACAGCATGTCGGCGCAGATCCGGCAGGAGCGCAACGCCTATTACGACATTCTGGAAGCGACGCAGAAGGGCGATCTCGACATCACGCCGTGGCTGGAGTGGTTCCTCGGCTGCCTCGACCGCGCCTTCGACGGCGCGGAAGAGGATTCTTGCGACCGTGCTCAGGAAGGCCGGTTCTGGGAGAAGCACGCGGCGCTGCGCGTTCAACGACCGCCAGCGCGACATGCTCAACCGGCTGCTCGACGGGTTCGAAGGCAAGCTCACCTCATCGAAGTGGGCGACGATCGAGAAGTGCTCGCCGGACACGGCGCTGCGCGACATCACCGATCTGCGTTGAGCGCGGCATCCTGGCAAAAGGACGAAGGCGGCGGACGCAGCACGAGCTATTCGCTGGTCATCGACGGGAGGCCGGGATGAAATCACAGCTCCCGCGTCTTGTCGCGGCCGCGCTCCGCCCCATTAAGGCCTGCAACCCGCCCTTGGCATGCGAGTGGTTCGAAGCGAAGGGCGATGCTGATGGCCGATGATGACGACAGCGACGACGCGTATATCTGCCACGCGTGCGTCGGCGACGCCTTCCTCAAGGGAGAGATTCGCCGCGAGGGGCACAAGCAGGAGTGCCATTTTTGCGGCAAGACCCAGAAGGCGTGGCCGTTAGAGGAATTAGTCGAGCGCATCGAGGGTGTCATTCAGGAGCACTTTCGGATCACGCCAAGCGATCCAAGCGAAGAAGGATTTGTCTACGACAAAGACATGGATTGGAAGCGACGCGGCGAACCCATTGCCGACGTGGTCGCGCAAATCGCTGAGCTCGAACCCGAGTCGGCAGAAGCGGTCAGGGCACGCCTGTCAGAAAAGACCTCTTGGGACGCGTTTGAAGGTGGATATGAAGATCCCTTTGGGTCCGACACCTATTATGAGGAAGGGCGGCCGGACACTGGCAATTTTCATGAAAGCTGGGAGTTCTTCAGGCAAGAAATCCGAACTCGCGCACGCTTTTTTGGGCGATCGGCCCAGCAGGCGCTCGATGAAATATTCGGCGACCTGGCCAGCTTGAAAACGTGGGAAGGGACTCCGGCGATCAAGCAAATTCTTTCAACCGACGAGGCCAGATTCTTCTACCGTGACCAACGAAGTGCTGTCTTGGATGGTTTATGGTTTCCTTAATCGTATGAATCTACCCAATTCTACCGCTGATCGCCCTATTTGTCGGGGCGCGCTTATTGCGCACATATTCAAAGGCTGCTTCGTGTGCGATACATCACATGACAGTGCCGGGGCACCCATTTAGTATTAGTGGTATTAGCCGGTTTGCGAATCTCGCCCGCATGAACCGGCTGTGAGGAAAGCAGTGACAAATGTCAGGTGAGGTCCATCCCATCCGGCCGGGGGTCGATGGATCCTATGAGCCGTCGCGTCGTCTCGCGGCTATTCTGGCCGCGGATATCTCCGGCTATAGCCGACTCATGACTCTCGATGAGGAGGGGACACACGCGCGCGTCAAGCGATATCGGCGCGAGCTGATCGAGCCCGCTATCACTGAGCATCACGGAAGGCTTGTCAAAACTTCGGGGGACGGTTTTCTCGCAATGTTCGACAGCCCTGTCGAAGCCGTTCGGTGCGCCATCGTCATCCAACAGAGCATGGTGGGGCGTAACGCGGCGCTCCCACGGGACCAGTGGATGTTATTTCGAATTGGAGTCAATCTTGGGGACGTAATTGTCGAGGCTGATGACATCTATGGCGATGGCGTCAACATTGCAGCGCGGCTTGAGGGAATTGCCAAGCCGGGAGAGCTCTACATTTCAGGAGGCGTCTACGAACAGATCAAAAATAAACTGGTTTGCGGCTACAAATCGCTCGGCGACCGCAAGGTCAAGAATATCACGGAGCCGATCAGCGTTTATCGGGTGCTGCCCGATCGCGCCGCCCTCGTTAAGGCGAGATCGGGACGTGCATCGGCCATTATTTTGAGCGTGTGTGTTTTTGCGAGCGTGGCTGTCGTCCCCGCGACCTGGTACTACTTCGTGTGGCAGCCGAGGCAGTTGGCCGCGCCGCAAGAACATGCCCCGGCGCGGACGGTGCCGCCGACCAAGCCAGAGTCGAGTTCGGCATCTGCTACTGCTCCCGGCATACCACAAGTCGCTGTAATCCCACCGGCACAGCCGTCCGCATTACAACCGATCGTCGAACCTGAAATGGTGACGCTCCTCGGTGGGAAATTTGCGATGGGCAGCAACAACGATCCTTCCGAGAGGCCGATCCATCAGGTCGACATCAAACCTTTTTCCATCGGCAAGTTTCCAATCACAGTCCGCCAGTGGAAACAATGCGTTGCAGCAAACGCATGTGCCGGTGGAGTAACGGGCGATGATGATGATGCCCCGGTTACCAATGTGAGCTGGAGTGACGCGCGACAGTTTACCGAATGGCTCTCTCAGGTCACTCAAAAGAAATACAGGCTTCCGACTGAAGCTGAATGGGAGTATGCGGCGCGAGCAGGCGTGCCCACCAAATATTGGTGGGGTGACCAGCTCCAGCCTGGCATGGTCAACTGCAACGGATGTAACGAGGCCTATAACGCCGTGAAACCCCTGAAGGTGGGCAGCTTCAAACCTAATCCTTTTGGCCTTTACGATATGGGCGGCGGCGTTGACCAATGGGTAGAGGATTGCTGGCACAAGAATTATCAGGGAGCACCGGTCGATGGTTCCCCCTGGTTGGATGGTGACTGCTCCTCACACGTACTCCGCTCCGGTTCATGGAAGAGCGACCCGAATTATGTTCGGCCTTCGAGCCGTAATTACTACGATACAAACGCACGCAACCAGACGCTCGGGTTTCGCGTCGCCCAATCACTCTAGAGGGCATGTCATGGACATTGGGCGAATTGCATTCTTGGCTGCGGTGCTGGCGCTGCTGCCGGCAGCAGGACATGCTCAAGGAAAGAAGCCGGGTAAGAATGTACATCTTTATATCATTTCGCCGCAGGACGGCGCGAAGGTCAAAAGTCCAGTCACGGTCGTCTTCGGCCTCCGCGGCATGGGCATCACACATGCGGGAGACGAGTTTCCCAACAGCGGCCATCATCACCTGCTCATCGATGTGACTACATCCCTGTCGCTCACTGAAGCCATGCCGCACAATAAGAACTACCTCCACTTCGCTGCCGGTCAGACAGAGGCGCAGATTGACTTGCCGCCCGGCAAGCACACGCTTCAGCTTGTGCTAAGTGATAGCAAACACTACTCGTTCAGTCCGCCAGTCGTGTCAAAGCAGATCACCATCACGGTTCAATAAGCAATTCTACCATCCGGCTGCCAAGACCGCGGTCCAGTGAAACGGCAAAGCGCTGATGGCGATCCCGTACAGAAGGGCAACATCCGGACCAGCGACTATTGAATCGCCTTTTTAATTGCGTCGATCAGATCATTTGCCCGAAATGGCTTTTGCAGGAATGCAATGGGATCTACGGCCGAGGCTTGGTTTCTGATAGCCGCATCGGTGAGCCCGCTCATGAAAATAATCGGCCACTTCCGTCCGTCCGCGCACAACTGATGGGCCAATTCCACGCCGGTGATATCGCCGAGATTGATATCGATGACGAGGCAACAGGCTTTGCAGGTCGAGGCGCAGATGAGAAACGTCTCGGCAGAGTCATAAGTCTCTGCGCGATATCCAACCGCACCTAACAAAGTTGCAAGTGATGCGCGCATTTCAGGGTCGTCGTCGACGACGGCTACGGTCTTCTGCGAGTCTGACATCGAATCGTCCGTAAAACTGGTCATGTGGCCCCGACGCATTCGATGTCGCTCCGAGCGAGGAAATGCGTGGGCGGATGTTTGAAAAATTTTTTGCGCGGATATTTCCGCCGCCGACGAAGCAAATACGCGCGCTGCGCGCTTGCGTCTTGCGAATTCATGCCAAAAGCTTGTCCGCAAGAGCCAACAACGCTCGCCTAAGCCATTCAGTGCTGTCGCGACCGCTCTGCGCGCAACACTTCGCGAGGCGTTTTGCCCGTCCAGCGCCGGAAGGCATGCGAAAAGGAGCCGACCTCACGATAGCCCAGCAGCCAGGCAACTTCGGAGACGCCCATGTCGCCTTCTACCAGGTATCGGCTGGCAAGATCGGATCGCAGATTTTCCAGCAACTCGGAGAACGTGAGACCTTCTGTCGACAGGCGTCGCGCAAATGTTCGTTGGCTCAGTCCGAGCTGCCGTGCAACGTCCGCTGCTGTCGCCTTTCCATGCGGCAGCAACGGTGCAATTTCATTTTCAACAGCCGATTGGAACGAACCCCGCTTTCTTTTCCGATGACCGAGAGCTTCCTCGCAATATGAGATCAGCAGGTTGTTGAGATATGGATCGGCGCTGACGATCCGGGAGTTCCTGATGCTCACCGGAAACACGACGTCGTCGACCGCCGCGCCGAACTCGATGTTGTCGCCGAAGATTGCAGCCAGGTCCGCTCTGGCCGTCCTGTGGTGGACCAGGCGGACACGCTCGGGGACAACGCGAAAACCCGTCAGGTGACGGCAGGTGCGTATCAGGGCGGTGATCCAGAACTCGATCTGGTGCCGGTCCGGGTGTCGGCTCACGCCGACGTAATCAAATGAGAGCCCGATACCTTTGCTGTCGATGCACGTTTGCGACACACCTTCGTTTACGATGGTGCTGTAACGCACCCCGCGCTGCAGGGCGTCGATCAATATTTCTGACGATGCGAGTACGTAGTAGAGCAGCCCGATTTCACGAAGGTCGCATTCCTGCGCCAGATGAAATCCAAGAAAATCATCCTCCAAAGCTGAGGCAACGAGGTTCAGGAACTTGATCTGGTCGCGCACCTTGATTGGTGCGCGTGGATTCTCGATCTGCGCGTGCGTGAGGCCCGCCTTTTCCAACGGGACTTCGAGGTCGATCCCGGCGGCACGTGCGTGCTTGTAGGCCAGCCGGCTCATGCCTCCGCTGGCAAGCGGAAGGCGCTCGGAACCCGCTCTGGCCGGATCAATTCGCATCCTGGCATCACACCCTGTCACTGCCTTCAGGATCCTAGCCGAAGTCTACAACAATTGGGCCCAGCCAGTCGGCGGCCGAATTCGATACTTCCCCAAAGGGCAATATCGCGCCCCTGCTCTGTGAAGGAAAATCATGGACACCGATCAGACCTGACACAATGCCCTGTGCCGTCGAGCCTGGGCCGGGTGACAATATTGGAGATGACAGTGACCAAATCTTCCATCAAATCCAGAGTCAGCCTTTACGCCTGCGTGGCGGCGCTCGCAGCCGGCTCGCTCCTGGGCGGAGGGACAGCTCAAGCTCAAAATCAAAAGCCGAATATCATCCTGATTTTGTCGGATGACTTTGGTTACGGCGACTCAGGCCCGTACGGCGGCGGCGAGAACCGCGGCATGCAAACTCCCAGCCTTGATCGCCTGGCGGCCGAGGGTATGCATTTTCTCTCGTTTTACGCCCAGCCGAGTTGCACGCCCGGGCGCGCTGCCGTGCAAACTGGCCGCATTCCCAATCGAAGCGGAATGACAACGGTGGCCTTCCAGGGCCAGGGCGGCGGCCTGCCGCAGGCCGAATGGACGCTCGCTTCCGTTTTGAAAACCGGAGGCTACAAGACGTTCTTCACCGGAAAATGGCATCTCGGCGAAGCCGACTATGCGCTCCCCAATGCGCAGGGTTACGACGAGATGAAGTACGCGGGTCTCTATCACCTCAACGCGTACACCTATGGCGATCCGACCTGGTTCCCTGACATGCCCACGGATTTGCGCGAAATGTTTCAGCGCGTCACCAAAGGCGCGTTGTCGGGTAACGCAGGACAGCCGGCGAAGGAGGAATTCAAGATCAACGGCCAGTACGTCAATACGCCGGTCATCAACGGCAAGGAAGGCATCGTCGGGATTCCGTTCTTTGACGAATATGTCGAGAAAGCGTCGCTCGACTATCTCGACCGCAACGCGCGTTCGACACAACCATTCTTCATGAGCATCAATTTCATGAAGGTGCATCAGCCGAACATGCCGGCTCCGGAATTCGAGCATAAGTCGCTATCGAAAAGCAAATACTCCGACTCGGTCGTCGAGAACGATACGCGCATCGGCCGTATACTGGATAAGGTCCGTGCGCTCGGCCTCGACAAAAACACCTATGTGTTCTGGACGTCGGACAACGGTGCCTGGCAGGACGTCTACCCTGACGCCGGCTACACGCCATACCGAGGGACCAAGGGCACTTTGCGCGAAGGCGGCAACCGCGTTCCGGCGATGGCCTGGGGTCCTAGGATCAAGGCCGGGTCGAAGAGCTCCGATGTTGTCGGCGGATTGGACTTCATGGCAACCTTTGCGTCGCTTGCCGGCGTGAAGTTGCCCGAGAACGATCGTGCCGGTCAGCCAATCATCTTTGACAGCTACGACATGTCGCCCGTGCTGTTCGGCACCGGGAAGTCGGAGCGCAAAAGCTGGTTCTATTTCACCGAAAATGAGCTGAGCCCTGGCGCCATACGTGTGAACAACTACAAGTTCGTGTTCAATCTCCGTGGAGACGACGGGGCTTCAACGGGCGGCCTGGCTGTCGACACCAATTTGGGGTGGAAGGGAGCCGAGAAGTACGTCGCCACCGTGCCGCAGGTTTTCGATCTCTGGGCCGACCCACAGGAGCGTTATGACATCTTCATGAACAATTTCACGGAGCGAACGTGGATGGCTGTCCTCATGGAACAGGAGTTGAAGAAGATCATGGCGACATACGTCAAGTACCCGCCCCGCAAGGTACAGAGTTACGGCTACACTGGCCCAATGACACTGTCGAACTATGAGCGGTTCCAGTGGGTTCGGGACCAGCTTGCGAAAGAAGGCGTCAGCATCGCAATGCCCACTGGCAATTGATGCGACATCCGCGACGGCCGCGGATGTTCTCCGGGGCCGTCGCGCAGGATCTCGAATTGGAGGGTGCCATGTTTGACTGCATTCACAGGCGTGCAGTGCTGACGGGGCTTCTGGCCTCTGCCGCAGCTACACTCGCGTTCAAAACTACGGCGCTGGCGCAGGGAAACTCGCTTCCGTCATGGAGGGAGGGCAAGGCCAGGCAGTCGATCCTGGATTTCGTCGCCGCCGTGACGCGCGAAGGTTCGCCCGGTTTCGTTCCGGTGCCGCAGCGCGTGGCGACCTTCGACAATGATGGCACGTTGTGGTGCGAACAACCGATGTACGTTCAGTTTGCCTTCGCGCTTGATCAGGTGAAAGCCTGTGCGCGCGAGCACCCGGAGTGGAAGAGGAAGCAACCCTTCAAGGCCGTTCTCGACGACGACATGAAGGCGCTTGCCGCGACCGGTCAGCGTGGCCTGGTTGAGATCATCATGGCGACGCATGCCGACATGAGCACTGAGGACTTCGAGCGCGTTGTCACGGATTGGCTTTCGAAGGCGCGCCATCCACGATTCAAACGTCCGTACACAGAGCTTGTGTACCAGCCGATGCTCGAATTGATGGCGTATCTGCGCGCAAACGGTTTCAGGACTTATATCGTGTCCGGCGGCGGCATCGAATTCATGCGGCCGTGGACGGAGCGGGTCTATGGCATACCGCCGGCGCAGGTGGTCGGTTCGAGCATCAAGACAAAGTTCATGCTGCGCAGGGACATTCCGATACTGCTTCGTCTCCCGCAAGTGAACTTCGTCGATGACGGGCCGGGCAAGCCCGTCGGCATCAACGCGCATATCGGTCAGCGTCCGATCGCGGCGTTCGGAAATTCGGACGGCGATCTTCAGATGCTGCAATGGACCACCAAGGGCGCGGCCACGCCGTGTCTTGCGCTCATCGTGCACCATACCGACGGCGAGCGCGAATATGCCTACGACCGGAAATCTCATATCGGCCGGCTCGACAAGGCATTGGATGCCGCCGCAATAAACAATTGGACCGTGACCAGCATGAAAGACGACTGGGCGAAGATCTTTCCGTTCGAGTGAGCAGCCTCGTCCGCTTTTTCGGCAGCAGCAGCGTCATCTATGAAGTGGTCGCGAAACCAAGCTGATGCCGCTTCCAGGCGGTCGAAGGCGAGAATCGTGCTCGCTGCGCTGGGGGCTGCGGTCCTCATCTATGGATTGACCGCTTATGTTTTGCTGCCGCGGGCATGGACGCACTACGAGCATCAAAAAGGACTCGCTGGGCTTACGATGGTGACGCACACGTCGCAGGGCATTCCGGGTGATCCGATCAACGTAGGGCTGGTCGGAACGCGCGAGGACGTGCTCTGTGCCATGCACGCGGCCGGCTGGTACCCCGCCGATCCGATCACCTTTCGCTCGAGCGTCGAGATCGTCGGCAGCGTCGTTCTGCGCAGGCCATACGATGATGCGCCGGTGAGCACGCTTTACTACCAGGGCAAACGGCAGGATCTCGCGTTTGAAAAACCTGTGGGCGAAAGCGCGGACCAGCGCCACCACGTCCGGTTTTGGGAGGTCTTGCAGCAGGGCGATGAAAATCGCCCGGTATGGCTTGGCTCGGCAACATTTGATCGCGACGTGGGACTCAGCCGTTACACCGGGCAAGTCACGCATCACATTGGCCCAAATGTCGACGCCGAGCGGGATGGGCTCACGAACGACCTAAAGAATTCCAAGGCCGTTGAAGCGGTCTACGAGGTCTCCGGCGTTGGGCCGACCTTCATGGGCCGGAACGGGGAGGGCGACCGGTACTTTACCGACGGTGAGGTCAAGATCTCCCGCCTGGTCTCTGGCTGTGATCGGAAGGTCGAAACGGCCATCGAATTGAAGAACCCGCCCTTGGTCGATTTGAAAAACGAAACATGGAAGGCTATTGCGGGGTTATTGCAGGCCGGAGCGGCGGCCAAATGAATTTTGGCAGGGCGCTCTGGCTACCGTGATTGGGGTGCTGCCAGGAGAGACACATGAAAACAGTTCTTGTTTCGATTGGACTATGCCTTGCCGCGACGGCAGCGCATTCAATGCCGCTCTCGCTCTTGAATGCAAATGGGGTCCAACCCGTGATCGCGGTCGCCGATCAATGCGGTGATCGATGCGGGTCGTTCCGTTCGTATGTGAGGGATCGACGCGCGGTCATGGCCGGCTATAGCGGCAGCTACGTTCTGGTGCGCGATCCCCTTATCCAGCGACGTCCTTACTGCCCATTCGGATCATACGTCGCTTGCATCGGATCCGGCACTTTTTGCATCGATCTCTGCCATTGAGAGTCGCGCAAGACCTGACTCTTACAAGACCTGGATCTTAAAAGTCCGGCTGAAGAATGCTGTCCATGCTGTTGCCGATGTCCGCGGGTATGTACGCGCCACCGACATCGGAATCGATCGTCTGAATCGAATTCCACGGCTGACCGTTGGGGGCATTGCCGCCAACGCTTGCCCCGTTCTGGTATCTGGCAAAGGCTTCCGGCGTGCCCACATAGGCGCAGTTGCAGCGGGCGGCGTCGGCATAGACGTAGTAAAGCTTCCCGTCTTTTCGTCGCGTCACAAGTTTGTCCGGCGGCAGCGACCGGAGAAGTGCCGCCTTTTCCGGCGTGCTCGCGTATTTCACGACAAAGCCTGCCTGGGTAAAGAGGTTGTCGGGGACGACCATCGTCTGCTGTTGGGCGGTCGCCGGCGAAAAAGCGACGGTCAGCAGTAGAAATCCTAGCGCAATGCGGCAGTTCGACATTTGTAAGTCCCTGACGACTCGCTGCTGGACGCTAGTTATTGGGCGGCGGCGGCATTGCACCGAGCCCCTGCGGTGGTCCTGGGTCCTGCGACTGGAATAACGGTCCAAAAAGTGGTGCTCGTTGCCCCGAGTTTGGCGCGCTTCCTGCAGGATTGGGGATGCATTCGCCGCCAACACCACTGATCGTCGCCAGACATTGCTGCTGGGTGTAGAAGTTGCATTGCGTCGTGCCGTCATTGTCCATGATGGCGCACCAGGGAGGATTCTGCGCGGTGGCCGCGTCGGCGATAAACAGAGCCGCGACGCCAAAAACGATTCCGAGTGTGAGAGATTGTCGCATTGCGATTCACTTCATTTCAATACCGGCGCGGATGCGCTCATCTTTGAGAATAACGGCGATCGCGTCGATTATCCGGATGTTCTGGTTCGCTTTGCAGTACAGAATGACTTCATGTTCCAGCTCCTTGCCTCGACGGACATCCATGTAGTGCTTCTTGGCGAGGCCGTTGTACCAACCGCTGTACCAGACCATGAGCTTGTCGGCGTCCCCTTGCCAGGTATTCGCAAGCTGCGCGCAGGTGAGCGCCTGCACGTTGAGGTATCCGTTGGCGTCGGTGTAGGCCGTCAAATCAACCTGGGCCATGACGGGCGTAGTGGCCATCCCAAAAAAAGCAGCGATTGAAATTAGAAACGTGCGCATTTGGTCGCCCCGGTTGTGGCCTGAATGCTCGGCCATTGTCGACCGACAGCCTGCGCCAGAAAGGGCGGTTTGAGCTACTTCCCTTTAGGGCAACGTCGCCGGCCACGGTTCGGGCAGATGCCCAGGGCGGTCATCCTATCGTCTTGAATCGAATGGTAATTGGTGCCCGAGCTTCCGGGACGAGACGGTGTCGGGTATTTTGGGCGGACGTGCTACCAGGATCGCCGGCACGATCGCTCAATTTCTTCGGGGCAATGATTGTATGAGTAAGTCGACGGCAGTCATTCACATCGTGGATGACGATGCATCCTTTCGATCGGCAATGGGAGAACTGCTGGGTGCGTGCGGCTATAAAGTTTTGCTCTATGAAACCGCGAAGGAATTGCTCGATACATCGCTGAACGGGGGGCCCGCCTGCATCTTGCTTGACGTGCAAATGGCCGGGTTGAGCGGGCCGCAACTCCAGGAGCAACTTTCCAGTTTGGGATGTCGGCTCCCTGTCGTGTTTATCAGTGGGCATGGAGATATCCCCACGACCGTCACGACCATAAAGGCTGGCGCGGAAGATTTTCTGACGAAGCCGGTGACAAGAGAAAAGCTGCTGGAGACCGTCGAACGCGCGCTCGCACGTCATGCAGCAATCGCGGTGGAGGATAGCAAGGTATCCGCCCTTCGCTCACTTTATGATCAGCTTACCCCTCGCGAGCGAGAAGTTTTTGCTCTGCTGGTTCAGGGCAAACCTCATAAGCAGATAGCATATGAACTGAGCATATCCGACCGGACGGTCAAATTGCATCGGCACCAGGTGGTGCAGAAGCTGCGCGTTCGATCGCTTGCGGAATTTGCAGTGATTGCCGAACGGCTCGGGTTGTTGAGAACCGAGTGAAATAGTTTTCAGCATATAAAAGGCGGTTGCGAAGCAATGCCCTTCCCAAAGGGGCAGATCTTATCGGGCACCTTTTCTGTCATAGTGAATTATGAAAGAGGCTTTTCCGTACCAGGTTGGCAGGGCCGGTGGACTCTCGATTCATGCAGGCACGAAAAAAGGTTGTTGCCGTCGTCGATGACGACCAGAGCATGCTCAATGCTGCTGAGAACCTGCTGGATGCCCACGGCTTTACGACAATAAAATTCCCATCGGCCGAGGAATTCCTTGATAGCGGAGGGGCAACGCGCGCGGATTGCCTTCTTGTGGACATTCATCTGGACGGCGTGTCCGGCATTGAGTTGCGGCGGCAATTAAAGGTGTCCCATCCTGCGCTTCCAGTCATCTTCATGACGGCGCTTGATGACGAAGCCGTCCGTCACCAGGCGCTTGAGGCCGGCTGCGTGACTTTTTTGCACAAGCCTTTTCCGGCTCATCAGCTTATCGAAGCGATCAAGAGAGCTGTGCCGCACTGAGATACGGTTTCTCGGCGCTCTCTGCGGTCCCTTCTAGATCGATCCGCATCTCGCCCACTGCCATGGGCAGCGCAATAATGGCCGCGGCTGACTGACCTTCCCCTAAGTGCAGTTCAAGCCGGTCCGCGCTCGGTGCGAGAATAGTGTCCAAGGGCGACCGATTTGTCGCCTCGTCGCGCTTCCACGCCTGCAAGTGGAGAACCGGTCATGAAATCTCATCGAACGCTGTGGCTCAGTGTGTTTGTGATGCTGCTGGCGGTTGTCGTCACGCCTCATCAGGTATTAGCGCAAACACAGAGCAAGCCAAATATCGTCTTCATCATGGGCGACGACATCGGCTACATGCAGCCAAGCATCTATCATCGAGGTCTGATGGTCGGTGAAACACCCAACATCGACAAGATCGGCCAGGAAGGCGCGATGTTCACCGACTACTACGCCGAGCAAAGCTGCACGGCTGGGCGCAATGCCTTCTTCACCGGCATGCATCCGCTGCGCACCGGCATGATCCCGCCGCAGCTGCCGGGCAGCCCCTCGTATCTACGGCCCGGCACGCCGGCGATCGCCAAGTTTCTGCTCGACCTCGGTTACAATACAGGCGAGTTCGGCAAGAACCACCTCGGCGACCATACCGACGCACTCCCGACGGCGCACGGCTTCCAGGAATTCTGGGGCTATCTCTATCACCTCGACGCCATGCAGGGCGTGAGCTTCCCCGACATCAACAAGACCCCGACCCAGCAGACGATTGCCCCGCCATGCAAGAACACCCCAATTCCCGGCGTGCCCGAAGTGCCCGGCGCGGTCGACCCCAAAACGACCATCTGTCTGACCCCGCCGCGTCCTGTTCTCGCGTGCAAATCCGACGGCAGCTCCAAGAACATGACATGCAAGGACGAGGGTCCGCTGACCCTGGAGCGGTCGAAAGGCATCGACGAGGAGATTTCAGCGAAGGTCATCGATTTCCTCGATCGCAACGATCCGCGCCGGACCAACAAGCCGTTCTTCGTCTGGTACAACCCGGCGCGCATGCACATCACCACCGTGTTGCCGGACAAGTACCTGGCCATGGTCGGCGAGCCCGGCGGCAAGGACTGGGGCGTCAACGAAGCCGGCATGAAGCAGATGGACGACAACATCGGCCTGGTTCTTCAGAAGATCGAGGCGATGGGCCAGACCAACAACACCATCGTCGTCTTCACCACCGACAACGGCGCCGAGACCGAAACCTTCCCGGACGGCGGCGTCACCCCCTTCAAGGGCGGCAAGCTCAGCACCTGGGAGGGCGGCATGCGCGCCCCGATGGTGATCCGCTGGCCAGGCGTCATCAGGCCCGGCACCGTCAAGAACGAGATGTTCGCCTCTCTCGATTGGTTGCCCACCCTCGTCGACATCGCCGGCGGCCCGAAGGGCGACGCACTGAAGAAGCGGATCGAAGCCGGACAATATCCGGGCATCGTCAAGACGACACTCGATGGCGTCGACCAGCGCGACTTCCTCGAAGGTAAGTCAAAGTCGGCGCGCGATACCTTCTTCTACTATTCCGGCAAGGACCCCTCGGCGGTTCGCTACAAGAACTGGAAGATGTACTTCGCGATGGTGTCCGATTCACCCGCGGGCTTCATCAACGGCGTGGTTCCCTATCACTGGACCCAGGTCGTCAACATCAAGCGCGATCCCTTCGAGATTTCTATCGGATCGCAATACAAGTCGCTCTTCAGTATGGGCGGGGCTATTGCTTCTCCATCGACCGCCTATGTCTATGACTGGAACATGCTGCCCATTGGCCAAATACTGTGGCTGAAGGAGCTTGAGACTTACGTCAACTTCCCGCCGCTGCAAGATCCGGCCAGCTACAATCTGGAGCAGGTCGTGCAGCAGGTTAAGAACATGAGGACGACCAGTCGCGCGGGTGAATAACGCGTAAGGCGATGCGGGCGCCCAGCAAGAGGCGCCCGCATCTCTTTCCGGCTCATCATAGAAGGATGCTCCGATGCATATTGTTCGAAACTTGCTTGCCACGCTTGTGCTCGCGATCGTTGTCGCACCGGCATCTGCTCAATCGGGAAAGCCCTGGACGCAGGTCGGCATGCTGACATGCAAACTAAACCCGAGCATCGGTTTCATCATCGCCGGGCATCAGTCCATGGAATGTCGTTACGTCCCGGGCGCTGGCGGGTCTGCCCAGGCCTATCAGGGCGCACTGAATATGGTTGGTATCAACATCGGCATCAGCGCCGGAGGCATTCTCAACTGGGCGGTGCTCGCGCCAACTGACGGAATACCGGCCGGGGCGCTTGCCGGCGAATATGTCGGCGCGTCCGCTGATGCCGGCTTCATCGTCGGCGTTGGGACCAATGTTCTGATCGGCGGCTCCAACCGAACGCTTGCGCTGCAGCCGATCTCGGTCGAAGGCTCGGTCGCGGCCAACGTGGCCCTGGGCGTTTCAGCTCTGAAATTGCGACCTGCAATCTGACGAAATGGTGTATGCTGTCCCGGATTACCGTCGTACGTTGTGACACTTTTTTCGGGGGCACGAACATGAGGAAAGCCGGCGCGTTGGTTGTCGCAGTATTCGGTTGCTCTCGGATTCTGCATTTGCAGACGATGTGCCAAAGCTGGATTTCACCAAGAGCTGCCGTACCGACGTTGCGGCCTATCCGGGTGGTGGCGGCAACAAGGCCTGCTTGACGGACGAGCAGAACGCCCGGAAAACGCTCGTCAGGCAATGGAAGCAGTTTGGACAGGATAGCAGGACCCGCTGCACGCGCATGGTCACCGACATGGTCGGCTCGCAAAGTTACGTCGAGCTGTTGACCTGCCTTCAAATGGCGAGGGACGTCAAAAGCCTTCCCAAACAATGAGGATCTGACAGGCCGTCATTGTTTGTCGTGGCGTCGATGAGGGCGATCATTGACCTCCAAGCGAAACAAGCCGTCGAAAGCGAGCCAGCCGACGGACGACGCACAACCCGCGGCATTAGACCAAACCCATAAGCGCTTCGCGTCGCTGCTTCGCATCGCGGCGACGAGTCTTGCCGCCGGATTTGTTGTCGTTCTGATATTCGGCCTGTTTGCGCCCAGCTCTCCAATCTTCCAAAGCTCGCAGCAAGCAGGGCAGCCCACGGCGGAATTCGTCGGCAGCGAGACGTGCTCAGGATGTCATCGGGTGGAGGCCGCGTTGTGGCGCGATTCGCAGCACAAGCACGCCATGGATCACGCGACAGAGAAATCGGT
Organism: uncultured Alphaproteobacteria bacterium; assembly: GCA_963736275.1. Classification (GTDB taxonomy): domain Bacteria; phylum Pseudomonadota; class Alphaproteobacteria; order Rhizobiales; family Xanthobacteraceae; genus Pseudolabrys. The sequence goes on from CAVTOP010000011.1 coordinate 21,171, forward strand.
GCTCGGCGACTTCCGCGACGCGACTTTCGACTATAACGGCGTCCGCTCGCGTTTCTTCCGGAAGGACGGCACGTATTTTGTGGAGACGGACGGACCCGACGGAAAGCTCGCTACCTTTCAGGTGAAATATACCTTCGGTATCGATCCGCTTCAGCAATACCTGATCGAGTTTCCAGATGGCCGCGTGCAGGCGCTTTCGATCGCCTGGGATGTCCGGCCAAAGGAAAAAGGCGGGCAGCGGTGGTTCCATCTCTATCCCGATGAAAAAATCCGCCACGACGACGTCCTGCATTGGACGAAGCTCAATCAGAACTGGAATTTCATGTGCGCCGAGTGTCATTCAACCGGACTGCGAAAGAACTACGACGCCGAACGCGACCGCTACGCAACAACGTGGTCTGAAATCAGCGTGGGCTGCGAGGCCTGTCATGGGCAGGGGTCCAATCATGTCGCCTGGGCTCGCGCACAACAGAGCTGGTGGCCGTTCGGCCGGCAGGAGGATCGCAGCAAAGGCTTGCTCGCTCGTCTGGACGAGCGGCAAGGGGTCGTATGGGTGCATGATCCTGCCAGCGGGAACGTTCGCCGCAATCTTCCAGTCAATCTTCTACGAACGGAAGTCGAAACCTGTGGCCGCTGCCATGCGCGCCGCAGCGAGCTGTCCGAGACATGGGTGCCGGGGCACTGGCTTCAGAACACGCACGCGATTGCCGTGCCGCTCGCAAGAGACGTCTACTGGCCCGACGGCCAAATGCGGGACGTCGCCGAGGCCTACAACTATGTCCCGTTCAAGCAGAGCAAGATGTTTGCCGCTGGCGTGACCTGCAGCAATTGCCACGACCCTCACAGCGGCAAGCAGAGAATTGCCGGCGATGGCGTCTGTCTCCAGTGCCACGCGACCGAAGTGTACGCCGGGGCAAAGCACAGTCGTCATCAGCAAGCGAATGCCGCGCCGAATTGCGTGTCGTGCCACATGCCGGCGCGCACTTATATGGTGGTCGACTCCCGCCACGATCACAGCCTGCGGGTTCCGCGGCCGGATTTGTCCGTTAAGTACGGTACGCCAAACGCCTGCAACGATTGCCATACCGATAAACCGGCGCAATGGGCCGCGGATGCGGTCGACCGCTGGTTTGGCTCCAATCGCAAAGGGTTTCAGACTTATGCGGATGCCTTCGCGGCTGTTTCGGCCAATCGTGCCGATGCCCGTCAACGTCTTGCTTCCGTCGCCGGCGACCCGAATGCACCCAACGTTGCGCGCGCGAACGCGCTCGTCGAGCTCGCACCTTACATCTCGCCCGCTAATGCCGACCTGGCGCGCCGCGGCCTCGCCGATGCCGATCCGATGGTCCGGATCGCTGCAATGGACATGCTTGCGAATGTGCCCTCTGCGCAGGCCTGGCCATTGATCGGGCCACTTCTTTCGGATTCAGTTCTTGGTGTCCGCATTCGGGCGGCCAGCCTGCTTGCCGCGGTGCCGACCGATCGCCAGCCGCAGGCCGATCGTGAACGCTTCGAGCGTGCCGCGGCTGAGTTTGTCGCCGCGCTCACGTTCAACGCCGACCGCCCGGAGGATCGTTCGTCACTTGCAAATTTCTATGCGCGACGCGGTCTCACCAAGGAGGCGGAGGCTGAATATAAGGCGGCCCTCCGGCTAAGCCCTCAGTACACCGTGGCGGCAATCAATCTCGCGGATCTGTACCGGCAACTCAACCGCGATGGCGATGGAGAAAGCACCTTGCGTGCGGCTATCGCCGTTGCGCCGGCGGACGCCGGACTGCACTACGCTCTTGGTCTGACGCTCAATCGCCTCAAACGGACCGATGAGTCGCTTGTCGAACTTCGTCACGCTGCCGAACTTGATCCGAACAATGCACGTTATCGTTACGTCTATGCTGTTGGTCTCCACTCCGCGGGGCGTGTGGGCGAGGCAATCGCTATCCTCAAGGATAGTCTGGGCAAGCACCCGGCGGACCGCGATTCGCTGCTGGCGCTCGTCACGTTCAATCGCGATAGCGGCGATGTTGCAGCCGCTTTGTCCTATGCCGAACGTTTGGCGCAACTCGACCCTGGCGACCGGCGAATGTCAGAATTAGTCGCAACGCTCAAGCGTCAACTTGAATCGGCACCCCGATAGAGCAGTAACATAGCCCGATTATTCGTGCTGAAGCGGGCATTGCCGCCACGCAGCCACTTGCGCGTGTTGGCCCAAGGTCCAATTCAGCAGACATATGACGAAACTAGAATAGCGGCGGTGGGTCTTTATCCGGTGACGCTGCATTTGCAATGACGGATATTTGGCGGGGTTTTTCAGTACGAGCACATATTGCTGCGGTCATCGCATTGCTTTGCATGAGCTGCCAAGCGGATGCGGCGGATCAGCGGCGCCGTATCTATTTTCTGGAGAGCCTTTCTCCGGCGTTGCCCGCTGCCGTCCGCACCATAGACGCTTTCAAAAAACGACTCAGTGAAACGACGAGCGAGCAGTTCGAGATCTTTGTCGACTACATGGAGCTGGTCCGCCTTCCAGGCCAGGCGCATATCGATCGCACGGTGCAATATCTTTCCGGAAAATACGCCGAAGCGCGCCCGGATGTAGTGATAACGTTAGGGCGAGCCGCATTACCGTTCATGGCCAAGCACCGCGAGGCGGTTGCGCCTCACGTGCCGCTCGTTCTCGTCAGTGTGCCGTCGCTCGATGCCAAAGAAAGTCGTCTGGATGATGTTTTTTGGGTCAACGCGGAATACAGTTTTTCAAAAACCCTGGAGCTTGCGCGGCAGTTGCAGCCGGAGGCGCGCCATCTTGTCGTCGTAGCTGGTGCAGGCGCCTACGACCAGCGATGGCTGAACGACGCGCGCCGGGAATTGCAGCCCTATAGCGAACGCTACGATACAAAATACATCATTGGCCGTTCTCACGCTGACACTCTGAAGGAGGTCTCCCGGTTATCGAAAGACACGATTGTCATCATGTCATTCTTCTTCGTTGATGGTTCGGGGCAGACGTACTCTTCAGCCAAAGTCGCCGCCGATGTGGCAAGGGTTTCGCCGGCGCCGGTGTATTCGCCGATCAGTACCAATCTGGGTGAGGGCATTGTGGGCGGATATATGGACAGTTGGGAGGAGCAGGGCATTGCCGCCGCGGACGTCGCCTTGCAGATTCTGACAGGTAAACCGCCCGAAGCGATTCCGCGCGAAAACAAGCCCCGGCAGGCATACCACCTCGACGCGCGGCAGTTGACCGCGGTGGAACATCAACAGCGCACGAATTCCGGCCGGGTCGGACGTCCACTATCGTGAATTCAATGTATGGGAACGGTATCGCTGGCAGATCATCGCCGTTATCGCGACCGTGATCCTGCAGGCCGCGGTTATCACAGGATTGTTTTTCGAGCGCCGCCGCCGCCGAAATGCGGAACTCGAATTGCGTGGGCGGCTGATGGAGGTGATCCATTTGAACCGTACGGCGGTTGCGGGAGCGTTGTCGGCGTCCGTAGCGCACGAACTCAACCAGCCTTTGGGCGCCATCCAGAGCTACGCCGAGGCCGCGCTGGTTTATCTTCAAGCCGACCCGCCGAACGTCACGCGCGCCCACGATATCCTCGGCAATATCCTTCGCGACGATCAACGTGCGGCAAAGATCATTGCGAATCTCCGCGGTCTGTTGAAGAAGCGAAACCAGAACGATCTGCAGGAATTCGATTTCACCGATGTGGTGGACGAGACGCTGCAGATTGTCCGCCCGGAGGCCCTGAAAAAGGGAATCGAACTAAAGGCCATGAATACGGGTTTTCCGCTGCCCGTCCGGGGCGATCGTATTCAGGTGCAGCAGGTGCTCATGAATCTCGCCATCAACGGGATTGACGCCATGCATGATTGCGGGCCCGGAGAAGCCAAGATGTTGATCAGCACCGCATTGGTCGGCGGTTCCGCAGTTCGCGTTTCGGTCGCGGATTCAGGAACTGGTGTTCCCCCCGAGAAGCTCAACGAGATCTTCGACGCCTTTTATACGACGAAGGGGGACGGCACAGGGCTCGGTCTCTCCATCGCCCGGACAATCGTGGAGACTTATGGCGGCAAGATATGGGCCGAAAATCGCCCGGGCGGTGGGGCCACGTTTTTTTTCACGATGCCATTGTCCAAAGCGGCTGCATGACGACAGAGCCGTCGTTGCCACTTGCGGCCTGCGCTGAATTGGCTCTATCGACACATGATGAGCACGGTCGTCGCGTCTGACGGCGAAAAATTCGGCACACGGGTGCCGCTCGTCATCGTTGGTGCCGGCGCAGCGGGATTGTGCGCAGCGCTGGCGGCAAAGGAGGCAGGTATCGACGCGGTGGTCGTCGAGCGCGATGACATTCCATTGGGGTCTACGGTACTCTCAGCGGGACTCGGTTGCCCGGGTGACCAAAATAGAGGGCCGGCAATGGCCTTTTGACGGCTACCGTTCTTGGCCGCTTGACGGGGGAAACTGCGGCGGAGCAAATACTGCATTGATGCGGCGGTTCGCTGCCGTCGGGCAGCACGCCAGCTTTCTCCCAAGGCGCCGGTAGCTCAGCTGGATAGAGCACCAGACTTCGAATCTGGGGGTCAGGGGTTCGAATCCCTTCCGGCGCGCCATTTCCAGAATCGTCAGGACAATTCGCGAATTAGTGGAAGATGTTCTGACTCATCCCATGCCCGCATCACTGTCGTGCGGACGTTGCCAAATGAACCGAGGGTCATCACAAATTTCGCCATCACCTCGTCGCTTGGTGCCTCATAGAGGTGGACAAAGTCATAAGGTCCAAATGTCATCCAGACTTGTTTTCGCTCAACCCCAAATTCCTTTGCTGTTTCCCGAGATTTGTCCTGCCTACTCGGAATCTCCTTTACTCCTTTCACCCCCTGATCGGTGAAATTCACAAGCATAAGGTATGCTGCCATCGTGACCTCCATTTTCCCATGTTAGGTCTGATAAGAAAGTTCACCTGCGCTCGCGCGGCGCGTGCTGCATTTGTCTGCACGTGGCTTTAAACTAAAGCGGACCTCAGGCGACCTTGGCTGCGCCGTTTTGCGCTTCCACCGATCCCAGATGACGACGGGTGCGATCAATGTGAGCTCTAAGCTCAAAAAAGAGATCAGAACTATGCATCGGGACGATGTTGGCCGCCCTTCCAATATTTTCCAGTTCGGCATGTAGCGCCTGCACCCGAGCGGAATCGATCTCCGAAAGCAGCGCTTTATCAACCATCCTGAGCCGGCGATACAACCTGCGCACACGATCGCGAATAAGCCAGAGAAACAGCTTCGGCGCGTAATTAAACACCGGAACGACGATTGCTATGACTGCCACCAACACTGCGAGGAATCGTTGCGCGTAGTTGGTCATCCAGAAAGGCAGGTACCGATTCAGGAATGAAGGACCATTTCTGTAGAAATCGCGGGCCCCTTGGGACATGGGATATTCCGGGTCGGTCTCGGTGGGAAATTCGCCGACCTTTCGAAAAAGTCCCGGGGTGCTGTGTGCCTGCAAGGTCGTTTGCGCCAGAAGGTCGACTATCGAGGGGTGAACATCCTTGCGCGCCAGCAGGACGTTCGTTGTCGCAACAAGAGCGGTGTCCGAAACGGGCATTTTGCGCGCGAGGTCAATGGCGCCTTTCGGCAACACCAGGCGAACCAGATAAGGAAAGATTCGGGTTAGCGCCTCCGCCTCGGAAAAATTCATGAGGCGGTACTGGGGACCTCGCAGCAACGCATCGAGGACGGTCAACTCCGGAGAAAAGTTGCGAAAGACCACATCGATCGCTCCGCCGTCGAGGTTATTGATGACATTTTCCGGTGCGACAGTGACCAGTGTCGTGTTGTCATAGGTTATGCCGGCGACCGCCAGAATTTTTTCGCATACGGCTCGATCGCCGCTGCCTTCAGCGCCGAGCCCGATGCGCTTGCCCCTGAGCTGCGCAAGATCGGTCAGCGTCTCGCCCGCTGGATAGAAAAGCCAGAAAATCTGATGGTCGATACGGCCAAGCGACATCAAGTCAGGTGCCAGGGTGCCACGCGAGATTCCGCCCTGCATGAAAGCGATTTAAATCCCGGAATTCGGATCGTTCAAAAGCTCTAAATTTTCTTTTGCGCCGTTGGTGACACGCAATTCAACTTTCATATCCGCTGCCGCCAGTATCCCCTGATAGCGCGTGCCCAAATTATGATAGTGCTCCCCAACGGGGGACGTTCCAATTACGATCTGGGTTGGCGGCGCTGGGATTAGATACGCCATCCCAAGCCAGACGAGACCGGCGACGCACAGCGTCGCCGCCAGTAGCCGGAACAGATGCAGGCGCGTGATCCCCAGCACGGACGTTTTCCGCTAAGCCGTTGGCGCAAAACTGCCATTCAAACAAGCAAGAAAACCCAATCGAAGACAAAGCTACACTTATTTCCCCGTTTGTTGAAAGGGTCCTGCCGGCACGGATTCAGCGGACATTTGCAATTTCGCCATTGCCGTGTCCGGAGTGGCCTGCGAGGAGTGGCGCGCCGGAAAGACACCCCTGTAAGCCATTACTTGACACGTGTAAGGCATTGACTTACATTGCAGCGTGATCCGGCCGTTTAGAAACAGGGCTCTGGAGCGTTTCTTCGCCACTGGAGACGTCCGCCGGCTTAGCGTGCAGAACACGAGACGGATCGCCAACATTTTGCGTTCGCTTGACGATGCATCGCGTCCTGACGACGTTAATCTGCCTGGTTTCCGTTTTCATGCACTCGTCGGCCGCGACAAAGGCCGTTATGCAGTCAATGCGAGCGGAAACTGGCGAATTACATTCGGGTGGACGGAAGGCGATGCAATCGACGTCGATCTGGAAGATTATCACTGAGGAAGAGTTCGATGACCAAGAAGCTCCCGAAGCGCGGCTTGCCGCCCATGCACCCCGGGGAACTCCTGCGAGAAGAGATCCTGCCCGCGCTGGATCGGCCTAAGACGGAGATCGCCAGGTTGCTCGGTGTGTCGCGTCAGACGCTCTATGACATTCTTGAGGAAAAGCAGCCGGTAACCCCCATGATGGCATTGCGGCTCGGGAAACTGTGCGGAAACGGTCCGGACCTGTGGCTCAATCTGCAGAAGCGCTACGATCTGCAGCAGGCCGAGCAGGCGCTCGGAGCGAAGATCAAAGCCATTCCGACGTTGGAAGTGGCATGAAGCCGCGGCGCCAGGCCGACGCGAAAGATCAGCGGCGACGGCGGCGGTTGCGAAGGGAGCAATCGCTTCAACGATCGATCGTGATCTCATCGCCCCGCGCGCGGGAGACGCAGATCATGATTGTGTCCTTGCGCTCGTGGTCGGCCAGCACGAGGTCGCGGTGGTCGGCTTCGCCTGCGAGCATTTTTGTGCGGCAGGTGCCGCAGGTTCCCGTTTCGCAGGAGCTCGGCACGTCGAGGCCGTGGTCGCGCAGGACCTCGAGAATGGTCTTGGTCGTCGGCACGTCGAGCACCGTGCCTGAGCGCGCAAGCTTCACCTTGAATGGCGTGTCGCCGGCTTTGTGCGTTTCCGCGTCGCTGAAAGCCTCGAAATGTACGGCGGTCGGCGACCAATGGTCGGTCATGGCCCGCACCGCTTCCATCAGCGGGCGCGGCCCGCAACAATAAAGATGCTCGCGGTTTTTCCGTTCGGCCAGGATCGGACGCAAGTCGAGCGAGCGAGACATCTCGCCCTGGTCGTAATGGATGGTGACCATGTCCTTGAACTGTTGTGCGCCGAGCTCTTCGCAGAAGGCTGTCGTCTCCGGCGAGCGCGAGCAGTAAAACAAGCGGAAGCGTTTGCCCTCCGCCATTACCTGCCGGATCATCGCCATCATCGGCGTCACGCCGATGCCGCCGGCGATGAACAGGAAATCCTGCGCGCGCGGCGGCAGCGCGAAGTCGTTCACCGGCGCCGTGACGATGAGCTCGTCGCCGGCCTTCACGTCGTCGATAAGGTTGGTCGAGCCGCCGCGGCCGGTCACTTCGCGCTTGACCGCGATCTGATAACGGTCGCGCTCGGCCGGATCGTTGCACAGCGAATATTTGCGCAGGAGGCCGTTCGGCACACGCACGGCGATGTGCGCTCCCGCCGTGAATTGCGGCAACTGGTTTCCGGAGGCGTCGCGAAATTCGAACAGGTGGATGCCGTTGGCGATCTTGTCATTGCGCGTGACGCGCAGCGGCATCGTCGGCGGCGGAGGGCTGGCGGTCATCACATATCCGGCAAGAGCGGCCTAAACACAACAAGTGGCGACTTTGGACGTCCGAGACAAGATTGCCAAGGCCGCCATCGTGCACAGGAAATATATTGCTCGTGTCGTGGATTTCGTTCAGCGCGCGCCGGTGCTGACGCGCTCAACCGGCCGCCGGCCTGCGGCAGCCATGGGTGCAATGTCGGCGGTGATTGCGCCATAGGCATCGGCAAGGCCCGCGCCGAACATCGCGTCGGGGCCTTTCGGTCCGAGATCCTTCGCGGTCGCGCGCAGGATGGCCTTGACCTTGTCCGGTGTCAGATCGGGCTTGCGCTGCAGCATGAGCGCGACGATGCCGCTCACCTCAGCCGCGGAATAGGATGTGCCGGATGACATTTCATAGCCGTTGTCCGGGATCGCGACGAGGATCTGCGCGCCCGGGGCGGCCACCGTGATGTAGCGGCCACGGTTGGACTGCTCGAGCAGCCTGTCGTCGGCGTCAGTCGCGCTCACCGCGATCACATTCGGATCGGCGGCAGGGTATAGCGGGGCAGACTTGGCGCCGGCATTGCCGACGGCGGCGACGAGCACGATCCCCTTTTTGCGCGCCGCTTCCAGGCTGCGGTGGATTGCAGGATCGTCCGGGCCGGCAAAGCTCATGTTGATCACGCGCGCACCCTGCGCTGCCGCCCAGTCGAGCGACTTGAGAATATTAAACGTGGTGCCTTGCGCGCCGGCGTCTTTCGGATCGAAGGCGCGCACCGCGAGGATTTTTGCGTCCGGCGCCGATCCCATCAACTTGCCGTGGGCCGCGATCAGGCTGGCGATCGCCGTCCCGTGCTGGTGCGGGGTGGCAGTTGTCGAAAGCGCATCGTATGTGCCGGCGATGGAGCCGGCGAGCTCGGGATGATTTCCGTCGATCGCGAAGTCGATGACCGCAACGAGGACATTGTCGCCCTTTGCGAGGGCATGCGCCTGCGGCAGACGCAATTTGGCAAGCCCGTATTGCGCGGCGTCGCCTGCGGGCCTGGTTTCGTTTTGCTGCAGCATGAACAGGTAATTCGGTTGCGCCCGGGCCACGAGCCGATCCATCTCGAGCTCGCGCACGACCGTTGCGACCGAGCGGCGGCCGGAAATACGCCAGAGGTACAACGTGGTGCCTGAAAGCTGGAATGCCTGGCTTTCGAGGCGCGTCAGCCGGTGGCGGCGTTGCAGCGCCTCGATCTGTTGTGCACTGACCGAATTGGGAAGCTCGATGACGACTTCATCGGGCATGAGCCGTCGCTCGTTCGCCGATGGCGCGCCGCTTGCGCCGCGGCGGTTCGCCTGCGTCTGGCGCGGTCCTGGCGGACCGTCATCAACAATGTACGGACCCCTCGGGTAGCCTTGCGGCAGCCCTACGATGATGCCGGGCACGACGCCGCCCCAGCCGGGCCCGCGATGTCCGCCGCCAGGATAGCCGCCGCCTCGAGGCCCGTCGGGAACGGTCGTCGGTCTACTCGTGCCCATATTGGGGGACGGGCCGCGGCCTGACATTTTCTGCGCGAAGACGCAGTCGGAAGCCAAGGTCAACACGGCGGCCAGGCAGAGCAGGGCGGTTCGGTGCGCGCGCATGAGACGGCCTCCGATGACGGTCGGGTCAGTCGGTCGTGGCGATGAAACCGACGACTTTGTCTTCCTGCAGCTTCTTCACGATGCGGGCGAGCTCGGCCTTCGGGATTCCCGTCACCGCAACGCGGACTTTGTACAGGCCGCCCGCCGTCGGTCCGCTTGCGATCGACAGCTTGTTGGTTTCCAGAAACTTAGTGACGTCGTCCGCCGAAGCCTGCGGCGCAAAGCGAATGAGCGCAAAGGTGCCGGCGTCCGGCGCGGTTGTGGGCGCCGACGCGGTCTGGTAGCTGCCGGTCTTTGTCTCGTTCAGCATCACGCCGGCGATGAAGCCGGCCTGCACGAGGATGGCGAGCACGGCGCCGCCGCTGGCCAGAGCCAGCGTGCGCGGCGTCAGGCTCGCGACGAATTCCGAAATGCGACTTCCGAGGTTGAGCGACACCTGTTGGCGCGCCGGCTCGGCGTCGATCTTTGTGAACAGTTGTTCCAGCGCCCGCGCCGACGGCGCGCCGAGCGTCTCATTGAGGTGAATGGTTTCGCCGAGCTCATCGCGCACCAGCGCATAGCGGCGCGCGAGCTCCGGATCCCGCGCGAGCGCCTCTTCGACGCGTTGGGCATCGCGACGGCTGAGCGTTCCCGCCGCATGCCACGGCAGGAGCGCCTCTACTTCTTCTCGCTCGGGCGCTTCTTGTTTCATCGCGTTCATGGCCAACCTCGATCTATTCCTTGCTCCTTGAGAAGCTCAGAGAGCTTCTTGCGCGCATAGAACATGCGCGTCTTTACGGTCGCTTCCGGGATGCCGACGATCTCGGCAACTTCCTCCACCGATTTCTCGTGGTAGTACACGAGGTCGATGATTTCCCGGTGATCTGCCGAGAGCCTGGCCAGGCATTGCCGCAGGGCCGAGCTTTTGTCTTTCTTCGCCAGGGCGGTTTCAGGATCGTCAGCGTGATCCTCGATCTGCTCTGCCGTCTCGTCGTCGAGTTCCTGCTCCGGTCGGCGCCGCAGCGCCGACAGGGCCTTGAAACGCGCGATGCTCAGCATCCATGTCGAGGCGGCGGATCGGCCCTCGAACTTTCCGGCTTGACGCCAGACGTCGAGGAAGACCTCGCTGATCAAGTCTTCTGCCGTCGCTTCATTGCGCACCAGCCGCAGAACGAACCGGTACACACGAACATGGTGCCGCGCGTACAGCACCTGCATGGCGAGCCGGTCGCCGCCTGCGATCCGCGAGATCAGAACTTCGTCCGAAGTCGTTTGCATCGCAGAACAATCGGCTCGTGCATGAGTCGCTTGAGGGGGCGCCGAGGTTCAAGCCAATTCGCGGAAATTTGCACGCACCTGACCGCCCCCGGGGGTGCTTGGCGGCCAGTTTCCCCTTTTCCAGCGGTTTTGGGCAAGCCAAAGGGCCCAAAACCCGACCTTTTTCCCTGCTAACGGCGTGAAAAATCGGTGACGCGGCTCTTTCTTCAGTCCGACCAGAAAAGAGCTTTTGAACCTTTTCCAAGGACCGGCCGACCCATGTGCAGGATGTGATGACCACATCCCTGGTCACACCAGGTCCCTGACAGGAGAATCACCATGTTTCGCAAAATCGCTCTCGCCCTTGGTGCAACCGCTGTTATCGGCGTTGCCGCGCTGACCCCCACAACCGCTTCCGCCTGGCATCATCATCATCATGGCCATTGGCGCGGCGGTTATGCTTTGGGCGTCGGTATCGTCGCTCCGGCGGCCGTGCTTGCTGCCGATTGCTATGTCGTGAAGAAGGTCGTCAACACTCCGTACGGCCCGCGCGTTCGTCGCATCACGGTTTGCGGCTAAGCGAGCAAACCATGGACGGGTTTTGACCCCGGCTTCGCTGCGGCGGAGTCGGGGTTCCCCATTGCCGGTGCTTTGAGTTGCAGTTCAGAAAGGTCGCCGCAAATCGCAGCCTGCTCCCTCTCCCCATCCGAACTCGGGCTTGCCCGAGTTCGGCACTACACGCGGCCGAAGTCGGATATATCCGACTTCGGCGGGAGAGGGTTGGGGTGAGGGGGTTCTGGCGTCACGTTAGGCTATAACCCCTCACCCGGCTCGCTTTGCTCGCCGACCTCTCCCACCCGAACTCGGGTTTACCCGAGTTCGGCACTTAAACACTGGCCGAAGTCGGAAACATCCGACTTCGGCTGGGAGAGGTGAAGCGCGCGTGCGGCACCGCCCCCAAAACAACGGGCTCACTATGCTTCTCGACGGCTTCAAACGCTCCGCCATCAAGACCAAAGGTGCGCGCATCGTGACGGTCGTCGGCGGCTCCGGGCCGCCGCTGCTGCTGATGCACGGCAATCCCTTCAATCATCTGTCATGGCACAAGGTCGCGCCGCCTCTGGCGCGCGAATTCACCGTTGTTTGTACGGATCTGCGCGGCTACGGCGATTCTGAAAAGCCGCCCGGCGGCGCGGACCATTCGGGATATTCCTTCCGCGCGATGGCGCAGGACCAGGTCGAGGTGATGGCGGCGCTCGGTTTCGACACGTTTCATGCCGCGGGGCATGATCGCGGCGCGCGCGTTCTGCACCGCATGGGTCTCGACCACCCGCAAAAAGTCACGCGCGCCGCAATTCTCGACATCATCCCGCAGCATCACCTGCTCAATCACATAAGCCGGCAATGGGGCACTTTTTCCTGGCACTGGTTCTTCAACATCCAGCCTTACGACCTGCCTGAGCGCATGATGGGGGTGGACCCGGATTGGTTCATCGAGAAAAAGCTCGCAAAAACCAAGCAAGGTTTGAGTTTCTTCGACCCGGCGGCGCTCGCCGACTACAAGCGCTGCTTCCGCAATCCGGAAACCATTCACGCCATCTGCGAGGACTATCGCGCCACGTTTGGTATCGATCTCGAGATGGATACCAAGGACTTCGAAGCCGGGCGAAAGATCGAATGTCCCGTCCTTCTGTTATGGGGTGCGACCGGTGGGGTCGGGCGCAACCACAAGCCCGGTCCGGCTGAAATCTGGCGCGACTACGCGACCAACATTGTCGGCGCCAAGGCGCTCCCTTGCGGGCACTATCTGTCGGAAGAGGCGCCGAAGGAGACGACCGAAGCGCTGCGCGCGTTTTTCGCCGCGCGGTGATCAGGCGATTGGCGAGGGCGCCGCGAGAAAATTCTTCATTGCGTACCAGAGCAGATGCCGGTTGGTGCTGTAGCCGGCGCTGTGTGCGGTCTGCGGCAGGATGACAAACTGACGGTCTCCGTTCGGAAGCTGGCGATAGAAGTCGAGCAGGTCGTCGTCGGTCGAATTGCCGTCGAACTCTCCACGCAGCATGAGCACGGGCGACTTGATTTTTGCGGGATCGACGATCGGCAGATTCGCGGCCATGTCGAGATAGGTGCCGCTCGGGATCGTGTCGCCGAACTTCATTTCCGCAGCGATAATCGCCTCAGGGACGGCGGGATCATAAAGGGAAGGGTGGCCGTCACGCGTGAAGATCGAACGGATCATGTCGGCGTCCCGCTTGCGCCGCGGGCTCGCGCGCAAGACGTCGATCCACTTTCTTCTGCGCTCGATCTCGGCGGCGCCGTTTCCCTTGTAAGTAAAGGCGCAAAGCGCCAACCGGTCGACCGCCTCAGGCTGCGCCTGCGCATAGGCAGCCGCACGGATTCCGCCCGACGATGTACCGTAAAAATGCGCCTTCTGCCGGCCGGTTTCCTTCATCACGACAGGCATTGCGGCCGTGAGATCGTCCACGCCGCTGGCGATGTCGGAACTATTGCCGGATGAGCCGGAATATCCGTAGCCGTCATGGTCCATCGTCCACACGTCGTAACCATAGCGGGCGAAAACATTCATCAGCGAGTATTCGCCTTTGCCCGGAACGGCCAGATCGTAGGACGAGCGGGACGAGTTGGATGAGCCATGGACGAGAAACAGGACCGGTCGCGCCTGCTCGCCGGGCGAGGGAGCGCCGATCCGCTTGCGCCACAGATTGAGCTTCACGCCCTCTTTGTTTGCCCAATATTCATTGGCCCATATTTCAGCGGTTTCGGCCGCCTCTGCTGACGGGGCGAGACCGGACAGAAGTCCGGCACCGATGCCGAGGCCGGCACTCTTGAGGACCGTACGCCGTGAATGGTCGGGTCGGCTCATCGGGACCTCCCGAAAGGCTGCCGCTGACAATTGTTAACGGCCTTATTTTTGGCATCCTATCACACGACAGGATCAGGTGGCAGTCCACTCGCCCCGCGATCCGAGTTCTGCTAGGGGTCGGGAAAGCGGTGTCGCGGCGCACGGCGTTCGGGGCGATACGCCGAAGCGGAGGATTAATGGTCGGAGTACTGCGCGCGGTGGCGCGTTTTTTCCAAAAGACAATCGGCTGGAACCGGATCGGCGTGATGCTGAGCATCGCGATCATTTCGGTCGCGGCCGTTGTTCTTTTCCGCATGCTGCGCGACACCGACGTCGATGAAGTGGTCGCGGCGCTCAAAGCGACAGATCCGAAACATATCGCGGCAGCCGCATTTTTCGTGGCGTGCGGCTATTTCACGTTGACCTTCTACGACTGGTTTGCCTTGCGCACGATCGGGCGCAAGGAGGTGCCTTATCGCATTGCTGCGCTCACGGGCTTCACGAGCTATTCGATCGGTCACAACATTGGTGCCACCGTTTTCACAGGCGGCGCTGTTCGTTACCGCATCTATTCCGCCTACGGGCTCGACGCCATCGAAGTTGCCAAAATCTGCTTTGTTGCCGGCCTGACATTCTGGCTCGGTAATGCCACGGTGCTGGGACTTGGCGTCACTTATCATCCGCAGGCGGCAGGGCTTATCGACCAATTGCCGGTCTGGCTCAATCGCGCCATCGGCGTAACGATATTGCTGGTGCTGATATCCTATGTCGCCTGGGTCTGGAGCGCACCGCGGGAAATCGGCCGGGGCGATTGGAAAGTCGAGCTGCCGAGCGGACCGTCCACTTTGCTGCAGATCGGGATCGGCATTCTCGATCTCGGCAGCTGTGCGCTCGCCATGTACATGCTGTTGCCGGCTCACCCGGATATCGGCTTCGTGACGATGGCGGTGGTCTTTGTGTCGGCGACGCTGCTCGGCTTCGCAAGTCATGCTCCTGGCGGGCTTGGCGTATTCGATGCCGCCATGTTGGTCGCGCTGTGGCAATTCGATAAAGAATCGGTGCTGGCCGGTCTGCTTCTTTTCAGGCTGCTCTACTACATCATTCCGTTTGCGCTGGCCTTGACCATTCTGGGTTCGCGCGAACTCTGGCTGAACGTGCGCGGCGCACGTCGTCCGTCCGGGCCTGCGGTGATACCATCATTGGCCGAGCCGATCCGCAGCGAGATCGAATCGGAAAAAACCGACGCCGGTTGATCATGGCGATAAATGACGAGCGCCGCGCTTTTCCCGCCCAATCCGGGGTGGCGGCGCGGTTACGGAGCGCCTGGCGGGCATTGCTCGGACGCCCGGAAGCGGACGGCGGCGTGCGCAGTGCTCCCGTTGGTGGTGGCCGTGTATTGGCCGAGCCGCAGGCGTTGCTTATCGAACAACTGATTGACGGCTTTCCCGACGCAGCGATTGTGCTGGATCGCGAAGGCCGCGTCATCGCGTTCAATGATACAGCCATCTCGATTGCGCCGGCCTTGCAGCGCGGCGAGCCGGCCTTGATAGCGCTGCGGATGCCGGAGCTGGTCGATGCCGTTCGCCGTGCAGCCAAGCGCCACGAGCAACAGCGGGTCGAGTTTTTCGAGCGCGTTCCGCTCGACCGCTGGTTCGAAGCCTTCGTGACGCCGGTCACGCTAACCTTGGGCGCCGATGGCGCAGTCGACATCCTGCTGATGACGTTCAACGACCTGACGCCATTGCGCCGCGTTGAAGAGATGCGCGCCGATTTCGTTGCCAATGCGAGCCACGAGCTGCGCACGCCATTGGCTGCATTGCTTGGGTTTGTCGAGACGTTGCAAGGACCAGCCAAGGACGATCCGGCAGCGCGTGACAAATTCCTCTCGATCATGCAGGGGCAGGCGACCCGCATGGCGCGGCTGATCGACGATCTATTGTCGCTTTCACGAATCGAACTTAACGCGCATCTGCAACCAAGCGCGCCGCTCGACCTGGCGCCCATCGTGCGCCAGGTTGTCGACGGCCTGCAGACGCTCGCGCGTGACCGCGGGGTCGAAATCAATGTCACGCTGCCGCCGGATACGCTCACGGTGCTCGGCGATCTCGATGAGCTGATCCGGGCGCTCGAAAACCTCATTGAAAACGCCCTTAAGTACGGCGCCGCCGGCAAGCGCGTTGACGTCACGGTTGAGCGGGCACAAACGCGGGCTGGCCTGCCGGAAGCGCGCGTCGCGGTACGCGACTACGGACCTGGCATCGCTCCGGAACACCTGCCGCGCCTGACGGAACGGTTTTACCGCGTGGATGTCACAGACAGCCGTGCGCAAGGCGGAACCGGGTTGGGTCTTGCGCTCGTCAAGCATGTGCTCAACCGGCACGGTGGACGCCTGACAATCGAAAGCACGCCGGGGGCAGGGGCGACGTTCACAATGCATGTTCCCCTGCGCGCCGGTAAAGGAACCGGCGAACCCTAGTCAATTCATCGACTTGCAGTGTCATTCAAGTGTCATCGAAGCTTTATAGAACGATGACATGCGACGCCTATGGCTGACCGCGACTTCGGATCACCGTTCAAGGAACCAAAAACGTCCGAGGCCGTCGTGGAGCGCGTTTTTAGATCAACAGCGGCCGTCCAAGCGATTGGGCGCGAAGAATTCGAGAGCGAGGGCCTTGGTTGGCCCGCGTCCGTCTCTGACCGCAAACATGGAGAGAACCCTTGAAACACTGGACCGCATTGGCAGCCGCCGGCCTCATAGCCACCGCGACGCTTGTTCCGGCCAACGCCGCAGACATCTCCGGCGCTGGCGCAACTTTTCCCTATCCGATCTACGCCAAATGGGCGGACGCCTACAAAAAGGTCACCGGCAACGGGCTGAACTATCAGTCGATCGGCTCAGGCGGCGGCATCAAGCAGATCAAGGCAAAGACAGTTACGTTCGGAGCGAGCGATGCGCCGCTTACGGGTAAGGATCTCGACGAGGCCGGACTTGCGCAGTTTCCGATGGTGATGGGCGGCATCGTGCCGGTCATCAATCTCGACGGGATCAATCCCGGCGATCTCGTGATCGACGGCTCGACGCTCGCGAGGATCTTCATGGGCGACATCAAGACCTGGGACGATCCGGCTCTGAAGAAACTCAATCCCGGCGCCAATCTGCCGAAGCACGCGATCGCCGTCGTGCATCGCTCCGACGGTTCGGGCACCACTTTCAACTTTGCCTACTATCTGTCGGATGTGAATGCCGACTGGAAGTCGAAAGTCGGCTTCAACACCTCGGTGCAGTGGCCGGTCGGGATCGGCGCCAAGGGTAACGAAGGCGTGGCCAACAATGTCGCGCAGACGAAAGGCTCGATCGGCTACGTCGAATATGCCTATGCGCTGCAGAACAAACTCACCCACCTGAAGATGATCAACAAGGACGGCAAGACGGTGTCGCCGACCGCTGAAGCTTTTCAGGCAGCAGCGGCCAACGCCGACTGGAAATCGAAGCCGGGCTACGGCGTGATTCTGGCGAACCAGCCGGGCGAGAAATCGTGGCCGATGACCGCGGCGACGTGGATTCTCATCTACAAGAAGCCCGCCGATCCGGCGGCGACCGGCGAGGCGCTGAAATTCTTCGCCTGGGCCTACAAGAACGGCGATCAGATGGCGGAGGCCCTCGACTACGTACCGATGCCGGCGAGTGTCGTGTCCGACGTCGAGAAGTACTGGATGACCGAGATCAAGGATGCGAACGGCAAGCCCGTGTTCGCAATGACCAATTGATCCAATGACCAAGCAGAAAGGGCGCCGTGACGGCGTCCTTTCCCTGTCCACCGCCGAAAGCAGGCGGCTTGTGCTGCGGCCGCTGGACCGCTTGAGTGGCTCTCCTCAAAAGGCCCAAGGAGAGCCGGATGCAGCCGACCGGGAGACCGCCCGTGGTTGACGTGGCGTTGCAGAGTACCGGGATCGCCGTCGCGGACCCGGTGGACCGCGCAAAAGTCCTGCAGCGTCTGCGGCTGAGCGATGCGGCTTTCCATCACGTAACGCGTGCCGCCGCCGTTGCGGTTCTGGTCATCCTGGGCGGGATCATCATCTCGCTGGTGTGGGGTTCGCTGCCGGCACTGCGCACATTCGGTATCAGCTTCCTGTACGAAGATGCCTGGAATCCGGTGACGGAAAAATTCGGCGCCATTGCGCCGATTTACGGCACCATTGTCACGTCGCTCATTGCCATGCTGATCGCAGTTCCGGTCGGGCTGTTCATCGCGATGTTTCTCACCGAACTCTGCCCGATGTGGTTGCGGCGTCCGGTTGGCATTGCCATCGAGCTGCTCGCAGGCATTCCGAGCATCATCTACGGAATTTGGGGACTGTTCGTGTTCGCGCCGTTCCTGCAGCAGCACGTGCAACCGTTTCTCATTGCCGCTTTCGGTGAAATTCCCGTGCTGTCCGTCCTTTTTGCCGGCCCGCCCTACGGTATCGGCATCCTGACCGCAGGCCTGATCCTCGCCATCATGGTGCTTCCTTTCATCACCTCGATTTCTCGCGACGTGTTTGATGCCGTCCCGACCGTGCTCAAGGAGGCGGCCTACGGCCTCGGCTGCACGAGGTGGGAAGTCTGGCGCTATGTCGTGCTGCCCTATGCCCGTGTCGGCGTCATCGGCGGAGTAATGCTGGGCCTCGGCCGCGCGCTCGGTGAGACCATGGCCGTGACCTTTGTGATCGGCAATGCGCATCGCATCTCAGGCTCCTTGCTTGCGCCAGGTACGACCATCTCTGCGACGATCGCCAACGAATTTACAGAAGCCGTCGGCGATCTCTACACCTCAGCGCTGATCGCACTCGGCCTCATCCTGTTCGTCATCACATTTATTGTGCTGGCGGCGGCGCGCCTGATGCTGATGCGTATAAATGCGCGGGTGGGAGGCTGATCATGGCGGCAGCCGTTCAATCTCCGCTTTATGCCGGCCGGCGCCGCCGCAACAGGATTTCAATGGGGCTGGCTTTCGCAGCGACGGCATTCGGTCTGTCCTGGCTGGTGATGATTTTGGGCGTGCTGTTGTGGGAAGGCGTTGGAGGGCTTTCTCTCGCTGTATTCACCGAGATGACGCCGCCGCCGGGCTCGGCGGGCGGGCTGCTCAATCCCATCGCCGGCAGCCTGATTATGACAACCCTTGCCGTTCTGATCGGCACGCCGCTCGGCATACTCGCCGGCACGTATATGGCGGAGTACGGCCGTTACGCCAGGTTGACCACGATCGTGCGATTCATCAATGACATCCTGCTCAGTGCGCCGTCGATTGTTATCGGTCTGTTCGTCTACGAGATTATGGTCGCGCAAATGGGCCACTTCTCCGGGTGGGCGGGCGCGGTATCGCTGGCGGTGATCGTTGTACCGGTCGTCGTGCGCACCACCGAGGACATGCTGGTCCTCGTGCCGGATACCCTGCGCGAAGCGGCGGCCTCGATTGGGCTGCCGCGCTCGCTGATGATTACAAAGGTCGCCTATCGCGCGGCACGCGCCGGGATGGTTACCGGCGTGCTGCTCGCCATCGCGCGGATCTCGGGCGAAACCGCGCCGCTGCTGTTCACCGCGCTCAACAACCAGTTCTGGAGCCTCAACCTGAATGCACCGGTGGCGAGCCTGCCTGTCGTCATCTTCCAGTTTGCGCTCAGCCCTTACCACGATTGGCAAAAGCTGGCCTGGACCGGCGCCCTCATCATCACACTCGCCGTGCTTGCCTTGAGCATCATTGCGCGGACCCTTGCGGCACGGAGCAAATCGTCATGAGCGTAGCAGCCGTCACAGTTCCCACGGTGGCCCACGCGCTGGCAAGCGCCGAGAATCTTTCCGAGAAGATATCGATTCGCAACCTGGATTTCTTCTACGGCGACAACCGGGCGCTGAAGGATATCAACGTCTCTCTCTACCAAGGTAAGGTCACCGCGTTCATCGGACCGTCCGGCTGCGGAAAGTCCACGCTGCTGCGCATCCTCAACCGCATGTACGATCTTTATCCAAACCAGCGCGCCACCGGGCATGTGCGCATTGATAACGACGATATCCTGTCCCCGTCGCAGGATCTCAACCTGCTGCGCGCCAAGGTCGGAATGGTGTTCCAGAAACCCACGCCGTTTCCGATGACAATTTTCGAGAACATCGCCTTCGGCATCCGTCTCTACGAGCGGCTGCCGAAGTCGGAGATCGAGGATCGCGTCAGGCATGCGCTTGAGCGTGCTGCGCTGTGGAATGAGGTGAAGAACAAGCTCAATGCCAACGGGCTGTCTTTATCCGGCGGCCAGCAGCAGCGGCTGTGCATTGCGCGCACCGTCGCGGTGCGGCCGGAGGTGATCCTGTTCGACGAACCGTGCTCGGCTCTCGATCCGATTTCCACGGCCAAGATCGAAGGGCTCATCGACGAGCTCAAGGATGACTACACGATCGCCATCGTGACACACAACATGCAGCAGGCCGCGCGCGTGTCCGATTTCACTGCGTTCATGTATCTGGGCGAACTTGTCGAGTTTGGAGAAACGACGCGTATCTTCACCAATCCGAACGACAGCCGTACTCAGGACTACATCACCGGGCGCTTCGGCTAGCGAATGACCGAAAGATGACTCCAATGACCGATCACACCATGAAGGCCTTCGACACCGATCTGCAGGATCTCGCGCGTATGGTTGCCGAAATGGGCGGCCTCGCCGAAAAGCAGGTGGCGGACGCAGTCGATGCCCTGGCAAAACGCGACACGACCCTGGCGCAACGCGTTACCACTGCGGATGCCAGCATCGACGCGCTGCAAGGCGAGATCGAGGAAAAGGCGGTGCTCACGATCGCCCGCCGTCAGCCGATGGCCGTCGACCTTCGTGAAGTCGTCGGCGCATTGCGCCTTGCCAACGATCTCGAGCGCATCGGCGACCTTGCCAAAAACATTGCCAAGCGGGTGATGGCGCTCAACGCCGAATTCCCGCCGCCCAAGCTCATCCGCGGCGTGGAGCACATGACCGATCTTGTGCTTCAGCAGATGAAACTCGTGCTTGATTCTTACGGCCGCCGGGATGTCAGCAAGGCCATGACGGTCTGGCGCGGCGACGAGGAGATCGACGCGGTCTGCACGTCGGTATTCCGCGAGCTGCTGACTTATATGATGGAAGACCCGCGCAACATCACTTTCTGCATTCACCTGATGTTCTGCGCCAAGAACATCGAGCGCATGGGTGACCATGCGACTAACATCGCAGAAACGGTGCACTACATTATCGAAGGCCGTCCGATCGCCGATCAGCGCCCGAAAGGCGACACAACCACGATTGCCGCGCTGCGCACGGCGGCCGAGAGATAACAGGAGCGCATGATCACGAAAAGTGGGAACCGGTTTTCGGGATCATGCGCCAGGGAATAAACAGATGAGCGCGCGCATACTTATTGTCGAAGACGAGGAGCCGCTCACGATGCTGCTCCGCTATAACCTCGAGGCCGAGGGCTATGAGGTCGAGACATCGGCACGCGGCGATGAGGCCGACACGCGGCTGAAGGAATCGATGCCCGATCTGATCGTGCTCGACTGGATGCTCCCGGGCCTGTCCGGCATTGAATTGTGCCGCCGCCTGCGTGCGCGTCCTGAGACGCGTCAGCTGCCCATTATCATGCTCACCGCGCGCGGCGAGGAGAGCGAGAAAGTGCGCGGACTTGCGACCGGCGCCGACGACTACATCGTCAAGCCGTTCTCTGTCCCCGAGTTGCTCGCGCGCGTGCGCGCGCTGTTGCGGCGCGCCAACCCCGACCGCGTGGCAGCCGTGCTCAACATCGGCGATATCGAGCTCGACCGCGAAAAAAAGCGGGTGTCACGCAACGGCCGCCCGGTCGATCTCGGGCCGACCGAATACCGTCTGCTGGAGTTCCTCATGGAACGGCCCGGCCGTGTGTTCTCGCGCGAGCAATTGCTCGACGGCGTCTGGGGATCGGATATCTATATCGACGAACGTACCGTCGACGTGCATGTCGGCCGGCTCCGCAAGGCGATCAATCACGGCCAGGCAGCGGATCCGATCCGCACCGTCCGTGGCGCCGGCTACGCGCTTGACGATCGCTTCGGCCGCATGAGCTGATGGCCTGGACCGCCAAGCGCGCTTGATTCAATTCCGGAACGATCGTTTGTCCCGCCGGCGATCTGTGAGCGGCTGATAGGCCACGCGGCAGTGATAGGAGCAGTACGGCATGTCGTTCGCGGAATCACCGCCGCAGAAAAAGAACTCGGTGCTGCCCGGGTCGCCGACCGGCCAGCGGCAGGTTTTCTCGTTCAGCTGGAGCAAGGTCTTGCGCTGCTCTACCGGTATTTCAATCAGTTCCGGCTCCGGCTCGACCTCGTACTCGTAGGCGAGCGCTGTGTTGCCGCGCATTGATGCGCGGGGGACCCGCATCATGTGTCCCGAGGAGCGCGGCTTGCGCTGGCGCGGGGCCGACGACGACGGGCTTTTGGCACGGCCGGAAAGGCCAAGTCGATGGACCTTGCCGATGACGGCATTGCGGGTGATGCCGCCGAGTTCGGCCGCGATCTGGCTGGCGGACAGCCCGTCCGCCCATAGTTTCTTCAGGAGCTCGACCCGCTCGTCCGTCCAACTCATTGGGTTTTCTCCTTAGGCCTCAAGGTCTTGGATGGAATCCAACCTCGTCGTCGGGCGCACCATCGAGCGCCAGACGCGTACGCGTCAGGAATGTGAACAAGAAGCCCCGTAGCACGAGATGTCGTACTACCTGACGGGAAAGCTACAATAGGCAGTGACTCCCACGCAAGCGCTCACAGTGTTCTCTGTGCAGCTACCAACAGTTTTTCCTTTAGAATCTGCGGTTGCGGCGCAATTGAGTCACGGGTTCACCGGATCGGTCGCTGTGTTGACAGCGCAAGGTCGGGCAATAGAATGAAAAAAGTGCCGCCCGGCGAGGCGGCACATTTCTTTTCGGCGCGCGCGTGGTCCCGAAAAGCGGGTACGGTTTGAACAAGACCACGCGCAAACCGATATGTTCGACGAAAGAACCGCCGTGAGCTCGCATCTATTGCCGACATATGCGCGCGTCGACCTCGCGTTCGAGCGAGGCGAGGGCGCATGGCTGTTCACGGCCGAAGGCGACCGGTACCTGGACTTCACCGCCGGCGTTGCGGTCAATGCACTGGGCCACGCACATCCGCACCTGGCCGACGCACTCACCAAGCAGGCTCACAAGGTCTGGCACGTCTCCAATCTCTATCGCATTCCGGAAGGCGAAAGGCTCGCCGACAGGCTGTGCGCGATCAGCTTTGCCGACACCGTGTTTTTCCAGAATTCCGGCGCCGAGGCGATCGAGTGCGCGATCAAGATGGTGCGCAAATATCAGTCGGCTTCCGGCAAGCCGGAGCGGTATCGCATCATCACCTTTGAAGGCGCCTTCCATGGGCGCACTTTGGCGGCGATCGCTGCAACCGGTAACAAGAAATATCTGGAAGGCTTCGGACCGCCGGTCGACGGCTTCGATCAGGTGCCGTTCGGCGACCTTGAAGCGGTCAAGCGCGCGATCGGGCCGGCGACGGCTGCGATCCTTATCGAGCCCATCCAGGGCGAGGGCGGTGTGCGGGTCGCCTCGCCGACATTCCTGCGCGCGCTGCGTCAGCTTTGCGACCAGCACGGGCTCTTGCTGGTTTTTGACGAAATACAGACAGGCTTTGTCCGTTCAGGCGAAATGTTCGCCTATGAACGCAGCGGCGTTAAGCCCGACATCATGCCGATTGCGAAGGCGCTTGGTGGCGGCTTTCCGGTCGGCGCGTGCCTGGCGACGACGGAAGCCTCGAAGGGAATGACCGTCGGAACGCATGGCACGACCTTCGGCGGCAACCCGCTTGCGATGGCGGTCGGCAACGCTGTGCTCGACATCATGACCGATCCTGAATTTCTCGAACGCGTGCAAAGGCATGCGTTGCTGCTCAAGCAGCGCCTCGCCGAGCTGAAAGACCGCTACGCGTCGGTGATCGCCGAGGTGCGTGGCGAGGGCCTGTTGATCGGCCTGCGCATGATCCCGCAAGCGTCGGAAATGGTCGACGAGTTGCGCACGGAAAAGATGCTCACGGTCGGCGCCGGCGACAACGTCGTGCGCCTTCTGCCGCCGTTGATCATCGGCGAGGAGGAAATTTCGGAAGCCGTTGCCCGGATCGACCGCGCCTGTGCGCGGCTTGCGGAGACGCACGCACGGACGGCGAAGGTGGCGTCATGACGGCGAATGGCGTCCGGCATTTCCTCGATCTCACGGACATCCCGAAGCCGGTTCTGGCCGGGCTGATCGACAGGAGTCGCGCGCTGAAGACTGCGCGCGCAAAGGGCCACATTGCCTCGCCGCTCGCCGGCAAGACTTTGGCCATGGTATTCGACAAGCCGTCGACCCGCACACGCGTCTCATTTGATGTCGCCATGCGCCAATTGGGCGGCGAGGCCATCCTGCTTACGGCCCAGGAAATGCAACTGGGACGCGGCGAAACGCTTGCCGACACGGCCCGGGTTCTGTCGCGATACGTCGATGCGATCATGATCCGGATCCTCGATCATGAGGCCGTGCATGAACTCGCGCGGCATGCAACGATTCCGGTGATCAACGGGCTGACGCGGCGATCGCACCCCTGCCAGGTGCTGGCCGATGTCATGACCTACGAGGAAAAGCGGGGGCCGATCCGCGGGCGCACGGTTGCCTGGAGCGGCGATGCGAACAATGTGCTGGCGAGTTGGATGCACGCCGCCGAACGTTTCGATTTCCAGCTGCGGGTGGCGACACCGGGCGAACTGCGGCCGAAAAAATGGCTGATGGACTGGGTCAAATCGTCTGGCGCCGCCATCATGATCGGCGACGATCCGGATGCCGCGGTCAAGGATGCGGACTGCGTGGTCACCGACACCTGGGTGTCGATGGGTGACCGCGACGGCAAGCTGCGGCACAACATCCTCAAGCGGTATCAGGTCAATGCCCGCTTGATGGCCAAGGCCAGACCGGACGCGTTGTTCATGCACTGCCTGCCAGCGCATCGCGGCGAGGAGGTGACCGATGAGGTCATCGACGGCCCGCAGTCGGTCGTCTTCGATGAAGCCGAGAACCGGCTGCATGCACAGAAGGGCCTGCTGGCCTGGTGCCTTCACGTCGACGCCTGAGACGCCAGCCGTCGCTGAATGCGGTGTTGCGCATAGCCGGTCCGCTCGAGGGAACCTCGCATTCAGACGGTTGAACGCTACATAAGGCCCATGACTGATCCCGCTGTGACTAATCCCCAAATGGCTATCCCATCCCGCGCGCCGTCTGCGATTACGGCCGACGACACCGTCATGCCGTTCGAAGTCGCCAAACTCGATCTGCGCGGGCGAGTAGTCCGGCTGGGGCCGGCCGTGGACGAAATCCTCGCGCGCCATGCCTATCCGCAGCCGGTGGCAAAGCTCCTGGGTGAGGCCATCGTGTTGACGGTTATGTTGGGCTCGGCGCTGAAAATCGACGGTCGGTTCATCCTGCAGACGCGGAGCGATGGCCCGGTTCGGATGCTGGTCGTGGACTTCATCACGCCTGACAAGGTGCGCGCCTGCGCGCATTTTGACAAAAGTCGTGTCGCGGCGGCGATCGCATCCGGCGACGCCGGCGCGGGCGCATTGCTCGGCAAGGGTCATCTTGCAATGACGATCGACCAGGGTCCCGACATGAGCCGCTATCAGGGCCTTGTCGCCCTTGACGGCAGTTCGCTCGAGGAGGTCGCCCACGAATATTTCCTGCGCTCCGAACAGATTCCGACGCGCGTGCGCCTCGCGGTGGCCGAGGAGCTGCGCGCCGCGCCGG
The DNA here is from genome assembly GCA_963736275.1 of uncultured Alphaproteobacteria bacterium. Lineage (GTDB taxonomy): Bacteria > Pseudomonadota > Alphaproteobacteria > Rhizobiales > Xanthobacteraceae > Pseudolabrys. Next base: position 46,897 of record CAVTOP010000011.1, read on the forward strand.
GTGGAGCGCGGCACCGCTGGCGCGCGGGCGGCATCATGCTGCAGTTTCTGCCAAAGTCGCCCGAACGCGCGCGCGTGGCCGATCTCGATCCCGGCGACGCACCCGAAGGCACCGCGCCACATGCGATTCAGGAGGACGACGCATGGGTGGAAGGCCAGGCGCTGGTTTCGACCGTTGAGGACATCGAGCTGATCGACCCTTCGCTTTCGAGCGAGCGGCTCGTTTACCGGCTTTTCCATGAGCCGGGTGTTCGTGTTTTCCGCGCCACGCCCGTGCGCGCGGAATGCTCATGTTCGCGCGAAAATGTCGAGGCGATGCTCAAGAGTTTTTCGCAGGACGACCGCGACCACATGGTCGAGGACGGCAAGATTTCGGTCACCTGCGAATTTTGCAGCGCCAACTATGAGTTTGCCCCCGCCGATGTCGGGGCAAATCCTAGTTGATGGTCCGCTCGGCGTAAGACGAATCGAGCGAGAACGCGGGAATCTCGATATCGAAGTGCTCGCCGGCCTGGGTCACCATGCCGTAGCTTCCCACCATGAAGCCCGACGGCGTCGGCAATGGAACGCCGCTGGTGTATTCGTACGATTCTGTCGGCTTGAGCACCGGTTCTTCGCCGACCACGCCGGGTCCTTTGACCTCCTGCAGGCGCCCATGAGCGTCGGTGATCTGCCAGTGTCGGGTTTTGAGCTGCACTGTCTCCGCGCCAAGGTTGGTGATGTTGATCGTGTAGACCCAGAAAAAATACCCATTGCTCGGCGACGACCGTTCCGAGACGAAACGGGGTGTGACCGTGACTTCAATCTTGCGGCTTACAGCGCGATACATTGCCATGCCGTACAATTTACTCGATCGGGGCTTGCCATTCGCTTGATGTCCGCGATTATTGCCGGAAGAGCACCCGAAAGAAAAGCCGCACATGGCCCCGGTTTCGACGGAACGCGATCTCCGGCTTGATTTGTTCCGCGGTATCGCGCTTTGGCTGATCTTCCTCGACCATATTCCGTCGAACGCCGTGAGCTGGTTGACCATCCGGAACTATGGATTTAGCGACGCGACAGAGATTTTCGTCTTCATTTCCGGATACACGGCGGCGTTCGTCTATGGCCGGGCCATGCGGCAGCATGGCTTTGTCATTGCTTCGGCCCGCGTGCTCAAGCGCGCTTGGCAAGTCTACATCGCGCACGTGTTTCTGCTCGCGATCTACCTCGCGGAGATTGCCTATGTCGCGAACAGCTTCGACAATCCGCTCTACAGCGAGGAAATGGGCGTCCTCGACTTCCTGAAAAATCCCGACGTCACCATCTTCCAGGCGCTGCTTCTCAAGTTCAAGCCGGTCAACATGGACGTGTTGCCGCTCTATATCCTGCTGCTTGCGTGGTTCCCGCCGATGCTCTGGCTGCTGCTGCGCACGCCGTCGATCGCGTTGATTTCGTCGGCGGTCCTCTACGTCCTGATGTGGTTCTTCGAGTGGAACCTTCCCGCCTGGCCGAGCGGGACATGGGTCTTCAATCCGTTTGCCTGGCAATTGCTGTTCGTGTTCGGCGCCTGGTGCGCGCTCGGCGGTGCGCAGAACCTGTCGCGCTGGATCAATTCGCGGTTCGTAATTGGCCTTGCGATCGCCTATCTTATACTGGCGTTCTGTATCGCGATGACCTGGTATTTCCCGCGGCTTGCAGTCTATGTGCCGAAATTCGTCGGAGAGGCGATCTATCCGATCGACAAGACCAATCTCGACGTGCTGCGTATCATTCACTTCCTGTCACTCGCGGTCATCACGGTCGCTTTCGTGCCGAGCGATTGGCCGGCCTTGAAGTCACGTATCTTGTGGCCAGCGATCGTCTGCGGCCAGCATTCCCTGGAAACCTTCTGTCTCGGCGTGTTCCTGTCTTTTGCGGGGCATTTCATGTTTACCGAGGTTTCCAACCGGTTGTTCATGCACTTCGCCGTCAGCGTCGTCGGCATCGCCATCATGGTAGCGATTGCGGCGATGCTTTCGTGGTATAAGCAAGCGGAACGACAAAGCGGGGGACCGCGCCCGCCTGCCGCAAGGCCGGGACTAGCGGGGGGCGACGCATGAGGTGGCGTGTTCTTTTGCTGGCACTGCTGGTGCTGGCGGGGCCGGCATGGGCCGAGCTTCCCGCGGAATGCCGCGTTGCCGAGCATCTCGCCGAGCCAAGCTATCCCTTGCCGAAAGTCACGCGCGCGCTTGCGGAGAAAAAATTTAACGTTCTTGTCGTCGGTGCCGGCTCGTCACAGTTGCCCGGTGCGAACGGGGCGAAGAACGCATACCCGGCGCGTTTGCAGCAAGCGCTCGGCAATCAGTTGCCTGGCGTCGAAGTCAAGGTCGCGACCGACATCAAGGCCACACGAACTGCCGCCGAAATGGTTAAGGTGCTGCCGGAAGCTCTGAGAGCCACGAAACCGGCTCTATTGGTGTGGCAGACGGGGACGACCGACGCGATGCGTGCGGTTGATCCCGATCAATTCAGCCAGGCACTCGACGCCGGCATTAACGCAGCACGTGCCGCCGGCGCCGACGTGGTCCTGGTAAACTCGCAATACAGCCCGCGGACCGAATCGATGATCGCCTTGAGCACTTATTCGGAAGACATGCGTTGGGTTGCATTGCAGCAAGAGGTGCCGCTTTTCGACCAATTCAGCATTATGCGGCTGTGGTCGGACCTCGGAACGTTCGATTTATACTCTGCCACGAAAAAACTTGACATCGCCCAGCAGGTTCATGATTGCATAGGGCGATTGCTGGCCGATCTCGTGATTGCGGCCGCCAAACCTTCAGAACAGCCGACCAACGGCAGCCGCTGAATTGATAGTAGGGACGCGCATTAGGTGAGCGACCAGCCTGGACAAAGGCTAAAGACATCGGTGACCGCCGCCGCCCTGCTTGCGGGGCTGGCGCTGATTTCTTCTGTGCGCGCCGAGATTGCCGCTCCGGCTTGCGTTGCGCCGCTCGATCTCATCCGTCTTGCAAATCCACTTCCGCGTGTCGCGCAGAAAATGGCTTCCGGCGAACCGGTCACGATCGTTGCCATCGGCTCGTCGTCGACCGCGGGAGCCGGTGCGAGCTCGCCGGCTGCAAACTATCCGAGCCGGCTTGCGATCGAGCTCAAGCAGCATTTTCCGAGGCTGTCGATCACCATGTTCAACCGCGGCGTCGGCGGCGAGGAAATCGCCGACATGCTCAGCCGCTTTGATTCCGCCGTTCTTGCGGAGAAGCCTGATCTCGTGTTGTGGCAGCTCGGAACGAATGCCGTAATTCGTGGACACATGCTTGGCGGGCACGATGCTTTGATCCGCGCCGGCCTCGCAAAGATTCGGGCAATTGGCGCAGACATCGTCCTGATTGATCCGCAGTTCGCACCCAAGGTGATCTCGAAACCAGAAGCTGAGCGTATGGTCACGTTGATTTCGGCGACAGCCAAGCGCGAAGCCGTCGATCTCTTCCGCCGCTTCGAGGTCATGAGGCATTGGCACGACGTCGGTCACATCGGCTTTGAAACATTCGTTTCGCCCGATGGGCTCCACATGAACGACTGGAGCTACGCATGCATGGCGAAAGGCCTCGGCAACGCCATTGCAGAAGCCGCGCAGCGCCCGGTGCTGTCCGCGACGGCGCGTCCGGTTCGTTAACTCACGCCTTTTCTAAGGCCGTCAGCAAATCCTCGATCAGGTCATCAGCGTGCTCGAGTTCCGGCCGAAAACCGGATCAACCCGTCACCAATGCCAAGTTCCGCGCGCTGTTCCGGCGTCAGCCGCTGATGGGTCGTGGTCGTCGGATGCGTGACCAGGCTTTTCGCATCACCGAGGTTATTGGTGATGCCGATGAGAGCGAGCGCATTGAGAAAGCGGAAGGCGCCTTCCTTGCCGCCTTTGACTTCGAACGAGCACAGCGTCGAACCGGCCCGCATCTGTTTGCGAATGATATCTGCCTGCGGGTGGTCAGGACGGCCGGGATAGATCAGCCGCGAAATCTTCTTGTGGCCGGCGAGCGCATTGGCGACAGCGCCGGCGTTCGCGGTCTGCCGCTCGACGCGCACGGGCAAGGTCTCCAGGCCCTTGAGCAGCACCCACGCGTTGAACGGCGACAGTGACGGGCCGGTCTGGCGCAAGATCTGATGGTAGTTGTCGAGGATCAGTTTTTCGGAACCCAGGATGATCCCGCCGAGGACGCGGCCCTGGCCGTCAATGTGTTTGGTTGCCGAATAAACCACGCAATCGGCACCCAGTTTGAGCGGGCTCTGGTAGAGCGGAGTGGCGAAGACGTTGTCGACTACCAGTTTTGCACCGACGCTATGAGCGATCTCGGCGACCGCGGCGATGTCGATCACCTCGAGCGTAGGATTGGTCGGGGATTCCAGGAAAAACGCCTTGGTGTTTTTCTGCGTTGCCTTCTTCCACGCGTCGAGATCGGTGCCATTGACCAGCGTCGATGTGACGCCGAAACGCGGCAGCCATTCTTCGATCACCCAACGGCAGGAGCCAAACAATGCCTTGGCCGCGACGACATGATCGCCGGCGCGCACGAGGCCCATGATGGCCGTCGTCACCGCCGCCATGCCGGTCGCGGTCGAACGCGCCGCCTCCGCACCTTCGAACGCCGCCATGCGCTGCTCGAACATGCTCATGGTTGGGTTCGAGTAACGCGAATAGACGTAACCCGGGATCTTTCCGGAAAAGCGCGCCTCGCAATCCTCGGCCGTGGGATAGACGTAGCCTTGAGTGAGAAACAGCGCTTCCGAGGTCTCGCCGAATTGCGAGCGCAGCGTGCCGGCATGAACCAGGCGAGTTTCTGGGCGGTAGGTCTTGGACGACGCGGGCATTACGGCCTCCTTTAAGCCTTGCGCATGGCCTTTTCCGAAAACCGGAAACCACTTTTCGGGGCCATGCGCGTGGCCAACAAAAAACCGGCCGGAGAAATATCTCGGCCGGGCTCACGTGTCCCCGGCCTTTTAGCGATTTGTTTAACGTGGCTGCAAGCCGGCCGGCTCAAATGACCACGGGATAAACATCTTGTAGCGGGAGGCACCGCTTCCCGTCAAGGCGCTCCTCAGGTTAGATCGGCGCGACTTTAGACGCGGGGCCGCCGTGACGCTTTCATTCGCCATCGGGGACAAGGGCATTCTGCCCGACCGCATGATCACGGCACTCGCTGCGGACGGCGCGATTCTGTCGGAAAACAAGTTCGTCCCCGATCAGGTTCAGCCCGCCAGTCTTGATCTGCGGCTGGGCGAGGTCGCCTATCGCGTGCGGGCGAGTTTTCTGCCGGGCCGCACGACCGTCGCCAAGCGCATCGACGAGCTGAAGCTGCACGAGATCTCCTTGAGCGACGGCGCCGTTCTTGAAACGGGCTGCGTCTATATCGTGCCGCTGCAGGAAAGTCTGGCGCTGCCGAAGGGAATTTCGGCCGCCGCCAATCCGAAGAGCTCGACCGGCCGGCTCGACGTCTTCACGCGCGTGATCGCCGACGAGACGCGTGGGTTCGACCGCATCGGAGCCGGGTATCATGGGCCGCTCTATGCCGAGATCAGTCCGCGCACCTTCCCCGTGCTTGTGCGTGAAGGATCGCGGCTCTCGCAGATCCGTTTCCGGCACGGCCATGCGATGCTGACCGCGGACTCGTTGCGAGATCTGCATGCGCGTGAGCGCCTGGTCGATGCCGACGACGCCGATGTCAGCGAGGGTGTCGCCGTCGGAGTTGATCTTTCGGGCCTGGGCCCGGGCGGGCTTGTCGGCTATCGCGCCAAGCGCCACACCGGGCTCATCGATGTGGAGAGACGCGGCGGCTATGCCGTGCTTGATTTCTGGGAACCGATGCAGGCGCGTCCGGACAAAAGCCTGATCCTCGATCCGAACGAATTCTACATCCTCGCATCAAAGGAAGCGGTGCAGGTACCGCCGGGGTACGCGGCTGAAATGGTGCCGTTCGATCCCCTGGTCGGCGAATTTCGCGTTCACTACGCCGGCTTTTTCGATCCCGGCTTCGGCTATGCCGGTGCCGGCGGCAAAGGCGCCCGCGCCGTACTCGAGGTGCGCTCGCGCGAGGTCCCGTTCATCCTCGAACACGGCCAGATTGTTGGCAGACTTGTGTACGAGAAGATGCTCGCAACGCCGGAAAAATTATACGGCCAGGGCATTGGCTCCAACTATCAGGCGCAGAGCCTGAAGCTGTCGAAGCATTTCAAAGCCTAGAGCATGATCCATTGAGGTTGACACTCAACGTCGTCATGGCCGGGCTTGTCCCGGCCATCCACGTCTTTGAATTTTCACGATCATTAAGACGTGGATGCCCGCGACGAGCGCGGGCATGACGATTCAATTTGAACTCGATCCTGCTCTAGCGCGTGGCAGATGTCTTATGCGCCCGCGTGGCAGCAAGGACATTGTCGCGCGGCGTGAGCCGGTACCACGCCACGAGGCCGGGCTCGAATTGCGCGCGCGCGCGCCGTGACCACAGCGGCGGAGAATGGTCGCCGACAATGACAATATCCGCAGGCGCAATGCTCGGGTCGAGCGCAAGCTTCGATACGCCCTCAAATACGTCGTGCCAGAGCTCGGCCATTTCGCAGACGTGGACGTGCTGAAAAATTCCGGCATCCTTTTGGCAGCCAAAATTTGCCAGCGCCTGACCGGGCGCGACCGGGATATGCGTGTTGAGCGTAAGCCAATAGATGAATTTCGGCTTCTTGCTGAACGCGGCTTGCTGCGCAATCACGGGCGGAAGATCGGCATCGCAGACACCGCGGAAGGCGTTGCCGCACAGGCGGCGCGTCATGTTCACAAGCTTTTCGCTGAAGACTTCCTTGTCGAAGCCGATGACCGGATACCATTCATCGCGTTCGAACATGCTGTGATGAAATGCGTGCACCGCCATGGTCGCGTAGCCGCGCATTCGAAGTCGCGCTGGCAAGCATGAAGCGCCATTGGCCTTGCTGAATTCCAGATAGGGCTGACGCGTGTCGCACAGTTCGCGCATTTCACCCGAAGTCGTCGATCCGAAATAAACGACGCTACCGGCCGTGACCTGGTATTTGTCTGTGATCCGCGCGTCAAACAGCGGCGAATCGATCTGTCGTCGTGCCGCTGGGTCGGCCAGATAACCGAGACCCTCCACCATCACCATGACGGCGTTGCGGCCATCAGTGCCGACGGCTGCATTGAAACCCGATTTGGCGGCAGCCGACTCAATCGGAACGTTACGTCCCAGCAGCGCACCGAACTGATAGTGCGGGGAGACGTTTGTTATGAAATCGACCCCGGCAAACACCAAGGCGGCCACGAACATAGTCACTATATTGGCTTTCAGTAACTTGTCGCGGTGGGACAGCAGGTAGAGTGTCGCGATCGATGTTGCCGCCAGAACACCGATGAGCGCCGCATAGAGCGGTGACTGGAAAACGTGCACGTGCTGGGCATGGTCGAGCGCGGTCACCAGTTCGCTCGGAGCCAGGCCGAAGCTGACCGAAATCGTCCATACCAGATCGAACGCGAGGATGCCCAGAAAGAGAATGATCGTCAGCGCGTAGGGGATGCGCCGCGCGCAGATTGCGAGCATGGCGTAGGCCGTGATGGGTATTGTGCGCGGCGGCAGCGAGACGTCGAGGAAAGAGCCCAGCGTCGCAATGCTCAGAAGGTTGGGCAGAATGAGGCCGGCCGCTATCACCAGCAATGTGGGCGAGCGCAACCAGGCGCGCAGGTCCCAGCGTTCGCTGGCTGCCTTGCGTTTGGAAATACGGGAAGAAGGGCGGCGCGGCATGCGGGGTGCATGGTAGTCTTGCACCGTAAACCAATGCTTTATGCCTCGGCCTGGAAGTCGTTAAGGTTGTAACTGCGTGCGATCATGGCGTTTGCAGCCGCTGTGCAGCGCAAGCGGGGGGGCGTCAGTTCCTTGCCGGGCCTGCTCGCCTTTCGCTATGGTCGCCGCGCGCGGGCGTAGTTCAATGGTAGAACGGCAGCTTCCCAAGCTGCATACGAGGGTTCGATTCCCTTCGCCCGCTCCAATACTTAGCAGATTTTATCAGCCGAGTTTTGAGATCGGTTTTGAGAGCATTTGTTCGCGGTCTGGTCTTCAAGGCTGCGTTCAGTCATGGAAATACCGGAAACGGGTTCCTACATCGGTGTGCTGCTTACACCGCAGAGGTCGAATGATGACGCTGTTTAGGGTGAAGGTCGATTACGAACACGGGAAATGGATCAAGAATCATTCCCGGCCGGTTGTAGATGTTCTTGCGTCTGACGCAAAAGAAGCGGCTGAGTTTGCGTGCGGCACGAAGCTTCTAAACCGAGGTCGGCCGAACCAATATCGCGCGCAGGTGTGGCCGTCGGGCGGAGTTCGAAATGCGCGCGAGATAGCGCACTTTTTCTCCAACTAGTTATTCTTAGCCGACGCCTTAAAGTCGTTCTCTAAACGCGCAAGAAAGCGCAGCCCTTCATCTCGGTTTTTTCCGTACCGGATCAACGCATCCAACGTCAAAGCCGCAACGACCTCAGGCGTTTCCCCAATGGCGTAACCCGTCTTGTGAAACGCATAGAGTGCCATGAAGAACGGCTTGTCGGTGGCACTAGCCTCTAAGAGCCGCGAAAAATATCCCTGCCGAGTAACAAATCTCTCAAGTCGTCGAAGGTACAATTTCTCGCCAGTCGCATGGTCGGCATCCGTTTCCCTTGGATTTTCTTTGATCCACTGCTCCAATTCGACAAAGTCTTCGAAATTCGGTGGTGGGGCGTAATCTCTAATCAGCGTAATATCCGCGTTTTTGAGCCACAACACCGCTTCTTCTTTTCCGCGGGCGAAATGGATACTGCGTTGTGCCCATGCTGCACCTTGGCCATCTTCTTTGATCTCTGCCGTTTTTCTCCAATTAAGTTTGGCGGCCTGTCTCAGCAATAACTTGATCGGGTCGATTCCACGGTTTCGCTTCCGATACCAAACGACTCCAAAAATAGCGATAATTAGCAGTACTAAGAGAGCCGCATAGACACCGTTCATTGAATTGGCCGCCACGTGATTGCCTTGTCTCTATGGGCCTTTGCGCGCCTCATTCAGTTGTCGGATCGCTTCTTTCGTCGCCGCAGCGCGGCTTACATAACGACGAATAATCCGCTCAACCTGATCTTCACTCCATGCAAGAATTTCAGCGATAACGCGGATTGACAGGCCCGCGATATAGAACTTCGTTGCGGCCGTGCCGCGTAGGTCGTGGAAGTGCAAATCCTTGTCGGCAATTCCAGCATCATGCTTAGCCGTGTTGAACGACGATCCAAATCCATCGGCCGTCCACGGCCGCCGTCTGCTGTTCGTTAGGATCGTCGTTGAGTGTTTGGGAATCCGTTTGAGGAGCTTCCGCAAGTCGTCGTAAAGCGGAATGATCGCCTCGCGTCGGCCACGGCTTTTGCCGGTGGAGAGCGTGATTGCATCCTCCCCGACGTGGGACCATGACAATCGCAGTAAGTCGCTAAGGCGCAAGCCGGTGTGTGCGGCAAGGTCAACCGCGTGCGCAATCTCTGGCGAACAGGTCTTCTTGAGCGTCGCGATATCGGAATCGGTCCAAATGATTTCGGAACGGTCGCTACTGTAGAGTTGCTTGATTCCTTCGCATGGATTGCTCGCGAGCTTGCCGAGCGGATCAACCGCATGAGGAGCACACGCGGGATAGTACTTGCATCCCGAAATCGGCCGTGCGCGGCTTGTCGGCCCATTCGTTGCGCCAGCGACGGATGACTGGCCGAATCTTTTCCGGACGGTCGAACTGACGCAATGCGAAGCTCACCGAAATAATCGGATATGCGGTCAAGCCAAGGTGCCCAATTCGCGCGCGTTGAATTGGCAAGCTTCTTGTAATCGTTACTGGCCTTGTAGAGCGTGACCAGCGACTTAAACCGGCCCGTGTCGGGCGTGCGGCGGCTTTCTATCGCTTCGTTGTAGCTCGCCACGAACTCCGGGGTTCCCGGCTCGCCACGAAGGCGCGGGCCGCCGCGCCAAGCGTAGTAGTACGTTCGTCCCTTAACTGTGGACCATAGCCATGTTCGACAGGTGAGTACTGCAACGAGTTCACGCGTTTAACCGCGAGGATTTGGTCGATATCGCTCAGCGGCTTGTCCCGAAGGGAACAATCTTGTTGCCGGTGTCATGCCCAATGTCAGCGCGTCCCAACCATGGAATCCCGGACCTCTGACACCAGTAACGGGCAATCTCTTCTTCGTTCATTCCGAAATCGGGTTCGTTCGGGGTGATGCCGCTGCAACGGCCAAGCATGACGCCCGACACCCGCCTGATTTCGGCGTTACTGGTAATGTGAAATAGCGACCTATCAATCCTGTACATTGCCTCCCCCACCTCTTCCAACATAAGCACATGTCCGTCGAGGTCAGGTTGCAGCGGCGTGCCAAGTAACTGGCTGAGGACTGTCATATTAAATGCTGCTGTCAGATTCACACGGCTTACCGTGGGCTCCAACGCCTCTGGCGACCGATCGACCATCCAGGCGAGCGCTCGCCCAACCGCTGCATCTCCCCCGTCTCGGAGGATGTCCTGCGCCACGGGGCCATGCGCTACGGCCTCGAACCCACTCCGGTACAAGGCAGCGAGCAGTACACCGGCATCACTGTAGCCTATGTAGGCTTTTCGTCTTGACGACTCCGTCAACTTACACATGATCCCTTCCGCCACGCGGCAGGAACCGTAGCCGCCGCGCGCGAACCACACCGCGTCGTAATCCTTGTCGTTGGCGATATCGAGGAAGGCCTGCGCGCGCGTTTCGTCATCGCCGGCAAAATGTCCGTGCGCTGCGAAGCACTGCGGGTGGAAAACGATCTCCGGCGTCCTGTCCGGATACAGCGATCTGGCCAACGCCGGCACTCTCTCAGCGACTTCCGGAGCCATGCGCGAAGCGGGCGCGACTACGCCGATCCTGCGCCTCTCTTTGCTCATCCAGTCGCCCAGCCCGCGTTGCACCTCATCGGCAACCCTTCTAGATTTGGCCAATGTCCCAACTTGGAGATTACTTTTTTTGCGGCGTCGGCGGTAGTGGCATGACCCCGCTCGCTTTGATCATCCAGGCACAAGGTGGAGTGGTTGAGGGTTCTGACCGGGCGCTCGACCAGGGGCGCAATACCAAGAGATTTGATTTTCTGCGTGCACGTGGCGTGCTGCTTCATCCCCAAGATGGCAGTGGCGTTACGCGGGCCAGTCAAATCGTGGTGACGTCCACTGCTGTGGAGGAGACGGTCCCCGACGTGCAAGCCGCGCGCCGTATTGGTGCCGCCGTCATCACTCGCGCGAGGCTTCTCGCCGAACTCTTCAACTCTGCCACCTTGGGCGTCGGCGTCGCCGGCACGAGTGGTAAATCCACCACGGTCGGCATGCTCGGCTGGATTTTGCACCGCGGTGGAAAGAATCCGACGATCATGAACGGCGCAGATATGAAGAACTTTATTGATGTAGGCTCACCTTTTGCCAGCGCCAGGATCGGCGATGGCAAGGTTTTGGTCAGTGAGTTGGACGAGAGCGATGGCTCGATTGCGCTTTACGAGCCCCGCGTCGCAATCGTGAACAACATCTCCTTGGACCATAAGTCGCTGGACGAGCTGCGCACCCTTTTCCGCGATTTCATTGCCAAGGCGCAGACGGTGGTGCTGAATCTCGATAACGCAGAAACTGCGGCACTCTTGGTCGGTTTGAAGCCGGGGCAAGCGGTCACATACAGTCTGAATTCTGCGCAAGCAGACCTCCTTGCGTCTGCACCGGCTCGATCGCCGGCTGGAATCGGGTTCCGAGTGAAGGCCCGTGAGACCGGTGAGGTCGTCGAGGTAAACCTGAATGTTCCAGGACTGCATAATGTCGCCAACGCACTCGCCGCTCTGAGTGCCGCGAAGGTCTGCGGCGTGGCTCTTGCGACGGCTGCGGCCCATCTTGGCGAGTTCAGCGGCATCCGTCGGCGACTGGAAATCGTGGGCACCGCAAATGAAATAACCGTGGTCGACGATTTTGCCCACAACCCCGCCAAGATATCGGCCACGCTCGAAACCTTGCACGCGTTCCCCGGCCGCTTGCTTGTGATGTTCCAGCCCCATGGCTACGGCCCGATTCGTTTGATGAGGGATGCCTTAGTGGACTGTTTTGCAAGCGGGTTGCGCGATGAGGATGTTCTGGTCATGCCCGAGCCCGTTTATTTCGGCGGCACGGTCGACCGCAGCGTCGGCAGCGACGATATTGTTCGCGAAATCCAGCGGTGCGGCCTAAAGGCCTTTGCGTTTCCGGACCGCGGCGCCTGTGGCGACATGCTGGTCAGGTTGGCCAGTCGTGGTGACCGCATCGTGGTCATGGGCGCGCGCGACGATTCGCTTTCGCAGTTCGCGTCTGAACTACTTCGACGGCTTGCAGTGACAAAAGACGAAGGTTCGATTGCCACCCGGTGATTGCAAGCCAACCCAATATGTTAACTTTCGGGCTAACAGCAGTCCGCGATTATATATGCGTATGGACTACGACCTCGCCGAAAGCCTGATGGATGCCGGATTTCCGCAGATCGGAAAAGGCAGCTTGATCGGTCCGATGAGCAAGCTTGTCTGGCGAAGTGGCGATCGTGTCTATGTCCCCACGCTCGAAGAACTCATAGAGGCGTGTGGAGAGAATTTTGGCTCTCTTGATAAGCAGCATGGCGGGTGGCTCGCCTCTGCGAATTTTGATCAGAGTTGCTTTGCGAAAACCCCTGCCGAAGCCGTCGCCCACTTGTGGCTCGCGCTGCAAAAACGATGATCGCCAGCAAGGCGCAAGGCGCCACGCCACACGCTGCACCGTCCAGTCCTTAACGTGGGGCACGCGATGTCCGCTTATCGAATCATTTAGAGCAGGATCGAGTCAAATTAAATCGTCATGCCCGCGCTCGTCGCGGGCATCCACGTCTTAATGATCGTGAAAATTCAAAGACGTGGATGGCCGGGACAAGCCCGGCCATGACGACGTTGAGTGTCAACCTCAATGGATCATGCTCTAGCGTCGAAGACGCACCGTTTTGCAGCCAAGTGCTTGATGTGCTTAAAAAGCGCCGAGCTTCCCAACCTGCATACGAGGGTGCGATTCCCTTCGCCCGCTCCATTATGAATTCCTTGAAAGGCATCAGAATGCGAACACATCGCCTCGATGCGGCGCCGGACACTGTGCACTGGGGCTATTTCGACGCGTCGCTGAAGCCTCTTGTGACAGTCGATCCGGGCGACGAAGTCATTATGTCGACAGTGTCGGGCGCGCCCAACCAGATGCCAAATCCGGCTTCGGGTATGACCGTGCCGGCGGCACTCCCCGCGATTCACGCCAGCGTGCCGCAGAAACTGAACGGGCCGCACATCATGACCGGGCCGGTCGCAGTGCGCGGAGCCAAGGCCGGGCAGGTGCTCGAGGTTCGCATCAAGGCAATCGATCTGAACTACGAGTGGGGCTACAACATCATTCGCCCGCTGATGGGCGCATTGCCCGACGATTTCAAAAATGCCCGTATCATTCATATTCCCCTTGACCGTGCGCGCATGGTTGGACGGCTGCCATGGGGTCTCGAACTGCCGCTCAAGCCATTCTTCGGAATCATGGTCGTAGCACCGCCGCTGGCATGGGGCCCGGTTGCCTCACCGCCACCTCGCCGCAATGGCGGCAACATGGACAACAAGGAACTGGTCGCCGGCACGACGCTCTATTTGCCGATCCATACCGACGGAGCGTTGTTCTCGGTTGGCGATGGTCACGGCGTCCAGGGTGACGGTGAAGTTTGCATTACGGCAATCGAAACCGGCCTGATCGGCACCTTTGAATTGCATGTGCGCGACGACATGACACTTGAATGGCCGATGGCGGAGACGCCGACGCATATTATGACGATGGCGTTTGATCCCGATCTCGATGACGCGGTGGTGATTGCCCTCCGCGACATGATCAAACTCATTTGCGCCCGCACCGGATTGTCCCGCGAGGACGCCTACACACTCTGCAGCTTGGCGGCCGATTTACGCGTAACCCAGGTCGTGAACGGCTCCAAAGGCATCCATATGATGCTGGAAAAAGCGCATCTCGCCTTATGAGCCGATGAAGCGCTCCGCCGGCGGGCGCGATTTCTGTGACCAGATCACGCACCAGCTTCTTGTTGGAGAGCGGCGCCAGCGTCATCTCGCGCGGCTGCAGGCGCGCGGTGCAGGCGTAAACGGTCTTGCCGTCCAGCTCGATCATGCATTCCTTGCAGGCATTGGCATTGATGCAGGAGAAACGGATCGCCAGCGTCGGGTCGCGATTGGCCCGGATCCAGCGCAGGCCGTCGAGCACCGACTGGCCCGGCTCAAACGGCACCTCATAGGTTTCCCATCGGCCGGCATTCGCATCGAGGCCGCGCCATATTTTGAGCGTTGCGCTTTCGCTCATGACGTCGCCACCGCGATCGTGCGTGGGTCACCCGACAATTCGATGCGCGCACCCCGCAACCTTGCAATCTGATTGAACGCCCAGTCCGGCGACACTTGCGGATAGTCCTCGCGCTGTTGCGCCCCACGGGTTTCGGTGCGCGCGAGCGCAGCCTCGGCGACCACGCGGGCGACCAGCAACATGTTGCGCAGGTCGAACCAGTCGATCCGCCGCATGTCGAAGCGATTGCCGTCGCCGGGTGGCGTGCTGCCGAGCTCATCGGTCAGGCGATCGATGGTGTTCAGGGCGGCGGTGAGCTTTGCCTCGCTGCGCAATGCGCCGACATCGTCCTGCATCGTTTTCTGAAGCGTTTGCAGCATTTCGGCTGTATTGAAGTTGCTCGTGGGTGCATCGGCAGTGATCAGCGCAATCGCCGTGGCGGCGTTGTCGGCGTGATGGGGTGACCGACTTGAGCGCCTGACATGGTCGGCGGCGCTGCGGCCGGCCCGGCGGCCAAACACCAGTGCCTCGGTAATTGCATTGCCGGAAAGCCGGTTAGCGCCATTGGCGCCGCCGACCGCTTCGCCGGCCGCGAACAGGCCGGGCAAATCCGTTTGCATCTGCGCGTCGGCTACGATGCCGCCCATGTGGTAATGCGCGATCGGTGCGACCTCGATTGGCATTTTGGTGAGATCGATGCCATTGGCGGCGAGACGGTCGATCACCGGCCCAAAGGATTCGCGCAAGGCACTTTCCGGGCAGTGCTGAAAGCTGAGATAGACCCCGCCATGCGGCGAGCCGCGGCCGGCTTCGACCTCCTTGAGGATCGCGTAGCTGCCGACGTCCCGCGTGATGACGTATTTGCCGTCCTCGGCCACGCCGTAGCGTTGCGTGAATTCCTCCATGCGGTTGTTCAGCAGCCGTCCGCCAAGCTTGTAGCGGAACGGGTCCCACATGATCGGGTCCATACCGATCAACCGTGGCGCCAGATGACCGATGGGAAAAAACTGGACGAATTCCATGTCCACGAGCGAAGCACCGGCCCGCAACGCCAGGGCATAGCCATCGCCGCCCATGTTTGCCGATGCACTGTTGCGCCGGTAAAGCCGTGTAAGACCGCCCGTGGCCAGGATGGTCGCCTTTGCTGACAGAATCACCGGCGCGCCCGAGCCAAGGTGGAGCGCCGCGGCGCCGACGATGTCATCTTTGTTGCGCAGAAGATCGACGATGCAGAGGTCGCCTGCCTTGCGGATTCCTCCGCTTTTGTTCACCACGGTCCGCAGCGTCTTCGACACCGCAGGTCCGGTGTTGAGAAAGTCGACATACACGCAGCGCGGACGATCATGGCCGGGAGCCATCGCCTGCGTGATGCGTCCGTCTTTGCGCGCCCAACCCACGCCCCAATCGTCCATGGCGCGGATGCACGCGGGACCGTCCTCGCACAACAACTGCGCAAGCGGCTCGTTGCATAATCCGCGCCCGGCGGCGAGCGTATCCGCGTAATGATGGCTCCAATGGTCGGGAGTTTCGGAGCCGAGCGCGACAGCCACGGTCATCTGGGCCATCACCGTGGCGCCGCCGCGGCCGATCAAGCTGCGGTCGGCGAGAAGCACCTGACAGCCGTCGCGTGCGGCCTCGATCGCCGCATACATGCCTGCAGCGCCCGACCCGATCACCAGAACGTCGGTTTCGGCGTGCATCGCGTCCTGGGTCATGAGATCTCTCGGAGGATCATGGTGGCCGCGTATCATCGATGCTGTTTGTGGCGAAAGCCACCTGTTCCTGCATCACATTATGGCCAACGCAGTGGCGGATCCCGAAATCGGGCTGTCGTCCTCGGACACTGTTTTTTAACGGTGGCGGTTACACCGTATGTGCTTATTGCAACGGTAGCCAAACCCCATGTACACCCTCGAAACAGCCGCTGCGGCCGTCGGCCGAAACAAAGCTGCGATCCTCCGTGCGATCAACGCCGGAAAGATTCCGGTTTCTCACGCCGAGAACGGGGAAGTGCAGATCGATCCGGCCGATCTGCACCGCATTTACCCGCCATTGCGGACCAGCGATACGCAGCACCGCGTTTATCAATCGCCGCTGTTGATGCCCTCAGCCGGCTAGAATTCGCCTCTGCTGTCAATTGAAGCGGTTGTGCCAACCGCGCAAAGTGCGCTGGGTGGCTCTTGGCGCGAATGTCCAGTATGCGCCCCGGACAGTCTGTTTTCGGCCCAGGCGCGTTAGTGCAGCCTATTTCAGGGCCTGACTTCGATTGATACTATGCCTCGCGCTGTCAGTGGCGGGGGACATCAATGAGGCGACGCGAATTTCTCGGCGGGGTCGGTCTTGCCGCGTTGGCGTGGCCTGTGACGGCGCTCGGGCAACAGAGCGATCGTAAACGTCTGGTCGCCGTCGAACTGGCGCTGGACGAGAACGACAAAGACGGCAAGCGCTCTGTTGACGCATTCCAGCAAGAGCTTCAGGAACTGGGATGGACAAGCGAAAACCTGCGGATCGAGTACAGGTGGGGGGCAACGACCCCTGAACGCGCGCGAGTCCACGCAGCCGAATTGATCAAACTGAATCCGGACGTAATCTTTTCACATGCGACCATCGTGACACGCGCATTTGCTCAGGGGACCAAGACGATCCCGATCGTATTCACCAATGTCTCGGACCCCCTTGGCGAAAAGTTCGTTCAGAGCTTCGCGAAGCCCGGTGGCAATATGACCGGGTTCACAAATATCGAAGCGACAATGGGTGCGAAATATCTGCAGCTGCTCAAGGACGTCGCACCAGGCGTCACGCGTGCCGCGATGCTTTTCAATCCGAAATCGGCACCGGGCGGCGGATCATATTTCACTGACTCGTTCGAGGCAGCCGCTCCGCAGTTTTCGATACAGGCAATCAAGGCGACAGTTCAGGACGCGGCCGGTATTGAAAAGGCGATTTCGACGCTCGCAAGCGGCGGTGGGGGCGGTCTTATCGTTGTTGGCGAACCCTTCACGAATGCGCATCGCTCCAGCATACTTGAATTGACGTCGCGATATCGATTGCCGACAATTTGTCCTTATCGCTTTTACGCCGCCAATGGATGCCTGCTTTCGTATGGTGTGGATCTGTCGGACCAATTCAAGCGCGCAGCGACCTACGTCGACCGCATTCTCAAAGGGGCTGGCACAGCCAACCTGCCAGTGCAATCACCGGTAAAATTTGAGCTGGCCATCAACGTCAAGACCGCCAAGGCACTCGAACTCACCATATCGCCGACATTGCTCGCCCGCGCCGACGAGGTGATCGAATAAGAAACTGGCCAAGAACAATTGGAGGATGCCATGATCAAACAGCTTACAAAACGCGATGTGCTCAAAGGTGTTGGCGCACTTGGCCTCAGCGCCTTTGCCGTGCGGGTTGCCGCGGCGCCCGCGGCGGAAGCGGTCACGCCGGCCTTGATCGCGGCGGCGAAAAAAGAGGGCAAGATCACTTTTTATACGGCGATGGATTTGCAGTTCGCGGAGCGCCTGGGCAACGCGTTCGAAGCAAAGTATCCCGGCATCACTGCGCGCGTGGAGCGATCGGGGGCCGAGCGGGTCTTTACCCGTATCGCTCAGGAATATTCCTCCAATATTCACATCGTCGACGTCGTCAACACCTCCGATCAGGCGCATTGCATCATCTGGAAACGCAACGACTGGCTCGCACCGTACCTGCCGGAAGAGGTCGTGAAGCATTACGACAAGCGCTATTACGACCCCGAAGGACTGAATGTCGTGACGCGCATCCTGATTTCTCCGATCGCCTACAACACCAACCTGGTGAAGAAAGAAGACGCGCCGAAAAGCTTCAAGGATCTGCTCGATCCGAAATGGAAGGGCAAACTGGTCAAGGCGCACCCGGCCTATAGCGGCACGATCATGAACTCGACGTTCGAAGTCGCGCGCGATCTGGGCTGGGACTATTTCGTGAAGCTGGCGGCGCAGAACGTCATGCAGGTCCAGTCGGCAACCGATACGCCGAAGCGGATTTCACTCGGCGAACGTGCGGTCATGGTGGACGGCGCCGGTTACCTCGTCATCCGTTACAAAGAGGCGGGTCAACCGGTCGAAATAGTTTATCCGGAGGAGGGCACGCCGCTCGCAACCGGACCAAGCGCGGTCTTCAAAGGCGCTCCCAATCCGAATGCCGCGCGCCTGTTTCAGAACTGGATGCACTCGCGCGAGGCTCAGCAGCTGATCGTTGACGACGCCCGCCAATATTCGCCGCATTCCCAGACCGTGGAGAAGCCTGGCATCCGCAAGCTCGCCGACATCAAGCTGATGAAGGAGGATCCGGAAGGCATCCTGGCGCAGGCGGAAGCGGTCAAGAAGCGGTACGCAGAGATTTTCAAGGTGTAATCGCGGCCGTTTCCTCGGCCCTTTGTTGGACGCTAACACTTTAGGCAACATTCTGCTCGCTTGGACGTTGGACCCTGGTCCAATTCGTTTTTACGCTCCAGTTTCGGATAATCCGACGTTTGAAACGCAATTCGACCGGAGGTCGTCATGATCCTATCGGCGGCAGGTATTCGCACTTTTTTTGCTGTCACATTTCTTGGACTCACCGTTGCCGGCTGCGGCTACAACACGATCCCAACTCTGGAGGAGCAGGCCAAGGCCAAGTGGTCGGATGTACAGAATAATTACCAGCGCCGGGCCGATCTGATTCCGAATCTTGTCGCCACAGTTCAAGGCTACGCCAAGCAGGAACGGGAAGTATTGACCTCGGTCATCGAGGCGCGCGCCAAGGCGACCAGCATCAGGGTTGACGCTTCGCAGTTGACCGATCCTGAGAAGGTCAAGCAGTTTCAGGACGCGCAAAACCAACTTAGTGGTGCGCTCGGCCGGCTGATCGCCATCAGCGAGAACTATCCTGACCTCAAGTCAAACCAGAACTTCCTCGCGCTCCAGTCCCAGCTGGAAGGTACGGAAAATCGCATTGCGGTCGCGCGCCGTGACTACATCGAGGGGGTTCGGGCCTACAATACCGAGCTCAAGACGTTCCCCGGCATACTTTGGGCCTCGACGTTCTTCCGCTCCAACAAGCCGATGGCGGAGTTCGCGGCAAGCGAGGATGCGGCCAAGCCGCCGCAAGTGAAATTCTAGCGCGCCACGGCGTGAAGGCATCGATATGAGCGCGGCCAGTATTCTTTCTGCCCGTGACGGAAGAAAATTGTGTCTCGCCGCCGCGCTGGCGGCGCTGCTGTGTACGATCGCAACGGCCTTCGCCGTCAATTTTCCTGCGCTTACCGGCCGGGTCGTCGACCAGGCCAATATTATACAGGCCGACACGCGAGCGGCGATCGAGCAGAAACTGGCGGATCTCGAAACAAAGTCAGGGATTCAGCTCGTTGTTGCAACCGTGAATTCGTTGGAAGGCCAGGAGGTCGAGCCCTACGCCAATGAGCTGTTCCGCAAGTGGGGGCTCGGGGAAAAGAAGAAGAACAATGGCGTATTGCTGCTGGTTGCGCCGAATGAGCGGCGCGTGCGCATCGAAGTCGGCTACGGACTGGAAGGCACCCTGACCGACGCGCTATCGAAGGTGATCATTACCAATGCGATGACGCCGCGCTTCAAGGCCGGCAATTTCAGCGAAGGCATTTCACGCGGCGTCGACGACATCATCACGGTCCTGACGACCGATGCGTCGGAATGGCAGCAGCGCCCGTCGCTGCGGCTCGACTATCAGCAGCCGGTCGACGCGACGAACTGGATTCTGCTTGCGGTATTGTTGATGTTCTTCTTCTTCCTCATCGTGTCGCCGACCTTTCGCTGGCTGTTCTTCAATGTCGTGCTGAATGTTCTTGCCAGTTCAGGCTCGAGCAGAGGTGGTTACTCTGGGGGCGGTCGGCGGCGGCTATTCCGGCGGAGGTGGCTTTTCGGGCGGCGGAGGTTCGTCAGGCGGCGGCGGCGCTTCGGGGAGCTGGTGATGACGATTTCGACCGAAGACCACGAGCGCATTACGAGGGCTATTCGGTCGGCCGAAGAGAAGACCTCCGGCGAGATCGTTTGCGTGCTCGCGCGGGTATCCTCGCATGCCACGGTTTTTCCGACATTTGTCGCAGCGGTCGTTGCGCTTGTGACGCCTTGGCTGCTCGTGGCCTTCACCGCAATGCCCGTCCTGCGAATCCTGTCCGTGCAGGTCGTCGTATTTGCCGTTCTTCTGTTGGTGCTCTGTATTCCGGCCGTGCGGGTGGCGCTTATGCCGCGCAGGGCGCGACGCGCCATTGCTTACCGTGTCGCCATGGAGCAGTTCATCAATCGCGGTATCGCGCGAAATATCGATCGCTGCGGGATATTGATCTTTGTCTCACTCGCCGAGCGCTATGCGCGCATCATTGCCGACGATGAAATCGCGAAACGGGTTCCGCAGTCGAAATGGCAGGCGGCCGTTGATGCTCTGATTGCGCACGCGCGTGAAGATCGTGTTGCCGACGGGTTCATCGTCGCGATCGAATTGTGCGGACATGAGCTCGCGCAGCATTTTCCCCAACCGATGACAATCGGGGCAAGTTGCCGGATCGTCTTTATGTGATCTGAGTCGGATTCGTTCCTGATCATCGAACGAGAACGGCAGCCATATTTCATGGTCATGGTGGAGACGCAAGCATCCGG
>CAVTOP010000012.1:0-34174 GCA_963736275.1 uncultured Alphaproteobacteria bacterium
TTTGGGCCGTTCACCTATCGTGCCAGCGATCATCAGGCGACGATGGGCGCCTATGTCGGCAGGATCGTTCTCGAAGGTGGCAAGGGTACGATGGCCGACTTCAAATATGTCGACGGCGCGTCGGTGCTGCCGGGCGACGCCGAGGTCAAGAAACTGCGGCCCGTCGAATTGAACTAGGTTTTCGGTCGTGACGTCCTTCGCTAACCTCTCCCCGCCTTGCGGGGAGAGGTGACTTTTTATGACTTTCAGCGCTTTCCTGTTTCAGGCGCTCAACGGGCTCTCTACCGCGTCGGGTCTGTTTTTCGTCGCGGTCGGCCTCTCGTTGATTTTCGGCGTCTCCCGCATCATCAACATCGCGCATGGGTCCCTGTACATGTTGGGGACCTACATTGCGTACTCATTCGCTACGCACATCGGCGGAGTAACTGGATTTTGGGGCGGGATCATCGCCACAGCACTCATCGTCGCGGTCATCGGTATGCTGATCGAGACCATGCTGCTGCGGCGCATCTACCGCGCGCCCGAACTTTTTCAGCTGCTCGCGACGTTCGCGCTGGTGCTGATCATCAATGATGCGACGCTCTGGTTATGGGGTCCGGAAGACCTGCTCGGGCCACGCGCGCCTGGACTACGGGGCTCGATCGAGGTGCTGGGCCGCCGGCTGCCGACCTACGACGTGTTCCTGATCGTGATCGGTCCGCTGGTGCTGCTGGCGTTGCATTTCGCGCTTGCCCGCACGCGCTTCGGCAGGCTCGTGCGCGCCGCTACGCAGGATCGCGAAATGGTGAGCGCGCTCGGCGTCAATCAGGCGCTTCTTTTCACGTCGGTGTTCGCCGTCGGCTCTGCGCTCGCCGGCCTCGGCGGCGCGCTGCAGGTGGCGCGCGAGCCGGCAAACCTTGCCACCGATCTGGTCGCGATCGGCGACGCCTTCGTGGTCGTCGTTGTTGGCGGCATGGGCTCGATCACCGGCGCCTATCTCGCCGCCGTTATCATCGCCGAGGTTAAAGCAATTTGCATTGCCATTGGCGTCGTCGATTTCGGATTTGTCACCGTCAACTTTTCCAAGCTGACGCTGGTCGCCGAATTCCTTGTGATGGCGGTCGTCCTTATCGTGCGGCCTTACGGGCTGCTTGGCCGCCCGCAAGGGCAGGTCCGTTCGATCGCCGAGCCTGAAGATCCGATCCGTCCGTCGACGCCCGCCCTGAAGATGCTCGGCGCCGCTGTTCTTGTGCTGCTGTTCTGTCTTCCGCTGCTCGCGCAGGGCTCGCCATACTTGCTTATCCTCGGCATCGACGTGCTGATCGCGGTCATCTTCGCAACGTCGCTGCACTTCATCATGGGGCCGGGCGGCATGCATTCATTTGGGCATGCGGCCTATTTCGGGCTTGGCGCCTATGGCGCAGCGCTGCTGGTGAAGTGGCTAGCGGTGCCGATGGGGCTCGCACTCGCCGCTGCACCGCTCGTTGCGCTCGCGGGCGCACTTCTGTTCGGCTGGTTCGCGGTGCGGCTTTCAGGCGTGTATCTTGCGATGCTGACGCTGGCCTTTGCGCAGATTGTCTGGGCTTTGGTGTTCCAGTGGGAAGCCTTGACCGGTGGGTCGAACGGCGTGATCGGCGTCTGGCCACCGCCGCCGTTCGACAAGGCCTGGGTCTATTTCCTGTTGAGCCTGGTGCTCGCCGTCACCGGCGTCCTGATGCTGCGCCGGTTTCTGTTCGCGCCCTTTGGCTATGCGATGCGCGCCGGCCGCGATTCACCGCTGCGCGCAGAAGCCATCGGCATCGACGTGAAACGCGTGCACTGGCTTGGTTTCGCCATTGCGGGTGGCGTCTGCGGCATCGCCGGGGGCCTGTTTGCCTTCGCCAAGGGCTCGATCTCGCCCGAGACGATCCACGTCGGCCGCTCAATCGACGGCCTTGTCATGGTGCTGCTTGGTGGCATCCAGACGCTGACCGGCCCGATCGTCGGCGCCTCGGTGTTTGCCACGCTGCAGGACACTGTAATGCGTCAGACCGAGTACTGGCGGGCCTTGCTCGGCTTCATCATCCTGATTCTTGTTCTGGCTTTCCCGCAAGGAATTGTCGGCGCCTTCTCGACGATGTGGCGCAAAACGGGAACGAAGCGATGAGCGTGCTCGCCATCCGCGCGCTGTCCAAGGCATTCGGCGGCGTCCACGCCGTCAACAATGTCAGCTTTGAAATCGCGCAGGGCGAATTCCTCGCCATGATCGGACCAAACGGTGCGGGCAAGTCGACATGCTTCAACATGATCAACGGGCAGCTTGCACCCGATTCCGGTGAAATTCTCCTCGAGGGCCGCAACATCGCAGGCCTTGAGCCGCGTGCGGTCTGGCGACTTGGCGTCGGCCGAACATTTCAGGTCGCTGCCACGTTCAGCTCGATGACGGTCATCGAAAACGTGCAGATGGCGTTGATCTCGCACGGGCATGAGACCTATCGGCTCTGGCGTCCGGCTGCGGAGAAGCATCGCGATCGCGCGCTCGGCCTCCTCGAGCAGGTCGGGATGCGCGACGCGGCCGAGCGGCCCAGCCGTGAGCTTGCCTATGGCGATATCAAGCGCATTGAGCTTGCCATCGCGCTGGCCAATGAGCCGCGCCTCCTTCTCATGGATGAGCCGACGGCCGGCATGGCACCGCGTGAACGCAACGATCTGATCGCGCTGGTCAAGCGTTTGGTCGTGGAGCGGAAAATTTCGGTGCTGTTCACCGAGCATTCCATGGATGTGGTGTTCGCCTTCGCCGACCGCATCATCGTGCTGGCGCGCGGGCCGCCTGATCGCGGACGGAAACGCGGCATCCATTCGTGACAATCCGCAGGTACGTGAAGTCTATTTTGGGACCGGCAAGACCTTCGCCGCAGGAGCCGCGCCATGAGCGAAGCCATGCTGACGGCGGAGGATCTGAGCGCCTGGTATGGCGCGGCACGTATCCTGTACGACCTCAACTTTCAGGTGGGCCGTGGCGAGGTGGTGGCGCTGATGGGACGCAACGGCGCCGGCAAGTCCACCACGATAAAGACGATCATGGGCCTGATGGCCCGGCGCAGGGGCACTGTCCGTTTCAATGGCGAGGATATTTCAAACCGGAAGCCGTTCGAGATTGCACGGCTGGGTTTGGGGTTTACACCGGAAGACCGACGGATCTTCGTCGATCTCACGGTGATGGAGAATCTCGATGTCGGCCGGCAACCGGCCCGCCGGTTTGCCGACGGCAATCAGGCGCCGTCCTGGACACCCGGGCAGCTCTTCAAGCTGTTTCCCAATCTTGCCGAAATGCCGGACCGGTTGGGTGGCCGCATGAGCGGCGGCGAGCAGCAGATGCTCACCGTTGCCCGCACGCTGATGGGAAACCCCCTGCTGGTCCTGCTCGACGAGCCGTCCGAGGGCGTCGCTCCACTGATCGTCGAACAGATGGCGCAAACGATCATCGAACTGAAAAAGCAGGGCCTATCGATCCTGCTCTCCGAGCAGAATGTGCATTTTGCGCGCCTCGTATCGGATCGTGTCTACGTTCTCGAAAAGGGGCAGATTCACTGGCAGGGCTCGGTTGCCGAGCTCGATGCCAGTCCGGAGGTGCAAAGGACTTATCTGACGGTATAGGATGACGTCATTCAGGTGGAAGAAACCCATGAAAACATTGCGGCGCGAAAAACTGAAAGTTGTGGCAGCCCAGCCGGACACATCCGAAGATCGCTATGTGCTTGACGACCAGGTCGGGTTCCTCATGCGCATCGCCATGCAGAGGCATACATCGATCTTCACGTCTCAGATGATCGAGGGGCTCACGCAGACCCAGTTCGCTGCGCTTGCCAAGCTCTACGAAGTTGGGCCCTGCTCGCAGAATTATCTCGGTCGGCTGATCTATCTCGACGCTGCGACTATCAAGGGTGTCGTCGATCGCCTGCATTTGCGCGGTTTCGTGACGGCACTCAGCGATCCGAAGGACCGCCGCCGCCGGGCCGTCACGCTTGCCGATCGCGGACGGCGTGCTACCGAAGCGGCGATGCAAGTGGCGACCGGGATAACCGCCGCAACGCTCACGCCGCTCAACACGGACGAGCAGCGCATGCTGACCAAGCTGCTGCGCAAATTGGCCTGACATCTTTCTCGGAGACGACATTGTTCAAAGTCGGTCAGGCGACCATCACCCGGATCGAAGAAACCAACCTGCCGGGCTATCAGCTCACGAGACATCTTTGCGGATTTCACCGACGCACACCTGGCGGAGCACAAGGGTTGGCTGGCGCCGCATCATTACGAGGCCGAAACCGGCAAGATCATCCTTTCGGTGCACAGTTGGGTGCTGCAGGTCGGCGGCAAGAAGATTTTGATCGACTCCTGCTGCGGCAACAATAAGGTGAAGCCGGGGCGGCCGTTCTGGCACATGCTCAACGTGCCGTACCTCGAACGGCTCGCGGCCGCAGGCGTGCGGCCGGAAGAGATCGATCTCGTAATGTGCACGCATCTGCACCACGATCACGTCGGCTGGAACACGCAGCAGCGCGACGGCAAATGGGTGCCGACGTTTCCCAATGCCCGTTACGTCTTTTCAAAGCCCGACGTCGACTATTTCTCGAAAGTCGACGCCGATCCGAAGGAAGGACCGGCGGAGTTCGGAACGTTTCGCGAGTGCGTGATTCCGATTCTCGAGCACGGAAAGGCCGATTTGGTGAGCGGCGGACCGCACCGGCTCAATGAGTTTATCGAGATCGATTCCGCGCCCGGACATTCGCCGGGCCACGTGTTCTTCAAGCTGGAGAGCAAGGGTGAGCGCGCGGCTTTTATCGGCGATGTGTGGCACCACCTTCTGCAGGTCTACTACCCGGACTGGAATTTCCCGAAGAATTCGGATGCAGCTCAGGCACGGGTGAGCCGCCGCAAGGTGCTCGACTACTGCGCCTCAAGCGGTGCACTGGTGTTTCCGGGACACGTCGGCTTGCCCTTTGCAGGCCGCATTGAACGCGGGCAAAAGGGATACGTGCCGCATTTTGCGCCCTGACGGTCAGAAAGCCGTAGAGCTGCGCGGGGTTGTCGACCAACGCCTTGCGGCGCGCGCCCTCGTCGGGGATCCAGTCGAGCAGCATGTCGAGCATCCAGGCATCGTCGGGCACAGGGGCGCCTGGCGTCGGATGCGGCCAGTTGGTCGCCCACAGCATGCGTTCCGGCGCGGCTTTTGCCAGCGTCTTGGCAAGCTTGCCGACGTCGTCGTAGGTCGGCGGCCCGGCTTTCGAGACCTCGTAAGGGGCCGACAATTTGATCCAGGTCCGGCCGCCGTCGACCAGATTTTGAAGCGCGCGAAACCCCGGATGATCGAGCGGCACCGGTTCGAGGAATTTGCCGACATGATCGATCACCAGCGTGCTCTTCAGCCGCTTGAGCGTCGTTTCCCGTTCAGGCAGGTCGCGGCCATCGAGCTGCAACTGCACGTGCCAGCCGAAGGGCGCCACGCGCGCCGACATGGTCTCGAGGATCTCCCACGGCAAAGGCGCGCCGGGCAGCATGAAAAAGCGAATGCCGCGGGCGCCGAGCTTGGTCAGCCGGTCGAGTTCGGCGTCGGTCGCGGTCTCGTCGACAACGACGATACAGCGTGTATTCGGCCCGAGGGCAGCCACGGCCTCGAGCGTGCAACGATTGTCCTTGCCATAGGTCGAAGGCTGCACGACGACGGTCCGCTCGATGCCGAGGCGGGCGCACATCTTGCGATAGGCCGAAACGGGCGCATCCGGCGGCACGAACTTCGCAGTCGGCGCCGTCGGATACTTGCCATCGTAGATATGCATATGCGTGTCGCAGGTGCCGGCGGGCGCCTGGAGCTTCGGCGTGATGCTGCTTTCAATGAAGGGCATAGTACGGACCTAGGGGCAGATGTAACCGGTGCCGTTCGGATTTGGAAAGCAGCCGACAGACTGCGGCAGGAACGTTTTCGGCAACCACAGCACAATGTCGGGAAAAAAGATTGTGAAGGCGATAGCAACGAAGAACACGACATAAATCGGTAACGACGCCAGCATGGCCTTGGAGAATTTGATACCGACAAATTTCGAGGCCATCAGCAATGCCAGACCGTAAGGAGGGGTAATCAGCCCAAATGCAAGCGTGGTGATAATCACGGCGCCCATATGAACGGGATTGATATCCGCATTCTTGGTGAGTTCGATGATGATCGGCATGAAAATGATGATTGCCGGAACGGCATCGATGAAATCGCCGACGATGACGAACAGCAACGTAAGCAGGATCATGATCATGAAAGGGTCGCCGCCCGCTGCGGTCGATATCCATTCCGAGACCATTGCCGGGCCGCGCAGATAGGCCAGCATCCAGCCGAAGACCGAGGCAGCGCCAATGGTGATGAGTGGAATGGAATAGAGCAGCCCGGTGAACGCCATGTCGCGTGGCAGATTTCGCAGGTGGCGCCGGTTCAGAAGCGGGATCGCGACTAAAACGATATAGGCGACCGCCACCACACCGGCCTCGGTCGGCGTGAACTGGCCTGTCAGGATGCCTCCCATGATGATGATCGGGATCATCAGGGGTACGGCTGCTGCTTTGGTCGCCGTGGCGAACGCGCCAAAGGTGGCCCGCTCCCGCTTTATGCCGACCGGGCCAAAGAAATGGCTGTAGATCATCAGGCCGATGCCGACGACGAGACCTGGCACGACGCCGGCGAGAAACAGTCCTCCGATGGAAACATTCCCCGTCGCCCCGTAAATGACTGCCATAATGCTGGGTGGAATAAGGTTCGCCATCGTAGAGGCTGAAGCAATCAAGGCGGCCGTGAACGCGCGGTCGTATCCTTCCCGGCTCATTTCGGGCGCAAGTGTGCGTGTCAGGACCGCCACGTCGGCTGCAGACGAACCTGATATGCCGGCAAAAAACATGCTGAAAATGGTCACCACCTGCGCAAGTCCGCCGCGGAAGTGTCCGACCATCGTCTGCGACAGCGTGATCATCCGGACGGTCACGTTCGCTGAGGTCATGAGATCGCCGACCAGGAGGAAGAACGGGATTGCCATCAATGCTTCGACGTCAACGCCGTTGAAGAGCTGGGCGATCATCGAGGCCAGGCTGACCGGGGTGAAAGTCGTTATCAGGAGCACCGAGGCAATCAATGCGAATGCGACAGGCACGCCCATGTAGCCAAAAAACAGGAACAGGATGGCCATCAGGACAATGAGCGAGCCGTTCGACATCACAGCGATTTCCTTCGCTCATCGGCCGGAATGTCGGGGAAACCGTTGCGCCAGCCATTGACCATCTGCTCGACGGTGAACAACGCCACCAACGCGCCTGAGATCGGAATTGCCACGTAGAGATACGCCATTGGCGACATCGACGGCATACGCAGACTCTTGAAGCCGTCGAGAACGTTCAGGTAGCCGAAATAGACCATGCAAAACGCGACGCAGAGCACAACGAAACGGTTGAACAGCTCGAAGAAGAGTCGGCGGTTGCCGGACATCGATTCGGCCAGCACCGCGAGATAGAGGTGGTCATTGCGGCGCGTGCAGGCCGCCACTCCGATGAATATTCCGTACAGGAAAAAATTCATCGTCGTTTCCTGCAGCCACAGCCACGGGTGGCCGATTGCGCGTGTGACGATGTCGCACAGGACCAGCACACTGAACGCTGTGATGGCCATGCCGCACAGGATCAACAGCAGTTGTTCAAGGGGATCAAGAAAGCGCCATTTCAGATGACGCTGTTCTTGCGAGACCAGCCCGTCAAAGCGCATCGGTCAATTCCGGATTGAAGCAGGCAGGGGCGGGGAGCGACCGGCTCCCCGCCTTTCGTATTCGCGCGGTCTATTTTACGTTGCGGACCAGCTCGAGAACCTTCTTGGCATGCGGACCAAGGTCGTTGGCGAGTTTATCCTGGATGGGTTTGCCGATAGCCTGGAAGCCCGACTTGTCGACGCCCTTGACGACCTTCACGCCGATTTTTTCCAGTTTCGCCAGTGCTTCATGTTCGAGCTTGAACGCCGCCGTTGGCTCGTTCCGGCTCACTTCATCTGCCGCCGCCTGGACCCATTTCTTCTGCTCGTCGGTCAGGCTGCTCCAGACCTTGTCGCTGACGAACAGTGCGGCGTTGTTTGCCTCGTGCTCGGTGATCGAAAGCACGGGTGCTACTTCGTAGTGCTTGTTGATGAGGTAATTGTTGATGCCGTTTTCGCCCATGTCGGCGACACCGGTTTGCAGTGCCGTATACACTTCGCCGAACGGCATATGCACGACCTGCGCACCATAGGCTGGGAACGTCACGTCTTCGGTCACCGTGGCCTGCACGCGCATCTTCACGCCCTTTAGATCAGACACCTTCTGGATCGGCTTCTTGCCATACATGTTGCGCAGGCCTTGCGAGCCCAGCCCGAGCATGTGCGCGCCCTTCATCTTGGCCGCATACAGTTCCTTCATCGCCGCGATGACGGCCGGATCGCCAAGCACCTTGATCGCATGGGCTTCGTCACGGAATATGAAGTGAATTGAAAATACGCCGGATTCCGGCTGCGCAGTCGAGGCATTGGCGGTCGACAGCAGCACGAAGTCGATGTCGCCGGTCTGGACCTTCTGCAGGGTCTGCGCTTCAGTGCCGAGCTGTGCGCTGGGATATTCGTTGATCGACAGCGTGCCTTTGCTTAGCTCCTTCAGCTTGTTGTTGAAGATCGTTGCACCCACGCCGTAGCCGCTCGACTTTGGCTGGTCATAGGCGAACGAAAATGCACGGTTCTGGGCAAATGCCGCGGTGGATGCCGTTGCGAGCACGGCACAGAGCACGAGAGCGTGCAGCGTTGAGAGACGCAGGACTGACATGGAGACCTCCCAGGAGTGACGTTGCGCCTTGCTCGGCGGGATCGCCGTGTGGCGCTATCTGTGCTTGATTTGCGCTTTAATGTCGCATGGGTGTGTCGAGCGGTCCAGCCTTGTCAAAGCCGGAGTTTCACTGACCTCGCAACAAGGTCCTGATGCGCCATGGTGTCATCGGAAGTTGCGTCACCGCGCCGGGGCGCTGTAGCGCGTCATCGATCGCAGACGCGATGGCGGCACCGACCGGTGTGATGCCGCCCTCGCCGGCGCCCTTGAATCCATAGGCATTGAGGGGACTCGGGGCGTCCTCACTCAGCATCGTTTCGACGGCCGGAATTTCGCGGGCCGTCGGCACCAAATAGTCGGCGAATGTGACCGCCAGCGGATCGCCGTTTTCCGAATAAGTGAATTCTTCGAACAGGGCGCCGCCCAACCCTTGCGCGAGACCGCCGACGATCTGACCTTCGACGAGCATCGGGTTGACTGCTTTGCCGATGTCGAACGCGGCGAGGTAACGCTCGATGGCCACCGCACCGGTTTCGGAATCAAGCCGCAGCTGCACGACGTGCGCCCCATAGGGATAGACCATGTGGCTGGATTTGAATTCAGCTTCGGCGGTCAGGCCTTCAGCCCTGGTGGCCGCGAGTTCGGCGAGTTTCATTGACGGCCCCGGTCCGCCCTTGCGCACGATTTCACCATCGATCACGTCGAGCAGGTCGAGCGATGTCTGCATCAATTCGGCGGCGGCCTTCAGCGCGGCGTCGCGCAGCTTGGCCGCAGCCATGCGCGTGGCTTCACCGCACATGACCGTCACCCGTGATGCAAACGCCCCCATGCCCTTGTCGATACGGTCGGTCTGGCCGTGCACGACCTTTACGCGGGTGTAATCGACGCCGAGCGTCTCGGCGCAGATCTGCGCCATTGCGGTCTCAACGCCTTGCCCGATGGATGCGACGCCGGTGATCAGTTCGATCGTGCCGTCTGCCGTCACCTCGATGCTGACTTTATCGAATGGGCCCAGCCCGCTCTTTTCGACGAACATGGCAAAGCCGGCGCCGACTTTCTCGCCGGCAGCGCGACGGCGCATGAGCGCTTGTTGCATGCCTTGCCAGTTTGCCACCGTCAGCAGTCTGTCCATCAGTTTCACGTAGTTGCCGGAATCGTAAATGATGTCGGTGCCGAGCGTGGAAAATCCGAGGCTGTAGGGCATCGCGCTCTGCTCGATCAGGTTGCGCCGGCGGATTTCGATGGCGTCGATGCCGGTTTTTGCTGCGATCGCGTCGATGAGGCGCTCGCGCACGAAAGTCGAACTCGTATCGGCCCGGAGCACGATAGGTGCCGCATGGCGTCTTGTTGGTTAGCCGGATATGGCCGCGCGCGCGATAGGCGGGCACGCGGTAGGGGCCGGGCAACATGGCAGCCGTAAGATCGGGAACCGTCGCCGCATGCGTGCGCATGTAGGCGCCGTTGTCGTGAAAGAACTCGTTGTCGATCCCGAGAATGCGACCGTCTTTGGCGATCGCGGCCCTGATCCTGTGGCGCTGCTGGCGCGAATGATTGGCGGCAATCAGATGTTCGCGCCGGTCTTCGATCCACTTGATCGGCTTTCGGAACTTCAGCGCGGCTGCGCAGACAAGCACATCTTCCGGGTACATTTCCCCGCGAATGCCGAAGCCTCCGCCGACGTGGCCCTCATAGAGCTGCACCTTATCCGGATGCCGGCCAAGCATGAACGCCAGCCGGTCTCTGTTCCAGTGCGGCACCTTGGCGGCGCCATGCATCTCCAGAACATCATTGGCCTCGTCGTAGCGCGCGATGGCGCCGCGCGTCTCCATCGGGACGCCGCTGTGCCGGCCGATCGCAAGATCAAGTGCGACGACCGCATCGGCTGCGCGAAAGGCGGCGTCGATGTCGCCGGATTTCTTTTCGATCACCGATGTTTCGGTATCGTGGTCCTCGTCGAACGGCCCGGGTTGCCCCGCCGCATCGAGAACGACCGGCAGCGGCTCGATGTCAATCTCGACCAGATCGGCCGCGTCCTCGGCAACATATGGATCGGCAGCGAAGACCGCCGCCACTGGCTCCCCGACATAACGCACGTAACGCTGCGCCAGCGCGGTCTGCCGGTAGGCCTCGAGCTCCATGAGCCCGGTCAGGCGAAATCCTATCGGCGGAATGTGGGCGATGTCGGCATGCGTCCAGATGGTGTGAACGCCTGGCAATGCAAGGGCAGCTTTTACGTCGATCGATTTCAATCTTCCGTGCGCTATCGGCGAGCGCACCACACGCATATGCCACTGGCCGGGAAATGAAATATCACCTGCGAAGCGGCCCTGACCGGTAAGGAGCGGGCGGTCCTCCAGGCGTGGGACGGAACGGCCGACAAATTTCCCTTTAATTGGCATGAGCGCAAACGCTCATCGTTTTCGCATCTCTTTTGCCGCCGCGTACACGGCCTTGATGATGTTTTGATAGCCCGTGCAACGGCAAAGATTCGATGAAAGCACGTCGATGAGGCTTTCGTCGCTGATATCGGGCTCGCGCTCGAGCACGCTGACCGCCAGCATCAGAAAACCCGGCGTGCAGAAGCCACATTGAAGCCCGTGGTGATCCATGAAGGCCTGCTGCATGGGATGCAATTTGTCGCCCTGCGCCAGGCCTTCAACGGTCCGGATCTTCTTGCCATCCGCCTGCACCGCAAACATCAGGCAGGATCGCACCGGCTCGTTGTCGACGATAACGGTGCAGGCGCCGCAGATGCCGTGCTCGCAGCCGATATGGGTGCCGGTTTGTCCGCAGTCCTCGCGGATGGCGTCCGCCAGGGTGCGACGCGGCTCTACGTTGATCGGGTAGCCGCGGTCATTGATGTTGAGCGTAATTGTCGTTTTTTCGCTCATGCGGCCTTCTCTGCATTGCGAATGGCGGCCCGGATGCGCTGGGGTGTCGCAGGCATTTCGTTGATCTCGACGCCGAATGGAGACAGCGCATCGTTGATCGCGTTGATGACCGCGGCGGGTGCGCCGATGGCGCCGCCTTCACCCAGCCCCTTGGCCTTGGTGATTGAGTTTACGCTCGGCGTCTCGATGTGATGCAACTCGATCGGCGGAATTTCGTGCGCGGTCGGGGGCAGATAGTCGGCGAGGGATGCAGTTAGAATTCCGCCGTTCTCGTCGTAAATGATCTCCTCGAGCAGCGCGTTGCCGATCCCCTGGGCGACGCCGCCGTGCACCTGACCGTCGGCGATCATCGGATTGATGATGCGTCCGGCGTCCTCGGCCACGAGGAATTTTTCAACCTTCACATGGCCCGTCTCGATGTCGACATCGACAATCGCGATATGGCACGCATTGGAGAAGGTGCCGGGTGGGTCGTAATGGCCGGTTTCGGTCAGCCCCGGTTCGATGTCGCCCTTGAACCGGTGAGTTTGCGTATAGGCTTCGCGGGCAAGCTTTGCGATCGCAATTGCCTTGTCGGTGCCGGCGACCTTCGCCATTCCTTCGGCAAGCACGATGTCGTCAGGCGCAGCCTCAAGCAGGTGGCTGGCCATTTTAACGAGCTTGGTTCGGATTTTCTGTGCGGCGATCAGGGTTGCGCCGCCGGAAATCACCAGCGAACGGCTTGCGAACGTGCCCCATCCATAAGGCGTGCGGTCGGTATCGCCATGCACTACTTTGATCATATCGGGAGTAATGCCGATCTCGTCCGCAATGATCTGCGCGAGCGTGGTGCGCAGGCCCTGTCCGTGCGGCGACGAGCCGATGCGGGCCTCGACAAAGCCCGATGGATCGACCGTTATGATGACGGTTTCCCATCCCGGTGTTATCTCCATGCCGCGGGCCGCAAACGCCGGGCTCCCGTAGCCGGTGCGCTCGGAGAATGTCGCGATGCCGATGCCGAGATGACGGCCCTGGGCACGTGCCTCGGCCTGGCGTTTGCGGAAGGCGGGCACATCGATCGCCTTCACCGCCATTTCCAGCGTCTCCTTGTAGGTGGCCTCGTCGTATTCGAGGCCCATCGCCGACTTGTAGGGAAACTTGTCAATGAGATTACGTCGGCGGATGTCGACCGGGTCGAGGCCAAAAGCGCGAGCCGCCTTGTCCATCAACCGCTCGAGCGTGAAGGTGATGACCGGCCGTGACACGCCGCGATAAGGCGCCATGGTGCAGGTGTTCGTGATGACGCCGCGGGCAAGACACTGGTACTGCTGCACGTCGTAAGGGCCGGGCATCTCCGCCATGGCCATCAGCGGCTCGACCCCACACGTCGTCGGAAAGCACGAATAGGCGCCGATGTTGGAAACGATGTCCGCCTTCAAGGCGATCAGTTTCGCGTTCTGGTCAAAAGCGCCTTCCAGCGTGATGTACTGATCGCGCGAATGAAATGCCGCGATCAGGTTCTCGCGGCGGTCTTCTGTCCAGGCGACCGAGCTTTTGAGCTTGCGCGCCAGCCAGACCAAAACAACATATTCGCCGGGCAGCGACATTTTCTGTCCAAATCCGCCTCCGACATCCGGCGCGATCACCCGTAAATCGGACTCCGGGATGCCGAGCACGTCGCAGATGGCCGTGCGGGTCAGATGCGGCATCTGCGTGCTGCAGGTCAGCGTGATGCGCCCGGTTGCCGCGTCATAGGCCGCATGACCCCCGCGCGCCTCCAGCGGTGTCGCGTTTTGCCGGCGTGACCGCGCATCGATTTTGACGATCTTGTGCGCGCTGCTCCAGGTTGAGTCGAAATCGGGTGTCTTCACTTTCCCTTCGAGAATGATGTTGCCCGCCGCTTCGGCGTGCACCTGAGGCGCGCCGGTCTTGAGCGCATCGCGCGCGTCGGCCACGGAAGGCATTTCGTCGATCGAGAGTTCGACCTGATCGACGATGTCCTCGGCCTCTTCTTCACTTTTTGCCACGACGGCCGCCACAAGTTCGCCGATGAAGCGCACAACCCCGTCGGCGAGCACGGGCTGAGCGACCGGCTTGTAGTTGAACTTGTGCAGCATCGGCGTGATCTTCTTGACGCCTTTGAGATCCGCCGCCGTGACAGCCATGGCACCGTTCGGTGAGCTCACATTCCGTAGCTTTCCGGCGGCAACGGGGCTGCGCACGAAGCGAACCCAGTGAACGGCAGCCGCGTCCGCAGTAAAACGGCCTTGCCCGGTAATCAACGCAGGATCCTCGAGCCGCCGAATCGCGCGGCCAACCCAAGTCATGCCGGAGCCTCGGGTGCCGTGCGCGCTCACGACGTACTGCTTTCCAGTGCGCGGCGAACGACGGCGCGCACGAGATCGCGCCGGTATTCCGCATTCGTCTGATGGTCTTCCAAAGGATCGATGAGTTTGGCGGCGGTTTCAGCGGCGGCACGGAAAGCCTTGTCGCCGGGTGCCTGGCCATCGAGGGCGGCCTCAGCCTCCGCGATGCGCCGGGGCGATGATTCCGCGCCGCCAAGTCCGACGCGTGCATCGGCGATTTTGCCGCTCCGCAGGCGATAGGTGACAAGCGACGAAGCCATAGCAAAATCGCCCGCGCGCCGACTGAATTCGTTAAACCCGAACCTGGCGTCATTCGCCAGCAACGGCAGGCGCGCTTCGACGAGCAACTCGTCTTCAGCCAGCGCCGTCGACATGATGCCGGTGAAAAAATGCTTTGCCGCGATCACGCGTTCGCCCCGCGTGCTTCTGGCGACGAGCGCGGCGTCGAGTGTGGCCGCGACAACGCACCATTCCGATG
The DNA here is from genome assembly GCA_963736275.1 of uncultured Alphaproteobacteria bacterium. Lineage (GTDB taxonomy): Bacteria > Pseudomonadota > Alphaproteobacteria > Rhizobiales > Xanthobacteraceae > Pseudolabrys. Next base: position 14,540 of record CAVTOP010000012.1, read on the forward strand.
CCGGATCGGCGTGCGCCAGGCTCCCGCAGAAGGTGCCGCGCATGCGAATCGGGTAGTGTGCGATATGGCGCGCGACCGTGCTCAGCAATGTACCGAGCGGGTTTTCGGTGACCGGTTTGTGAAACGCCGCATGGCGTACACAGGCGCCGATCGCAAGCATCTTGCCGTCACTCGAGATCTTGTCGAGGCCGGCGACGTCGTTGATGTCGACGAGGTGGGCGGGCTTAGCCAGCCGAAATGCCATGATCGGGACGAGGCTTTGGCCACCCGCGAGCACGCGGCCGTCTTGCGGCGCCACTTCGGCCAGAATCTTCAGCGCCTCATCGAGGGTCTTCGGCGCATGGCGGACGAAGGGCGCGGGCTTCATGTGGACTTTCCGGCGCGGCCGGGGCTAATTATTTGTATGCAAACGATAAAGCGCGGCTTCGGATTGTCAAACGGGCCTACGACGAAAGGCTGCGACAGTCCGCGCAGGGCGGGAGTATTTTCTTTGAAATCGCCAAGGTCTTATTCTATTTGGTGGCGTTCGGAGCGCCGAAAGAGGGGGCTGGGGATGACGATGGCACGACGTGTCGTGGCGGCCTGTTTGGCCGGGGGGCTGATGGCCACCGGCCCCGTGCTGGCCGAGGACGGCAAGCGGCCGGACAAGGTTTCATTCTATTTCGCCGCACATGAAGACGACTGGCAGCTGTTCATGAATCCGTCGGCCTTTGAGGACGTGATCAGCGGTGCCGCGAAAACCGTGTTCGTCCATCTCACTGCCGGCGATGCCGGTCTCGGCATCGGCCTCGGCGGCCGCAAGCATCCGTTTTATCTGGCGCGGGAAAACGGCGCCGAAGCCGCAATCCGATTCATGGCCAATGCGGATTCTGCGCCCGCCGAACGTCTTGCCGCCCCGATGATGTTTAACGGTCATTTGATCTATCGGGTAAGCTATCGCAATACCGTCGGGTACTTTCTTCGTGTGCCGGACGGTCATTGGTCTGGCGATGGATATTATGTGACCGGGTTTGAATCGCTCAAACGGCTGGCCAGTGGCGAGAACAATGTCCTGCACGCGGTCGATGGGTCGGCGACCTATCACGGCTGGGACGACCTGGTCGCGACGTTGCGGGCGATCGTCGCCTACGAGCGCGGGAGCGCCGCTCTTATTCAGGTCAACGTCGCCGAGACCAATATGCGGATCAATCCGCAGGATCACTCCGATCATCTCATGACGGCGAAAGCCGCCCTCGACGCCGTCAAGGATTCGATTTGTGTACGGCGGGTCTATTATGTCGATTACGCCAGCTCGCGGTTGCCGCAAAACCTCGACGTGCAGAAGCGGGATATGGAAAGCTCGGTTCTCGCCGTGACCCTTGCTGGCGTCCAAGCCTTGGACCACAGCACGTCATGGCACCATTATGACGAATCCTTTGTCGGACGGAACTATTTCCGTGTTCAGGCGCCTGCGGGCCGATGCGATTCCCGGCACACCGCTTTCGCGACGTCACCGCAGTAGTCCTGAATGTGAATTCGTAGCGCCCCGCGGCACCACGAGGGGTGATTGCTGCTTCGTTATTCCTAGTGACTTCGGACAATTGAGCTAGACTGAGCGGTGGGTATTTGTGTCGCAACCAATTCCACCTTGAACCCGTTCTCGTCTGGTCACCGCTTGATGCGGCAATCGATTGGCGGCGCCAATGCGTTACGCAGATGGTTCTCTCGCATTGCAGACGCGTCGGGTCCTCTCAGTCGATGCGGTGCGTGGGTTCAGCATTTTCTGGATCATCGGCGCCGATGGTGCGGTGATAGCTCTTGAGCGGATGCTGCGCGGCAAAGGCCCGGTGCTCGGCTCCGTAGGTGAATTTCTCGGCAGACAAATTACCCATGCGGACTGGGAGGGATTTCGTTTTTATGACTTCATCTTCCCTTTGTTCATTTTCATCACCGGCGTTTCGATCGTGCTTGCTCTGCCGCGGCTCGTCGAGCGTGATGGCAGGGCAAAGGCGCATTTGCACGTGCTGCGCCGTGCGCTTGTTTTGTATGTGCTGGGGATTCTGTACTACGGCGGGTTCGGCGATCAGCTGAGCGACATACGTTTTCTCGGCATCCTGCAGCGGATCGGCATCTGTTATTTGTTCGCATCAATTTTGTTCCTCAATCTCGACTGGCGCGGCCTGGTTGCTGCGGTTCTTGTTCTTTTTGCAGGATACTGGGCGCTGATGACGTTCGTGCCAGTGCCCGGTTACGGCGCCGCCTCGTACCAGCCGGAAAGCAATCTCGCCAATTGGATCGACCTGCATTATCTGCCGGGGCGGTTGTGGGACGAGACGCGCGATCCCGAAGGACTTCTAAGCACGTTGCCGGCGATCGGTACATGCGTGCTCGGCGTGTTGGCAGGACTGCTGCTCAACGACGCACGGCTGAGCCCCACGCGTAAGTCGGTATGGCTGGCCGTGGCGGGCATTGCGATAGTCATCGCCGGGTATTTGTGGGGCCTGCAATTTCCGGTCATCAAGGCGATCTGGACGTCGTCATTTGCGCTGATCGTCAGCGGCTACAGCATGATCCTGCTGGCGATCGCGCATCAGGTCATCGATGTCTGGGAATGGAAAGCCTGGGCCACCGCCTTCGTGTGGATCGGAGCAAATGCTATCGCGATTTACTTCATCAACGGGGTAATCGGTTTCGCGCCACTCGTGCTGCGGCTGGTTGGCCACGATGTGGCGCTCTGGATCAGCGACAATACAACGTCGGGAACCGGCGCCTTCCTTGCGCATATTCTCGGACTTGCTCTTGCGATTGCGCTCGCGGGATTTCTTTATCGCCGCAGGATTTTCCTGCGCGTGTGAGGCTCAAGTACCGACCTTTAACTCGGATACCAACCCGCGCAGCGCGGCGACCGTCGAAGGCGCGACGCTCTTTCCGGTGCGCGGGTTCTCCGACGGGATATTCTCGATCGTCATTGTGAAACGTGCAGTATCGGCGTCGACAGTGATCGTGTGAGTGTTACGCGTAACGTTCGGATCAGCCCAAATTTCAAGCTGGGTACGGTCCGGTCCGATTCCCGCAAGGCTCAACGCTGCCGCGACATTCACATTGGTGGGGAATCCGCGCGCACCTTCGCGCGCGCTGCCGTCGAACACCTTCAACGGCTCCTTCAGGCCGGTCACCGAGATTCCGCGCTCGCGGAGATAGGGCGCGCCCTCGAGTTCCGCCGGCGGCTTGCGCGTCACCATCTTGACCGAATGAATTGTGCTTTCCGCCGCGGCGCGGACGGCATCGAGGCCGATCAGCGCGCCGGTCGGCACGAGAATACGCGCGTTCTTCTGGCGCGCGCGCTCGACGAGGTCGCCGTTTTCAAGCAATTGCGCAACCGAAAGCGGCATGAAAATGCGCCCCTTGTCGATGGCGCTGAGCGCGACCTCGCGAAACAAAGCGGGCGGCAGACATTCGACGACAATGTCACAGTCGTTTGCGAGCTCGGTCGCCTTGCGGACGGGAATGGCATGACCAACCTGCGGCAGCGCCCGTTGCGCCTTTTGCACATCGCGCACGGCGACGGCCGCAAGTGTGAGGCCCGGGACACCTGCGATCAGGCGCTTTGCCACCTCGAGCCCGACCGCACCAAGACCGGCGAGGCCGACACGCAGTGTTTTTTTGTTGTTCGTTTGTGTCATTTCTTCCGACCGCTGAAGTTCGGTTTGCGTTTTTCCATGAATGCGCGGACGCCCTCGGCGTAGTCCGGCGTCAGGCTCGCCTCACGTTGCGCATCGCGCTCGAGGTCGAGCTGGGCATCGAGCGTATTTCGCGCCGATGCATCAAGCGCACGCTTGATCAGGCCCAGGCCCAGTGTCGGCGCGTCCGCGAAATTCGCGCACAGTTTCTGGGCCTCGCCGATGAGCGCAGTGTCATCCACGCATTTCCAGATCAGGCCCCAGTGCTCCGCCTTTTCGGCCGGCAGTGGCTCGGCCAGCAGTGCAAGTCCGCGCGCCCGTGCCTCACCGACCAGCCGTGGAAGGAACCACGTGCCGCCCGAATCCGGCACAAGTCCGACGCGGGCAAAGGACTGAATGAAACTGGCCGAGCGAGCAGCAAGAACGATGTCGCAGGCGAGTGCGATATTGCAGCCGGCGCCGGCCGCGACGCCGTTCACCGCCGCGACAACGGGAAAGGGCAGGGCGCGCAGTTTGCGGACCAACGGGTTGTAGTGGGCCTCCAATGCGCCGCCGAGCACGGCCGTTTCTCCTGGCTTGGCGAGCCGGTCGCTGAGATCCTGCCCGGTGCAGAAGCCACGGCCTGCGCCGGTGATCAGCAGCGCGCGGCAGCTCTCGTCGGATTCGGCGTCACCGATGGCCTTGCGAAATGCCTGATGCATCGCCTCGTTGAAGGCGTTGAGCTTGTCCGGCCGGTTGAGCGTGATGACGCGGTATCCGCCGCGGATGTCGACGATAACCGGTGTCTCGGAGGTCATGATCTTTCGAGAAACCGGTCGAGCTTGCCGATTTCATCCTTCCTGTCCTCTAGGTCCTCCGCGATGCGTTCATAAAGCCGCGCTGCGGCCTGCAGCATCTCGCGCTCGGGAAATTCTTCTCCGACGAAAACCGCGATTTCATCGAGCTCGGCCACCCAGCGGTAGGCTTTCGAGTACATGCTCGGCACCTGATTCGAGAGATAACGAAGAAGGTCCGGGCGGCTTTCGGCGAGCTCCGCCTTCAGTGCCTCGGCCGAACCTCCGCGGCTTGCGGCCAGCATCATGGCCGTGCCGAGCGCGGTGAATCCCTTGGTGATGCCGGCATAGGACATCTTGAGCGCCGACGCCGCTGTCACTGGGCCGTCGAGCACGCGCACGATCAGCCCGTAGTCATTGAGTCTTGTGACATCCTTAGCCGCTGGACCCGATACGTAAATTTTCGTGTTTGTGCTACCGGGCTTCGGGGGCGGCCCGATGATGCCGGCGCCGACGAAAGGACAGCCGGTCTTGGCAATCACAGCGGCGATTTTTTCCATGGTCGGCGGGCTGACAGCATTGCATTCGACATAGACCGGCCTTCTGTTGGCTGCAGTAAGAACAGGCGCGAGGCGGGTTGCGAGCCTGAGCGCATCCCCCGGCGGAACAATCGAAAAAAGGAAATCGGCTTCCGCGAGTACGCGTTCCTCGACTGGCTGCATGCCGGCCTCACGCGCGCGCTTGACGCTTTCCTCGCTGCGGCCCGCAAGCGACGTGAGCACTGTAACTTTGTTCTCCGTCAGACGGCGGCCAACGCCGGCTCCCATATTGCCCGGCGCGATAACGGCAACGGTAGGCGTCGTCGCTCTCATGATCCCGTCACTCCGCCGTCGAGGTTGATGCTCTGCCCTGTGACGAAGGCCGAGGCCTCCGACGCCAGGAACAACACTGCTCCGACCAGATCGTCCGGCACTTCTGCGCGAGGCACGCATTGCATAGCGATGATGCGCTCCTTCTGGGCCGGCGTGACCGTCTTGCGTTCGATCTCGGTAAAGGTCGCGCCGGGCAGGATAGCATTCACGGTGATGTTGTCGGGGCCGAGTTCCCGCGCCATCGACAGGCTCATGCCCGCAAGCGCGGCTTTGGTTGCGATGTAGTGCAGGTAATTCGGCCGTCCCAGCCGTACGGCACCGGACGCGACGTTGATGATGCGGCCCCACTTGGCACGCCGCATCGCGGGCAGCACGGCGCGCGCGCAAAGAAACGGCCCGGTGAGATTGACGCGCAACACGCGCTCCCATTCTTCCAACGGGATTTGATCGAACGGGCGCATCTCCAGCGTTGAGAAGATCCCCGCATTGTTGATCAGCACGTCGATACGGCTGAATTCGTCTTCCACCACCTCGATCATTTCGGCGATCGAGCTTTCGTTGGCCACGTCGGTTGTGACGGCGAGGGCTCTGACCTCCGTCCTTCAGGATCTCCTCGGAAACTGCGGCCGCCTTCTTCTCGTTCAGCTCAGCGATGACGGTTCGTGCGCCGGCCTTTGCGAACGATTTTGCGAACACGCGCCCGATGCCCTGACCTGCGCCGGTAATAATGACGACGCGATCTTTCAGGCCGGGAAACACGACATTCTGCAATTCGGCGCTCATGCCGCGCCCCGCTCCAGTTGCGGCAGCCGCTCCAGCGCCGCGCGCGCATCCCACGGAGTCCACCAGGGCTTGAGGCCGATATCGTTCGCGATGATGGCTGCCGTGATGTAGCCGGCACCGCCGGAAATCGCGCCGCCGGGGTGGCCGGCCGAGCCCGCACTGTACAGGTTCGGGATCGGCGAACGGTAGCCGAAGTGATTGTACATCACCTGCTCGGCATTGAATGCGCCCATGAAGATGTCGCCGCCGCGCATGTTGATCATCTCCTGCACGTATTCGCGACCGCTGTAGACGTAACGTCCGAGGATGTTCGCGCTTGTCATGTTCGGGCAGTAGCGCGCGAAGCATTCGATGATCCTGTCGGAGAACTCTTCCTTGAATGTTTCGTAGCTTTGCCCGCCGAGATCGGGATCGAGCGGCATCACGTGCCAGCAATAGGTCGTGTGCTTGCCGGGCGGAGCCTGCGTCGGGTCGAGCAGGCTGAGCGGCCCCGATCCGAACTGCACAAGCTTCGGCACGCGCCCGGCCTGGACGTCCTGATGCGCCGAGAACAGGTCCTCCATGGTCTCGGCGCCGATGCTCCACTTCAGCGAGCGGTTGATGTTGGGATCAAATTTCTCCGCGGCGAAACGCGGGCTTTCGTTGAGCGCGAGATGCAGGCCGAACAGGCTCCACGCCGTATACTGGAAGCCGTCGAGTTTCTTGAGGAAAGCGGCGGGCAGCTGTTCGCGCCCGATCAGGCTCTCGAAAGTCTGGTGGACGTCGAGCGTCGAAGCCACGAATTGCCTGGCGCGGACCGTCCGACCACCAAGCAACTCAATGCCGGTCACACGGCCTTTCTCGATAACGATGCGGTCGATACTTACCTGTGGTTGGAAGGTGCCTCCGGCTGCGATAAAGGCTTCCATCAGGCCGCGCGCCAAATTGAATGAGCCGCCCTGACAAAGCTGGTAGCCACTCTCGAGGTCGAAGGCGCGGATCACCGAGCCCATCGGCGAGGTCTTCGACAGCGTATCGACCAGCCAGGTGCCGAACAGCGACACCTTGAACAGGAACAGCAGTCGCACGTGTTCGTTCTCGAACAGCTCGCGTACGACATCGAGCGGTTGCCGGCTGGACACATCCAGAAATTCGCGCCCCAAAACCGTGCGCGACAGCAGCGCTTCGCGTTCCTGCTTCGGCAACGGTTCGGCATAGCGTTCCGGCAAAAAGATCTGCGCCGTGATCTTTTCCGCCTTGCGGTTCCAATCGCGGAAAGTTTGGGCATCTTTTTTCGAGAAGCGTGCGACGTTGTCGATCGATTCTTCGAGATCGCGCCCGAGCACGAGCGCACTGCCGTCGTGATGCGCCTGGCCGAACTCGTAACGCGGCGTGATGTAGGTGACGCGCTCGTCCAGGTTCAAATCCTTGAACCACGGCGTCTCGCTGATGTGGAAATGATTGATGGAATGCAGGTTGTGATAGAAGCCGGGCAGCGTGACTTCGCGCGTGCATAGGCCGCCGCCATAGGTCAGGCGGCGATCCACCAACAGAATGGTCAGACCGGCTCGGGCGAGATAGGTGCCCAGGATCAGGCCATGGTGTCCGGCACCGATGATGATGCCGTCGTAAGTCTTATCGAGCGCCTTGGACAAAGGTCGAATTCCTCGAACTATATTTCCTGCGGTCTGGGGCAGGGCCGGGTCGGCTAGACTGCAAGGCCGCCGGCTTCCGGGTCAACGGGCACAAGTCGCATGCCGTCGGACGCCGGCGGGGCGTCGGACCGCACTTTCTCCGGGTGGACCAATGCCCGCGACTTTCGGTACATTAGGCCATCCAAAACACGGGCCGGAACGGCCTCGGGGAGGAACACAATGCGTAAAACACTTCTGGCGGCGAGCGCCGCTCTGCTGCTCGCAGCGGGCCCGGCTGCGGCCCAGCAGAAAACCATCAAGATCGGTTTCATCAGCACGTTCAGCGGTCCGGTTGCGGTGATCGGTAACGACATGCGCAATTCTTTCGAGCTCGCGCTCGATCATCTTGGCCGTAAGATGGGTGGCATCCCGGTCGAAGTCATCTATGAAGATGACGGCTTCAAGCCGGAAGTCGGAAAGCAGAAGACCGACAAACTGATCGAATCCGACAAAGTCGATTTCATCACCGGCTACATCTGGTCAAACGTCCTGCTTGCCTCGCTGAAGTCGGCGGTCGACGCCAAGACGTTTCTGATCACGGCCAATGCCGGTCCCTCGCAGCTCGCGGGTGAATTGTGCTCGCCATACGTGTTCTCGAGCTCATGGAACAACGACCAGACGCCGCAGGCCGTTGGCATGTACATGAACCAGAAGAATGTGAAATCGGTGTTCCTGATTGGCCCGAATTACGCCGCGGGCAAGGACATGCTGGCGGGCGTTGCGTCCACCTTCAAAGGCAAGGTCGTCGGCCAGGAGCTGACCAAGTGGCCCGACCAGCTCGACTTCGCCGCCGAGCTCGCCAAGGTGAAGGACGCCAACCCGGATGCCGTTTTCGTGTTCTATCCGGGCCGGGCGGGCGTGCAGTTCCTGACGCAGTACGCGCAAGCGGGGCTCAAAGGCAAAATCCCGCTCTACACGGCTTTCACGATCGATGAGCTGTCGCTGCCGTTGCAGAAAGACCTCGCACTCGGTGTGCCGGGCGCGCAGCAATGGGTAAATGATCTCCCGAACGACGCAAACAAAAAGTTCGTGGCGGATTATCGCAAGAAGTACAACTCGCGTCCCTCCTTCTATGGCGCGCAGTCCTACGACGCGGCGATGCTGATCAATTCGGCAGTGGTTGCGACCAAGGGCAATCTGTCCGACAAGAACGCGGTGCGTAAGGCGCTCGAAAAGGCCGATTTCAAGTCGGTGCGCGGCGGCTTCAAGTTCGGACCTAATCACGTTCCGATCCAGAACTTCTATCTGCAGGATGTGGTGAAGGACGGCAACGAGTTCGTGCTGAAGACAACCGCCACGATCGTCAAGGACTTCCAGGACGGCCATCACACAAAATGCAAGATGCCGGCAAACTGATGCCCGCTCGGTAAATGACGGCGGCGGCGCACGCGCGCTGCCGCCGTTTTCAATTTACCAATGTGGTGAAGTCCGCACGCCATGACGCTGTTCATCGAGCAATGCCTCAACGGCCTGCAATTCGGCCTGCTGCTGTTCATGCTGGCGGCCGGGTTGACGTTGGTGTTCGGCATCATGGACCTCGTCAACCTGGCGCACGGCTCGCTGTACATGATCGGCGCCTATTTCGCCGCGACTTTCACAGCGTGGACCGGCAGCTTCCTGTTCGGGGTCGCGATGGCGCTTGCCGGAACGCTGCTCGTCGGGATGATTCTGGAAGTCGTTGTGATGCGGCGGCTTTATGGCCGCGACCACCTCGATCATGTGCTGGCGACGTTCGGCCTCATCCTGTTTTTCGATGAGACGGTCCGGCTGATCTGGGGGCCGGCCGGTCTGAGCCTGCCGCTGCCGTCGTGGCTCAACGCGCCGGTGCAGATTCTCCCCGGCGTCTACTACTCGGCCTACAAGCTCTCAATCATCATCGTGTCGCTGGCGGTCGCGGCCGGCCTCTATTTTCTGGTGATGCGCACGCGCGTCGGCATGCTGATCCGCGCCGGCGCCTCGAACCGAGAGATGGTCGGTGCGCTCGGTGTCAACATCAAGCTGCTCTACACGCTGGTGTTTGGACTTGGGGCGGCACTCGCCGGACTCGCCGGATTGATGCAGGCGCCAATCCTCACCGTACAGATCGGGATGGGCGAGATCATCATCATTCTTGCTTTCGTCATCACGGTCATCGGCGGCATCGGCTCGATCCGCGGCGCCTTTGTTGCCGCAATTTTTGTCGGCCTCGTCGACACGCTTGGGCCGTGCCTTTTTCCCGGACCTGCTGCGCATGGTGCTAAGTCCGGCGGCTGCATCGACCGCCGCCCCGGCGCTGTCGTCGATGCTGATCTACCTGCTGATGGCGATCGTGCTCGTGCTCAAGCCGGAAGGCCTGTTCTCGGCGGGCAACAAATGAGCGGCTGGCTTTCCGCACGCACGGTCACGGTTGTCGTGCTGCTCGCCGCACTGGCGCTTTTGCCAGTGTACGTCGAGCTTGGCGGAAGCCGGTTCCTGCTCACCCTGTTCACCCGCATCATCATTTTGGCGATGGCGGCGGTGAGCCTCAATCTGATCCTGGGTTTTGGCGGCATGATGAGCTTCGGCCATGCCGTCTATCTCGGTATAGGCGGCTACGCCGTCGGCATGCTGGCGCACGAGGGGATATACAGCGGGTTCGTGCAGTGGCCGGTCGCGCTCGCGGCATCCGCGCTTTTCGCTTTGGTCATCGGCGCGCTCAGCCTGCGTACGCGCGGCGTCTACTTCATCATGCTCACTTTAGCCTTCGCGCAGATGGCCTATTACGTCGTCGCGGGCCTTGCACGTTACGGCGGCGACGATGGGCTTACAATCTACAAACGCAGTCAGTTCTTCGAGCCGATCAATCTGTCGAACAAGGTCCAGTTTTATTACATCTGTCTCGCGCTGCTCTATGCGTCAATCTATCTGGTGTGGCGCATCGTCAATTCGCGCTTCGGGATGGTGATCCAGGGCTCGCGCTCGAACGACACGCGCATGCGCGCGATTGGTTTCCCGACATTTCGCTACAAGCTGATCTGCTTTGTCATTGCCGGCGTCTTGTGCGGGCTTGCCGGTGCACTGCTCGCCAACCACACCGATTTCGTCAGTCCCGCAATGATGTATTGGACGCGCTCGGGCGACCTCATCATCATGGTCGTGCTCGGTGGCATGGGCTCGGTGGTAGGTCCGGTGTTCGGCGCGGTCGTGCTTCTGGTGCTTGAGGAAACCCTTTCGGGCATCACGGAATACTGGCAGATCATCCTCGGGCCGTTGCTGCTGCTGGTCGTGCTGTTCGCGCGCGGCGGCATCGACGGTTTGCTCGGCAAGGTGCGCCATGCCTGATCTGCTGCAGGTGAAAAATCTTGCCAAGCGCTTCGGCGGCATCGCTGCAACCGATGACCTCAGCATCGCCATCCCTGAAGGGCAATTGCATGCGGTGATCGGCCCAAACGGGGCAGGCAAGACTACGCTGATTGCGCAACTCAGTGGGCAACTGACACCCGATTCCGGCCGCATCCAGTTTTCCGGCAGCGATATCACGGCGCTGCCGATGCCGGCGCGCAGCGCACTCGGCCTCGCGCGCTCGTTCCAGATCACATCGCTTTTTCTCGACCTTTCGGTTCTCGACAACGTGGCGCTGGCCGTTCAGGCGCATGCCGGGCATTCGTTTCATTTCTGGCGCGATGCGCGCGGCGAGGCCGAACTGCGCAATCCCGCCCGTGCAGCGCTGGCGAGGGTCGGGCTCACAGCGCGCGAAAATCTGCCGGCGTCGGCGCTCAGCCATGGCGAGCATCGCCAGCTTGAGCTCGCGATGGCCTTGGCTTCGAAGCCGCGCATGCTTTTGCTCGACGAACCGATGGCGGGGCTTGGCCCGGAGGAATCGGCGCGCATGGTCACGATGCTGCGCGACCTCAAGAAAGAGCTGACCATCCTTCTGGTCGAGCACGACATGGAAGCGGTCTTCGCGCTCGCCGATCGCATCACGGTTCTTGTCTACGGCCGGGTGATTGCTTCGGGGAAGCCGGAAGAGATCCGCAGCAATGCACAGGTGCGCGACGCCTATCTCGGCGAGCAGGAGGCCGTCCATGGCTGAACCCGTGCTCGCGCTCGATGGAATCGAAACCTGCTACGGGCTGAGCCAGGTGCTGTTCGGGGTGTCTTTGGCGATCGCGCCGGGCGAGATGGTGACGCTGATGGGTCGCAACGGCATGGGCAAGACGACGACGGTGCGATCGATCATGGGGCTCACGCCAGCACGGGCCGGTGCCATCCGCTTCATGGGCGGCGATATTCGGGGACTGCCCTCGTACAAGGTGGCCCAGTGCGGGATCGGCCTGGTGCCGGAAGGTCGGCAGATCTTTCCGAACCTTTCCGTGCGCGAGAACCTGCTCGCAACGGCGGTGCAACGTGACGGCGCGGAGTGGACGCTCGACAAGGTCTACACGCTGTTCCCGCGGCTCGCCGAACGCGAGAGTAGCATGGGCAATCAACTGTCCGGCGGTGAGCAACAGATGCTTGCAATCGGTCGTGCGCTCATGACCAATCCGCGGCTGTTGATCCTCGATGAGGCGACAGAAGGCCTCGCGCCGCTTATTCGCGCGGAGATCTGGCGGTGTCTTGCCCGTCTCAAAGAGTTAGGCCTGTCGATTCTGGTCATCGACAAGAACGTCGGCGCGCTATTGCGCGTCGCCGACCGTCATTTCCTGATCGAGCGGGGACGCGTGGTGTGGAAGGGCACCTCGCCGGAGCTTGCCGCAGCTCCAGACGTGCAGCACCGTTATTTAGGCGTCTAGCCTATTCCGCCGGCAGCGGCGGGCCACGGCGGCGGATAAAGGTGAAGCTGCGTCCGCCAAGCCTGCGGTGCAGCCGGTCCAGCAGCAGGTAGATTACCGGCGTCGTATAGAGCGTGAGCACCTGCGACACCAGCAGCCCGCCAATGATGGTAATGCCGAGCGGCCGCCGCAACTCGGACCCGGGACCGATGGCGATCACCAACGGCAGTGCACCAAGCATGGCGGCCATCGTGGTCATCAGGATCGGGCGGAAACGTGCAAGACACGCGTCGTGGATGGCCCGTTCGGGCGAGAGGCCGAGCCGCCGTTCGCCGTCGAGCGCGAAGTCCACCATCATGATGCCGTTCTTCTTTACGATGCCGATCAGAAGAATGATGCCGATGAAGGCGATGATCGAGAGCTCCGCGCCAAACAGTTGCAGGGCAAGCAGCGCACCAAGACCGGCCGATGGCAGCGTGGAAATGATCGTCAGCGGATGCGCGAGACTTCTCATAGAGTATGCCGAGAACGATGTAGACGGCGATGAGCGCTGCGATGAGCAGCAGCGGCTGTGCGCCGGCGGCCTGTCTGAAGGCCCGGATATCACCTGCAAAGTCGGCATGGATGATGTCGGGCAAATGCAAATCGATGACGGCTTTTTCGATTGCCGCGGTGGTTTCCTCGATGGAGGCATCGGGTGCAAGATTGTACGAGAGTGTTATCGAGGGGAATTGACCCTGATGGTTGACCGCCAGCGGAACATTGCCGCGCTCGATGCGCGTCACGGCTGACAGCGGAACCTGCGCACCACCCTTGCCGGGAACATGGACGCGGGCGAGATCGCTCGGGTCACGCTTGAACTGGCTGTCGACCTCCAGGATCACGCGGTACTGGTTGCGTGTGCCGTAAATCGTCGAGATCTGGCGTTGCGAAAAAGAGTTATTCAGCGCGTTGTCGATGTCCTGGACGCGAACGCCCAGGCGCGCCGCTGCCTGGCGGTCGATGCTGATATTGACTTGCAACCCGCCCTGATCGCGATCGGTCGTGACATCGACGACACCCGGCACCTGTTTGACGCGTTCGAGTACGCTCGACACACGCTTCTGTAATTCCTCGATATCGGAGCTCCATAGCGTAAACTGGTACTGAGAAGTCGGTTTGCCGGCCGCCGACCCGTACGTCCTGCGCCGGGAACATGAACACACGGATACCCGGAATTTCGGCGAGCTTGGGCCGTATGCGCGCGATGACACGCTGGGTGCTGAGGCCACCGCGTTCGTTGAGCGGCTTCAGGCTGATGAACAGACGGCCAAAATTGACCGCGGCATTGTAGGATGACGCGCCGACCGACGACCCGAGGCCAGCGACGGCAGGATCGGCAAGCACTACGTCCATCGCCTTGATCTGCAAGGCTTTCATGGCGTCGAACGAAATATCCGGTGATGCGATCGTGCCGCCGAAGATCAGGCCGGTGTCGTCCTGCGGGAAGTAGCCTTTCGGGGTCTTGATGTAGAGGCCGACGGTGAGCACGATCGTTGCAACGAATACGATCAGCATGAACGACCGGTGGGCGAGCGCGAGCGTGAGCGTGCGGTCGTAAAACCGGACCAGCCGCGCCAGCAGGCCCTCGACCTGGCGATCGAGCCAGGTGCCATCGCGGCTCGGCGGCTGCCGTACGAAGTAGGCGCAGATCATCGGCGTCACCGACAGCGACACCACGGTAGAAATCGCGATCGCAAACGCAAGCGTCACGGAAAACTCGCGGAACAGACGGCCGACGACGCCGCCCATGAAGAGCAATGGGATAAAGGCTGCGATCAGCGATACCGAAATCGACACCACCGTGAAGCCGATCTGCCGCGCGCCCAGCAGGGTTGCCCGCAGTGGCGAGGCGCCTTTTTCGAGGTGCCGAAAGGCATTTTCGATCATGACGATGGCGTCGTCGACGACGAAGCCCACGCTGACGGCGAGTGCCATCAGCGACAGGTTGTCGATCGAAAAACCGGCCGCCCACATTGCGGCGCAGGTGCCCGAGAGGGCGAGCGGCACGGTCACGCCAGCTGCCGCAGTTGGCGCAGCACGGCGGAGAAACAGAAACACGACGAGCATCACGAGCGCGATGGTCGCGGCGAGCGTGAGCTGCATATCGTGCACGCTCGCCCGGATGGTTTGCGTGCGGTCACTCAATACCGAAATGTCGAGACCTTCGGGCACCCATTGCCGAAGCTCTGGCAGCAATTCGTAGATCCGGTCGACGGTCTCGATGACGTTGGCATTTCCTTGTTTGGTAATAATGAGCAAAACCGAAGGGTCTCTGTTGAACCATCCCGCCGAGCGCGTATTGCGCACGCTCGGGCGGATCTTGGCAACGCTCGATAGACGAATGACCGTGCCGTTGACCGTCTTAACGACAACCGGATCGTACTCACCGGCATCGCGCAGCTGGTCGTTGATGCCGATCGTGACGGCCCGTCCGCTGCCATCGAAGGATCCAAGAGGGCCGGCCGCATTCGAATTGGAGATGGCAGTACGGACGTCTTCCAGCGAAAGGCCCATTGCCGACAGTCGCGCCGGGTCGACGCTTACTCGGATGGCCGGTTGCTCTGACCCTGCGACGGTCACGTCGGCTACACCGTCGACCTGCGACAGACGCTGCGCGATCACGCTATCGGCTGCGTCGTAGATGGCGCTCGGCTGCAAGGTCTTCGATGTGAGCGCAAGAATCAGGATCGGGGCGGCGGATGGGTTGGCCTTGCGGAACGTCGGCAACGTCGGCAGGTCGCCAGGCAGGTCGGCGAGCGCGGCGTTAAGTGCAGCCTGCACGTCGCGTGCGGCGCCATCGATACTGCGATTGAGGTCGAACTGGACGGTGATGCGGGAAGTTCCGAGCGATGAGACGGACGTCAGTTCGGTCACGCCCGAGATTTCGCCGAGGCGCCGTTCGAGTGGCGCCGCCACCGTCGCCGCCATGATGTTGGGTTCGGCCCCCGGACGGCTGGCGCTGACATAGATGGTCGGAAACTCTACGGTTGGGAGGCTGGCAACCGGAAGAAACAGGTACGCGACCGCGCCAACGAGGAACAGGCCGATCGCGAGCAACGTTGTGCCGATCGGACGTCGGACGAACGGGTATGAGAAATTCACGGCCGGCCCCGTGCGGCCCGTCCCGCACGCGGCGCGACCGGTGGCGACGCAGGCGCAAGGCGCGCACGCAAGCGTTCCATGTAGAGGTAGATCACAGGCGTGGTGTAGAGCGTCAGCAACTGCGACAGCAGGAGGCCGCCGACAATCGTGATGCCGAGCGGATTTCTCAGTTCAGACCCTGTTCCTCCCTCGAGTGCGAGGGGCAGTGCGCCGAACAGTGCCGCAAGCGTGGTCATCATGATGGGCCGGAAGCGCAGCAACGCAGCCTGTACGATCGACTGCTCGGGCGACAGGCCCTGCCTGCGCTCAGCCTCTATGGCGAAGTCAATCATCAGAATTGCGTTCTTCTTCACGATGCCCATCAGCAACACAATGCCGATCAGCGCGATCACCGAGAGGTCATAGTCGAACAGCATCAGCGCGAGCAGTGCGCCGACGCCGGCGGAGGGCAAGGTGGAAAGAATCGTGAGCGGGTGGATGAAGCTTTCGTAGAGAATACCCAGCACGATGTAGATTGCGATGATGGCGGCCGAGAATCAGCCAGGGTTCGCCCGCAAGTGATTTGGCGAATTCGGCGGTATCGCCGGAATAGCTTCCGGTTACGGAGGAGGGCATACCGATCTCACGTTGCGCCGCGCGGATCGCCGCAACCGCGTCGGAAAGCGCGTAACCGTCATTGAGATCGAAGCTGATCGTGACTGAGGGAAACTGCTCCTGATGCGCGATGGCAAGCGGAGCTGACGTCGGGATGAAACGGGCAAACGAAGACAGCGGCACCTGGTTGCTGCCGGTGACAGCGTTGGGTGTCGCAGTCGTATTGGTATTGGTGATGCCGGTTGCCGTGTTGCCGGCTGTCGCCACTGTCCCAGTCGAGGTGCTGGCGCCGGTCACGTAGAGCTTGGTGAGCGCGTTGGGGTCCTGCTGATAACGCGGCTGCGCCTCAAGAATGACGCGGTATTGGTTAGCCTGCCCGTAGATCGTTGAAATCTGCCGCTGGCCGAAAGCGTCATTGAGCGTATCGGTGACGCTCTGCATCGAGACACCCAACCGTCCGGCCTGTTCGCGATCGACGTCGACCCGCACGCGCGGCCCGCCTTCCTGCGCTTCCGATGCGACCTCGCGCAGGGCGGGGTTGCCCCGCAAACCACGCACCAGTTTGTCGGCCCATTCGATGACTTCGTCGCGGTCGGTGGAGACGAGCGTGTATTGGTATTGCGCCCGGCTCACGCGCGTGGATATCTGGATATCCTGCGTGGCCTGGAAATAGACCGTCATGCCAGCCACGCCGGCGACCGACCGCTTGAGGCGGGCAACGATCTCGTCAATATGTGCGAGCCGCTCGTCGCGTGGTTTGAGCGAAATCGCCAACCGGCCGGCATTCGGCGTTGCATTGATCGGGCTGACGCCGATCACCGACACCACGCCCGTGATGTCGGGATCGGCCCGGATCGCATCCTCGACCAGGCGCTGGCGACGCTGCATCTCAATGAAAGAGACGTCGGTGCCGGCCTCCGTCACCGCCGTGATCAGGCCGGTGTCCTGTAAAGGCAGAAACCCTTTCGGAACTGCCACATAGAGCAGAATGGTGGCAGCCAGCGTTGCCAGAGTGACAGCGAGCGTTTCAGGCTGGCGGCGCAGCACCCACAAGAGGCTCGAATGGTAAAATTCTACGCTGCGATCGATCAGGGCATTAAAGCGTCGTGTCACCGCGCTGGGTTCACGTTCGCCAACGTGCCGGAGCAGGCGCGCGCACATCATCGGTGTGAGCGTCAGTGACACGATGGCTGAGGTCACCACCGCAATAGTGAGGGTGAGTGCGAATTCGCGGAACATGCGGCCGACCAGGCCGGTCATAAACAGAAGCGGGATAAAGACCGCGATCAGCGACAAGGTCAGCGAAATCACGGTGAAACCGATTTGGCGCGCGCCTTTAAGCGCTGCGTCAAGCGGGTCTTCGCCATCTTCCATGTGGCGGACGATGTTCTCGATCATCACGATAGCATCGTCGACCACAAAGCCCGTGCCGATGGTCAGTGCCATCAGCGACAGGTTGTCGAGCGAAAATCCGCAGAACCACATCACACCGAAGGTTGCGATCAGCGAAAGCGGCAGCGCGACGCCGGCGATGATGGTGGCGCGTATTGTACGCAGGAATATCAGGACCACGAGCACAACCAGCGCGATGCTGAGTACCAGTGTGAACTGCACGTCGTAAATCGACGCGCGGATAGTGGTGGTCCGGTCGTTGACGATCGTCAGGTCGGCGCCTGCCGGCATGGCGCGCCGCAGGCGGGGAAGCTCCGCGCGCACGCGCTGCACGGTCTCGATCACATTGGCGCCGGGCTGGCGCTGCACATCGATAACGATCGATGGCTGGCCGCGGTACCAGGCGCCGACTTTGGTGTTCTCAAGCCCGTCCACGACGTTGGCGACGTCGCTGATCTTTACGGGCGCGCCGTTGCGGAACGCGACGACGATGTCCTTGTAGGTATTGGTGGCGGTGATCTGATCATTGGCGGCGATGGTGTAGGACTGGTGCGCGCCGTCGAGCGCGCCTTTCGGGCCGGCGACATTGGCGCCGACGACGGCCGTGCGCAGGTCATCGAGCGCGATGCCGTAGGCGGCAATTCGCGACAGATCGGCTTGTATGCGTATGGCCGGCCGAATACCGCCCTGCACCGAGACGCGACCGACGCCCGTCACCTCGGACAGCCGCGGCGCCATGATGGTGTCGGCCAGGTCGCTCAGCGTGCGCTGACTGATCGTCTGCGACGTCAAAGCGAGCGTGATGATCGGGGCGTCGGCCGGGTTCACCTTCGAGTAGAGCGGCGGGTAGGGCAAGTTGCGGGGCAGCGTCGAGGCAGCCGCATTGATCGCCGATTGCACATCCTGTGCGGCGCCGTCGATGTCGCGGTTAAGGTCAAATTGCAGCGTTACCTGGCTGATGCCGAAGGAGCTGGATGAGGTCATCGTCTGCAGCGCCGGGATCTGGCCGAACTGCCGCTCGAGCGGAGCGGTCACCAATGACGCGATGGTGTCGGGATTGGCACCCGGCAGTTGCGTCGTCACCTGGATGGTCGGGAAATCGACCTGCGGCAGCGCCGAGACCGGCAGCCACCAGTACCCGAGACAACCGCCCAGCATAACCGCGACGCCGAGGAGCGATGTCGCAATCGGCCGATGAATGAATGGCGACGATACGCTCATTGCTGTGCGTTTGGTTTTGCCGCGCCGCCACCCCGTTGCCGCCGCCCGCCGCCCTGCCCCTGCGGGCGCTGCCCGGTGGGCTGAGCAGCGCGGTGCTTCGACGCTGCCGATCGCGACCTTGGTGCCGTCGGTGAAGTTCGGACAAAACCGGTCGTAACGACGCGCTCGGGCGCCTCAAGACCCTTGCTGACCACCGTCTGCGTCTCGTCCTGTTTCTG
This sequence comes from uncultured Alphaproteobacteria bacterium, assembly GCA_963736275.1. Classification (GTDB taxonomy): domain Bacteria; phylum Pseudomonadota; class Alphaproteobacteria; order Rhizobiales; family Xanthobacteraceae; genus Pseudolabrys. Next base: position 33,599 of record CAVTOP010000012.1, read on the forward strand.
CACCGAAATCGGCCGCACCGAGATGGTATCGTTATCCTTGACGACGTAGACGAAGGTTCCGTTTGGACCCCGTTGTACCGCACCAGTCGGGATCACCACGACCTGCTTCAGCGTGTCGACCAGCAGCCGGATATTGACGAACTGCCCGGGCCAGAGCTGCAGGTTGGCGTTGGGAAATTCGGCCTTGAGCTTCACGGTGCCTGTGGTCTGGTCGACCTGATTGTCGACGACCCTAAGCACGCCGCGGTCGATCACGGCGTCGTTGTCCGACCGCTGCGCCTCGACGTTGAGCGGACCGTTGTCGAAGGCGGTGTTCACCTGGAAAGATCCTGCTGCGGCAGATTGAACAGCACCGAGATCGGCTGCAGCTGTGCGATAACCACAATTGATGAAGTGGCGTCGGCCGAGCGCACGTAGTTGCCTTCGTCCACCATGCGAATGCCGGTGCGGCCGTCGATCGGAGCGGTAATTGTCGTGTAGCCAAGCATCGCTTGGGCATTGTCGATCGCTGCCTGATCGGCCTGGACCAGCGCGGTGTTCTGCGCCACCAGCGCACGCTGGGTATCAGCTTGCTGT
>CAVTOP010000013.1:0-79162 GCA_963736275.1 uncultured Alphaproteobacteria bacterium
AGGCCATGTCAAGTATCAGCCCATTAATCCGTTGCGCAACAGCGATAGTGTTGCTGTCCTGCGCACCCACGCGCACAAGAAATCTTCACGTTCCTGCGACCGCCCTCGCAAATGCAAATTGCGCCGCGCGCCACCTTGCCGACCTCCTTGCAATTGGATTTTGCGCGCGACGATCAGGACGAAAACGTGCAACTGCCCGCGCGCCTGCAGCGGCAGATCGTCGCCTATTCGAGCCGTGAAGCGCCAGGCACCGTCATCATCGATACGCCGCACACGTACCTCTTTTACGTGCTCGGCAACGGCAAGGCGATCCGCTACGGCATCGGCGTCGGCCGCGACGGCTTCACCTGGTCGGGTATCAAGTCGATTGTCCGCAAGACCGAATGGCCGGATTCGGTATCCGCCGCCGGCGATGATCGCTCGTCAGCCCTATCTGCCGCGCATGATCGCGGGCGGCCCCGGCAATCCGCTGGGTGCGCGCGCGATGTATATCGGCGGTACCGAATATCGCATTCACGGCACCAACGATCCGTCGTCGATCGGCAAGCACATATCGAGCGGCTGCATTCGGATGACCAATGACAACGTCATCGATCTCTATAACCGCGTGGGCATCGGCGCCAAAGTCATTGTGCTGCCAATACAGTTGGCGAGTGCGGGGCAGCAATGAACAAAAATCGTATACATCTTCGGGGAGACTACCGGGCGTCGTCTGGTCAGTCTGCTGTCGTAACAAAAGTAGCCACATGGGATAGCAGTCGATCTGCCCGAACAAATATTCAGCAAAGCGATTTGAGGCGATGAAGGAAAAGAGCAACCGCCAGATTATTCGCTTTGTCGCTCGGCGGTATCTTTTTCGCCATGCTCGCGCTAAATGCAGCGTTCCGCGACCAATGGTGCCTTGCCTTGCGGTCGCTCCATACCAAAGTTTGTATATGGCCAAGGTTGCCACGAGCGCTCCGACGATAACGAAATTGTTTTTCGCCAATGAGCTCTGAACCTGAAGCAGCCAAGACGCGGCAATCAGCCAGCCACCAACACATACGTTAATCCACTCTTCCCATAGGCGAAATGGCGATATCGTGAACATCTCTGTGCCTATAAGAACGATCCCCGTTAGGACGGTGACATATGTTGCCGTGATGTCGTCACCGAATTTCAAGGGACCCGGCGAGATGCACAGCCAGATCGCGAGCAGCCAGCCGCACCAGTTTTCCCATTGTAACGGTGGATTAAAGCGCACTTTGGCCACGTGAGCCTCCTGTCATCGTATAAGGGTTGCCGTCCATTGCACGAGCTGGGTGGCGCATTTGCCGAACGCCTCGTTCAGTGCCTCAACCGTTCCAGCGGCATTCACCGATTTCGGGGCCGAGTTGCATTCGAAGACGCGCGCCAAGCAGACGGCCGTTCGTCGAAACGATTGGCGCTGAATTCGACGTCAGCAGAGGGTGCAGCAGACGCCGACAGTTGGAATTTTCTCAAGTCGAGGAAGAGCTGATTGTCAGCCGTCACGTTTTCCGAGGATCGGGCAACCGCAAGCCCGGCATTTTCGAAACTCTCGTGGATTATTTTTGCTGCACGAGCTTTGGCGTGCTGTCGCTCCATTCGGCCGCTGCAAAGGTCGGATCTTCGTTGCCGCCTGGCCGCACCAGAATTTTGCGGGTCTCGAACATGAGAAGCGATGCAGGATCGGCGACGATCAGGGGACTCCGCGGCTTGTCCATGGAGGGAAAGGTCTTGGGCGCGGCCAAATCGTAGACCACGCGCGGTGGTATGGCGGCGCTGCCGCCGGTGAGGCGATCCAGGCCAGTGACGATGCTGTCAAGCTTGTCGGAGTTGCGCGCCAGAGCCGCCGAAAATGTACTGAGGTTTGCAATGGTGGTGCGAAGCGGCTCCGCATTGTCGGCCAGAATGAGGTCAAGCCGCCGCAACGCGTCGCGCGCTACAGTGGTCATGCTTTGACCGGCAAGCGGGTCGGCGGTCAGCGTAGGCAGCTGCCCTGGGGTGGCGCTCAGTGGCTTGCTGCCGCCTTGCAGCGTGACCACGGGGACGCCCGTCAGACCCTGAAAATCCAGGCCGACTTTGGTGTCGGCACGCACCGGCGTATTTGCGGCTACGGCGATTGTCGCCGTGATACGATTAGGATTGTTGGCGTCGAGCTCCAGAGCGGTGACTTCGCCGACGCGAATTCCGTTGAAAAGAACCGCGGCGCCGGTCAACAGGCCCGATACGGTATTTTCGAAGTGAATCCGGTAGGTTGTTCGCTCGGTCAAGCTCCCGGTGTTGTGCAGCCAGTAGACAAAGCCGAAGGCTGCGGCAATCACGGCAAGGACGAACCCGCCGATCAGAACATAGGGTGCCCGGATTTCCATGCGGGTGCCTCAGTGGCTTGCCGTCGCGCGGGTCCGTGCGCGGGCGTTGTGAAAATAGGATCTGACCCAGGGATGTTGCGAGCTGACGAGCTGTTCGATCGGCCCCACCTCGACGATCTTCCCGTCGGAGAGGGCGGCGACGCGATCGCAGACAGTGTTCAGGCTGTCCAGATCGTGCGTCACCATAAAAACGGTGAGGCCGAGCGTCTGTTGCAGGGTAGAAATCAGCGCGTCGAAATCGCTGGCCGAGATCGGGTCAAGGCCGGAGGTCGACTTCATCGAGGAACACGATCTCGGGATCGAGCGCGAGCGCGCGCGCCAGCGCGGCGCGTTTTGTCATCCCGCCGGACAGCTCCGAGGGAAACTTGTTCCCGTCATCGGGGGAGAGCCCGACCATTTCAAGCTTCGCCGTCGCGAGCTCATCAAGCAAAGTCTGCGAAATTTCCAGATTCTCGCGCATCGGAAATTGCACATTCTGCTGGACGGTGAGCGAGGAAAACAGCGCGCCCTGCTGGAACAGAATGCCCCAATGCCGACCGATATCCTGCATGGCAATGATGTCTTCATAGTCGGGCCCCATTCCCATGATGGCGACGCGGCCCCCGCGCGGCGGAATCGAGCCAATGATGGTTCGCAGCAGGACCGATTTGCCGCCGCCGGACGCCCCGGACCAGGCCGAGGATCTCGCCGCGACGGACGTCGAGCGAAAGCCCATCGAGTACGGTCTTGTTCCCGAACCCAACGTTTAGGTCCTGGACCGAAATTGCCGGCGTTTGAGACGGTTCTTGCATGGGATTCACATTCCGATCGAGGCGAAAAAGACCGCGAACAAGCCGTCAAGAACGATGACCAGAAAAATCGACTTCACGACCGATGTCGTTGTCTGCAGGCCCAACGATTCGGCGCTGCCCTTGACGCGAAACCCCTCGCTGCATGCGACGGTACCGATGACGAGCGCCATGAAGGGCGCCTTGATGATTTCAACTTCAAAGTGAGTTACCGATACTGCCTCACGAAGCCGGGCTATGAAGATATCGGGGCTCATGCCGCCGTAGACCCACGCGACCAGTCCGCCCCCGTAGAGCGCCGCCATCGACCCTATAAAGGTCAGGATCGGCAGGGCGCACACCAAGGCAATCACGCGCGGCAGCACTAATATGTTGATCGGATCGCGCCCCATGGTGCGCAGGGCGTCGATTTCTTCCCGCATCTTCATGGAGCCGAGTTCGGCCGTATAAGCGCTTCCGGACCGGCCAGCGACCATGATCGATACGATCAGCACCCCGATTTCGCGCAGGACGAGGATGCTGACCATGTCGACGACATAGGCGTCCGCTCCAAATTTGCGGAAGTGGAAAATTCCCTGCTGGGCGATGATGCCTCCGATCAGGAACGTGATCAGCGCGACGATTGGAACGGCCTGCCAGCCGACCCGATACAGATGATATGTGATCGACTCGATGCGCTTCGACGAGGACCGTGACAGACGGTGGCCGGGGGCCGAGCAAGACCGCCAATCGATCCAAGCATCGCGAGGAGTAGCCGAAATCCGCGTAGACACCGACGGTGGCGCGGCCAATGCGTTCAAGCGCAGCCGCCAATCTGTTTCGCTCTGGTAGTGGAACGGAAGGGCGCCGATTGACGTCATGGATTTTTTCGAGGAGACCGCGAAATCGCTCGGGCACGCCGATCAGCGTCGTTTTCCGGTCCTCGATCTGGTAGACGCGGATAATTCGTTCCAGCAACCAGGCACCGAGCGTGTCGAGATGCTCAACGCCCGAAATGTCAATGACTACATTTTTTTCCGGCGCGTCGATCGCCGGAAGAGCGGTCGCGAGGCGTTCAAGCGAGACCGATTGCGCGAGGGTCCAGGGACCGCTTGCAATCAAGCTTGCGGGGGCCATGCCACGGGTAAGCGTCGGATCGCTCATCGTTTTCCATCCGTATTGAGGCGCACAAAGATTGCGCCACGATTGCGAATTTTAGTCGGGCGAGTTGGCAATGCTTTGAGGCAGATCAACCCAATGGGCCGCAAATTAATGAAATCGGGCCACTAACGGACGTATAATCAAAAGGGTGCGCTGTCTGGGCAGCGCACCCTTTGATTGGGCGGTCATCACGCAGCAGACTTCACTTCGATCTTCTTATCGTTACCTTCAGCACGCCCTTCGCGACATTCGCCTTGATTGCGTCCGGGTTCACGCCCTCCGGCAGCTCCAGCGCGCGTTCGAATGATCCGTAGCTGCGCTCGACGAGCCGGTAGTTCTTGTCTTTCTGCTCCTTTTCCGCCTTTTTCTCACCGCGGATCGTGAGGAGATTGTCGGCCAGATTGATCTGGACATCTTTCTCTTCAAGTCCCGGCAATTCTCAGCGGTGACCTCGATTTCCTTGTCGGTTTCGGTCACGTCCATGCTCGGCATTAACCCGGCCGCGCCGTTGCCGGGGGGAGCCGGAAAACCGCGGGAAAAATCCTCGAAAAGCCGATCGATCGATCTCCCGCTGCAGGGACATGAAGGGGCTTGCAGCAGCCGGATGGCCGCGGCCGATAGGGATAAGTGACTTCAGGTTCATATTTGCCTCCATCATTCTCGCTACGAATATCGCTGCTTTGGCAGCATCCGTTCTATTGCGATATCGGCTGAATGCCGCGCCTTGAAGGCAGGTCAAAAGCTCATGTTGCGACGGCTTCATTTCTTGGCTCGATCACCATACCGGAGGTCGGTTCAACCCAAACTATGTGATCTTTTACGGCCCTGACACCGGGCGATATTTCCCGCAGCGACTTTCAACGCCTCACGCTGACGGTCGTCGATAACTACGCCCCAAAGTTCGACCACTCCGTCGCGGACGACGACATTGACCATCGCCGCCGGTGCCCAGCTCTCTTTTTGCATTTCTGCCAACAGCATTTCGCGGATGCTCGCATCGTCCTTCGCCGATTTTGGTTCAGCGCGGGCAAGGCTGACCATCGCATGCATAAGGTTGGAACGCGTTACCATTCCCACGACCTTCTTTCCGTGCACAACAGGTACCCTCTTGATGCGGCGGCGCTCCATCAACTCCACGATGTTTTCAAGGTCCGTATCTTCAGTGACGGTATAAACATCCGTCGTCATGACTTCGGCGACCTTGCTGCCATGCGAATGAGAGTACTCGACAGCAAGTCTGCCGGGACCCATAAGGAATTCGAGCCAGCGTGAACGTCTGCGCTCGGTACCGGTTTCCCGACGGCGGAGGAAATCACCCTCGGACAGAATGCCGACAAGCTCTCCACTGTCGTCGATTACGGGCAGACCACTGATGTGGTGCTGAAGCATTTGCCGCGCTGCCTGAAGGATCGTGGCATTCGGCTGTACCGAGATGACGGTGCTGGTCATTACATCTTTGGCTTTCATGGCGAGCCTCCAATTGATTTCTAAAATACGATCAAACGGTCATCAGGATGTTGACCCAGATCAAAGGTCGGTTTGCATTTCGCCGTATACGTGCGAGCCTCAGTTGAGGGTGAGCATGGCCAACAAACGGCAGCCTCACGCGGATTTTTGAGCCTGCGCAGCCTTGCCGGATGAGCACATACCGCCTCGAACGTATTTTTAATCCTCGTTCGGTCGCTCTCATCGGCGGCAGCCCCCGGAAATATTCCGTAGGTGGCGCGGTTCTCAGAAACCTCTGCCGCGGAGGATTTGGCGGTGCGATTGGCCTGGTCAATCCGCATCACAAGACCATCGAAGGCCTCACCGCAGTCAGAACAGTAAATGATCTCGCCGATCCACCGGATCTCGCGGTCGTAGCCACGCCGCCGGCCATCGTACCGGGGCTGATTGCCGGATTGGGATCTAAAGGCTGCGCTGCGGCGATTATTCTCACGGCGGGACTGGGTCACGGGCCTGGTTCGCTTTCCGAGGCTGTCGAGCGCGCAGCGCGTGCAAACGGCATGCGGATCGTCGGGCCCAATTGTCTCGGCGTCCTCGTGCCCGGACAGAAGCTCAATGCCAGTTTTGCAGCCAGCTCGCCTGGTGCGGGGACCTAGCCCTGATCTCGCAGTCCGGGGCGATTGCCGCGGGTCTTATAGAATGGGCCGCGCCGCGATCGGTGGGGTTTTCGGCCGTCGTATCGATCGGGGATCAACTGGACGTCGATTTCGGCGACCTGCTTGACTACTTCGCGCTCGATCGCGGCACGCGGGCCATTCTGCTTTACATCGAGTTGATCAAGGACGCCCGTAAGTTCATGTCCGCAGCTCGCGCCGCGGCCCGCACCAAGCCCGTCATTGTCGTTAAAGCCGGTCGCCATGCACGGGGCGCGGCTGCCGCGAAAACGCATACCGGCGCCTTGGCTGGCGTTGACAACGTCTATGACGCCGCGTTTCGGCGGGCGGGCCTGCTGCGCGTTTCAGACCTGGACGAATTATTTGCAGCCACCGAAACTCTCGGCCGACGTTAAATGCCTTTCGGGGAAAAGGCTTGGCGATTCTGACGAACGGCGGTGGTATCGGCGTGCTTGCGGTCGATCGCCTCATGGATCTTGGTGAGAAAGACGTCTGCTCGCGGCGGTAGGGCCGGGCGCCATGGCAAAGCTCGATTCGGCGCTGCCGTCGATCTGGTCCAGGGCCAATCCATCGACATCGCCGGGGATGCGGACGCGTCGCGCTACACCGCGGCTCTTGAGGCGCTTTTAGCCGACGGTGAGAACGACGCAGTGCTGGTCATGAACGTGGCGACGGCGCTTGCGTTCGCCGTCGGACGCCGCGGGGGCAGTTGTGGCCACGGTTCGTACTCACACCGGCAACGCGAGTCTTTACCAAACCCGTTTTTGCGGTCTGGGTGGGCGACCGTGGCGGAGCATCGAGAGAATTGGAGGCCGCAGGCGTTCCGCACTACCCATCGGAAATCCGTGGAGTGGCGGGCTTCGGTCATCTGGTGCGCTACCGCGAAGCGCTCGATACGCTGATGGAAACGCCGCCAAGCCTCCCGCGAGGACTTTACACCGGATATGCAGCGGCACGCCGCGTCGTCGCCACGTGTCTGGCCGCGGGCCGAACGTGGCTCGATCCGGTGGAGGCAGAACAGCTGCTGTCGTGCATATTCCATCCCGATCGTACCGGCGGTGCCCGCTCGACCCCGAAGCGGCGGCACGGCGGCCGCTCCGTTTTTGCAACGACAACCAACTTGTTGCCGTGAAGATTCACTCGCCCGACATTGTCCATAAATCGGATGTTGGCGGCGTACGGCTCAATCTGGCGAGCGTGTACGGCCGTGCGCCAGGCGGCGGTTGAAATGCTGATCGAGCCCGCGCGGCCAAACCCGACGCACGCCTCTACGGCGTTACGGTGCATCCGATGATCATTCGTCTGTTGGCGCGCGAGCTGATCGCCGGCATTGCGGATGACGCCACCTTTGGACCGGTGGTCGTGTTCGGCCGAGGAGGGACGGCGGTCGAAGTCGTTAACGACAAGGCGCTGGCGCTTCCGCCGCTCGATCTGAAGCTCGCGCCGCGAACTGATCTCGCGAACACGCGTTTCACGGGTGCTCAAGGCCTATCGCGACGTGCCAGCCGCGGATGTAGGCCGCGGTCGGCACTCGTGCTCGTCAAGCTCGCTCAGCTGGCGGCCGACGTGCCTGAAATCAGGGAAGTAGACCTCAATCCGCTACTGAGCGAAGGCTCCGGGGTTATTGCCGTCGATGCGCGCATCGCGGTCGCGCCCCTTGAAAAAGCCGGCCGCCGCTTCCCCGGCCATCCGCGCTTCGCCATCCGGCCTTATCCAAAGGAATGGGAACGGTCTCGTCATTTGCCGAATGGCACCGCGGTGTTCGTACGCCCCGTTCGCCCAGAGGATGAGCGGCTATACGCTCCCTTCTTTGCCCGGGTTACGGCGGATGATCTGCGTCTTCGGTTCTTCAGTCAGATCAAGGAATTCAGCCACGTGTTCATTGCCCGTATGACCAGCTCGACTACGCGCGGGCTATGGCTTTTGTGGCAATTGACCAGACAAATGGCGATCTGCTCAGCGTTGCAAGGCTGCACGCCAATGCCGACTACGACCGGGCCGAGTACGCGGTGCTGGTCCGGTCGGATGTGAAAGGCCAAGGCCTCGGATGGTTGCTCATGCAAACCTTATCGAATACGCGCGCAGCGAGGGACTGCGCCGTATCGAGGGGCAGGTATTGAAGGAAAACACGACAATGCTGACGATGTGCCGGGAGCTTGGCTTTTCGATCGTCAGCGATCCGCACGATCGTGGAAGTTATCTCGTTGGTCTGGAATTAAAGCCCGCCGACAACAGAAAATGACATCAGCTCTAGAGACCGGATTGCTGGGGGCGAACAATGTTTTCTTGAGCATGCATCAATGCGCCATGAGTGTTGGAACGGTCATATTCTCGATGATTTCACGAGTTGCGCCTCCTAGGACGAACTCGCGCAAGCGGGAATGGCCGTAGCCACCCATAACAATCAGATCTGTTGAGGAGTTGCTAGCGTGGGAAAGAATTATGCTTGCGACGTCGTCATCTGTGCCAAGTATGTGTTTGACTTCCACTTTGAGCGAATGTCGCGCCAAATGTCTGGCAATGTTGGTGGCGGCGAGTTCACTCATATGCTTTTGGGGCTGGATCGAAACAACATCGATTGCTCCAGCGCGTTTGAGGATTGGCATAGCGTCCGCGATGGCGCGAGCGGCGTTGCGGCTCCCGTCCCAACAAACCATGACGCGATCAAACTTGATTCCGAGCCGCTGAATATAAGGAACGATTACGTTGGTCGACCTGATTTGAACAGGGCGCTTTCAACAATCAACTCTTCCATTGCCTCGCTGTTGGGTCGCGCCTGACCAATCGATCGATAATCGTAGTTTCGCTGCGGTCTTGCTAAATACGGTGCTTGCGTCCATAGCTCCAGCCTTATTGACATGCGCTTCCGCCAGGACCCCGGCGTCTTTTGCGCGCGCTATAAAACTTGTCCTTAGCGGATAGAGCTAGTTTTCTGGTTTCCGCACGATACGCTGCGACAACGGAGGCGACGGCTCCGTCGAAAACCGAGCCTGGAATGCCCTTCCCGCCATCAAAAGCGATTCCGGTTAGGTGCGCCTTGATTCTCGAGCTACCGAAATCGCATAATCACGTGCCGCGTCGTGATCAGAATTGATACTTAGGTTAACGAGCACATCCTTTATCATGTTTCTTTCCTCGATGAGTTGGTTGTCGCATTGCCCGATTTATTCTCTGCCGCCGCCGGCACAGTGCGCCGCACGCGCTCGATAAGAGAATTCAGCAGAGGTTTTTCGACAATGGGTATGCCGGCAGCAGCAGCCTGATCCCGCACAGATCGGTTGGGATGGCTGGTAATGAGTATGGCTGGAGTGTCAACGTTTCGCGCGCGCAGCGCTGAAACCAGATCGAGGCCGGTCATTCCCGGCATGTTCTGATCGACAATCAGACAGTCGAATTTCGGAAGGCGCGGTTCCGCAAGGAGCTCCTCCGCATCCGCGTAGGCGCGAACGGCAAATCCCTCAATCACGAGGGAAAACTTCAATGACTCACGGACCGCGCGATCGTCCTCAACGATGAGGATCGAATGGCATCCAATGCTTTGCTCGGATTGCGGGTTCATTGTTCGGCGCAAGCATAAGGGCCGGTAGGGCCCGATCGCCGACAGGACACCCGAATACGTTTCCTTTCGCCTTGATCTAGCGCAACTCTTTTGAAGGCTCAGTCATTCACTGCGGTCGAGGAGCCCGCCCACCAGTGCCATTCTAACCAGGTCGGACAAGCTTCCGGCTTGCATCTTTTCCATTACGTTCGCTCGGTAGATTTCGACTGTCCGGGGGCTTATTCCAAGATCATAGGCGATGGTCTTATTTGGATGGCCCGCGACCAGGCCTTCGAGCACCTCACGTTCCCGATTGGAGAGCGATTCCAAACGGCTGTCGATGACTGCTTTCTGGGCCTGGCGCTGACTGTCAACGGCGTGCGCGCTGAGGGCCATGCGAACAGCGCGCAAAAAGACATCGTCATCAAACGGCTTCTCGATGAAGTCCAAAGCCCCGGTCTTCATGGCTTCGACTGCAAGGGGCACATCGCCGTGGCCTGAGACTACGATAACGGGCACGGATACTTTCACCTCCCGCAGGCGCTGCAGGAGTTCGATCCCGCTCATGCCGGGCATTCGCACGTCGGTCACGACGCAGCCGGCCTTGATTTGAGGTAAAGCCTCGAGGAAGTCTGTAGCAGCCGCGTAAGTTTGAACCTGAAAATTCGCAGTGCGCAGCAAAAACGCCATCGAGTCCGCATGGCTTCGTCGTCATCAACCACGTGAACAACATCGGCATCAGACGGCATCTCTTGCGTCCTCCTCGGTGACCGCCCGCACTGTAAACTGAAAGACCGTGCCACCGCCGGGGTTTGGCTTGACCCAAATCCGTCCTCCGTGAGCCTCGACGATGGTACGTGAAATCGAAAGTCCCGACGCCCATGCCCTGTCGCTTCGTCGTTACAAACGGCCGAAAGAGCTGAGCGGATATCTCGGGGTTGATGCCTGCGCCTGTGTCGGCGACGCTGATCATCAACATTCCATCCTCGGCTGGGGTCGTGGATATAAGCAGCTCGCGTCGGGGCGACTTATGCATGGCTTCTGTGGCATTGCGTATCAAATTCAGGAGTACCTGCTGAATCTGAACCTTGTCGGCGAGAACAGGATCGTTTGATCGACTTAACTGGAATCGCACGTGAATGCCTTGATCTTTTATGCCGACAAGCGCCAAAGCGCTTGCCTCTTCTACAAGCTTCGCCATGCTTTGGACGCGCCGTTCGCTTTCGCCTCTCGCTACGAAATCGCGTAGACGTCGAATAATCTGGCCCGCACCGTATAGCCTGTTCTGCCGCGCTATCCATTGCTTCTCGAATCACTCCCGCGCGTTCATCTGTCGTCTGTTCGAGCAAACGCCGCGATCCTTTCATGTAGTTGGTAATCGCCGACAAGGGCTGGTTCGCTTCGTGTGCCAGCGCCGACGCCATTTCGCCCATCGCGGTCAGGCGCGAAATATGCACGAGTTCGGATTGAAGTTCCTGTAGGCGAGCCTTCGGTCTTTTGGCGCTCCGTAAGATCGCGAATAAATCCGGTGAAATAGCGCTGGTCGCCCGATTTCATTTCTCCGACAGCGAGTTCCATCGGAAAGGTCGATCCATTCTTGCGCTCGCCAACGACGACGCGGCCGATGCCAATGATGCGTCGCTCTCCCGTGCTCAAATACCGGGCGAGATAACCATCGTGATGCTCGCGGTAGAGTGACGGCATCATCATTTTGATGTTCCTGCCGATCACTTCGTCTGCCTCATAGCCGAACAGCCGTGTAGCCGCCTTGCTGAACGACTGCATGATGCCTCGTTCATCGATCACGATCATTGCGTCCGGAACAGTGTCGAGGATCGACGCAAGATGAGCCGCCCGAGCCGCACTATCTCGATCGCTCTCTACCGTGTGTAACCAGCTTTCCCGGAGGCGCTCGCCGAACCAGGCCATTGCAATTCCGACGGCCGTGAAAGTGATGGCGCGCGCAAGATCAACCGCAAAATCTGCGGACTTCGGATGATGACAATCGCATACTCCGCAGTGAAGTACAGATGAAGCACTAGCCCCAAGCCCGTCGCGATCAACCCCGGACCCCATCCGCCGACAATTCCGGCTATCAGTGTCGAAGGTATCAAGAAGAGGTAAGGTTCATGAAAGTGTGGGCCAAAAAGCGCTTGGACGACGATGGTGGCGGCAACCAAAGAAGAAAGCCAACGCATAAGGCCGCCATGATTTGCCGAGAATTTGCCAGAGCCAGGGCAGCGGCCGTAGGGCGTTTTCTGGGCAGCCGGGTCGTGTCAGCCATTATTTTCCCCGCCACGGACACGCCGCTCCACCTGAAACATGAGAATTTCAACGATTTCGGCCTCCGTAATAACCCTTATGGATCATATCTGAATTTTCCCCAGCCCAAGTACGCCGTATCAAGCGGCCCAGTAGATCCATCGAAGGGGCCAGCCATGTTGACGCACACTGCAATTCGCACTGGTTTTAACCGAGCCGCAAATAATCCCTCACCCCGAGGGCAGATATCCGGCGGTTCATTTCTTGAACTCGATCAGCTTGATGGGCGCCACAATGCCGTACGGCCGCGATGCTGAAATCTATGGCGAGTACGAGTTGGCGGACTACGTGTACCGTGTTATCAGCGGTGTAGTCCGGACCTATAAGGTCCTTGGCGATGGACGCAGGCAAATCGGCGCCTTCTACTTGCCCGGTGACATCTTTGGGCTCGAAGCGAGCGATCAGCATTCGTTTTCGGCTGAAGCGATCAGCGACGCGAAAATTCTCGTCGTCAAGCGAAGTGCTCTGCTGGCACTGGCGGAGCGCGAGAGCGAGGTAGCTCGCCAACTCTGGTCGGTGACAGGCCAGGAACTGCGGCGCGTTCAAGACCACATTTTGCTGCTGATAAAGACTGCGAAGGAGCGGGTGTGCAGCTTTTTGCTGGAAATGGCCAAGCGCCGCCCCAGCGGCGACGATGTCGAGCTTCCAATGTCACGACAGGACATTGCCGATTATCTTGGACTTACCATCGAAACGGTTTCCCGCACGTTTACCGAGCTTGAAAATTCAGCGTCCATCAAACTCGCGAGTGCCCGACATATCGTGTTGCGCGATCGGCGGGCGTTGGCTCTGCTCAACGGTTAGCCTGCGCGTCGGAAAATGCGGTAAGGAACGGTTTCGGCACCTTAGCCGAAACCGTTCCTTATGTTAGAAAAATAGTCCCTGCCACTAACCCGTCTTCTTTTAGTGGTTAACCGAGGTGACGGATTTGACCACGAAAGTGTGCATGGTGTCGTTGGCATCGCTAATTGTAACATATTCCCTGGGCAAAAATGCATCATGCCCGAACATAAAGCCTGCCTCATCGTCATCATCACGCGCGACCTTGTAGTCAATCACCCACCGGGCATGCTCAGCGCCGCCCGCCTTGTGCACAAGCAAACCGGTCTTGTCGCCCTCAGAGGGAGAAAAATGCCGGACGCTGCATGCGGCGCAGTGCGTCTTCCACGCGGCTAAGTCGATATGACCATTGCTGTCAAGTGGAGCAACGAGGTCATAACCGATCTGACTTGACCCATTTGGGAAGTCCTTAGATCGGGCTAAAGTCAACGCAATGTGTTTCAACGTGGCCGTCGATCTCCATGAGTACCGGGGTCACATCCCCATGAGTACCGGGTCACTATGAGGCAAACGGACGCGACAGTATTGATGGAGATCAATGTCTATTGGTGCGCCGTGCTTTAGATAGTTGTTGATCTTGCTATTGGGCAGAACCCGTGCATCTTGAGCTTTTCAGCAAAATTCATGCAGCCCATTTTTTGGTGGCGTTCGCTGTTTGCAATCTGATTTTTGTCGTAAACGCCTATGCGCAAATGGATCCTCGGCAACAAAGGGGTTTGGCCCTGGCAAAAGAAAATTGCGCGCGCTGTCACGCGATCGACAAGATAGGCGCAAGTCCGCTCACGCTGGCACCGCCGTTCCGGGAACTTCACAATCGCTATCCGGTGGAATCACTTGAAGAGGCGCTCGGTGAAGGAATTGTCACTGGACATCAAAACATGCCAGAATTTCGGTTCGATCCCGGCCAAGTCGGCGATTTGATCAGCTATCTCAAATGGCTCGAACGTTAAGGGGAACGAGCGACCGTCGGTTACCGACCGGTGGGTATACAATCCGTTTGATCCATCGCAATTTCAATTTCCGTAGTCGCGCTAAAATTTTCCAGTTGTATTTTTCTCAGTGGAGGCAAGTATGCGGGACGAAAATCGCAGAGAACTCTATCCAACGGTTGAATTCGTGCTGGATGCTATTGCTGGATGGATAAACAAGTACCGCGATCTAGATCGTGCAAACCGTGAGTTCGAGCATTGCAGTCAGGAAGACGTAATGCAAATCGCGAAAGATCTTGGCCTGGAAGTGAGTCAGCTTCGCAGCTTGGCTGCAAAAGGGCCTGGGGCCGCAGATACATTGCAAAAAATGCTGGTTGCGGCATCTGTCGATCCGAAGGTTCTGGCTGAAAGCGACCCTGCACTAATGCGAGACCTGCAACGGCTCTGCATAGTGTGTGGTCAAAAGGGCCGCTGTCAGCACGACCTCGCTCGGGGTACTGCCGCTAAGCACTTTCACGAGTTCTGTCCAAATGCCTACAGTCTCGATGCTCTCTTCGATAAGAAGGCGAAATTAAAACTTTCAGTGCCTCGCTAGGGATGTTATGCGCCAAATTATCTTGTCTCTGTTTTTGGCGTCCGTTGTAAATGCAACTGCGGGCGCCGCCGACGCCTTCAAAGGAGAGTCGCTCGCCAAGCGCTGGTGCGCGACTTGCCACATTGTGGCGTCAGACCAGCAACGGGGTACGACACAGGCGCCACCATTCTCGGCCGTGGCCAGCAAGCCCGACTTCAATGAGGGGACGCTTGCATATTTTCTTTTGACGCCGCATCCGCGTATGCCGGATATGAGCCTGACGCGCGGCGAAGCGGCCGATCTCGCAGCATATATCAAAAATCAAAAATAGCACCGCCCGTCTTTTTGAGAGACGAAGCCACAGCACCGACAATGCGAAGCGCGCGGCTTACCAGCAATGACCAGCATCTGATGCATCTGCAGTTTGTCGAGAGCGAGAGCACGTTCGATTATTTCAGGGCGACGCGGGCCTATCTGGAGCGGCACGGCAAGCCCGTAGCGTTCTATTCCGACAAGCATGGCGTGTTTCGGGTCAACAGGAAGGACGCGGCTGGCGGAGATGACATGACGCAGTTTGGGCGTGCCTTGCATGCGCTCAACATCGACATCATCTGCGCCAATACCTCGCAGGCCAAGGGGCGTGTGGAGCGAGCGAACGCGACGCTGCAGGACCGGCTGGTCAAGGAGATGCGGCTTTGCGGAATCAACACCCTCGAGGCCGGCAATGCGTTCCTGCGGACCTTCATGACCGACTACAACGCGCGCTTCGCTAAGCCTCCCTTTCACGACAAGAATCTGCATCGTCCCTGCGCTGGCCACGACGATCTGGACGATGCCTTCGCCTGGAAGGAAGAGCGCACGGTCTCCGTCAATCTGACGCTGCGATACGACCAGGTGATGTTCATCCTGGAGCCGAACGAGATCACGCGCTCGCTGGCGCGCAAGCGGGTTACAGTAATTGATTATCCCGATGAGGGGGCCCTTAGTTATGCTGACCAATTCTCGATACGCGACAAGCTCAGTGCCAGCTCGCCCCCGCTGGGCTTTTGCGGCCGCTGTCGTCGCAGTGTTGTTTGGTATCTTGACGGTGTTGTCGGGCGGGCGCGCACTTTTGGTGGTGAGGCCGCGCGGGCAGCCGTCGGCGATGCAGTGGCATTTTTCAACTCTTGTCGTTTTTGCTGCCTTTGGCTGGCATGCGGTGACTGGGGGGCACCTTCGAGATGCGGACTGTGGGAGCAATGACATTACGAAGCGGTTTTTGGGTCGGCATCGCAGTATCGGCATGTCAGGCGCTGGGATGCATGACACATAAGAATGTGCATGATCATAAGAATGCTCAACATTGAACTTCTTCGATAGGGTTGAATCCGCAATGCGCCGCGTCGCGTATCGGCGCTACGGTCCCCGCCTGCTGGTTTTCGTCGCGCTGCTTGGCCTCGCGGCGGGCGGCTGGTTCTGGTGGCGTGGCGACGCCGATCGGTCCCATCTCGCCTGGACGCTTGGGACGGTTCCCGTTCTGCTCGCATTGTTCGTGCAGATCATCGGATCGCTGCGCCGTGGCGATGTCGGGCTCGATGTCGTTGCGGCGCTTTCGATGTCGGCTGCGCTTGTTTTCGGGGAAACCCTCGCCGGCAATGTCGTGGCGTTGATGTATGCCGGCGGCCAGTTGCTGGAGAGTTTTGCCGAAGGACGGGCACGCCGCGAAATGACCGCGCTTCTCGGCCGCGTCGCCTTCACCGCCATGCGCTATCGCGACCATGCCCTTGAAGAAGTTCCGATCGCGACGATCCGGCAAGGCGACCGCCTGCTCATTCGGCAGGGCGAGGTTCTGCCGGTGGATGGCCACATCGTCGATGGCGTCGCCGTGCTCGATCTTTCGGCACTAACGGGAGAATCGATACCCAAGAGCCTCGCGCGCGGTGGCGAGGTGCTGAGCGGGTCCACTCTGGTCGGCGCGCCTTTCGATCTGATCGCGAGCCGGCCAGCCTCCGAAAGCACCTATGCGGGAATCGTTCGCCTCGTCGAGGCGGCTCAGGCGAGCAAGTCGCCGATGGCGCGTCTGGCCGATCGCTATGCCATCGGCTTTCTGGTGCTGACCGTTTCCATCGCCGCTATCGCCTGGGTCGTCAGCAACGATCCGATCCGCGCTTTGGCCGTGCTCGTGGTGGCGACGCCTTGCCCTTTGATCCTCGCCGTTCCCGTGGCGATTATTTCTGGCATGTCGCGGACCGCGAAATCCGGGGCGCTGGTCAAGGACGGCGCGGCGCTGGAAGCGCTGGCCCGCGTGCGGACGGCCATTCTCGATAAGACCGGGACGCTCACACGAAGGACGCCCCACCATCACGGAAATCAGGACGCGCTACGGCTTTTCCGATAAGCGACGTGCTCGGACTGGCCGCAAGTCTGGATCAAGCATCGGCGCACGTCGTGGCGACATCGCTCATCCAGGCGGCCACCGAGGCGGGACTGACGCTCTTGCCGCCCTCCGATATCACGGAACTTCCCGGTAAGGGGATCGAGGGAACGGTCGGCGGCCGACGTGTTGCGATCGGCGGCGATACCTATGTGCGCAATCGCAGCAGTGGCGACGGCCAGATGCTTGGCGCGACTGCGACGCGCCCTCCGGCGTGCTGTCCGTGGCGGTTGCGGTGGATGGCGTGGTCGCGGGCGTCATCCTGCTTCAGGATCAATTGCGGGAGGATGCGCGCTCCACGCTCGACGCGCTGCGGGCGGCCGGAATCGAACGGATCGTGCTGGCTTCCGGCGATATGGATCACATTGCGCAGGCGGTCGGCCAATCCCTCGGCGTGGACGAAATCCTCGGGAGATCTGACGCCCGAAGGTAAAGTCGCTCGCCGTGCGCCGCGAAGCGGCGACGCGGCCAAGTGATGATGGTGGGTGACGGCGTCAACGATGCGCCGGCGCTGGCCGCAGCCGATGTCGGGGTGGCGATGGGCGCGCGAGGCGCGGCTGCTTCTTCGGAGGCCGCGGGCGTGGTTCTGCTTGTCGATCAGTTGCTACCGCTCGCCGACGCGCTCGATATTGCGCGCCGAACTCGTGTTATTGCGCTTCAAAGCGTATTCGTCGGGCTTGGGTCTATCCGTCGCCGGCATGGTGGTCGCGGCATTCGGCTATCTTCCGCCCGTGCAGGGCGCGCTTATGCAGGAAGCGATCGACGTTGCCGTCATCCTGAACGCGCTGCGGGCGCTGCGATAGCACAGCCGTTCAGTGAATTGACCGAGCCATCGCGCATCCTGAAATCACTTTTCGGTCGAGATTGAGGACCACGTGACGCCGGACGCGGCGAGCCGGCCGCCGCATTTGCGTTTGATCATCGTAGAAAAATTCTTCCGCATAGCGGCCCCAATCGTGTCCCTGTCGTAAATTCCATACAGTTGGCGTGAGACGCAGAATCGGATGATCCTCTGGAGGATGTTGGATCTCTGCAGAATAATTTTTGGGATTGTCGTCGATCTGTTCCGACCGCGCGTGGCATTAGAAGCCGAGATGCTCGTATTGCGGCAGCAGATCATCGTGCTGCGACGAGGTAGGCCCGGCCGGGTGCCATTTCTGGCCGTCGACAGGATGGTTCTGGGTTGGGTCTGCCAGTTGTTTTCGAAGACCCGCGAGGCACTCGCCATCGTTCGGCCTGATACCGTTGTTCGCTGGCATCGCGCAGGCTTCCGATGTTACTGGCGCTGGAAATCGAGGTCTCGTCCGGGCCGGCCAGCGGTGCCGGCTGAGATCCGGCGGTTGATCCGGCAGATGAGCGTTGCCAACCCATTGTGGGGTGCGCCTCGCATTCATGGCGAATTGCTCAAGCTCGGCATCGACATTGGGCGGACCAGCGTCGCCAGGTATATGGCGCGCAGAAGAGGACCGCCGTCCCAAGGCTGGAAGACGTTCCTGCACAATCATGCCGATGGCATTGCCGCGATGGATTTGTTCGTTGTGCCGACCGTTTCGTTTCGGCTGCTCTATGGGCTGCTTATCATGGGTCACGGCCGGCGACAAATCCTGTGGCTCGGTGTCACAGCGCAGCCCACGGCGGAATGGATTGCCAACCAACTGACGGCGGCCTGTGGCTGGGAGCAAATCCCTCGCGATCTGATCCGCGATCGGGATGCTTGTTACGGCGGCGTATTCGTTCGTCGCGTTCGCTCGCTCGGCATTCGCGATCATCCGACGTCGGCACGCTCGCCTTGGCAGAACGGGTATGCCGAGCGTCTGATCGGCTCAATTCGCCGGGAATGCCTGGACCATGTCGTGGTGACAGGCGAGCAGCACGTGCGCCATGTCCTCAATTGTTACATGGAGTATTACAATGCGGTGCGCACGCATCTATCGTTGGGCAAGGATGCGCCCATTTGGAGGGACATCGAGTGCGCCGGGCGCATCGAAGTGCGACCTGTTGTGTGTACCGAAAACCTAAACCCGGACGTAATGGTGATGAAGCCCACCCAGGATCGCGTGTGAATTGATAAATCCGATCCGCTGAACTGGGCGAGAGACCGGCGCATCTTTATCCAATGCGCGGTGCGTTCTGATGTCATTGTAATAACGAGCGTAGGTTCGCAGGATGTGGCGTAGATGCGCCTCGCCTAAGACGATAAAATGGTCAACACACTCGCGCCGGATCGATCCGATCAGCCGTTCGGCAAAGCCATTCTGCCAAGGCGAGGCCGGCGCGATGGGCTTGTCCCGGATGCCCATGGCACGCATTCGGCGTGTGACGATGCTGCCGTAGATCCGGTCCCGATCGCGGATGAGGTAGCGCGGCGCCGCATCCCAAGGGAATGCCTCGGTTAACTGGCGTGCGATCCATTCGGCCGTCGGATTTGTTGTAACGTTGATCCAGACCAGGTCTCTGCGTCCCAGACGGACGATGACGAAGGCGTAGAGCAGGTCAAAGCTAAGGGTCGGAACGACGAACAGATCCATGGCGGCGATATTCGGTGCGTGGTTGCGCAGAAAGGTGCGCCATCCCTGACTTGGAGGCCCGCGTCGCTTGACCATGTATTTGGCGACGCTCGACTGCGCGACTGCAAACCCGAGCTTAAGCAGTTCGCCGTGGATACGCGGCGCGCCCCACAGCGGGTTCTCGACGCTCATCCGCCGGATCAACGCGCGCAGGTCCGTCTCGATCTGCGGTCGCCCTCCCCGTGGGCGCGATTCCAACGCCAGTAGCAGCGAAAGCCGGCCCGATGCCAACGCACGAGCGTCTCGGGACGGATAATCGTGAGAACCTTCAGGATCGACGGGAACCAGCGATACAGCTGGATCAGCAACCAGCGTCGCTGTTCGTGAGCCGGACGCGGCCGTGCATCTTACGCCGCAAAACGATCAACTGATGTCGGAGCGCCGCATTCTCTGCTTCAAGCCGGATTTTCGTCTTGAATGGCGCGGCCACCAAAGCAAGGAATAAACACAGCAACCCAATCATTGCATCAGCTTAGGCGATTTTGCCACCTCATCAACGTGGATAAGGTTTTCGGTACACACAGCACCAGCTTCTCACGCAGATCGGACAACACCCGCGTCACAACTGCATTGATCCCGCGTAGCAGATGGTTCGCCGGAATGCGTCCTTCGAGGTTGAACAGATAGAACAGCTGGCTCTGATCGCCCGTCTGCCGACCCATCATGGCAAGCCTCCGTCGCCGAGAATCTCAGGCGGACGGAATCACCGTTCGTCGATATTCACGAGCCCTTTTTCAACAGTATCGGCCCATCGCTGCATTTGCTGCGACGCATCAATTTGGTCGCTGTTGGAGCAAAGCGGACATTGGGCGATTTCTGGGCGCGTTGCCTCGGTCGCGAATGACCCAGGCTGTGTGAAAACTGAGGACAGGGAGACAGCACAGCAAGATTGATTTACTTGAGGACAGACAAGCGCAGTTATCTCTCGTCTACGTCGTCCGTGTGATTCTAATGTTGCCGCGCTGACCTGTCCCTGTCGTAAATTCCATGCAGTTGGCGAGAGACGCAGAATTGGATGATCCTCTGCGGGATGTTGGATCTCTGCAGAATAATTTTTTGGATTGTCGTTGATCTGTTCCGACCGCGCGCGGCGTTGGAAGCCGAGATCTCTCGTGTTGCGGCAACAGATCATCGTGCTGCGACGGGGCAGACCCAGTCGGCTGTCATTTCTTACCGTCGACAAGGTCGTTCTGGGTTGGGTCTGCCACCTGTTTCCGAAGGCCTGCGAGGCGCTTGCCATCGTTCGACCCGATACCGTGGTTCGGTGGCACCGTACAGGCTTCCGATTGTTTTGGCGCTGGAAGTCCAGGCGTCATCTGGGCCGTCCATCGGTGCCAACCGAGATCCGACAGTTGATCAGAGAAATGAGCTTGGCCAATCCGTTGTGGGGTGCACCGCGTATCCACGGCGAACTGCTTAAGCTCGGGATTGATGTCGGGCAAACCAGCGTTGCCAAGTATATGGCGCGCAGGAGAGCTCCGCCGTCGCAGGGCTGGAAGACGTTCTTCCGCAATCATGCAAATGGGATCGCGGCGATGGATTTGTTTGTCGTCCCGACGGTCTCATTCCGCCTCCTTTATGGCCCGCTGATCATGGGGCACGGCCGGCGACAAATCCTCTGGCTCGGCGTTACAACGCACCCAACGGCGGAATGGATCGCCAACCAACTGACGGCGGCCTGTGGCTGGGAGCAACTCCCTCGTTATTTGATCCGCGATCGGGATGCTTGTTACGGCGACATATTTGTCCGACGCGTTCGCTCGCTTGGCATTCGCGATCATCCGATCTCTCCACGCTCCCCCTGGCAGAACGGATATGTGGAGCGATTGATCGGTTCGATCCGCAGGGAATGCCTCGACCATGTTGTCGTGGTAGGCGAGCAACACCTACGCCACATCCTGATGTCTTACATGGAGTACTATAACGTAGTCCGAACGCATCTCTCATTAGACAAGGATGCGCCGGTTCGACGGCTCGTTCAGTGCGCCGGGCGTATCGAAGTGCGGCCTGTCCTTGGTGGGCTGCACCATCAATACGTACGGATTTGATTTTCGGTAGGGACAAGCGGTTTCGGTCTATGGCATGGGTCGCTTCCCTGTGACTTTATACAAAGAACAGTGGCTTAGGCTGCTAGACATGTCGGACGACATTCGAGCGTTTATCGCTGCGAATGAACACCAGCTAAAGGCTTAGCATGAGAAATAAATCAAAGCTCAAGAAGCGACCGAGGTCGTTTCGGCGATTTAGTAAACCGGTGAAA
The DNA here is from genome assembly GCA_963736275.1 of uncultured Alphaproteobacteria bacterium. Lineage (GTDB taxonomy): Bacteria > Pseudomonadota > Alphaproteobacteria > Rhizobiales > Xanthobacteraceae > Pseudolabrys. The sequence continues at coordinate 21,864 of CAVTOP010000013.1, forward strand.
TGGACAGACATGTGTAGAACATTGCGTATCTTCGAGATCATGAATGGAGGATCGAAAGCCGAGGCATTTCGCATTCGCGCTCTGCTCGTTAAGCGAATAAAGCAGGGCAAAGCGGAGCAGATCAATCGTGGTCTGTATCGTGCCGTTTATTGGTAGTACTTACCGCGCAGAAGAACGATGGAAACCGTGAAATGCAAGGGCTCGCAGGGCAGTTGGGAAGCTGACGCGCATTTCCCAGATGGGCACAAGGAACGTCTAGCGTGTGCCCATCAGCATTGGTGGAAGAATGGCCGCTATGACGATCCATGGCCGATACACCTGTCGTTCCCGAAAATCTCATCCGTGAAGAGTCGCGCCACGAGGGAAAATCAACGCATCATTCGACGTGATGCTTGCGATCCTTCATCTGCTTGCAATTCGTCGCCGACATGTTCAAGTCGCGACGCAGGCTCGAAGCCGAGAATTCGTTTCTTCGCCATCAGCTCAATATCGCCTTGCGGCGGGCGCCGCCGCGTCTGCGGCTGGGACGTGCCTCAACTACCCTGGCAGACAAAGTTCGCGTTAGCTGAATGTCAGCATGTCCGAGCGCGACGCGAATCTAATATCGGTATCGGAGGTGCGGCCGCGGCGCATCGCGGACGAGGTTAAAGTTCGATCAATCGCCGACAATTGTCGCGGGTCAGAGGTCAAGCGGCTGATGGTCACAATTCACAAAACGATGCCACAGGCGCGTTGCGTAGTTAGGCATGCTTACTCGGCCAGCTAACTCTGCCGTCGAAGGAAATAATGCCGGTCACACATGCTGCCTCGCGTATAGCAAAGCCGCGGGTGAGTGCCTGCGAAAATGCATCGACCTGATCGTTATAGCGGCCAGCAGGGAATGCTAGGATCTCACGGCGGAATTCATCAAGCCATGCCGCGCGTCGCGGTAAGAGAACTGAGCCCGCCTCAATTCGAGCCGTCTGCGCGTTCATCCGCATTATCTTCTCGCCGTCAGGATCGACAGGAATAGCGTGAACACCTTCACGCTTTAAATCCTGAATCAGGGACATGCCAGACCCCTTGTTCTCGATCACAAGTTCGAGGCGATTGCAGGCGTTGCGCCACTTGCAGTGCACCTCGATGACCTTTCGCTTAAGGTCGGGGTATTCAAGGCGGTCGCGGATCACATCGAGCACGTAAGCGGTTTCACCCTTGATTTGGAGCACGACACAGGCTGAGTAGCTCGAGAGCTCCTTGCTGCTCATGGCGGTGTCCCAGCTGGCGATAATGCGATCCCCGGCGTGGAGAGCGGGCGGGTCCTCATAGAGCGGAAACCAGTTCCATTTGATAAGGTTTCCGCCTTCCGCGACCGGCTCCTGTTGGTATTGGGATTGAAAGTCCATTGAGCCCATCGAGGCTTTGAGCTTATCGAGGACCTCGCGCGGTTCGCGGTCAGCGTGCAAGGCGTCGCCGGGCCGGCGTTGATGAAACCACCCTGGGCCAAGTGGGATCTGATGTTCTGCATCGGCAATGGCCGGCAGATTGAGGTGCGTCCAGCCGTTCTGCTCCAGAAGGTGGCCGACGAGATCATCTACATGCAGTCGCTGCATCACGACGATAATGGCGTCGTTGACCTTGTCATCCAGGCGGCTGAGCAGCGTGTTCGCGTACCACTGCTTGGTGCTTTCACGCGCTGCTTCCGAGTAGGCATCCTGAGGCTTGAGCGGATCGTCGATGATGATGAGATGGCCACCGCGGCCGGTCAGGGTGCCGCCGATCGACGTGGATAGCCGGTTCCCGCCGAGCGTGGTTGCAAATTCTAGTTCTGTGTCCTTGGACGAACTAATTTGGGTGTTTGGGAATAGTCGGGTGTACACCGGCGCGCGCATGATGGCGCGACAGTCGTTTGCGTGTTTGCGCGCGAGAGCTTCAGCATAGCTGACACAGATGATCCGCCGTGTAGGGTCGTGGCCAAGGACGAATGCCGGGAAAGCAACCGAAGTGCAGATCGATTTGAGGCTACGCGGGGGCACCGTGATGATCAGACGCTTGATTTCGCCCGCAAGTACGCGAGTTAGAGCGAACGCGATGGCCTCGATATGCCAGTTCGCAGCGAAGGCCACACCGGGCGAAACAATTGGAAAGGCCGCCTGGATAAAGCAATAGAGATCACTACGCAGGATGGCCCTGGCGAGATTAGGATCCTGCATCACGACCCCAGCTTCCGAGGGATTGGACCACTCGGCGTTGGGTCTTCTTGGCCGTCGTGCTTTTCGCTGTCAGTTGGCCGTGACTTGCCTTGATGACGCCTGAAGTAATCTTCGATCAAGGCTGCATCGTCGGACGTGAAGGGTTCCTGGTTCGTCGCATTCTGCGGCGGCGCGCCGATTAAGCCAAGGGACCGCATCATTGTAATCAATGAGGCCTGTGCCTTGGGGTCTCCCTTGAGCGCAGCGTTGACCATTGTCAGGATGACACCGTCCAGCTTGGTCAACGACCGGATTCGATCACCTTCCCGGATAGAAATTCGCTGGCTCAAAGCCTCGACGACGATCGTATGAATATTGCGCTGTCCCTTGCGGCGGCCCTTGGGGTTGCCGGATTGACCGGGCTTGAACCGCGTATGCACCGGTGGCCTACCATACCCTACGCCGGCGGAGCCGCCGCCTGACGCAGCGCTGCTGTCGGGTGGTGAGGCCTTAGTGAGGCGAGATTGCTTTGACATGGGCTTCTCCTCAGCGGACCGCGGGCGCTGCAACATCGGGGGCGGTTGCTTCGGTGCGCTTGCTCGCGAGTTCGTCGAAGCTCAATCCGCTGTGAGCGTGGACGGCGTCTTTGCGTGTGAAGGCGTGCCAACGCATGATGGCGACGTCGATGAAACGGGCCTCAATTTCCATTGCGTAGGCGCGACGGCCGACCCGCTCGGCTGCCAAGATGGTTGTGCCGGAGCCAGAGAATGTGTCGAGCACGATGTCGCCGCGAGCCGTGCAGTCCTTGATGCTATCGGCGATCAGCGCCACCGGCTTAACAGTCGGATGGCACTTCAATTCGTCCAGGCGTCCCGCGCGAAACGTGTTGACGCCGGCGTAATGCCAAACGTTCGAGCGCGAACGACCGTGGCGGCCAAGTTCGACATTGTTGAGGTGGCCGGCCTCGCCAACACGAAACACGCCGACGAACTCATGCTGGCTGCGGTAGAACGAGCCCTGACCGGCGTTCGTCTTCACCCAGACCGCCAAATTCAGCATCTTATTGTACACGGCGCCGCCTGCCTCGAGCAGTTCGCCCAGATGTCGCCAATCGATGCACACGAAATGAACGGCACCCTCGTGCGACATGGCAGCGACCGCTGACAGACTTTGCTTGAGGAACTCGACAAAGCCTGCACGCGAGAGCTCGCCGGAGGCCATGGCAAATTCGTCGTGCTTGATTTGTCCGCGGCCGACGATATCGCGCACGCGGACATTGTAGGGCGGATCAAGGAAGGCCATGGCGGCACGGGCTTCCCCCATGAGGCGGGCAAGATCATCAGCGTTGCGCGCGTCACCGCACATCAGGCGGTGGTCACCCAATGTCCACACGTCGCCAGGCGCGCTCACGGGAGGGCCATTGGTCCGTCCCAGATCGACGGTGTCGGCAGGGTTTAACGGGTCCGCCTCGAAGTCGGTGGCGATTTGATCAATCTCGACCGGCGCAAAACCGGTGATCGAGATGTCCAGCCCCTCGATGACCAGAATGTCCGCCAGCTCCGGCAGTTCGCTTGCCAGAAGCTCACGATCCCAGCCGGCATTTTGGGCGATTTTGTTGTCGGCCAGTGCAAGGGCGCGGCGTTTTGCGTCTGACAAGCCCTCAACTCGGATCACTGGGACTTGTTGCAGACCAAGCAAAATTGCCGCCCGGTAGCGGCCGTGGCCGGCAATGATGTTTCCACAGCCGTCGATCAGGATCGGGACAAGAAAACCGAATGCCGTGATGCTGCCGGCAATCTGGTTGATTTGCTTCTTCGAGTGGGTGCGCGCGTTACGCGGGTTGGGCTTGATCGCGCCAACGGCGATCAATTGCATGTTTGACATGAGCCTCTCCTTTGACGTCAGGCCAAGCGCACAGGCTTTGGCCGGCATCGTTTCAGACCGAATTGTCTCAGGAAGCTCAGGCTCAGATCTTATCCGTACAGATCGCATTGCGTTTCTGCAGGCGCGTACTGCGCAAATGACCATTAGCCAGTTTGTGCAGTTTGCGGGTCCCCGGCATTGCCGGGCTTACCTCTCTGGCGGGCATTGCCCGCAGGCCTGGTGGGTACGCCGCATCGCGGAGCATTGCTTGCAATAGCGGCGCACTGTGGCGAACAAGTAAGGAACTACGGAACCTAATTCAAGTACCAGTGAGGCTTGCAGGCCTAAACCGTCCCCCCACCAAATTCCGCTGTTCTTTATTTCCAAATTCCCTGTTCTATCGAAAAATTTCCCTGTTCAGCTGGGTAGGGAATTTTGCTGCAAACAATTGAATTCGCTCGTGCACTGACCGTTAAAATCCCGGTCGAGGGTTTTGGTTCAGCAAAAATCGCTGTCCTTTTCCCTGTTTGCAGGGAATTCACGAACAGAGACAGGTTCGAGATCGACTGCGTGCGCCACCATTCATTCAAGCACTTACGGGGACGTTAGGTAGCGCTCCAGCGCGCCGACGTATTACTTGAATGAAAAAGCCGGTGTCCGCTTTAGTGCGGGCATCGCACGTTAGCGCTGGTGATCATCACAAACGCCCGCGAAATATTTTGTTTCTTCAGACGATTTATGTGAGGTCGGAAAAGTTGGCTGCTTTTCTGGCGCGGTAAAAACGCATGATGCGCTCCGCGGTAGGACGACGGAGAGCGATATATTCCGCCTTTATCTGAAATAAATCGTTGTGGATTGCTTGATCGCTCGACAGGCGGGAATTATAAATTGCATCCACGGTCGTCAAGTGGAAACCAATTGCTTTCAGAATAACAGCAACTGGACTTGACCAGCGGCCCATAAACAATCGTTCAATTTCGGTCGGCGAAAGACCCGACAATTGCGAAATTGAGACAATGACTTCTTCGAGCTTTTTTTCTTTTGCAAATCCCATCACAACAGCTTCGGTAAGTGATTGTGATTTTACAACGAGCTCGGCTGTCCGAAAATCCTTGGGTAAACCTGACGCCTCGTTTCCGGCTGCCGGTGCACTATTGGGCAAAATTTCTTTGATTATTTCGCTAAATTCCGGGACATCCGCCATCAGTCTTTGCCGAACGATTTCTGACGCCTTCGAGATGAGATCGCGAAGGTGATGCTCCGGAATATCAATTCTCCTGGCGACACGTTCTGAAAGCCAATCGTCGTCGATGCTTTTTTTGACGAGTATCCCAAAACCCAGATCGGAGATTGCAGCGCCTGGATTGCTGGCTAGCGTACGCAGGACTGTATTGTCACCTTTTGTAACCAATTGATCGCTGACTATCTCGCTAAGCTTATTACGAGTGGCAATAGCGAGTAGATGCTCCTGCCCTTTGATTGTTATGCAATGGGTAAGAGTTTCATCGTCCAGCGCATTGGAGTGAGAGAGAATTGGTTCTGCTACCTCAATCGCATCGTCAAGTGCGAGTGTGCGGATTGTATTGGCAGGTGCGTTGTCAACCGGCGCAAGCCGTTCGGCAAGTTCCGCGCGAGCACTGACTTCGACTGCAGCAATGAGCACTTTCAGGATGCCATCGTATAACTCGAGCTGATCAGCGGAATAATGTCCTGCATTTAACAGGAAGAGGTCAGTTACTCGGCGTAGCATCGCCCCGGTCTCGACTGAGCGGGTTGCAACAGCGTTTTCAAGATCGGAAATGAGATTGTTCGGCTGCACAGGTGTGCCCAGATTTTGCGTAAGCACTGGAAGCTGACCGAGGTGATCCTATAAAGGAGGTGTAAATTCTACCGTAACGCGAAAGCCTAATGAGCGATTAACTTCTAAATCGCTTCTTAAGCGAAGCGAACAGACCATCGAAACGCTTTAGGAAAATCTGATAGATTCGAGCTCGTGAAACGTCACGGCGAGAAATCCAGAATAGCAGGCTACAGAATAATGCTCGGATTGCGGATGCATTGATCGCAGTTGAGTAAATTGACCTGTTTGGCTGAGATCTTCCATTGGCCGCCGGTCTTGCTGAAGCGGTGGCCCGTCCATCCGCACAGGGTGCGGATTTCATTGTCCCAGAATTCGCTGATGATGAAATTCGAGCGCACCATGCGCTGTTCATGGGTGCGGCCACGGAAGACTTCGACGTTTGCGACGAGGCGCGACGTCCGTGACGACGGTGCCTGCGACCAGGCGTATCCAGTCCGCAGGCGATAGACGCGATCTTCAAGACGCCGGCGGTCGTCGAACATGACGGCGATCTCGCGCCGCGGGTCGCCGCGTTCCGGTGTTGAGGGCACCCAATAGGCGCATTCGGGTGCAAAGAGCTTCAGCCAATCTTCAAACAGGAGATTGTCCAGAATGCGCGCCTCTTGTTCGATCAACCGCCGAAACATGTCGCGCTCGGCTGCATCTTCAATCGCACGGTCTTCAGTCTGCCAGTCGGAAAAGTCCTCGACGAGCTCGCTGTAGAAAGCGTCGGTCACGTAATAGGAAAATCGCGACGGATCGTGATTTGCCTGGCTACCCATCGTCATGGCTCCCGGCGAATAGCAATGTCGGGCTCGGCCTTCATCAGCCGTTTCCATTCGCGGATGTACTCGCGCATGAAGAGTTCGTCCGTGGCCGGTCCTTTGATTGTCCCGTCTTTGAGGGTCTCGAAACGCCCCGGTATGCCGAGGCCGCGATTCATGTAGATCCATTCGTCTTCGATGCAGCGCAGGCCCCGCTGGATCTGCTCGAAATTGGTGACGTCGTCGACCTCGCCGAAATTCGGGAATCCTTCCTGCGTGCGCATGCGAAGCGCGTTGATGTCGTTCAATGCGTCCTCACCGATGCTGCCGTCGGCGTCATCGATCTTTGTTCCATACCAGATCGCATCGGTTTCCTCGAACGAGACCGGTTGGAAGACCTGAATGTGGTTGCCGAGCAGCGAAAGATTGGGAAAGACGTTGATGTTCACCGGCTCAGAGCCTGCAAGGTCGAGAAGGGACTCGGCTTGGTCGCCGTATTTCGCGCGCAACTTCTCGGCAACATGCTCCATGCCCGGGTGCAAAGATTCGATCGCCCACAGACTGCCGGGACGTTTTTCCAGGTTTGGCCGCTTGTCTTTGAAATGGTGACCGTTGCCCATGTACTGGATGTACATCGGCTGCTCGTCGGGCTCCTGCTTGTAGTAGGACATGCCCTTCGCGGTGTCCTCGTCCTTGAACCGGTTTTCGGTTTCAAGCAACGACTGATGCGAATAGACGACGTGGTAGCCGTCGCCTGAATTGTCGTAGGCGAGCTTCCAGTTGCCCTTGTATTTGAACCGGTTGGCCTCGCACACGGTGACTTTGCCGCCCGGGTTGCGATCGAGCCACTCATCGATCGGTTTCTTGATAGGCCCGAGGTGGTCTTCGATCGGCGGCGCCCCGACATTGAGCGTTCCGAAGATAAAGCCACGATACGATTCCACGCGGGGCACCTGGGCCAGATTGAACTTCGGGTCTCGAACAAGCTTTTCCGCATATCCGTCCGGCCACGGCACGCCGCGAAGCTTGCCCGAGTTTGCGAAATTCCATCCGTGGTAAGGGCACTGAAATGAGCGCGCATTGCCCTTGTTCCAGCGGCAAAGCGTCGTGCCGCGGTGGGTGCAACGGTTAAACAGTGCGCGAATGATACCTTCGGAATCGCGGGTAATGATGAGCGGTCGCAGACCCAGCTTGCCGGTGATGAAATCGTTCGCGTTGGGAATCTGGCTCTCGTGCGCGAGATAGACCCAGGTGCCGCCGAAGATGTGGGTCATCTCTGTGTCGAACACCGCCGGGTCGGTGTAGATCAGGCGGTGCACCCGGTCTTCCTGCACAAGCTCGTCCCAGTCATGCAAAGGGGCGTTGCCGGTGCGCGACGGGATTTGCATTCGCTCCAATGTCGTCATTGGGGGATCCTCTTATTCCCTGTCTCGCCTGTGCGGTTCATCAGAAAAAATCGAAGTACTCGTCCTGCTCCCACTGCGTCGTCGTCTCGCTGGTGCGGTCTATGCCGTTTTCCCTGGCATAGGTCTCGTAACGCTGCAGCTCGGTTCGCTTGATCCTGGTGTAGTAGTCGACAAAGGTCTTCCCAAAATGGTCTCTGAACAAGGTCTCCCGTTCGAACAGCGTCAGTGCATCCGAGAGCGTCGCCGGGAGCATGGGGCACTGCGACGTGTACGGATCGGTTTCGGGCGCGCCGGGATCGCGTTTTTGGTCAACGCCATCAAGGCCGGTAACGATCTGCGAGGCAATGTAGAGATACGGGTTCGCCGACGGCTCACCCATGCGGTTTTCGATGCGCGTGGCCGGATCCTTTGGGCTGCCGAGCACCCGCAACATCACCCCGCGGTGATCAAGGCCCCACGCGGCCCGGTCCGGCGCGAGTGAATTGATGCGGAAGCGCCGGTATGCGTTAACGGTGGGATTGCCCAGTACGGTGCTTGCAAGCGCGTGGTGCAACAGGCCGGCCAGATATTGCTTGCCGAGGGGAGAAATCGCCTCCTCGGACGATTTGGGCATAAAAAGATTCAGTCCGGTCTTCGCATTTATAAGCGATTGGTGCAGATGCCAGCCGCTCGAGTAGAAGCCCTTGAGGGCCGGCCGGCACATGAAGGTGGCGAGATAGCCGAGGCGCCGGCAGACCTGGCGCGTCGCGGTCCGGAAAAGAACGAGATTGTCGGCCGCTTCGAGCGCGGGGCGGGGAGCGAAAGTGCATTCCACCTGTCCCGGGCCCCATTCATTCTCGAATGATCTGAGCGGAAGATTCAGTTTCTCCAGCGCGTCCGCTACCGCGGAAAGCGGCACCTGCATCCGGTCCAGGTTGGTTTCCGAGTGGAAGGAATATCCCGGCTCGATAGGATAGACGTTTGGCGCTCGACCCTTGAGGCCCGGCGCCCCGATATTCTCGAGGGTCAAATGCTCTTCTGCCAGCCGCAGCAGATACCATTCGACCTCGAGACCAACGAGGGTCTGTATCCCTCTTTTCGCCAGGCGCTCGATCTGCTTCCGCAGCAGATGCCGCGGTGAAAAATAGAAGGGCTTTCCGGAGACGAAATATTCGTCACACAGGATCCAGCCAACATTCGGTTCCCAGGGGAGCACCCGAAAGGTTTTAGGATCGGGAACAATGATGAGGTTTGGCGACCCCGTCATTTCGTCGAGGTCCATCCCGCCTCCGCGCGTGAAGGACGCAAATGTTCGCGCGCCCGACGCATCGAGTGTCGTGGTCGCAACGTTTATATTGTAGCCATTCTTCAACGCATCAAGGAACGCCGGAAGAGTGACTGTTTTCGCGCGCGAGACACCATGCGGGTCGGTCCACGCAACGCGAAACAGTTTCAATTTTTCTTTCTTGACGCGCGCCGCAAGCGCGCTGGCGAGACGGTGCTGATCGTCTGTCCAGAGACCGTGCCTTTCGATAAATCCGCTCGCCGTGGCCATCGCAACGCTCACACTGGCTGCTTCTTAGTGCATTCTATCTCCGGCAATGCTCAACCTGGAGTGCTATTGCCGAGCAGCTGGTCAAGCTTGCCTTCGCGCTCGAGCGCCCGAAGTTCATCGCTGCCCCCAACATGGACATCCCCGATGAATATCTGCGGAACGGTGACCCGTCCGTTCGCTTTTTCGATCATTTCGTCGCGGCGTTCCCAGTTGCCGCCAATATCGATTTCGGTGAAAGGAATGCTCTTTCGCTTCAGCAAGGATTTTGCGGAAGCGCAGTAGGGACAATAGCGCGCCGTGTAAATGCGAACCTCTTTCATTGCGTGATCGCCTGGTAGACCATCGTCCGCATCAAGTAGCGATAATGCATCCGTTGCGCCGGCGCCTGCATCAGCAAAATAGCAATAAGCTCCTGCTTCGGGTCGATCCAGAAATATGTTCCCGTCACACCACTCCACGAGAAGTCGCCGACCGATCCTGGCAGCGGGTTGCGCCCGGCATGCGTTCTCACCGCAAATCCAAGCCCAAAGCCAAGCCCCAGCTCCGGCGATGGCGCCAGCGCGCCGAAGAGAATGGGCGTCGAGGGACTGCGGCGCGTCTCTGGCGTCAGGTGGTCGGACGTCATGAGCGCGATCGTTGCTGGCGAAATGAGTCTGATACCGCCGAGATCCCCTCCGTTGAGAAGCATCTGGCAGAAGCGCACATAGTCGCGCGCCGTCGACAGAAGAGCGCTGCCGCCGGAAAGCCAGTTTGACCGGACGGTCGGGTCGCGCATCGGCGGCCGTTTGCCCGAAGCAGCATCAATCTGCGGCTGGGCTGCGCGCGCATAGGCGATCGGTCCGAAATTTATATCCTTGAGCCCGAGCGGCTTGCAGATGCGTTCGATGATCAAGCGATCGAGGTCCATCCCGCTTGCCGCCTCGACCACCCGGCCGAGCACGTCCGTTGACATGCCGTATTGCCATGTGCTGCCGGGTTGATAGGCGAGGGGAACCGTGGCGAGCTTGGCGGCCATCTCGGCATTGGTCTGCTTTTCATCGCCGACATTGGCGGCCTCGTAAGCCTGTTTCAGCAGTGGGCCCGTCAAATGCGCATAGGTGAAGCCGGACGTGTGGCGCAGCAGATCCTGCACGGTCAGTTGCCGCCGGCATGGCTCGGTGATCAGGGTTTTCGCTGACGTACTGTCGGAATCGGTCGCGACCTTCAGCCCGGCAAATTCGGGTATGAAGTGCGCGACCGGATCGGCAATCAGCAGCCTGCCGTCCTCGGCGAGCATCATTGCAGCGAGAGAGGTGAACGGCTTTGTCATCGAGGCGATCCGGAAGATCGTATCGACTTCCATCGCAGTGCCGGCTTCGCGGTCACGGTAACCAAGCGCAATCTCGTACGCGATCTTGCCGCGCCGCGCGATCAACGCGACGGCGCCGGGTACGGTACCTTTGTCGATGTCGGCCTTGAGTATGTCCGTCAGCCGTTGCAGGCGCTGGGACGAGAGGCCGACGTCTTCTGGCTTGTCCGCCCGCGGCAGTTCAAAACTCATGGGTTTCCTTACTTCCAGAATTGCCGCGATGCGAGTGCAGCTCCGTCCGCCATCGCCTTGAGCTTGGCGAACACAACATCGGGATCCACTGCGGCCTGCCCGACCCATGTGCCGAAGCCGCAGTCGCTCCCGGCGATCACATTCTCCCTGCCGACCAGATTGGCGTAGCGCGCAATGCGCTGCGCGATCAGCTCAGGATGCTCGATGAAATTCGATTTCGAACTCGATCACGCCCGGAATCAGAACCTTGCCGTCCGGCAGCTTGACGCGCTCAAACAATGTCCATTCGTGCGCATGGCGCGGGTTGGCGGCCTCGAGCGAGATCGCCACCGGTTTAGCCGCAAAGACGAGGTCGATGACGTCGGCGAGCGGCACATCGCGATGATGCGGACCTTCGTAGTTGCCCCAGCAAAGATGCATGCGCAGCTGCTCCGGCGGGATGTTTGCGACCGCATGATTGAGGGCCTCGATGTGGAGCTGCGCGCGCTTGCGGAATTCCGGCAGGCTCAGGTCGGCGTACTGAATGTGACGTCCCATGCCAAGGTCGGGACAATCGATCTGCAGAACGAAGCCGGCTTTGGCGACGGTTTCGTATTCGAGACGCATCGCATCGGCGATCGCGAAAATGTAGGACTCGAAATCCTTGTAGTGGTCGTTGCGGAAGAACAACGACACCACGCCGGGCGAGGCGGCGCTCATGAAGCCACCGGCCGCCTTTACGTCCTTGAGCGCTGCCTTGAGGTTGTCCGCGTCGGTTTGCGGAGCCTGCTTGTCCCGCACGGTGATCGGCGCGTTGCAGGCCGGGGTCTTGCGGCGGGAGCGGCCAGGATCGCCGAACACGCGCTTTTCCAGTCGGGGGAAATCGGCGAGATCCTGATAGACGAAGGTGTTTCCGGTGCCGCCAAAACCGTTGAGCCGATCCTTGATGTAGGTGGCGTAACTCGGTTTCGACAATTCGCCGTCATTGATCAGGTCGATGCCGGCCTCGGCCTGTCTGCGAACGATTTCGGCCACCGCCGCACGCACTCGCGCCGCGAGTGATTGCGGATCGACGGGTACGCCTTCCTCCTTTGCGTACATCATGCGGATGAGATCATCCGGTCGCGGCAGGCTGCCTGTATGGGTGGTCAGAAAACGGTCGCGGCTACGTTGCACGGCTTGAACTCCCTGCACGAACTGTAAAGCAGGCCGTGGCCGCTAACCACGGGTGGGCGGCTCGCGTTGACAGTCTCGAGTGGGCTGCGTATGTACCCGGCAAAACAGCAGCCCGAGATTGACATGAAAGTCCGTAACTCCCTGAAATCCCTGCGTGGCCGGCACCGCAATAACCGCCTGGTGCGGCGTAAGGGACGGGTCTACATCATCAACAAGACCAATCGCCGCTTCAAAGCCCGACAGGGCTGAAATCGGCGCATTGGCGCCTGTTCCGTCGCCCCATATTGGCCAAGAAGCGCGGAGAGGCTAAACTCCGCTCATGCGCATACAATTCCTCGCAGCGCTCCTGATTGCGGCCGCGGTGCCTTCGGCGTCCGCCATTGCGCAATCGGGCAACTGGGTGAAGCCCCCCGACAAGCTGCCTCACGTCGGACGGGGTGACAAAATCCGTAACCTCGATTTCCTGTTCGGCGCGCTGAAGGTTGCGCCCGATGACGTCACCGCCAAGGCGGTTGAGGAGCGCATCTGGGCGGTGTGGACTGTTTCGCGCAGCGACACCGCCAATCTGCTGATGACGCGCGTCAAGACCGCGATCGAGGCAAAAGATCTTGATCTTGCGATCAAGCTGCTGGATTCGATCGTAAAGGTGAAGTCGGATTACGTCGAAGCATGGAACCGGCGGGCGACGATTTATTACATGAAGAAGGACTACGGCCGCGCGCTCGCCGACATCCGCGAGGTTCTTAAGCGCGAGCCACGTCACTTTGGTGCGCTGGCTGGTCTTGGGCTCATCATGCAGGACGTCGGCGACAACAAGCATGCCCTGGAGGTCTACCGGCGTGCGCTCGATCTATACCCGCGCATGGAGCGCATTCCCGATCTCGTGAAGACGCTCCAGGAAAAGGTCGAGGGCAGGGATATCTGATTTTCATCCGTCCGGTCCGCGGACGATGACAACACGCAGACGCTAGTCTCGCACTGCATCGCCGCCGATATACGCGATCCGCAACATGTTGGTTGCCCCGGGCGTGCCGAGCGGAACGCCAGCAACGATGATCACACGCTGGCCTACTTTTGCAAATCCTTCCTTGACTGCAATCCGGCAAGCGCGATCGACCATGTCGTCCTGATCGTGGGCGTCTTCGGTGACGACGCAATGGACGCCCCACGCAACGGCAAGGCGCCGCCCTGTCGCAATGTTCGGTGAAAGCGCTACGACGGGCGCCCGCGGACGCTCGCGTGCCACGCGCAGTCCCGTCGAGCCCGATGACGTCCAGCAGATCACGGCGGCAAGATCGAGCGTATCGGCGATATGACGCGCGGCATCGGCAATCGCATCGGCCCCGGTTGCTTCCGGCTCGGCGCGCTGGGCGGTGATGATATTGCGGTAAAGCGAGTCGCCTTCGACTTCTTCCGCAATCCTGTTCATTGTCGCCACCGCTTGCACCGGAAATTGTCCAGCCGCCGATTCTGCCGACAGCATGATCGCGTCGGCGCCTTCGAAAATGGCGGTGGCAACATCGGATACTTCAGCGCGCGTCGGAACGGGCGAATTGATCATCGATTCCAACATTTGCGTGGCAACCACCACCGGTTTGCCGGCGCCGCGGCACGCGCGCGTCATTTGCTTCTGCACGCCGGGCACTTTTTCCAATGGCATTTCCACGCCGAGATCGCCGCGCGCGACCATTAGCGCGTCGGCGAGATCCAAGATTTCGTCGAGGCGATGGACCGCCTGGGGCTTTTCGATCTTGGCCATGACCGCGGCACGGCCGCGTGTGATCTTCTTTGCCTCGGCGAGGTCTTCCGGCCGCTGGATAAACGACAATGCCACCCAGTCGATGCCAGTTTCGAGCGCGGCCTCAAGGTCCGACCGGTCTTTATCGGCCAAAGCTGAAAATGGAATGGTCGTATCCGGCAGGCTTACACCTTTGCGGTCGGACAGCTTCCCGCCGACAGCGACGCTGGTTGTGATGCGTTTTGAATCAGAACTCGGTAACGGTTAGCCTGACCTTGCCATCGTCGATCAGCAGCGTGTGGCCTGGCTTGATGGTGGCAAAAATCTCCGGATGCGGCAGGTAGGCGCGCTTGGCATCTCCGGCGGCGGTGTCGGCATCGAGTACGAACGTGTCGCCGGCTTTGATGATCGCCGAGCCGCCAGTGAACGTACCGAGACGGAGTTTCGGGCCTTGCAGGTCGATGAGCACTCCGATCGGCCGACCGGTGTCGCGTTCGACAGTGCGGATCATGCCCACCAGCTCGCGCATGCGATCCTGGCTGGTGTGGCTCATATTGATACGGAAGACGTCAGCGCCTGCCTTGAACAGCTTCGCAATCATGTCGGCATTCGACGATGCCGGTCCAAGAGTGGCGACGATTTTCGCGCGACGCAGGCGTCTCATTGTTTGCCGACTCCGGCTGGAGGCGGCGAAAGGATCGTTGGCGGCCGCGAATTGCCAAGTGGTGCGCGCGGCAGCAATGGCCGCTCAGGCGCTTGCTCGGCGGTGTCGGTCAATTGCACCGTCCAGGAGCGCTGCTCGCTGGTGTCAACCTCGAAATAACCGGTGCGGTCATAGCCACGCGCCAGGCAGTTCTCCGTCCCGCGAATGGTGAACTCCTTCTCGCGTGAGCACATGTAAGCCTTGCCGGACCATTCGCCGCCGCGGTCGTAGTCGACCGCGTAGATGTAATAGTAACGTGCAACCAGTGCGCCGCGCAGCAGCGTTTCGCAAGAGCGCGATGAAACATTCCACCAACCTTCCGTCGTCCAGCCCTCATTGTCCTTGTACCCGATCGCGACGCCAACGCGGCTGCCGGTGTTGTTGCAAAGGCGGAAATCCGCTTTGGCCGGTGACGCCGAAACCGCCAGCAGCGCGGCAGGGACCGCAAGGAGGGCAACAAGGTGCAAAATGTGACGCCTGATGGCGATCAATGGCAAAGCGGTCACGGGTGTAGGCGGTCCCGGAGAATGCGCGCGGTTGTGGCGTGATCGGTCACGGCGTGTCAACGACGATGGCACGGAAGTCGTTTACGTTGGTGTAAGTCGGCCCAGGAGACAGCAAATCCCCCAGTGGGGTGAAAAATCCAGTCGAATTGTTATCGGCAAGGAAGGCGGCGGGATCGAGGCCTTTGGCCTGTGCGCGCGCCACTGATTCGCCATCAACCAGCGCGCCCGCCGGGTCGGTTGCCGCCCCCGAGCCGCCGTCGGTGCCGTCTGTGTCGCCGGCGAGCGCCGCGATCGCCGGCAGTCCAGCCAGGCCGATAGCGAGCGCGAGCGCGTATTCCTGATTTGGCCCACCCCGTCCTTTGCCGCGGATCGTTACTGTCAATTCGCCGCCCGAAATAATGACAGCACGTTTGCCCCGATCGCGTATTTCGCGGGCGAGGCGCGCATGGGCGGCGGCAACGTCGCGGGCTTCACCCTCAATCCGATCGCCGAGCGAAATGCATTCATAGCCGGCTGCACGGGCCGCGTGTTCGGCTGCGCGCATGGCGTCCGCCGGCCGCGCGGCCAAGTTGAACTGGCTCCCGGCAAATGCCGGATCGCCGATCTTCGGCGATTTATTTTTTTGATTGTTCAGCGCTTGCGCGATCGTTGCCGGAGCCGCGATTTTATATTTCGTGATGATGGCCCGCGCGTCGGCCAGCGTCGTCGGATCGGGAACGGTTGGCCCTGAGCCGATCGCGGACGGATCGTCGCCCGGCACATCCGAGATGGCGATGGTCAAGACTTTTGCCGGATGAGCATGCCGCGCCAGGCGTCCGCCTTTGATGCGCGAGAGATGTTTGCGCACTGTGTTGATTTCGCCGATAGCTGCCCCCGAGCGCAGGAGCGCACGGGTCACCGTTTGTTTGTCCTCAAATGATATACCGTCGGCCGGCGCGATCCAGTTCGCCGATGCGCCGCCGGATATCAGAACCAGGACGAGATCGTCCGCGCCCGCGCCGTCGGCCAAAGCAAGCGCGCGATCGGCGGCCTCGAGACCCGCCGCATCCGGTATCGGGTGTCCGGCCTCGATCATCCGAACCTTACGAAGATGACGCGCATAGCCGTGACGCGCGACGGCGACGCCGGTCAAGCGCTCCGCTGCAATTCGCATCCGGTCGAGGTAGTGCGTTTCGGCAGTCTCCGCCATCGAGCCCGCGGCCTTGCCGGCCGCAAGTAATATCAGCCGTCCCGGAGGCAAGGATGGCAGCAAAGGCGGCACGCATGTTGCCGGATGCGCGGCCGATACCGCGGTGCGAAACAGCCCTGCGAGAAAAGAGCGCAGGCTATCGTTCGAACTTCCCATCTCTGCCCACTATCAGAAAAACCTGCTTATATAGACCGCTCGATCGGCCGGCCGCAGCGGGTTGCACGAGCATTGAAAAGACAAGGAATTGATTCCGGTCATTAGATCGAACGATCTCGGGTGCGAAGTCAAACCCAGGCGCCCGTCCGGTGTCGGCTTCCCTGATGAAATGGTTTGGTATCCAACGATTTGGAGTGTGACGTGCTGAGTTAGCGTACTGCAAACAAAGGGTGCCGGTGCAAAGCCGGCGAGCATGCACAAGAGGAGGGCGACTGTGATACTAAGGAAAAAGTTGGCCGCTTTCGGAACATTGGCCGCGGCGGCCGCGATGCTGTGGGTTGCTGGCGGACCAGCACAAGCACAGGATTCGATCAAAATTGGATGGGCGATTTCCAAGACCGGGCCCTTTGCGGCGGGCGCCGGTGTTACCACGCTGCCGAACTATCAGGTGTGGGTGAAGGACGTGAACGATGCCGGCGGAATCAACGTCGGCGGCAAGAAGCTCAAGATCGAAGTGATTGAATACGACGACCGCAGCAATTCGGAAGAGATGATCAAAGCGGTCGAGCGGCTCGCGACGCAGGACAAAGTCGATTTTATCCTGCCGCCCTGGAGCACGGGTATGAATCTCGCAGCCGCGCCGATCTTCAACAAGCTTGGCTATCCGCAGCTTGCTGTCACTGCGAACACAAATCAGGCGCCCGAGCTGACCAAGCGCTGGCCCAACCTGACGTTCTGGCTGGGCCTGCCATCGGAGATCGTTGACGGTATCGTCGAGACCTTCGCCAAGCTCGAGAAGGACGGCAAGATCAACAAGAAGATCGCGATGATCGCGGTCGGCGACCAGTTCGGCATCGAGCTGTCCACGGCGACGCGAGCAGGTCTGAAAAAAGCCGGCTTCGATCTGGTCTACGACAAATCCTATCCGTTCGGCACGCAGGACATGCAGCCGGTGCTCAAGGACGCGCAGGCGGCAAATCCGGATGTGCTGCTCGCCTTCAGCTATCCGCCCGACACCTTCGCGATCACCGATACGTCCAAGGTGCTTGGCTTCAATCCGAAGGTCTTCTTCGTCGGCGTGGGCACTGCCTTCCCGATGTACAAGGGGAAATTCGGTGCAGGTGCTGAAGGGATCATGGGCATCGGCGGTTCCGACGCCTCGCTTGCGGGAATCAAGTGGTATATCCAGCACCACAAGGAAATCATCGGGCGAGAGCCCGATCGTTGGGCGAGCCCGATCACCTACGCCAGCCTGCAGGTGCTGCAACAGGCGATCGAGCGCGTGGGCAAGCTCGACCGTGCGGCCGTCATCAAGGAGATCAACACGGGCAGCTTTGACACCATCATCGGCAAGGTGAAGCTCGACAACGGCCTCAACCGCAACATTTGGGCCGTCGGCCAGTGGCAGGGCAATGACTTTTACGGCGTAGCACCAATTTCGAAGCAGGGTGCCAAGGCTGTAATTGGCAAGCCGGCGTGGCAGTAAACTCGCGGCTCTTCGCCTCTCCCGTAGGGAGAGGTCGACACGCGTAGGCGCGTCGGGTGAGGGGTTATTGACTTCAGCGTCATGAACCCCTCACCCCAGCCCTCTCCCCGGCGGGGAGAGGGAGCCCGCCTGACTAGCTGATGAGCTCTGCATTCCGATGACACGGTTAGCATGACTCTCGCGCTCGACATCATTCTCTCCGGGCTGGTGCTCGGAGGAATGTATGCGCTGATCGCATTGGGGCTCACGCTCCAGTACGGCGTCGCACGCATCATGAATTTGTCGTACGGCGAGTGTCTCGTCGCAGCGGCGTTTGCCGCGCTCTACCTCTACAGTGGCATGGCGGTGAACCCGATCATCGGGCTGCTCGCCGTCGTGCCGGCTTCGTTTGCAGCCAACTGGCTGCTCTACCAGATCGTGTTGATGCCGCTGGTCCGGCGCGCGAGAAACCAGGGCATGCTCGAAGTCGACAGCATCCTTGGCACATTCGGAATTCTGTTCGTCATCCAGGGCCTGATGCTGCTGACCTTCGGCGGCTCGTTGCAGAGCTATTCGTACCTTTCGGTGCCGGTGCACATTCTTGGCACTACGCTCGCGCTCAACCGTATACTTGCGCTGTTGTTCGCTGTGAGCATCGGCGGGGTGCTCTATTTGTTTCTGACGCGAACACGCTACGGAACCGCGCTGCGTGCGATCGCTGTGAATCCCGACGCGGCCGGGCTCTCCGGTATCGACATTCATGCGGCCTCGGCGCTCGCCTTTGCGGCGGGCGGCGCCATCGTCGGCGCGGGCGGCGTCTTGATCAGCATGTTCCTGACGTTCAGTGCCGCGATGGGCGTGGTCTTCACCATGAAGGCGCTGATTGTCGTCATTATGGGAGGCGTCGGTAACATGCTCGGAGCACTGGTCGCGGGGGTGCTGCTCGGAATTTCCGAGACCGCGGTCGCGAGGTTGGTCGATCCCGGTCTTACTATTGCGGTCACTTATGCGTTGTTCCTGAGCGTGCTCTTGTGGCGCCCGACCGGCCTGTTCGGGAGACCGGCGCGTTGAGTGTCTTGAAAGTTATGCTCGTTGCCGCGGCCGCTGTCTTCCTCGTGGCACTTGGTGCATTTCCGCTCATTGCCAGCGGCTATCACCTCGCCCTCGGCATCAGCCTTCTGTATTTCACGGTGCTGGCGACGGCCTGGGCGCTGTTTTCGGGCCCCACAAACTACATTTCGCTGGCGACGGCAGCCTTCTTCGGGATCGGCGCCTACACCACCGCCGTTCTCACCGATTTTATGCCGTGGCCATTGGTGCTGCTCGCAGCTGCCGTCGTCGGCGTGGTTGTGGCGGTGATCGTCGGCCTGTCGACGCTGCGGCTGTCGGGCATCTATTTCGTGATCTTCAGCTTCGGCCTGGCCGAGCTCATCCGTCAGCTGGTTGCGTGGTATGAGATCAATATTCACGGTTCGGTCGGGCGTTACATCTTCGCCGACACCACATCGGAGGGCATTTACTGGCGCCTGCTGGCGCTTCTCATCATGGTGCTGGGCGCCGGCTGGCTGATCCGCCACTCGCGGCTCGGCCTTGCCGTCCGCGTCATCGGACAAGATGAGAGTGTTGCCCGCCACTGCGGCATCGACACGACCCGCGCCAAGCTCGTTTTGTTCGCGGTCAGTGCGGGCTTCATGACCGTGACCGGAGCGGTGATGGCGCCGCGCTGGACCTATATCGACCCGGCAATTGCATTCAATCCGATGCTTTCATTCGAGGTCGTCATCATGGCGTTGTTCGGCGGCGCCGGAACGCTGTTCGGTCCGCTGCTTGGCGCGGTGCCGCTCGTGCTGCTGTTCGAAGTGCTGATCGCGACCTTTCCCAGCTACTTCAGTATCGTGCTGGGCGCCGTCTTCGTGCTGATCGTCTACTGCCTGCCGAACGGCGTCATCGGCCTGTTGCAGGCAAAGCTGCCGTCGCTGCGCCGTGCCGCGCGCCAGATCGCCATGTCACCGCTCGCCGAAGCCGCGACACGACTGGTGTGGCCGCGCGCGGCAAACCATGATCCGGTCGACGACGCGCCGGTTCTGGAACTCACAGGCGTGCGCAAGGCCTTCGGCGGGCTGGTCGCCGTCGATGATGTGAGCTTCGCTCTGCGCCGCGGCGAGATCCTCGGCCTGATCGGTCCCAATGGGTCCGGCAAGACAACGGCTCTCAACCTGATGTCCGGCGCGCTGCGTGCCGATGGCGGCGCGATCGCTTTGGCCGGCCGCCCGATCACGTTGCTGCCGGCCCATCGCATCGCGCAACGCGGCATCGCGCGGACGTTTCAGCTGGTGCGGGTCCTTCCCGACTCAAGCTGCCTGGAAAATGTCGCGGCTGGAATTGCTTTTCACGCGAAGCCGATCTGGGGCCGCGCGGCGCAGGATCGCGCCCGCGCCTTGCTGTCGCGCGTCGGTCTTGGCGACAAGGTCGACACGCCGGCGGCGCGGCTCACTTATATAGATCAGAAGCGCCTCGAGCTCGCCCGGGCCCTGGCCCTTTCGCCGGTTGTTCTTCTCCTCGACGAATGGCTCGCCGGCCTCAATCCCTCCGAATTGCAGGCCGGCATCGCGCTGGTGAAAATGCTGCGCCAGGAAGGATTGACGATCATCATTGTCGAGCATGTCATGGATGCCATCCGCTCGCTTTGCGACCGTTGCGTGGTCATGAATGTTGGCCGCATGATCGCGGAGGGGCCGCCCGCTGCCGTGCTCGCCGATCCGGAAGTGATCCGGGCCTATCTTGGAGAGCCTGATGCTTGAAGTGCGCGACATCTCGGCCTTCTACGGCAAGCATCGCGCACTTGACGGCGTGTCGCTTGACGTTGGACGCAGCGAGATCGTCGTTATTCTCGGGGCCAACGGCGCCGGCAAGACCACGTTGCTCAAGGTGATCGCCGGCCTCGTCCCGGCTGCTTCTGGCGCGCGCGTCACGATGGGCGGCCGCGAACTCGCAAGGCTTCCCGCGCACAGAATTGTCGAGGCGGGACTGGCGCTCGTCCCCGAGGGCCGCGGGATTTTTGGCGAGATGACCGTGCGCGAGAACCTTCTGCTCGGCGCCTTTCCGGTCCGCGCCCGTCGTAACGAGGCCGCGACGCTCGACATGGTCCTTGATCTCTTCCCGCGGTTGCGAGAACGGCTGCAGCAGGTTGTGCGCACCATGAGCGGCGGCGAGCAGCAGATGGTCGCGGTCGGGCGTGCCTTGATGACGTCCCCCGACATCGTTCTGCTGGACGAGCCGTCCCTCGGCCTCGCACCGATCATGTGCACCGAGCTGTTCGGCGCCCTTGCGCGCATCCGCTCGACCGGTGTCGGCATCCTGCTGGTCGAGCAGAATGCTCGGCTGAGCCTCAAGGTGGCGGATCGCGGCTATCTGATCGAGTTGGGGCGCATTGTGGGATCCGGCACCGCGGCGGCGCTGAAGGACGATCCCGCCGTTCAGCGCGCCTACCTGGGCGCAGGCGAAATTCATGTCGACCGGCCGCTTTCCTCGGGCCCGACCCTCGCATAGCATCGCCGCAGGGGCTGCAGCGAATTGTTAGCACAATAACAAGCGTGGGGAGGCCATCATGGCGGAAGTCGTCCAGGTATCGCGTCTGCTTGATCAACGCGGGCTGAGCTCGTTCCACTACAGCTTGATTTTCTGGTGCGTGCTGCTGTCGCTGATCGATGGCTACGACATTGCCGCCATTGCCTTCGCCGCGCCGCATCTGGTGCGCGAATGGGGATTAAAGCCCGGCCAGCTCGGTCCGGTCTTCAGCGCCAGCCTGGTCGGCATTCTGTTCGGCTCGGCCTTGTTTGGATGGATCGGGGACCGTCACGGCCGCAAGATTGCGCTGATCTCCTCGAACCTGCTGTTCGGCGTGTTTACCTTCGCCGCCGCCTACGCGGCCAATCTCGAGCAGCTGTTCTGGTTGCGTCTCCTCGCCGGCCTCGGCATCGGCGGCGTGATTCCGAATATCGTCGCGATCGCCACCGAATCGGCGCCACGAAAATACAAGGCGACACTCGCGCTGATCGCTGTTGGTTTTGTGCCGATCGGCGGCGCTATTCCCGGCGTCGTCGCCGCCACTCTGGTGCCGACGCATGGCTGGCAGATCCTGTTCACCATCGGCGGTATCGTGCCGATCGTGCTTGCCGTGCTCGGGCTGTTCACCTTGCCGGAATTGATCAAGTTCATGGCGCTGCACGAAAGCCAGCGCGCCAAGATGGAGAAGACCCTCGCCTCGCTCGATCCGGGCTTCAAGGTGCCGCCCAACGCGACATTCATCATCGAGGACGAGCAGCAGTTCCGCGGCTTCAATCCGGTCTACCTGTTCCGTCAGGGGCTGCACTTGATCACGCCGCTGCTGTGGCTGCTCTTTGCCCTCAATTTGATGGGCTATTTCTTCCTGCTGTCCTGGACGCCGACTTTGATGCAGATGCTGAAGCTGCCGCCGTCCGTGGGCGCGCTCGCAGGCGCCATGATCCAGATCGGCGGCACCGTGGGCTCACTTGCGCTGGCGCGCTGGTTCGAGCGCCAGCGCTTTTTTGCCATCGCGATTGTCTTTGTAATCGCGGTGCCGGTCGTCGCTTCGATCGGTTTTGCCGGCACCACGTCGACGACGGCGCTTGCGATCGCGACTTTCTTCGCCGGGTTCTGCGTGCTCGGCATCCAGACCGGCATCAACGTCGCCGGTGCGTTGGTCTATCCGACTTCGCTCCGCGCGAACGGCTCGGGCTGGGAGCTTGGCATCGGACGTATCGGCTCGATCATCGGGCCGCTGGTCGGTGCCTTGTTCGTCGGCCTGCCGGTCGAGAAACTCTATATGTGGTCGTCGCTGCCGTTTGCGCTCGGCGCGGTGGTCTGCTTCGCCATCTGGAAGCTCAACGAGGCGCGCCTGCGGGAGCATCCGGAGCTGAAGGCGGCGCAGGCGCCGGTGTAAGCGTCAGAACGGCTCGTAGCCGCGCAAGGCGGGGACGACCGTCTCGCCGAACAGGCGGATCGAGCGCATCAGCTCGGGCTCGGGCAGGTCCGAGAAGTTGAACTCGCCCATGAAGACGTTGAACAGCCCTGACTTGGCTGCGGCGCGGATTTTTTCCGTCACCGTCTTGGGCGAGCCGATGAAAACCAGCTCGTGCTTCATGAGGTAATCGGCGTCGAAGAGATTGGCCATGATCTCGGAGGCGCCCGGCTCGCCGCGGCCGATGAATTTCTTCGAATGCTCGCGCGCGCGTTGCTCGAAGGTTTCGCCGGGCTTTGGCGGCGGCAGAAATCCCTCATAGGCGCGCGCGGCGCGCGCCAATGCGACGTCGAGCGCCTTCTGGTCGGTCTCGTCGATGTAGACGATGGTGCAATAGGCGATCTTGGGCCTCTGCCGGTGGCCGGCAGCGGCCCAGTCCGCAAGGAATTTGCGATAGCGCGGCGCCGCGTCGGCGCGCGGATAGACCAGGAAATAGCCCGGGTTGATTCCGTTCCGTGCGCAGAATTCGAGTGTCTGCGGATCGCGGCTCATCATCCAGAGCGGGGGATGCGGCTTCTGCACCGGCTGCACCGCGAGCAGCGCGCTGTCCGTGTGATGAATGTCGCCGTGAAAGGCAAAGGGCTGCGTTTCGCCATAGGCCGCGCGCAGGTACTCGACGAATTCAAGCGTGGGCGACTTGCGCAGGTTGTAATCGAAGCCGAACGGCTTGAAATACTCCGCGTTGATGCCGGGGACGAGGCCGAGCTCCATGCGCCCGCCGATCATCTGGTCGACGAGTGCGATTTCCTCAGCCAGCCGCAGCGGGTGGTAAAGCGGCACGATGTAGCCCATCGAGCCGATGCGAATCTTTTGGGTGCGGGCGGCCGCGCCGACGATGTAGACGCTGGGCGAGGAGATCCAGCTCTCGTCGGGACGGAAATGGTGTTCGACGCAGAAGGCGTAGTCGTAAGCAAGCTCATCGCACAATCGAAGTTCGCGCCATAATTCCTCGTAGCGCTGGTGGGGGGTCATGCCGGGCTTGCCCCAGACATGCGAAAAATGGGCAAACTTCACGCTGCGGTCTCCTCAAGGAGGGCGTCCATCCGGCCTCTTCAAACGCGGGCAGGGCATGGTTATCTTTCCTACAGTGGAGGAGGCCGCCATGGACGACAAGACCCGCACCGAACTTGAAGCCGCGGTTTACCGGCGCCTTGTCGAGCACCTGCGGTCGCGCACCGACGTGCAGAACATCGACATGATGAATCTCGCCGGCTTCTGCCGGAACTGCCTGTCGAACTGGATGAAGGACGCCGCCGACGACAAGGGCCTTGCCATGAGCAAGGATCAAAGCCGCGAGATCGTCTACGGCATGCCCTTCGACGAATGGCGCAAGAAGTATCAGAAAGAGGCCTCTGCCGAACAAAAGGCCGCGTTCGAAAAGTCCAGCCCCGGCCACTCGTAGTCACCGCCAGCTTGTGAACAGCGTGGATGACGGCGTCCGTGCCTTGACCTGAGGTCGCTCAACTCAGAAAGCTTCTTGGCAAGCGGCAGGTATCGTCTGCCGTGCGCAGTCAAGGAGACGTCGATGCCTGCTTCAGCCGCGGCCGAAAAAGAACAACCGGCAACCCGCTTTGCCAAGGATCAGTTGAAGGCCTTCATCGAGCGTCTCGAACGTCTCGAAGAAGAGAAAAAGGCAACGTCGGACGACATTCGTGACGTCTACGCCGAGGCGAAGGGCACGGGCTTCGACACCAAGGCGCTGCGGACGATCGTGCGCTTGCGCAAGATGGATACCGACGAACGCCGCGAGCAGCAGGAGGTTCTCGATACCTACCTGCACGCCTTGGGAATGGCGAACTAGGGCGACGTCTTCGCTGTCATGCCCGGCTTTATGCCGGGCATCCACGTCTTAAGCGGTGCGCCTCAGCAAGACGTGGATGGCCGGAACAAGTCCGGCCATGACGAAAACCCAAGAAATCTAGAAAATCAGCGCAGCGAGGCCGTTGTCTGCGACGAGAATGCGGCCGCGGCCGATTGCGTCCGGAATGTCATCGTGGCCACGAAGACCACTGCCGGGCCGTTGAAACGGCCGGCCACCAGCCCATGCTGGGGGTCGGTCGAGAAGGTCATGGCGACCGCCATAGATGGCTTGTGCATCAGCTCCTGCAATGACCGCATGTCGTTGGCTCCGATCCGCGTCGCCGTCATGTAGTTGCTGACGCTCGGTGTGAGCATTGCGGCGCGCAGCCAAAGGTCGTCGCCGCGCCGGCTATCTGCACCTGCGGCGCCAAACTGGGGCTTCGCCACCACGGTTGTGTTGCCTTGGGCTGGCAGGACCGTGGCCTCCTTCGGTGGCGGCGCCATTTGCGACGACACCTGCGATCCCATCGGACGCGCCTGCACCCGGGCCGGCGGTTCCGGCTCGGACGCATAGGCAAGCGCAGTGCTTCCGGTCGCAACCGGTTCGGCGCTCGCGGTCTTATATGAATTCCCCGGCCACCGCCGCCGGAAGATTTGCTGCGGGCTGCACGGCTCCGCGCCAATACCCACGGGTATCTAAAAGATTGCCGCCGAGCGCCGCCGCCGCGAAAGTCTGCTTCGGAACCGTTGGCACTGCAGACGCAACGGCGACGACGTGCGGCCGCGCCGTCGGCAGCGGCACGATGTGCTCCACACTCACGGGCTTCGCCTTCGACGCATTCACACTGGCAACGGTGACGGGTGCGCGGGTCTGCTTTGGCGCGGGATCCTCATTGACCTCGTCGGTGTCCTTCCCGCGTCCGAACAGCCGGGCGAAGATGCTACGTTTCGGCTTTCCTGCGCTCGCCTCCGCGGTAACCACGCCATGCTCGCGCGCGGCTTCCAGCGACATCTCGGATGGCATGCCGCCGCGCCCCTCGACGTCGGCAAGCGCAAGGGCGTAGCCCTTAAGCGGATGGCCGTCGGACGGAATATGCACCGTGCGGCCATCGGGGAAGACCTTGACCAATTGATCGTGCGTCATGCGCGGCCAGTGGCGGACGGTGCCCGTATCGAGATGGACGAAGGGCGAGCCTGAGGTCGGATAAAACCCGACGCCGCCGCGCTGCAGGCGCAGGCCGACCGCGCGGATTTTTTCGAGCGGCACGCCTGGGATGAAGAAATCCATCGCCAGGCCGCCGACATGATTGCTGTTCTGCGCAACACCGCTCGAGCGCCGCCGCAGCATTGAATTGGTTTCCGGTGAGCGATAGCCGCAGATGACGTCGATCGGCTGCGTCGCTCCGACCTCGCGGTAGGCCTCCCACAACAGATCGAACAGATTTCGGGTCCATGCGCACGGACTTTTCCTTGCGCCAGTCGCGCATGAACCAGTCGAGCTTCTTGAGCGCGGCGTCGTCGTAACGGCCATTGCGCTTGTAGGTGATCGTGAGGTCTTCGCCGGTGTGAACGTGATGGAACGAGAGCGTACGCGTGTCGCCTTCGGCGCTGGCGTTTTGCAACGCATCGTTGGCGCCGAGCATAAATAATCCTGCGAGGCCCAGGCGGGCCCCGGCGCGCACCAAAGTCACAGCGAGCGGACGCCCGCGCGACGCGTCAATAGGCACAGCGTTGATCCGTGAAAAGATCCGTCCCACGTCGCCGTCACGTCCCCGTCGGGCCACCATGACGGCAGCCCCGTGAGTGTTATCGGGATCGGTTAATGAGAAATTACCGCCGGTCCCCCGTCCGCCCTCCAACTATCCGTGGAAATGGGCCGAAAACGGGGCAATCCGGAACTTGGTCCCTGATATTTGGAGGTCGTCCGGCCTTGGCGAACTCTCGAAAAGGCCTAAAAACAAGCTATTTGCGGCCCTTTGCTCACTCGGCCGGAACGTCCTCGTCCAGCCCGAGCCCTTCGAGTTTGCGATAGAGGGTCGATCGTCCGATTTTCAGCCTCCGGGCCACCTCGGACATCTGTCCGCGGTAGTGCGAGATGGCGAAACGGATCGCGTCCCTTTCGATGTCTTCGAGCGGCCTCACGTCGCCGCGCGGGTCGGTGAGCGAAAGCGAATGGCCATGCGCTTTGTGTGCCGGCGCGTGACCGCTGCTGCTGTCGGCCTCCGGCCAGGATGCCGTCATGGATGCCGCTATGGATGCCGCTATGGCCGGCGATGGCTCGATCATCGGCGGCGCGGACTCGGCGCTGCCTGAAAGCAGGGCGGCAATCTGTGGAAACTCACTTGTGCCGATCTCGTCGCCGTCGGCGAGAACGACGGCGCGGAAAATCGCATTCTCAAGCTGGCGCACGTTGCCGGGCCAGTGGTAGGCGGCAAGCAGCGACAAGCCGTCGGTACTGATGCCGCGGATCCGCTTTCCTTCTTCGGCGGCAATGCGGGTCAGGAAATGGCGCGTCAGCACGGGTATGTCGTCGCGCCGCATGCGAAGGGGCGGTACTGAAATCGGAAATACGTGCAGGCGATAGAACAGGTCCTCGCGAAACCGGCCCGCTTTGACGTCGGCGATCAGGTCGCGGTTGGTTGCCGAAACGATCCGCACATCCACCTTAACGTTCTTGCGCCCACCGACCGGCTCGACTTCGCCGTCCTGCAATGCCCGCAACAGCTTCACCTGCGCCGGTGCCGGCAGTTCGCCGATCTCGTCGAGGAACAGAGTGCCGCCGTCGGCCTCTACGAACTTTCCGCTGTGCTTTTCGGTTGCGCCCGTGAACGAACCTTTTTCGTGGCCGAACAGGATCGACTCGACAAGCGTTTCGGGAAGGGCGCCGCAGTTCACGGCGATGAAAGGCTTCGCCCGGCGCGCGCCGCTGCCGTGAATGGCGCGTGCGATCAGCTCCTTGCCGACGCCGGATTGACCCTCTACCAGCACCGGAATTGCGGATGCGGCGGCCTTTTCCGCAGCCTTGAGTACGGGCTGCATTGCGGCTGAGCGCGTGATGACGTCGCCGATGCTGAACGTGCCGTCTTGCTTGCGCTTCAGGCGTTGCAGTTCGCCGGCGAGCGCATTGGTGGCGAGCGCATTTCGTAACGATACTTGCAGCCGCTCGGCACTCGCGGGCTTTACGACGAAATCGATTGCGCCGGCCCGCATCGCCGACACCACATTGTCGATGCCGCCATGCGCCGTCTGGACGATCACCGGGACAGTGACGCTGGCTTCTCTCATGCGCGCCAGCACACCGAGCCCGTCGAGATCCGGCATGACAAGGTCGAGCACCACGGCGTCGATGCGTTCGGCTTTGGGACCAACCAGCAGTCTGCAGGCGTCGTCGCCGCCCTCGGCCATGATCGCCCGGTAGCCAAACCGCTGGATCATTGCTTCGAGCAGCCGCCGCTGGACCGGATCGTCGTCGACGATGAGCACCACTTCCGCCATTACGCCCCTCACGCACAGCTGTGCCGAATTGGTGCAATGTCGCCGGTCTGCCTTAATGGGCTATTAATGGGCTTTCGCGCGCACATGCGCTTTGTCCGCTTAGGTCAGGGCGGAAATTTTTGCATGTCCGACCGATGTTCGCCACCTTGGCTTCGCGAACGATCCTGCCCGTGTCATCCACAACGCAGATGCTCGTTTCCTTGACTGAGACGTCCAGTCCGGCAAAATAGTCCATGCTGCGCTTCTCCTTCTGATGCTTGGGGCCCGTAACAACGGTGACCCCGTTTCACCATCAGCCTGAAGCGCAGCACCCAAAATCTTCAGCTATCCACAAAAAACGCCGGCCGATTACCCCATCTAAAAATGGTCGTTATTCGATCAACTCATCGGCACGAATGAGAAGTTGTAGTGGCACTTTAACCCCAAGCGCTTTGGCGGTCTTAAGATTTACAAGCAAACTGATCTTGGTGGGCAACTCGACAGGAAGATCAGCCGGCTTGGTGCCTTTGACGATTTGGTTGACATAGAGCGGAGCTCGCTGGTTCATCGTGAGATAGTCCGGGCCGTATGAAATCAACGCGCCATCTCTCGCTGCTGCCGGAAAACCAAATATCGTCGCCATCCTGTTATGGGACGCACTATCGATGATACGAGCGCGTTGCCGATAGGTGAAAGGGCTCGGTTGAACGATGATCATCGTCGCGCCGTCCATCTTCATGGCCGTGATGGCCTGGTCGATCTCGGCGCTTTCGGCAATTCCTCTTGCCCGCACCTTTACGCCGGCTGATTGGGCGGCCTGCTCGGTGGCTTGAAACCGATTTTTCCCGTCTGGCCACGCGGTATGCCAGAGGTAATAAATTGTATCTTGTTTGTTTATCGTCGTGCCTAGCTCCACCAACTTGGCACTCAACTCAGAAAAGACATCGCTGAAACCAGTGGCGTTCCCGCCCGGGTGCGCAAGGTTCTCGACCAAACCCATGGCGACGGGATTGCCTACACTGATGAACACAATCGGGATTGTGGACGTATGGCGCTTCGCAGCCACCGATGCGGTTGAGCCGGTGGGTACCAACACTTCAGCGCCCCGGCGCATTAGTTCGACCACCGCTTTATCGGTGTCGGCATCGCTGCCGGAAGTCCACACAATATCGAGCACGATGTCGCGATCTTCAATCAGGCCGGCTTGGCGCAAACCTGATCGAAACGCATCGACCAGCGACTGGTCATAGGCGTTGGATGGGGAACCGAACGGCAGCAGACCAATTCTGGTCGGCCCTTTGGCCCGCTGCGCATTTGCCACGAGCGGCCATGCAGCCACCGCTCCACCAATGAGCGCAATGAATTCCCGCCGCCTCATGGGCTCCTCCCCCGGCAGAGAATGTCGCATCTTAGCACGCCAATAAATTTTCCGGGACGCCCACACTACCCCTCAATAGCGATGGCAATTTTCTGAACTAGTTCCATCGCGGAACACGGATTCGGTCCGCAGCCGGATGCGAACAACAAATATGCGCCCAATCGTCTGAATCAGTACTGCAGAATTCCTATCAACTGATCAGCTCTTGCAATTGTCGTATCAGCGCCAATGCGCCGAAGGCCGGCGGCGAAGACCGATGTCCGTTTTGGGACAAAGCAGATATTTGCAGTGCACAAGCCGATGGCCGCTTTACCCCCCAAAAAGCTGACATTGATCGCTACCTGGGAAATGTCCGCTTCTCTAATCGGCCGGTCTGGGTCAAGCGCTTTCATGCTATCCACCGTTGCGGTGTCGATGTCGCTCGCGGGCTCGTGCTTCTCTCCGGAATCGGCGCCAGGGCCGTTCCATCATGGGATTCGAGAACGAGGCGGAACAATCTTTGGGTCGGCCTTGCCGTCAGACTGACGGCAGGTCCAAGCGGACATGCGATCTCGCCTCATCAATCGTCCCGCGAGGGACATCATGCCACCGTGCAGTGGAGTCTCGCGTTGCCTCCTGTTAGATTTGGTTCTGCATTGTCATGCAGCTGCAGCCTCTTGCCGGGTCCAGCAGAACTCGGTGCCGTCAATCCAGATGCGGTGCATGATCACGGCCAGCCGGCGCGCCAGCGCCACGATTGCTTTCTTCAGTCCGCGGCGCCTGGCGATCTGCATCGCCCAGGCCTTGAGCCAGGACCATTTCGTTGAGCGCATCAGCAGGATGTGGGCTGCCTCATAGAGCATGACCCGCATCATCTCGTCGCCGCACTTTGATATGGCGCCGGTTCGGTTGCTCTCCCCCGATTGATACTTCGAGGGCGTCAATCCAAACACCGCCCCGACCGCCTTCGAGTTGCGAAAGCGCGCGGGCACATCGACGGTGACGCGGTAGGTCAGCGCCACCACCGGGCCGACCCCGGGGACCGTCATCAGACGCCGGCACACTTCATAGGTGCGTTCGGGATGTCAGATTTGGATTTCAGAAAAGACGTTTCGGCTAAAAATTCGCTTCCACCCAACAGCAGAACTCACCGGACAACAGGTTACCAATCTTGCTGCACCCGGCCGCGCTCAGACGGCTGACCGTGCGACGCATCACCAACGTCAACCGGCAAAAAGACATGGAAAACCGTGCCACCTGAAGTTCCCGGCGATGCCCACAGGCGTCCATCGTGTGCCGCAATAATTGAGCGACAAATGGCAAGTCCCATTCCCATTCCGGTCGGTTTGGTGGTGAAGAATGCTTCGAAGATCTGTTCCGCTTTCTTCGCGTCGATCCCGATGCCGGAATCTTCCACAGTGAGCCTGACTCCCTCTGTATCGGGCATTGACGCGATCGTCAGAGCGCGCAGGTTCTCCGCGGTAGAGTCCATGGCCTCAATCGCGTTCATAATCAGATTGAGCAACACTTCCTGCAGTTGGATTGGATCAGCAGAAACGCGCGGAAGATCCGTTGCCAATTTCATACGGAGAGCAATGTTTTGTGCACGCAACTCGCCGCGGGCATGCTTGAGCACATCGCCTACAACTTCATTTATATCGACCCGCACGCGTTTGCTGGTGTTCGTTTTGAATAGCGCAGTCAGGGCCGTAATCACCTCACTGGCGCGGTGGCCTTCCTTACCAATGTGGCTCAGAGCGGTACGCACTTCATCGAGATTGGGCTCCGTCTTTGTGAGCCAACGTGTGCCGGCTTGTGAATACGTCACGATTGCCGCAAGTGGCTGTCTGATTTCGTGAGTGATAGAGGCCACCATCGCACCCATGGTCGCCAGGCGCGATACGCGAGCTATCTCATTCTGGCTCATGATTTCTCGCTCGCGCGCGACCGCAAGTCCGTGAAGCATTTCGTTAAATGCAGCCGCCAGCCGACCAATTTCATCTCGACTTTCGTGTTGAAACCGTAAGCCGTAATTTTTGGTCTCCCGAATCGTGTTTGCTAAATCCGCGAGCCTCTTGATCGGTACGATCATGTCCCGATAAGTCAACAGAGCCACCAGGAGGCCGAGCGCGCCAAGAGTTCCGATCAATATGAGACTGAGGAGGCGTCGAGCGCGCAGCTCATCGATTCGCTGATTCAATAGCTGGTCGAGCTCGCTTTGCGCGACATCCCAAGCATTGAGTGCGCTGGTAACTGCGCTGGCGTATGACAGATCAATCTGATTGGCGCCGCTCACGCCAACGTCACGCAGTGCATCAACATAGGCATTTGCACTCGCGGCAAACGCCGTAACGCTGGGAGCGACAAACTGCTTCAGGCGGCCACTATGATTCCCGCGCTCAGCGGCTGAAAGTTCTTTTGCTATATCAGTTATATTTACGCGCAGCAGGCTACCGAGCGCTGCGAGGCGCGCTTCGCGGTCGACGTTCGAGTCATTCGCGGCCTTTGGTGCTCGTACCAACAAATGCGCTTGACCAAGCTCTTCCAGCACTGTTGGCAAGCGCGTCACGACGATGTTCCCGACATGGTAAGCGTCAAGAACAGGATCAAGTGTCAGGTTTGAATCGTCGCCGATACGAGCAGCGAGATCGCGCAGGTTTTTAAGAGTGGCTGAATAAATATCGTCCACCGGAATGCCTGCAGACGTGTTGGTACCCAAGTCGTGCAGCATTGCTGCTAGCGTTTTCACGATACCGTCGATGTGTAATGTACCCGCAGTTTCCGCATCCGCCTGCGAGAGCGAATTGATGAGTTCTGAATTGGATGCGCCTTGCCGGTCACTCAGGTGACCATTGGCATAAGTCGTCAGCACAGCCCCGTAGATAGGGCGGAGCAACGCCAAATACTTGCTGCCGACAAGTTCGCGGTGGGCGAAGTCGATGGCAATCTGTTTTTCAACTAAAAGAGCGTAAGTGGCGACGCTCGTGAGCGCTAATGACGTGGCGCATAAAATTAGAAATTTGGTCCGGGCACGCAAATCCTTAAACATGGATGACCCGGACATCCGTCGGTAATGCCTCTGTCCTAATAGTACAGAATGAGTGATAGAATACCGGTGCCGACACCTAATTATCAAGAGCTTGGCTGAGCGACATTTAATGAACCCGCGCCCAGAACAGCAATCAGCCGTATTCGTCGTCGACGACGACGCGGCGGTACGTGAATCCCTTTCAAGTCTTTTCCGTTCGGTTGGATTGCAGGTCAAAGCGTTTAGTTCAGCGTCAGAATTTCTACAAAGCAAGGTCCCGGATTGCCCAAGCTGTCTGGTGCTCGATGTCAGGCTCCCTGGAGTGAGCGGGCTCGACTTTCAATCTGATCTGGCCAAGGCAAATATTGAAATTCCGATCGTTTTTATGACTGGCCACGGTGATATCCCAATGACTGTGCGGGCCATGAAGGCGGGAGCGGTCGAGTTTTTGACCAAGCCATTTCGTGATCAGGACATATTGGATGCCGTTCAAGCCGGGCACCAAAGGGATCGCCGCCGGCGCGATATGGAACAGTCGACATCTAAGTTGAAGTCGACCTATGAAACGCTAACCCCCCGTGAAAAGGAGATCATGGGTCTCGTGACAGCAGGTCTTATGAACAAGCAGATCGCTGGCGAAATCGATGTCAGCGAGATCACCGTCAAGGTTCATCGCGGAAACGTAATGCGAAAGATGGGCGCACGGTCGCTGGCTGACCTTGTGCGGATGGCTGAATTGTTAGGCGTTCACCGCGCGAAGACATCATAACCTATACATACGTATAATTTGATTACTCTTTCCCGTATCTGATTATTGATCTTCGACAATAGCGCACTGACGGTGAGCGTCTTATCTTGGCCCCATGACGGTCGCTAACTTGGCAAAGGCCCCCATGATTTCCATAGTTGACGATGACGAAGCTGTTCGTGAAGCCACGAAAGGCCTTGTTCGCTCGCTCGGTTACTCAGCGGCTACTTTTCGTTCCGCCGAAGAATATCTGCATTCCGATCGGGTCAGAGACACATCATGTCTTATCACCGATGTGCAAATGCCCGGTATGAATGGAGTGGAATTGCAGGAGCGGCTAATTGCCGATGGCCGCAGGACAAAGGTCATTTTTATGACGGCATTTTCCGAAGAAAGATTGCGTGTACGCGCGCTGAAAGCTGGAGCAATTGGCTTTTTGAAAAAACCTTTCGACGACGCCTGCCTGATCGAATGTCTCGATAAGGCCCTCGGAGGCGATAGCCCTCAGAGTCCGGTGCAATAATCGGGCCTTGCAAATAAAACGGTTGCACAAACCGTCATGACCGTCTGCGTCTCAATAAAACGATCACAATTGTTGTCGTGGCTTGTTCGGCCGGGCGCGTGTTGATCCGGCATTATACTGATGTATAGGCACACTTTCGTTTTCGGTTATTGAGCGTTTACTAACGTACAGTCGTGCGACCGCCTGCCCGGTCCTAGCCTTCCTGCAAAATAAATAAGCCGGAAATGCAGGGAAGGCGTACATGGCCAAGGTTCTGACCACCAGCATTGCCGCCGTGACGTTGTTGGCGGGCGCGAGCGCGCCATCGTCAGCTAATCCCCTGGGATTCGCAGGTTCGTTTCTTCATGCGGACCAGCTCATCGAGCAAAGGGCGACGGAGAATGTCATGAACAGCTCACTTTGGTCCGCTGACCTCACGACCCATGCGAAGATTGTCGCGGTCTCCCTCATAGCGGCGATTTTCGTCGTGACCGTCGGGATCAGCGCGCGGATTTCAGATGCAGATACCACGGGTATCCGTACCAACGTGGATGCTCCCGTGGTGGTTAAAGCCGGCAAGCCGCTAGCTTTCACGACCAATGACACATCCACGACTCGTTGAACGCGCGAGTTTTGAAGGCTCACGTTCTTCACGTGGAGGCCTCAACAAACTGGAAAGGACACGGCTATGGGCGAGCGCATGACGACGGAACTGTTCGGTCTATCGCTGACGGCCGTATTTGTTTGCCTGCTTGCATTGAACGCTCTTTCTTTTTGAAACGACGACAGTCGAATGCCTTGGGAGACGTGCAATGTTGTGTAGAGTCGACGATAGGCTTAAAAAAATAACGACAGCTTGCATTCTGAGCGTCTTCACCGCCGGGGTTATTACCACGCTGGTGAACCCCTCCTCCGCCGACAAAGCAGCGGTTATTGCCATTTCGGTCAACCGGACCACCAAGGGTGACCGGCTGTCGCGGCCGCCGATAGCCCAACCTGCCGAGCAAGGCGCCATCTCGACGAAAAGGCCGATCGCGAAGGGCACACCGCACGGCTGCGAGTCAGCTTTCAGCCCATTCGCTGATCCGACGCGAGGACGTCTACTCACACATTGCACGTCGTGATTTTAAGACCACGGGAGCGACACGATGCATTCCTTCATCCAGCACGAAAATCTAAAAAGTTTCCGGGAAACTCCCCGCGATACCGTAAACCCCTTTCTCGGTATCTTTGTTGGTCAGAATAAATCCCAGGGAAAAGGGGATTTCACTGTTTCCGTAGTAGGTGACGACCCTCATCTTCTAACCGGGCTCGCCCGGCTCGTTGAAGGGGCGGGATACTCGGTCCAAGGTTTTTCTTCGGCAGCGGATTTCCTAGCGCAGCACGAAACGAATAATCCGGGCTGCGTCGTTATCGATCTTCAATCGGCTGACCTTGACGGATTGCAAGCCAGCCTTGCGCGCGAAGAGCTGCAGCTACCAGTCATTTTCATATCGGAAATCAATGACGTTCTGGCCAGCGTTCGGGTCATGAAAGCGGGCGCATTGGACGTGTTGCCGAAGCCGGTGGACGGGCAGTTACTAATGTCTTCAATTTCGCTTGCGGCGGAGCGCTATGCGCAATTGAGCCGGGAGTACGAAAAACGCCTTGCAATTCGTCGCAAATTCGCTGCGCTGACCTGGAGGGAAACCCAGGTCTTGCGTCATGTCATTGCCGGCCGACTGAACAAGCAGATTGCATTCGAACTGCACGTCGTGGAAAAGACAATCAAGGTCCACCGCGGCCATGTCGCTAAAAAGCTGGGCACGCGTTCGATCGTTGAGCTTGTCCGCTTGGCGTCCATGGCGGGCTTGACGCCATACTTCGCGGACAATAGTTGAGGGCGCGCTTCCACGTAGGCGCCGTTGCCATCGTGTTCGCGGCAATCATAAGACTAAGTCTCTTGCCGGTGCCATCGCATTGCCACGAGGCATGCCTTAGATAGGGTCGGTCCGGCTGTATTTTAACGAAAAGAATTACCCGTCATGGCCAAGGCCTCACCCCGAAAAACGTTGAACAGAGCTCCCAAGTCCGGCGACCTGCCGGAGTGGAATCTCAATGACCTCTATCCCGGGCTCGACAGCCCTGAGGTCAAACGCGACCTGGAGCTGGCGGACAGCGACTGCGCGGCTTTCGAACAGGATTTCAAAGGCCGGCTCGCAGCCCTTGCCGCGGGCGAGGGGGGTGGGCTTGCGAAAGCGGTCGCGCGGTATGAAGCCATCGACGACAGGCTTGGCCGGCTGATGTCCTACGCATCGCTGATGTATGCCGGCAACACCACCGATCCCACGCGAGCGAAATTCTACGGTGACGTGCAAGAACGCCTCACGGCGGCCTCGCTGCATCTCCTGTTTTTCACGCTTGAGCTCAATCGCATCGATGACGCGCTGCTGGAGGCTGCGATGGGCGATCCCGCGCTCGGCCATTATCGGCCCTGGATCGAGGACGTGCGCAAGGAAAAGCCCTACCAGCTCGAAGACCGGGTCGAGGAGCTCTTCCACGAGAAGTCTGTGACCGGTTATTCGGCCTGGAACAGATTGTTCGACGAGACGATCGCAGCCCTGCGCTTCAAGGTCGGCAGCAAGATGCTTGCCATCGAGCCGACGCTCAATTTGCTGCAGGACGTCGACGGCAAGAAGCGCAAGGCTGCGGCCGAAGCCCTGGCAAAAACTTTCAAGGACAATCTGCGGCCGTTCACGCTCGTCACCAATACGCTCGCCAAGGACAAGGAAATCTCCGATCGCTGGCGCGGCTTCAAGGACATTGCCGATGCGCGCCACCTGTCAAATAGGGTGGAGCCGGAGGTGGTGGAGGCGCTGGTTTCGGCGGTGCGCGCCGCCTATCCGAAATTGTCGCACCGTTACTATACGCTGAAAGCGAAGTGGTTCGGCAAGAAGCGACTGCCGCATTGGGATCGCAATGCGCCGCTGCCGAAGGTGGCGCAACGGACAATCCCCTGGGGTGACGCGCGTGCCACCGTTCTGACGGCCTATGGTGCGTTTTCGCCGAAGATGGCGGATGTCGCCGATCAGTTTTTCACGAAGAGCTGGATCGATGCGCCCGTGCGTCCGGGCAAGCAGCCGGGCGCGTTCGCGCATCCGACGGTGCCATCGGCGCATCCTTACGTTCTGCTCAATTATATGGGCAAGCCGCGCGACGTGATGACGCTGGCGCATGAGCTCGGCCATGGCGTGCACCAGGTGCTCGCCGCGCCGAACGGCCCGCTGATGGCGCAGACGCCGCTCACGCTCGCCGAGACGGCGTCGGTGTTCGGTGAAATGCTCACGTTCAGGAAACTGCTCGCGGAGACCACCAACAAGAAGCAGCGCAAGGCCATGCTCGCCGCCAAGGTCGAGGACATGATCAATACTGTGGTGCGCCAGATCGCGTTCTACAGTTTCGAGCGCAAGGTGCACGGCGATCGGCGCAATGGCGAGCTCACATCGGACAGACTGTGCGATCTATGGATGTCGGTGCAGAGCGAAAGCCTCGGCCCGGCGATCGAGCTCAAGCCCGGCTACGAGACGTTCTGGGCCTACATTCCGCATTTCGTGCATTCGCCGTTTTATGTCTACGCCTATGCCTTCGGCGATTGCCTCGTGAACTCGCTTTATGCGGTCTATGAGAAATCGGCGAGTGGTTTTGCCGAACGCTATCTGGCGATGCTTGCGGCGGGCGGCACCAAGCATCACGCGGAGCTGCTCGCGCCCTTCGGCCTCGACGCGCGCGACCCGAAGTTCTGGGACGGCGGCCTGAGCGTGATCGCAAGGCTGATCGACGAGCTCGAGGCCCTGGAGTAGGCCTTGGATAGGCTTTGGGCCTTATTTTTCAGGCCAATATTGATTAGATGGTGGGGATGAGCCCGCCGATGCCGCCGAATGACCGTGAACGCAATCGCTTCGCCGCGCGCGCGCGCCGCTACGCCAAAGTTGGCACGCAGCTCAGCGGCACCGCCGCGCGCTTTGCCGGTGCGCGCTTTTTCGGCGTGCCGCTCGATCGCGCGGCCAACGCGCTCGAGCTCGCCGCCGCGCTTGGCGGGCTGAAAGGGCCGATCATGAAGGTGGCGCAGCTGCTCGCCACCATTCCCGATGCGCTGCCGCCGGAATACGCGAATGAGCTGATCAAGCTGCAGAGCCAGGCACCGCCCATGGGCTGGGCCTTCGTCAAACGGCGCATGAGCGCCGAGCTCGGCGTCGACTGGCAGAAGAAATTTTCCGGGTTCGAGCACCATCCTGCGGCGGCGGCCTCGCTCGGCCAGGTCCACCGTGCAGGTGCAATTGATGGAAGCGAGCTTGCGTGCAAGCTGCAATATCCGGACATGCAGTCGGCGGTCGAGGCCGATCTCAGTCAACTGCAGTTGCTGTTCGCGATCCGCAAGCGTTTCGATCCGGTCATCGACACCACCGAGATCGCGGTCGAAATTGGCGCACGCCTGCGCGAGGAGCTCGACTATTTCCGCGAGGCGAAGCACGTCGCGCTGTATGCAAATATGTTGAAGGAGGAACACGCGATCCGGGTGCCGAAGGTCTGGCCCGAGCTATCAACCGGCCGGCTGCTGACGCTCGACTGGATGACGGGCCGCAAACTGCTCGAGCACAAGAACGACCCGCTCGAGACGCGCAACAAGCTTGCAACGGCGATGTTCACGGCCTGGTGGTTTCCCTTCAGCCGCTTTGGCGTCATTCACGGCGACCCGCATCTCGGCAATTATACGGTCTTCGACAATGCCAAGGGCAAGCCGGCCGGCATCAACCTCCTCGACTATGGCTGCATCCGGATTTTCCCGCCGAGCTTTGTCGGCGGCGTGGTCGATCTCTATCGCGGCCTTTTGCGCAAAGACGATACGCTGGTCGTGCATGCCTACGAGACATGGGGTTTCAAGCATCTCAATCGCGAACTGATCGATGCGCTCAATATCTGGGCGCGGTTCATTTACGGACCGCTGCTCGACGATCGCGTGCGCAGCATCGCCGACGGCGTGAAGCCGTCGGACTATGGGCGCAAGGAGGCCTTTCGCGTGCACCAGGCGCTCAAGGCCCAGGGACCCGTGACGGTGCCGCGCGAATTCGTGTTCATGGACCGCGCCGCGATCGGCCTGGGCGCCGTGTTTCTGCATCTGGCGGCGGAACTCAATTTCTATCGATTGTTCAACGAGGCGATCGAACGCTTCAAGGTCGAGGACGTGGCCAAGCGCCAGACAGCGGCCCTCGCCAAGGCGGGGCTGTAGCGCATAATAGGAAGCACTCTCCGCTCGTCGCCGGACTTGTTGCCGGCCATCCACGTTTTGCGACGTGGCCAGATCCAAGACGTGGATGCCCGGCCAAGGCCGGGCATGACAAATGTGAGGCCTTGCCGGGCTGGCTTTCGCGGGGGTGAGCGGTGATGGTGTGCCCGTTGCCCTAAACTGACAATTGCGCTAACCCCTTTGCGCCCGCCATTTTTGAGCGACTCGGAGAGCTTTCCCCATGGCCGACCACGGCACCGTCGAATACGCCACCGCGACAGGCAACGACTATGAGGCCCACGAGAGTTCTTACGAGCAGTTCGTGCACTTCACCTTGGTGGGTATTCTCTATGTGGTGACGATCCTGTTTGGCCTGGCGACCGGCGGCGTGATGGGCCATTGGTTTCTGGCAGCGACGATTTTCGTCATCGGCCTGCTCGGGGCGATCCCCGGATTGGTCGGCCGTGCAACGACGCCGAGCTATGTGTCCTTTGTCATTTGTTTCCTGATTTTCGCCTTTACCGGGCTCTCGCCGCACTGACGGAATCCACGGCCGGGCGGGGAGGCGCGAATGCGAATTGCCGTACCGCGTGAAACCGATGGCGGCGAACCGCGCGTCGCCGCAACGCCGGAAACAATCAAGAAATTCAAGTCGTTCGGCGCCGAGGTCGCGGTTGCACGCGGTGCCGGCGTGGCGTCCGGCATCCCGGACGCCGAATTCGAGGCGGCGGGCGCGCAGATCGCCGACACAGTCACCAAGGACGCCGATATCGTTCTCAAGGTGCGTCGTCCGGCGCCGAACGAACTGCCCGACTACAAAAAGGGCGCGCTGGTCGTCGCCATCATGGATCCGTACGGGAATGACGCCGCGCTCAAGCAGATGGCGAGCGCCGGAGTTTCCTCCTTTGCCATGGAGTTGATGCCGCGCATTTCCCGCGCGCAATCGATGGACGTGTTGTCGAGCCAGGCCAATCTCGCCGGCTATCGCGCGGTGATCGATGCGGCGGAAGAATATGGCCGTGCGCTGCCAATGATGATGACGGCGGCCGGCACCGTCCCCGCGGCGAAGGTCTTCATCATGGGCGTCGGCGTGGCGGGCCTGCAGGCGATTGCCACCGCGCGGCGCCTGGGCGCGATCGTCACGGCAACCGATGTGCGTCCTGCGACCAAGGAGCAGGTGGAAAGTCTCGGCGCAAAGTTTCTTGCGGTCGAGGATGAGGAATTCAAGAACGCGCAGACCGCCGGCGGCTATGCCAAGGAAATGTCGAAGGAGTATCAGGCAAAGCAGGCTGCCTTGGTGGCCGAGCACATCAAGAAACAGGACATCGTCATCACCACCGCGCTCATTCCGGGACGGCCGGCGCCGCGTCTTATTTCAAAGGACATGGTGGCCTCGATGCGGCCCGGCTCGGTGATCGTGGATCTTGCGGTCGAGCGCGGCGGCAATGTCGAAGGCGCGCAGGCCGGCAGCATCGTGCAGGCCGGCGGCGTCAAGATCGTCGGCTATCTCAACGTGCCGGGACGGCTGGCGGCTTCTGCTTCAGCCCTCTACGCCAAGAACCTGCTCACCTTCGT
The DNA here is from genome assembly GCA_963736275.1 of uncultured Alphaproteobacteria bacterium. GTDB lineage: Bacteria > Pseudomonadota > Alphaproteobacteria > Rhizobiales > Xanthobacteraceae > Pseudolabrys. Next base: position 62,682 of record CAVTOP010000013.1, read on the forward strand.
CGAAACCCTCATCGACAAGAAAGAGAAGAAACTCGCGGTCAACTGGGATGACGAGCTGGTCAAGGCAACGCTGCTGACGCGCGACGGTGCGGTCGTGCATCCGAATTTTCAACCGAAAGGCGGCCTGAAGGAGATCCGACATGGAACATGTAGCAACCGCGGTCGACCCCTTCGTTTTCCGGCTCTCGATCTTCGTGTTGGCCGTCTTTGTCGGCTATTACGTCGTCTGGTCGGTGACACCGGCGCTCCATACGCCGCTGATGTCGGTCACCAACGCCATTTCTTCCGTGATCGTCGTGGGTGCACTGCTCGCGGTCGGTGTCGCGCTGGTCGCCAACGATCAGGGTCCCTTGTGGGCCCGGGCACTCGGCTTCGTCGCGCTGGTTTTTGCATCCGTGAATATCTTCGGCGGCTTCCTGGTCACGCAGCGCATGCTCGCGATGTACCAGAAGAAGAAGAAATGAGCGCGATGGGCACAATCTCACCCTCCGCGTCATTGCCGGACTAGCTCGGGACATCCGACGCGACATATTCTGCTGCCTCGGTAAAGACGTGGATCACCGGGACATCAGGCGTGCGAAAGCACGCGTCCTTCGGACGGTTAAGTTCGGTGATGACGGCCGAATGCTGGGAGGGCCTTCCGATGAGCCCCAATCTCGTCGCGCTGTTCTATCTGGTCTCGGGCGTCCTGTTCATCCTGGCGCTGCGCGGTCTGTCGAGCCCGGATTCCAGCCAGCGCGGCAACCTGTTCGGCATGATCGGCATGACCATCGCGGTGCTGACCACGCTTGGATCGCATCCGCCGGCTGATCCCGTTGCCTGGGGACTTGTGATCGGCGGCATTGCCCTCGGCGGCGGCATCGGCGCGGTCATCGCGCGCCGCGTGCCGATGACCTCGATGCCGGAACTGGTGGCGGCGTTCCACTCGCTGGTCGGCATGGCCGCCGTGCTGGTCGCGGCCGGCGCTTTCTACGCGCCCGCGGCCTTCGACATCGGGACCGAGGGCCATATCCACGGCCAAAGCCTGATCGAAATGTCGCTCGGCGTGGCGATCGGCGCCGTTACCTTTACCGGCTCGGTGATCGCGTTCCTGAAGCTGTCGGGCCGCATGAGCGGCAAGCCGATCACGCTGCCAGGGCGGCACATCATCAATCTCGCGCTCGCTGCGGCGCTCATCTTCTTCATCTACGGCTTTTTCGTCTCGCAGAGCGCGATGGACTTCTGGATCATCGTCGCGCTGTCGCTCGCGCTCGGCATCCTGATCATCATTCCCATCGGCGGCGCCGACATGCCGGTCGTGATCTCGATGCTCAATTCCTATTCGGGATGGGCCGCCGCCGGCATCGGATTCACGCTGGGAAATTCGGCCCTGATCATCACCGGCGCGCTGGTCGGTTCTTCGGGCGCGATCCTGTCCTACATCATGTGCAAGGGGATGAACCGCTCGTTCATCTCGGTCATTCTCGGCGGCTTCGGCGGTGAGACGGCCGGGCCCGGCGGCGGCGCGGAGCAGCGTCCCGTCAAGCTCGGTTCGGCGGAGGATGCGGCCTACATCCTCAAGAACTCGTCGAAGGTCATCATCGTGCCCGGCTACGGCATGGCGGTGGCCCAGGCTCAGCATGCGCTGCGTGAAATGGCCGACAAGCTGAAAAAGGAAGGCGTCGAGGTCAAATACGCGATCCATCCGGTCGCGGGCCGCATGCCGGGTCACATGAACGTGCTGTTGGCTGAAGCCAACGTGCCTTACGACGAGGTGTTCGAGCTCGAAGACATCAACTCCGAGTTCGCGCAGACCGACGTCGCTTTCGTTATCGGCGCGAACGACGTCACCAATCCCGCAGCGGAAGACGACAAGTCGTCGCCGATTTACGGTATGCCGGTGTTGCAGGTGTGGAAGGCGGGCACGGTGATGTTCATCAAGCGCTCGCTCGCGTCCGGCTATGCTGGAATCGACAATCCCTTGTTCTATCGCGACAACACCATGATGCTTCTTGGCGATGCAAAGAAAATGACCGAGAGCATTGTGAAAGCGATGTGAGTGACCGCGCGCATTCGCGCTGACTTTTCCATCTGAATCAAATTTGAAACGTTGCGCAATCTTCCCGTTAACCGCGGTCGGAGGCGTCTGAGGATTGTACGTCGCAAGATATAGACGGCCGCACTGCAATAAATGTTTCATACGGCGCAATTTTCCGCATGGCCAATTCTGGGGAGGGACAGCAGCCATGACCGACGATCGCAGCGCATTGGGAATGGGAGAAGTCGTTCCGTTCGGCCGCAGGCCGATCCCGCCACGCGCCTGCGTGGTGGAAAACAAGACGCACGTGCGGACGTTTCTGGCCGAAATGCTCGATGAGCTTGGCTTCATCGCGCGCGAGGCTGTGACCCTCGACATGCGGGCCATGCTGCGTGACTTCAGGCCGGATCTGATCGTGCTCGGGCCGCTCAACGGCGGTCCGGAGGTGCGCTCGGTCATGCAGACGCTGCGGGCTCAAGGCTATGGCGCGAAAATCATGTTGTTCGGGGGGCGGAGTTCTGCAGCACTCATCCGCAACTATGAATTCGGTGAAGCGGCGGGGCTCACGATGCTGCCGCCGCTCGGCACGCCGTTTCGCGATCGCGATCTTCATGCAAACCTTGACGGCTTTCTTCCGGTCCGGCCGGCGCCGCCTTTACCTGTCGATGTCGACGAGGCGCTGTACAACGGCTGGCTGGAGCTCTGGTACCAGTCAAAGATAGATCCCCGCTCGCTCGTGCCGCTCGGGGCTGAGGCTCTCGTGCGTGTCCGCCATCCCACCTGGGGCGTGGTGGCGCCGGCCTACTACATTCCGGGCGCGAGCGATCCGTTCCTTCATGGCCTGTCGCAATTTGTCGTCGCAAGGGTGCTGGCGGAACTCGATGCAGTTCGCCGCGGGCAATCACAAGGTCCAGATTTCCATCCGCCTGCCGTTGCAGGCGCTCGAGGATATGCAATTTATCGACCGCCTCATGGCGCATCTTCCCGAGAAGGTCAGGCAGAATGGATTTCTGATCGCGGTTGATTGCGTCGATCTGGTCAAGGAACTCGGTTTGGTCAGGCATGTCGCCGTTCAGCTGGCGGCGCGCAACATCGGGATTTCGATCGACGGTATCGATGCTCAGGGGGCGACCCTCGCCGGACGTCGCGAACTGCCGGTCGTCGAAATGAAGGTCGACCGCAAGTACATCCGCGGCTGCGCCGACGACAGAATCAAGCAGGCGCACTGCGCGCAGATCGTGGCGATTGCGCGCGATACCGGTGCAAAATCCGTCGCCGAAGGCGTGGAAACGCAGTCGGACTTTCTCGTCGTTCGCGATCTCGGGTTCGACCTGCTGCAAGGCCACATGTTCGCGAAGCCGATGGCGTCGCACAAATTCGAGCGGGCGATGCTCGCCCGCCGTTACGCGGCGGTTGCGTAGGCGGGGATCCATCGGGATCCCTCTCATCCGCTCATTCCCGCGAAAGCGGGAATCCAGAATTAGGCGTCAGCCTCTCCACTTGTCATGCGCGGGCTTAGCCGTCCGAAGGACGGCGTGCTTTCGCACGCCTATGACCCGCGCATCCATGATGCGAGTCAATTCGGGAATCCTTACGACTTTGCTCGCAGAGGAGCATCATGGATTGCCGGGTCAAGCCCGGCAATGACATCTGAGAGGGTGCCTTTCTCAGCCTGGACCCCCGCTTTCGCGGGGGTGAGCGGAGAAGGACCGAGTCAGAGCAGCCGCGTCACCGCGCCCACGGAAAGAGCACGGCCGGGAAATCCGCGGCGTAGCGGCGTTCGCGATGCCCGTCCGGATGCGTCGGTGGCGGGGCTGCCTGCGGTTCAACGACGCGGCGGTAGAGATGCCACGTGGCATGACCGAGGATCGGCACAATGATCGTCAGGCCCAGGAACAGGGGGAGTGAACCGACCACAAGCAGGGCAGCGACGATAAGGCCCCATAGCATCATCGTGAACGGATTCCTGGCGACCGTGCGGATGGATGTCAGCAGCGCCACTGCCGCGCCGACATCGCGGTCGAGCAGGAGCGGGAACGACACGGCGCTGATGGTCAACACCAGGATGGCGAACAGCAGGCCCACCAGGTTGCCCACGAGAATGAGCGTCCATCCGGCGTGTGTGGTCAGAACGTCGTGGGCGAAATTTTCGATCGACGTCGGGGTCGCGTAGCCAAACGTCGCGATATAGATCGCATTGGCGACCGCGACCCAGATCAGGAATATGGTCAGCAGCAACAATGCCAGTGCGGTGATTGCGCCGATCGAGGACGACCCAAGGACATCGAAAGCGCGGCCGGCGGACGTCGGGAGGCCGGCTTCCCTGCGCCGGCTCAGCTCATAAAGGCCGAGCGCGGCAACCGGGCCGACAAGGGCGAAGCCGCTCGCCAGCGGATAAAGCAGCGGCAGGATTGAATAGCCGAACGCCATCCGGGCCAGAACAAGGCCGACGATTGGATAGATCACGCAGAGGAACATGGCGTGGGTCGGCATCGCGTAGAAATCGTCGATGCCTTTGGCCAGAGCCTCCTGCAAATCGGCAATGCCGATGCGGCGGATGACCGGCTGTTCCGGACGTGTGCCGGCGCCCACCAGAATATTGGAATAGGCCATGCGATACCTCCCGGGACTTGCGGCCCGGACTGTGTCGCGCCTTGAGTCGGTCTCAAATTGTCTGGCCGGCTCTTGATCGCGTCACGCCAGAGCCATCAAGCAAGCACTATAGCGCCGGCGAGTGCTGGCCGGCGATCACAAGTCCGCGCGTTATTCAATTCTATGTTTAGTTTTTTTGGTTTAGTTTTTGGTTTCGGCCGGTAGCGGCACGGAACAATGCACGCGAACCCCTTGCGGCGCATACTCGATACGCGTGCGCGCCTGAATTTGGCCGGGCAGCACGAAATCAAGAAGGCGTGACCCGAATCCTTCGCGGGCCGGCTTCCGTTACCGGCGGGCCGCCGCTTTCGACCCAGTCGAAGGTCAGCGTGCGCCGCGTGGCATCGATCGTGACGCTCCAGGTCACTTCCACCTTGCCGCCATAGACCGACAGCGCGCCGTATTTTGCAGCATTCGTCGTCAGCTCGTGGATCACCATCCCGAGCGACACCGCGATTGGCGATGTGAGCGCAACTTCCGGGCCCTGCAATGTGATGCGGCCACCGATCCCGCTGTCGAAGGCGTCGAGCTCGTTCCTGAGGATGTCGGCGAAATCGACGGCCTTCACATCATCCGCAAGGAGCAAGTGCGTTTTGGCAAGCGACTGGATGCGTCCGAAAATTGCGGTCTTGAAATCCTCGATGTTGTCGACCGTGCGCGCGGTCGAGCCCATGATGGCCTGCACCGTCGCGAGCGTATTTTTGACGCGGTGATGGAGCTCACGCACCAGCAGCGCCTGTTGCTCTTCGGCGCGCTTGCGGTCGGTGATGTCGATCAGCATGTTGACCGCGCCGACCAGTCTGCCGGTCTCGTCATGAATCGGTGTCGGGTAGGGAATGAACGGCACGCGCGTGCCGTCTGGCCGTTCGGCGGCCGCCTCCATGCCGCGAACGCTGCGGTCTTCTTTCAGTGCGGTCGCCATGGGGCATTCGTTGTGCGCCAGCGGCGTGCCGTCAGGCCAGTAGAGTTTCCACGATCCGCACCACTCGCTCGTGCCGAGCGGCGGGCGATGGCCCCAGAGTTCGGCGGCAGCGTCGTTGTAGTAGGTAATGCGGCCGGCGGCGTCGGTCGTGTAGACCGCGGCGGGCAGTGCACCAAGCACATCACGGAACCGGCGCTCGCGCTCACGCAACGTCGCCTGTGCGCGCAGGCCTTCCGAGATCTGAACGACATTATCGTGCGCGGGGGCCTGGTCCATCGTCGCCACCGCCCGCTCGAGTTCGCTCTCTAGAAATCCGATTGGCTCGTCCATGACCCCCGACTAGCCCACGTGACACGCACACAAAGCCTCGATCCTTTTTCTTGTCCTTCGAACACGCAGCCCCAACGCGCTTACCGCCCAAAGGTTGCTCGCATCCGCACAAATTTTCAGCCATAGCTACCGGTATCATTAACAATTGGCATCCGGTCGCTGACGGGCGCCAAGCTCGAGCCAAGCGGTCCATGGGCACCCTCAAAACCGTGATCATTCTGGCCGTTCTGGCCTATGCCGGCGTGCTGGCCCTCATGTACGTCTTCCAGCGCTCGCTGATGTATTTCCCCGATCCGGCCCGCACGCTGCCCGCGGCCGCCGGCTTGCCTCAGGCCGAAGAAGTGACCCTGACCAGCGCCGATGGCGAACGCCTCGTGGCCTGGCACGTCCCGCCGCAGGGCACCAAGCCGATCGTGATCTATTTTCACGGCAATGCCGGCGCCCTCAATCTTCGCGCCAACCGTTTCAGGTGGATCGTTGATGGCGGCTTCGGCCTTCTGGCGCTGTCATATCGCGGCTACGGCGGCTCGACGGGAAAGCCCACGGAAGCGGGAATGCTGCTCGATGCCATGGCGGCCTACGATTTTGCGGCTGCACGTCATGCGCCGGAACGGATCGTCCCCTGGGGTAAATCGCTCGGCACCGGCGTTGCCGTGGCACTCGCCGCCGAGCGGCCGGTCGGGGGGCTTATTCTCGATGCGCCGTTCACGTCCGCGGCCGACCTCGGCGCGTCCGCCTATCCTTTCATCCCGGTGCGCTGGTTCATCAAGGACTCCTTCCGCTCGGATGAGCGCGTCGGGCGGGTGCGCGCACCGCTGCTCGTTCTGCACGGCGAGCAGGACCGCATCGTGCCGATCCGGTTCGCTGAAAACCTGTTCGCGCTCGCCAACGAGCCGAAACGGATGGTGCGCTTTCCGTCCGGCGGTCATGTCAATCTCGACGATCACGGCGCGGCAGAGGCTGCGCGCGCGTTCCTGAATACACTGCCGCAGCCGCGCGATTGAGCCGCTTATGGTCGTGCGGGGGCCCGTCCAATTGGACGCCGTCATGCCCGGCCTTGTGCCGGGCATCCACGTCTTAAGGATCATGAAAGCTCAAAGAGGTGGATGGCATCGGAAGTCGGGCTTGCCCGATTTCCGCATAAAATATTCCTGCAAGTCGGGTAAACCCGACTTGCAGTGACAAGCCCGGCCATGACGTAGTGAGCAAAGCCTCATCCATCCAGAGCACGACGGCTGAAAAGCGGCGGCCATTTTAAATCTTCATGGCCGGTTTCGTGTACATCATGACCAATCGTCGTAACGGTATTCTCTACACTGGCGTTACGAGCGATCTCGTTCAGCGTATCTATGGACACCGCGAAGGCCTGATTGACGGTTTCACGAAGCGGTACTCGCTCAAACGCCTCGTTTATTTCGAAGGCCATGACGACATCAGGTCCGCAATTCAGCGCGAAAAAACGATCAAGCATTGGCCGCGGGCCTGGAAAGTCCGTCTAATTCACGGACAAATCCTGACTGGCAGGATTTGTTTGAAGGCCTGGCATAAGACGTGGATGCCCGGCACAAGGCCGGGCATGACGGCGTTGAGAGCCTCGGTTTCAAATGGACGAGTCCCAAAAATAATAGCACTACGTCATGGCCGGGCTTGTCCCGGCCATACACGTCTTTGAATTTTCACGATTTTGAAGACGTGGATGCCCGCGACAAGCGCGGGCATGACGACGTTCAAATGGACGGGTCCGGCACAAGGCCGGGCATGACGGCGTTGAGAGCCTCGGCTTCAAATGGACGGGCCCTGAAAAACAATAGCGCGGGCATCAGCCCGCGCCACCATTAAAATCAAGATCGCCGTTGCGATCAGCCGAAGCGCCGCTGTCCGCCGCTGCGGCCATGTCCGCCGCCACCGCCACCGGGCCGCCAGGACCGGCGCCTGGAACGACACGGGGCTTCATCGGCAGGAGGCCTTCGCGCTGCATCTTCTTGCGCGCGAGCTTGCGGGCCCGGCGGATCGCTTCCGCCTTTTCCCGCGCCTTCTTTTCGGATGGTTTTTCGTAATGACCGCGGAGTTTCATCTCGCGGAAGATGCCCTCGCGCTGCATCTTCTTCTTGAGCGCCTTGAGGGCCTGGTCGACATTGTTGTCGCGAACGAGAACTTGCACGCTTGCTCCTTGGTTGTTGCTCGGACGGGTTAAGGCAAAAGCCCCGAAAACGGGGGCTTTAAGTCGGGCGGCTCTAGCAGAAAAGGCGTTAAGAGTCCATTCGTGCCGCTATGACGGGGGTTTTTGCATTGGCCGTCAAGGCTTAGCCGGCGGGTTCACATCGGCACATATTTAAGGAACGGCTCGGCCTCCTTGAGGGCGCGCGCATAAGACGGCCGCTTGATCAACCGGTCGAGATAGGCAGCGACGTTGTCAAAAGTTCCTGCCAGGGGCTTCACCGCCATGTTGTTGTAGAACAAGGCCGGCGCGGCGGCGCAGTCGGCCATCGTAAAGGTCTCGCCGGCGGCCCACGTTTTCTTCGCCATGTCCTTGTCGATGATGCCCAGGACCGTCTGCAAAAGTGTCCGGGCGTGCGCGACTCCGACTATGTCGTTCTGCCCGGCCGGCCGCAGCCGGTCGGTGATGACCTTCTGGGTCAGCAGGTGGACATTGAGATCATAGAACCGGTCCTGCGCGCGCACGGTGAGCGCCCGGTCGGCGTCCTTTGGAACGAGCTCGACTGATCCCGGATAGTGCTGCGCCAGGTATTCGATGATCGAGGTCGATTCTGGAATTGTCTGTCCGTTTTTTTCGTCGCGCAGCACAGGGAACTTCCCGACCGGCGAGATCCGCTTGAAAGCCGCATTCTCCTTCTCGTCCATCAGGTCCACTTTGTGCGGCGTGAACGGCGTGCCGTTTTCGTAAAGCGCGATCAGCGCCTTCTGGCAGAACGAGGAGAGCGGGTGGAAGTAGAGCGTCAGCATACGCCGTCTCACGTTGTGGACGTCATTTTGTAGACCAGACGCGCGTCACATGTCCCATCTTGCGGCCCGCACGCGGTTCGCCCTTGCCATAGACGTGGACCGATGCGCCCGGCACCGTCATCCAGCGTGCGGCCTCGTTTATTTCCTGGCCGATCAGGTTCACCATTTCGACGCGGTTGCCGAGCCGCACGGGCTTTGCCAGCGGCCAGCTCGCCACGGCCCGGATGTGCTGCTCGAATTGCGACACCGTCGCGCCGTCGATGGTCCAGTGCCCGGAATTGTGCACGCGGGGAGCGATTTCGTTCACAAGAAGCGTGCGGCGGCTGCCCTTGCGCACCACGAACATCTCGACCGCCAACACACCCACATAGTCGAAGGCCTTGGCGATGCGGGTGGCGATCTGGCGTGCCTCGCGCGCAAGCGCCGGCGGAACCTTGGCAGGCACGCGCGAGATTTTCAGAATGTGGTCGCGGTGCTCGTTCTCCGTCACTTCGAAGCATTCGACCTTGCCGTCGCGGCTGCGCGCGGCAACGACCGACACCTCGCGCTCGAAATCGACGAAGCCCTCGATGATGCAGGGCGCGTTATGCAGCGACCGCCAGGCCGCGACCGGATCGCCGCCTTTTGCGACCTTGGCCTGGCCTTTTCCGTCATAACCAAGCTGGCGGGTCTTGAGCACGGCCGGCAATCTGGTGATGGCGATACCGTCGGTCAGCTGGGTGGCGCTGTGGACCGGTGCATAAGGTGCGGTCGCGATCTTCAGCGCACTGATGAAATTCTTTTCGGCGAGCCGGTCCTGCGTCGTTTCCAGCACCTGCGGGTCCGGCAGGACCGGCCGGCGCCTGGCGAGAAAGGCGGCGGTCTTGGCCGGCACGTTCTCGAATTCGTAGGTGACGACATCGACGGCGCCTGCAAAGCGGCCGAGCGAGACCTCGTCCTCATATTTGGCGCAGGTACCGGCGTGAACGACGTCGAATGCGCAGGAGAATCCTTTTCGGGCGAATAGACGTGGCAGCGCAATCCCAACGGAGCCGCCGCCAGCGCGAGCATGCGCGCAAGCTGCCCGCCGCCGAGAATGCCGATGGTCGCGCCGGGCTTTAGCAAATCACACCCCGCTCATCCCCGCGCAAGGCGCATGCCCGTAGCCCGGATGAGCGGAGCGAAATCCGGGGTGGCCGTCCCGCATTGCGCTTCGCTCCATGCGGGCTACAGGCTAGCCCGGGATAAAGGGCGTGGAGCATCAGTCTTTGGGCCGCCTGCCGACGGCCCTGGTCTGGCGCGCGCGCCAGGCGTCGAGCCGCTTGGCAAGCCTGCCATCCGAGAGCGCCAGCACGGAGGCCGCCAGCAGAGCCGCATTGATTGCACCGGCCTTGCCGATGGCGAGCGTGCCGACGGGAATGCCGCCAGGCATCTGCATGATCGAGAGCAGCAAGTCCTTGCCCGCGAGCGCGCGAGTCTTGATGGGGACGCCGAACACCGGAAGCGGCGTCAGCGATGCGGTCATTCCGGGCAGGTGAGCGGCCCCGCCGGCACCGGCGATGATCACCTTGAAGCCGTTTTTGCGCGCGCTTCCGGCAAATTCGTAGAGCCGCTTCGGGGTGCGATGGGCCGAGACGATTCGTGCGACGTGACCGATTTTCAGGGCGTCGAGCATCTTGGCGGCGTACTTCATCGTGGCCCAGTCGGACTGGCTGCCCATGATGATCGCCACAGGTTTTGACGCCATTGTGCTCCCCGAATCCGCCAACCCTGCGGAAGGAAGCGGGGGATTATAGGTAGAGACCCCCTACAGGCAAGGCGAAAGGGGTATTCTTGGCCGGACAGTTAAGATTTCGCGAGAGCAGAGAATCATGGGCCTTCCGCAACCACGTATGGATGACGAGTTTCCATCGGTCACGGCGCTGCTGGCCGAGAACGAACGTCTGAAACGCGAACTGGCGGTCGCGCGCGCGCGCGTCGGAGAACTCGAGGCCCGCGCCGATATCGATCCGCTGCTCGACATTCTCAACCGCCGCGGCTTCGAACGCGAGCTCAAGCGCGCGCTCTCCCATGTGAAACGCTACGGGACGCAGGCTGCCTTGATGTTCGTCGATCTCGACGGCTTCAAGGGCGATCAATGACCGTTACGGCCATGGCGCCGGCGATGCGCTGCTCAAGGCGGTCGCCCGCGAGCTGATTGGCCACGTTCGGGCATCCGACATCGTCGGCCGTATCGGCGGCGACGAATTCGGCGTTCTGATGTGGCGCCTTGAAGGGCCGCAAGCGACGACGAAAGCGCGTGACCTGGAAGCGAAGATCGCCAATGTCGGGATTCCGCACGGCAACGTCCGGATCGAGGTCACTGCCAGCATTGGGGTCGCTCCTCTGGCCGAGGATGTAAGCCCGGCCGACGTGATCGCAGCCGCCGATCAGGCCATGTACGCACGCAAGGACGAACGGCGCGGGTTGCCGGCCGCGGTCCGATGGGACGAGTGAACGAAAACCGGTATTCGGCTACGCGATAATGTCGGGGGTCAGCTGATCCTCGATGCGGCGGATCTTGTCGCGCAGGACAAGCTTGCGCTTTTTGAGCCGCTGAACCTGGATCAGGTCGGAACCGGGCGACGTCACCAAGGCTTCAATCGCCGCATCGAGATCGCGGTGTTCCTGCAGCAGGCGCGCCAGCTGCTCTCGCAACGCGCGTTCTTCCTCGTTATTCATCGCCACCGTTGACTTGCTTGCGCTTGGCCGCCGCTGGCCGCTCCGTGTCGGCGGAAGCGGTACAATTATTGCGTTTTCCACAAGCGCATTCAAGGTTCCGAAAAATCGGAAGTAATCAAGGCTTTGCGCCGGTTTGCCGCGGCATCGCCACGGGTGTACCGTCGCTCTTGTGGCGACTCTGCGCTACACTTAAATCGTAGGGAGCCACTGATTGAGGAGACATACTGCATGTCGATGCAATCGCACCTTGCGGAATTGGAGAAACGACATCAGGCGCTCGAGCAAGAAATCAACGAATGCCTGACTCATCCCGCGGTCGATGATTTGAAAATCGTGGAACTCAAGCGGCGAAAATTGCAGGTCAAGGACGAGATCGAGCGGTTGCGCGTCAACGGTAGCGCCAGCGTTCACTGACCGGGTCGATCTCCGGCACAAGTTTCTGGTTTAGCCGGCTCAAGCCGAACTCGGGCATGCCCGGGTTCGGCTTTGTCTTTGTAGCCGTAGGGTGGGCTAAGGCGCGCATAAGCGCGTTTTACGCGCGTCTTCGACGCGTTATGCGCCGAGCCCACCGAACCCGTTGAACCATCCGACGGTGGGCTCGCTTCGCTTAGCCCACCCTACGAACTGTGGCTGCGGCTGGCGGGTCAAGCTCGCGCGGGTTTTGCGCTATAGTCAGCGACAACAAAAACGAATGCAGGCTCGGGGAGAGAGCGCCATGTTCGGATTCATGTCCCGGTTTTTGCCCCGATTTGCGGCCGCCTTCATTGCTGCAGCCGCCACGATCCTGATCACGGGCGGCGTGTCCGGCGCGGCCGACTATCCCGCGCGCCCCGTCACTTTGGTCGTGCCTTATCCGCCGGGCGGCGGCGTCGATGCCATGGCGCGCGTGGTGGCGGCGAAACTGTCGGACGCGCTGAAGCAGCAATTCATCGTCGATAACCGCGCGGGCGCCGGCGGCACCATCGGCACGCGCGCCGTCGCGCAGGCTGCGCCTGATGGCTACACTTTGTTGCTGGGGCATACCGGAACGATCTCGATCAATCCCAGCCTTTACACGCATGCCGGCTACGACCCGCGCAAGAATTTCGCCCCCATCGGGCTGGTCGCGTCGATGCCGGTCGCGCTGCTCGCGCATCCGTCCTTCCCGGCGAAATCGATCGCCGAATTCATCGCGATTGCCAAGAAAGACCCCGGCAAGCTCAACCTCGGCACCTCGGCGGTCGGCACCGGCGGCTACATGTGCGCGGAACTGTTCAAGTCCGAAGCCGGCATCAACGTCGCAATCATTCCCTACAAGGGCACCGCCCCGGTGATGAACGACCTGCTCGGCGGGCACGTGCCGATCGCATTCGGCGTGCTGCCGCCGGCACTCGGCAATATCCAGGGCGGCAAGCTGCGCGCCATCGCGGTGACCAGCAAGAAACGATTTTCGCTGCTGCCGGATGTGCCGACCTTCGATGAGTCCGGGCTGCCCGGGTTCGAGGCCGTCCTGCATTACGGCCTGCTGGCGCCGGCCGGCACGTCGAAGGAGATCGTCGATCGGCTCGGCGTCGAGCTGCGCAGACTGGTCGAATTGCCGGAGGTGCAGAAGCAGATCCACAACGAAGGCGGCGATCCGCTCACCTCGACGCCGGCCGAATATGCCGCCGATATCGACAAGGAAGAAAAGAAGTGGGGCGGGCTGGTGAAAAAGCTGGGGCTGAAGGTTGAGTAGCGGAATCAGGCGATAATGCACACGCAGCAACTAACTGCCCTGGACCCCCGCTTTCGCGGGGGTGAGCGAAGAGAGTTTAGCCGTACGGGCTCAACAAACTCCGCTCATTCCCGCGAAAGCGGAATCCAGAGCGGTTACATTCTAGCGTCAACCGCTCATTCGTCATGCGCGGGCTTGACCTGCGCATCCATGATGGGAGTCAAGTCGGGAATACTTACGGCTCTACTCGCGGAGAGGCATCATGGATTGCCGGGTCAAGCCCGGCAAAGACAACCGAGAGGGTGTCGTTTCACCGGCGATGCAGAGAGTTCGCCATGCGTTTGCTGCACGTCGTCGCACTGAGCTGCATCGCGCTCACGGGCGCGCTTGGTCTTGCCGCAGCCGACGACTATCCGACCCGTCCGATCACATTGATCGTTCCGTTTCCGCCCGGCGGCAGCACAACGGTGATGGCGCGCAACGTCGCGGACAAGATGTCGGCCGCGCTCGGGCAGCAGATCGTGGTGGACAATCGCGGCGGCGCCGGCGGCACGCTCGGCACGCGCTTCGTCGCCAAGGCCGCGCCCGATGGCTACACAATCTTGCTGAGCTACACCGCCACTATGGCGATCGCGCCCGCGATGAACGCCAATGCCGGTTACGATCCCGCCAGGGATTTTGCGCCGATCGGCATGATCGGGTTTGCGCCCAGCGTCCTGCTGGTGCATCCGTCGCTGCCGGTGCATTCGGTCGCCGAGCTGATCCGCCATGCCAAGGCAGCGTCTTCGCCGCTGCAATACGGATCGCCCGGCGTCGGCACCGTCAATCACCTTGCCGCCGAATATCTCGCGGCCGAGGCGGGCATCAAGCTTCAGCACGTCCCCTACAAAGGCAACGGCCCGGCCATGAGCGACCTGCTCGGCGGACATATTCCGATGATGTTCGTGCCGATCCCCGTTGCGCTCGGCAACATCAAGGCAGGAACCCTGCGCGCGCTTGCGATCACCAGCGCCAGGCGAACGAGCCTGCTGCCGGACGTTCCGACCGTCGACGAAAGCGGCGTGCCGGGTTTCGAGGTCGCGCTGCGCTATGGGCTGGCCGCGCCGGCGGGAACCCCGCCGGCGATCATTGCGCGACTCAACAAGGAGCTGAATGCCGCGCTTTCGGCCGAAGATGTGAGGACTAGGCTCGCGACCGAAGGCGCGGAGGCGCTGCCCGGGACGCCCGAAGCCTATGCGGCTGACATCGCCAACGAAGAAAAGAAGTGGGGCGGGCTGGTGAAAAAGCTCGGTTTGAAGGTCGAGTAGTATGTTTTCCGCTCACCCCCGCGAAAGGGGGGGTCCAGGGCAATAGTTCTCAAGACCATACATTTTGGTCCTGGATTCCCATCGCAAGTCGGCTGTAGCCGACTTGCGCACGCATACGCCAACATCGGGTATACCCGATGTTGGTGCGCGGGAATGAGCGGAATTTGTTGGACGCCCGCGGTACACTCTCTCCCGCACAGCGGGCTGGTGAAAAAGCTCGGTTTAAAGGTAGAATAGGGCACCGCCGCGCTGCAGCCATATTATCAGGGTTGAGTTACAGACGAGACGGAAACGACCGAGGCCGCCATGAAACACCGCACAATGAAAAACCGCACAATGAAAAACCACCGTGCGTGCACTGCCGCTGCCATTGTCGCCGCGGCGATGGTCATCGCGCCTGCCGCTCATGCTTTCACGATCCAGGACGGTGGTCCGGCCGGCGGTCAGGGATACATTGATTTCGACAAGCCGGGAGCGGCGCCGGACCGTATGGCGCCGGTATCCCGCTTCGGCAACGAGAACGGCCAGACCACCATCAAGCAGGGCAACGGGACGTTCCAGTTCGGCGGTCAGCAGTCGTTCGGCCAGCGCTACAACACCGACAATATTTTCAATCCCTACGCCCGCGAAGGCCGCTGATCCTCAGCGCTTGCGGCTGAGGAACGTCGCCAGCGCCTTCTGAGCCTCGGGTGAGGCGAGCCGTGCCTTGAAGGCTTCGGCCTCTTCATCGATCCGCGCCACGATCTCGTCCACCGAGCCGCGCATCAGGCGGCGCGCGGCCATCACGCTTTCGGGCGGCAGCGCCGCGATATCGCGCGCAACATTGAGCGCATGCGCATCGAGCGCGGCGGGCGGTACCACGGCATTGACGATGCCGGCGTCCTTCGCCTCTTCGGCGGTGAGCGGCTTGCCCATCACCAGCAGCGCGAAGGCGCGCGCATGGCCCATGAGTTCTGGCGCGATGAGGCTCGATCCGGCTTCCGGCAAAAGCCCCAGCGAGACGAAGGGCGTCATCAGCACGGCGTTGTCGGCCGCGATCACCTGATCGCAATGCAGCAGCATGGTGGCGCCGACGCCGACCGCGGCGCCACTCACCGCGGCGGCCATCGGTTTTTCGCAGCGGGCGAGCGCATGCAGGAAGCGGATGATCGGCGCGCCGAGCCCGCCGCTTTGCGCCATGGTGACAAAGTCATTGAGGTCGTTGCCGGCGCAGAACACATCGGGCGCGCCGGCAATGAGGATGCAGCGCACGCCCTCGGTCGAACTCGCCTCTTCGATGGCCGCCGCCATCGTCTCGTACATTGCGAGCGTGAGCGCATTTTTCTTGTCGGGCCGGTTCATCCGGATCCTGCGGACCGGGCCCTCGTTGCTGATCACGACGTCTGGCATTGCGGGTTCCATTGCAGGAATTGGGTGGCGAGCGAGCGGCCCGGTTGCCAAGTCATGCTCGTCAAGGACGTGGAGCATAGACGTGGCAAGAAGCTATTACAGCACGATCTTCGAACAGACGGCTGACGAGGTCTGGAGCGTCATCCGCGATTTCAACAATTACCCGGTCTGGGTCGACGGCGCCGGCGAAAGCGCGATCGAAGCCGGCAAGTCAGGCGATTCTGTGGGGGCCGTGCGCGATGTCCTCTACAAAGGCGTCCGCAGGCGGCAGAAGTTATTGGCGCTGTCCGATACGGAGCGCTCGCAGACCTACCGTTTCGTCAGCGAGCCGCCGCTGCACACGCATAATTTCCAGGCGACGTTGCGCGTGACGCCGGTGGTCGACGGCGATCGCGCTTTCGTCGAATGGTGGGCGACGTTCGATTGCGACGCCGAGCGTCACGACGAGCGCACGGCGTTTTTCCGCGGTGCATTTGCGGGGTGGCTGGAGTCGCTCAGGCGGCATTT
>CAVTOP010000014.1:0-26900 GCA_963736275.1 uncultured Alphaproteobacteria bacterium
TTCGGGTTGGACGACGTGAGGTGCTGGTGACCGGTACTGCTGCCGCCGTCCTTGGTCTTACTGGGCTCCCGCACGTCGCATCAGGTTCTGGTTTGTCCGATGCCGAAAAAGCACCTGCTCCGGTGACGGTGGAACTTCAGGTGAACGGCCGCTCCTATGTTCTGAGCGCTTGATCCGCGCACGACCCTCCTCGACGCGTTACGTGAACATCTCGCACTGACGGGATCCAAGAAGGGCTGCGATCATGGCCAATGTGGCGCCTGCACGGTGCTGCTGGACGGACGCCGCATCAACTCCTGCCTGACGCTCGCCGTGATGCACGACGGCCAAGCCATCACGACGATCGAGGGTTTGGCTGACGGCGAGACGCTGCATCCTTTGCAGGCGGCCTTTGTCGCACACGATGGCTTTCAGTGTGGCTATTGCACCTCTGGGCAGATCTGCTCCGCGGTCGGAATGCTCAGCGAAAGCCGCGCGGGCATGCCGAGCTATGTGACCGAGAACCTGACGCAAGCCCGACCGGAGCTGACCGATGCCGAAATCCGCGAACGGATGAGCGGCAATATCTGTCGCTGCGCTGCTTATCCCAACATCGTGGCGGCAATCAAACAAGCAGCGGGAATACAGTCATGAAAGCCTTCACTTACGTACCGCGCCGACTCACCCGCTCAGGCCGCCGCTGCACTGGCCGAGCCTGGAGCTAAAGTGATTGCCGGCGGAACGAATTTGCTCGACTTGATGAAGCTGCAGATCGAGACGCCGACGCAAACTCGTCGATATCAACCGTCTTCCGCTGGACAAGATCGAGGAGACCCCCGAGGGCGGGCTGCGTATTGGCGCGATGGTGCGAAACAGCGACCTCGCGGCCGATCCTCGCGTGCGCCAGCGCTATGGGGTCTTAAGTCGAGCCCTGCTGGCAGGCGCGAGCGCACAGTTGCGGAACAAGGCCACCACCGGCGGCAATCTGTTGCAGCGGACGCGCTGCTATTATTTCTACGACGTCACCAAGCCGTGCAACAAGCGCAATCCCGGTTCGGGCTGTGCGGCGCTCGCCGGCTTCAACCGAATTCACGCCATCCTCGGTACCAGCGACCACTGCATCGCCAGCAATCCGTCCGATATGGCGGTGGCGATGCGAGCGCTCGACGCCCAGGTGGAGACGGTCAATGCCAAGGGCGATAACCGCGTCATTCCGATCGCCGAGTTCCATCGCCTTCCGGCAGACACGCCGCAGATCGAAACGACGCTCAAGCCGGGCGAGATCATCACGGCCGTTACGCTCCCGCCGCCGCCACCCGGCGTGCAGATCTACCGAAAGGTTCGCGATAGGGCCTCCTACGCCTTCGCTCTGGTTTCTGTTGCCGCAATCGTAGAGGCCTCCGGCGGGCGAATTCGCTCGGCGCGCCTGGCTTTCGGCGGCTTGGCACCTAAACCCTGGCGCGTACGCGCAGGCCGAGGAGAAACTGGCCGGCGCGTCTGCCAACGCGGACACTTTCGATGCCGTTGCAACGGCCGTGCTGGACGGAGCTCGCTCGCATGGCAGCAATGATTTCAAGATTCCGCTGACCCGACGAACCCTGCGCGCCGTTCTCGCTGAAGCCACCCGGACCTGAAGGAGACCACCCATGGAGATGAACACACCCGTCGGACCGAATGCGCTCGATAACGACGCGCAAGGTCTCGTCGGCAAGCCGCTTGATCGTGTGGACGGACGGCTGAAGGTCACGGGCGGCGCGCGCTATGCGTATGAGGTGCAGCAGGGGCCCGCGACGACTTACGGCTATGTCGTCGAAGCTTCGATCGGCAAGGGGCGCATCAAATCCATCGATACGCGTGCGGCGGAACGGGCCCCCGGGCGTGCTCCTGGTGCTCACCCATCGAAATGCGCCCGCGCAAGGCACTGGCAATCACCACGAGGCCCATCCGGTGCTTACCAGTCCGGAAGTGTCGTATTACGGCCAGCCGGTCGCCTTTGTGGTGGCCGAAACTTTCGAGCAGGCCAGGGCAGCCGCCTACCTCGTGCGCGTCAACTATGATCAGTCGCCCGGAAAATACGTGCTGGGCAATAACCTCGATCAGGCGCGCGCTCCCCCAGGTTGCCGCTAGCGCGGCTCAGCCCGACAGCGCGGTGGGTGATTTCGCAGGCGCCTTTGCCGCGGCTCCGGTCCAGCTCGACGTGACTTACACCACGCCCTTGCAAAGTCACGCCATGATGGAGCCGCATGCCACTCTCGCCGATGTGGGAAGGCGACAAGCTCATCCTCTACACCGCGAACCAGATGCTGAGTCAGGGGCGGGATTCCGTCGCCAGGACTTTGAAAATGCTGCCCGAAAATGTCCGGCTTGTGAGCCGCTATATCGGCGGTGGCTTCGGAGCCAAGCTGTGGGTCAATGCCGACGCCATTCTGGCGGCGATCGCAGCGCGCCAGCTCAATCGCCCGGTGAAAACGGCGCTGACCAGGCAGCAGGTATTTCACGTCACGACACACCGCTCGGACACCGATCCAACGCATCCGCTTGGGCACGGATCGCAACGGCCGGATCCTTGCGATCGGCCACGATGTGTTCTCGGGCAACTTACCCGAGCGAGCAGACCTACGAAGGCGCGGCCATACAGACGCGGACGCTCTACGCCGGCGCCAATCGGCTGACCCGGCATCGTCTGGCGCCACTCGATATTCCAGTTGCGTCGTCCATGCGCGCCCCCGGCGAGGCGGTGGGCATGCTTGCGCTGGAATGCGCGATGGACGAACTCGCAGAGAAACTCAACCTCGACCCGATCGAGTTGCGCGTGCGCAACGAGCCGACCGAGGATCCCGAAAGGCACGTTCCATACTCCAGCCGTCACCTCATCGCCTGCCTGCAGGAAGGTGCGCGACGGTTCGGATGGGACAAGCGGAACCCGACTCCCGGCCAGGTGCGCGACGGACGCTGGCTTGTCGGAATGGGCATGGCCGCAGCCACGCGCGGCAACCCGCTTCTGCCTTCGAAGGCCAATGTGCGACTGGAACCGGACGGTTTCGCCACGGTGCGAATGGCGATGACCGATATCGGCACTGGCACCTATACGATCCTCACCCAGATCGCGGCCGAGATGCTTGGCTTGCCGCCGCAGCGAATTCGAATGGAGCTGGGTGACACTAGCTTCCCGCAGGCGGCGGGCTCGGGTGGTTCCTTCGGTGCGGGCAGTTCCGGCTCGGCCCTGTTCGATGCGTGCAATTCGCTGCGGACAAAGTTGGCACGGATCGCTGGCATGGATCCCGAAACAGCGCACTTTGCCAACGGCCGCATCGAGAGCGCCGGTCAATCCAGGATATTGACCGACCTTGTGGGCGCTGGCATTGACGCCGACGGCGAAATCGATCCTGGCCGTACGCTCAAGGATTATTCGCAACAATCCTACGGCGCGCACTTCGCCGAAGTTGGAGTCGATGTAGACACCGGTGAGATCCGGCTTGAGACGCATGCTCGGCGTCTTCACCGCCGGCCGTATTCTGAATGAGAAGACCGCCCGATCACAAGCAATCGGCGGCATGATCTTCGGTGTCGGAGCGGCGCTGGAGGAGGGAATGACGCTCGACCCGCGCTTTGGCAGTTTCGTCAATCACGATCTCGCCGAATATCTCGTGCCGGTGCACGCGGATATTCCCGATGTGGATGCGATCTTTCTCCCCGAACTCGACAACATGTCCAACCCGCTGAAATCCAAGGGCATCGGCGAACTGGGCATCTGCGGCGCAGGCGCGTCGCTTTCCAATGCCATCTACAACGCATGTGGCGCTCGTGTCCGGGATTATCCGATCACATTGGACAAGATGTTGTCTTCATTACCGGTGCGGACATGACACTGCCTTGGCCATCGGGTGTGCTGAAGTTTTTCTATGACGCGGCAGAACTCATTCGCTAGCGAAGTAAGATCAGTGCTGTGGCGATCCGCCACGATGTATGGAGGCGCTTAATCAATGCACCGGAGAACGGGGACAGGGGGCTATCTGCAATGGTGCGCCCAGACTGGATGATGTCATAAGCCAAGCTGCGATCAGCCGGGGCGTCGGATCCAGAGCGCTCAACGAATAGCTACACACCTCGTCCGCGGCGCGATGAGCCTATCGCCGATAGCGCGATTGCAGCATGAGTGCTTGGCACACGCGCCGCTCGGTAGAGATGGCGGATCGGTCGTAATGGTAAGCCGACCAACCATCGTCTGATTTGCTTGACGGTTTGATGAGCTAGCCGCCCATATAAAATCGAATTTAGTTTTGTGAACGGCAATTTAATGGTGCCGGCGAGCGATCTGCTTATTCTAAACGCGTCGACTTCCAACAAATGGAGGGACGCATGTTTGGCAAATCTATACGGGACAGGGCTCCGGAGCCGTCGTTCTATTACGTGATGTTGGCGGCAGCCTGTTTCCGGCGGACAGCCCGCAGCTGCCATCCCGATGCGGCGCGCGCGCTGCACGACATCGGTTGCAGATATTTGGCCAGGGCCGGTTGCGGGTTCACTCATGAACGCGTGCTCGAATTTTCCTTAGCGCAGATCAGGCGCAAAGGCGCCAAGGTTTCCCGGAGGCAGTCATGGACGGTCGATTGAAACGCTTGATCCTCACTGGATTTGTATTCCTCTTGATAGCCGCCGCGGCACGCCCGTATGTCATGGATCGATCGTATTCGTGACTGCGATGCGGGCGGTCAAGGCGCGCGGTGATATTACGGAATACGAGCGGACGACCATCGCTATTTTCGATCGTGTGTCACCGTCCGTCGTTCAAGTCGCCGACTCGCGCTATGAGCGCGATTCCGACGACGATGAGACCTCGGTCAAGACCGGCACGGGCTTTGTCTGGGATGCGGCCGGCCATGTCGTTACCAACTATCATGTCGTGCAGGACGCCAAAGTCTTGGCGGTTAAATTCGCGTCAGGCGACGTTAGGAAGGCGTCTATCGTCGGTGTTGCGCCAACCTACGATCTTGCCGTGATCCGTATCGAGGACAAAGGGTCATTGCCGCCGCCAATTACGATAGGTAATTCGAAGGGCCTAAAGGTCGGTCAAGCTGCGTTTGCGATAGGCAGTCCATTTGGGCTCGATCAATCGTTGACCTCCGGCATCATCAGCGCGCTCAAGCGGCATATTCCGACCAGCAGCGGCCATGAGGTTACCAATGTCATCCAGACCGACGCTGCGATAAATCCCGGCAATTCCGGTGGCCCGTTGCTTGACTCAGCAGGTCGGCTCATCGGTGTGAACACGGCGATTTTCTCGCCGTCTGGCTCCAATGCAGGGATCGGCCTTGCCATTCCGGTCGATGTGGTTAATCGCGTGGTGCCAGCGCTCATCCATAATGGCCGTGTACCGACGGCGGACATCGGGATCGTAGCTGGCGACGATGTGCTCGACGCGGCGTTTGGGGTCGAAGGCGTGCTGGTAGTCGATACGGTTCCGGGCTCACCGGCTGCACGAGCGGGCTTACAAGGCATCAATACTTCTAGCGGGCAGATCGGCGACGTGGTCATCGCAGCCAATGGCAAGCCCATTCACGGTCTGTCGGAACTGAACGATCAGCTCGAGCAGGTGGGGATCGGTAACCAGGTCGATCTCAGCATCGAACGCAAAGGCAGCAAGACCGTCGTCTCTCTCAAGGTCGCGGATTTGGTGGGTGTGCCACGGTAGATCTAACCCAGGACACCGCGAAGGTGACGCATGAAGTTCCTCTTAGTAAATGGCAGGACACCCAGCCCGCAGGCATACTGTGCGCTCTGCTGTGAACCAATCGGCGAGAGTTATCTGCGAGAGGTCGCAACACGGCTCTCCTACTGCGATCACAGTTGCTACGCCGGTCATTGCATCGCGGCCGACCGAGCACTCAAGAATTATGCGAGGGCATCCTGATGTCGTGGAAACTTAATCTGTCAAACCAATGGTGGGACCTGATGGCGACGGCAGGTGCAGTCATCGCTGTCGCCTTTTTCATTGCACAACTCACCCATGGCTTTCTGTTCGGCCTAGGACTCCTGTTATTCGGTACTGGCGAGCGGATCAACCATCCGATGCAATTCGAACTGAAGCACGGAGTGATCGTAGACTCATCCGTCAACACTGAAAGCAGTCCACGGGAGCCCACCGGACTGGGCGTATCACTCGATGCTGTCGGGATTTGGTTTCTCGTGATCGGTCTTTTTTTGATGGTGTTCGCGCCATGACAAGGCACTAGAGGCTGTTTGAGTTGAGCGTCGGACGTGCGCGTTCGACCAAGCGCAACCACCAGTGCGCCTATGACCGATACGAGTGCAATTCTTTTTCTAAAATCCTGAACGGTACATGAAAATTGCCGGAGGCGCAGCCGGTGAATTAACGCCGAATGTCCTGTTGGGGGGTAAAGCGGACATGGCGGTTGCACTGTGAAGTATTCGGTCGCTGGCAATCTGGCTATTCGACGACGGCGGAGATTCGATAGCCGTGCAAGTCCTGCCTCCGGGCAGCCAGCGATCTCCCAACGTGAAAGTCTTCCTGGAATTCTTGGCCGCCAAGGTTACGTCAAAGAATGTCTGCTTCGGCGAAAAGCAGTCCATACACTCCACGGCCTTACGCTCCGCAAGGGAGAGGCCGTGAATTCAATCCATAGCTGACATTAATGTTTTATTGCGTCCGCGCCTCGTACGGAGCAACGCCTGACAGCACCATGACAGCACGGTGCATGTAAGCTGTGCGGGGTTGTGGTGTAACGTATGGAGGTCCGTCTACATGTTACGTTGGCGATGCGCGTCAAGAGAACCCGTTGCAGCAATGACTTACGGCAGGACGGAGGGGGCGTCCACCCCCTGCCGCCCCCCGAAGTTCCTAGTGTAAATGGACGCAACCCAGCCTGACAAAATTTTCGGCATCCTACGTTTAGACCACGACAGGAGGGCCACCCCCATCACCGCACTCGCATGAACCGGCACCTGGCCCAACGCATTTACAAACAGAACCTGCCTCATCTTGTGAGAATGTGCACACAGCTTGCGGTGTGCCCGCTCCTGGAGAAATTCCTTTTCCTCGCCGTGGAAAGCTGACGTAAATGGTTACGGGAATTCGGACTATGACCGCGTCTTCCGTTGTCTGCCTCCCCGCCTTCAATTCAACTCGGGCTAATCTGGCACCCTCTTTCATCACGCTATCTTCAACGATCTTCGCCCATCTCTTCCCGAGGGGCTTCGTTCCGAGTATGCGCTTTTGATGCGATGGAGCAGTTGTATAACTCATATCGATACCTCCTCTGTCCGTGGTCAGTACCTCCTCCAGCGATCAAAGCTTAGTACTAACCTTGCGGTACAGCGAACCCTTAGACGGATCAACGAGCGGTAACGGACGCAAAGCGTGCCGTCTGACTGGAACGGCAACATAAATTTGTAGAGGTTATTCACCCGGTGCCAGCGCTCGGGCGTGCTGTCGTGCCCGAGACGGGAAAAGCGCAGTCGCGACAAATGCGGCCACTGCAGCTCCCACGAGTTGCGAGATGATAAACGCCGGGACGTGGTTCATAGCAATCCCGGCAAAGGTCGTAGTGAACCCGCGTGCCAAGGTCACAGCCGGATTGGCGAACGATGTCGACGCCGTGAACCAATAGGCGGCGGTAATCACTAAGCCGACAAGCCACGGAATTGCCGAGGGTGCGTAACGCAGACCGCCAAGGATGGTGAGCACGAGCGTGAATGTCGCAACCGCCTCCGCTAGCCATTGTGATGGCCCACTGCGCGCTTTGATCCCGATTGCGAGCGGAGCAAGGTCGAACATCAAGTGGGCGAGCACGGTGCCAAGAATTGCACCGACGCACTGGACCACAATGTAGGGAACGACTTCGCTCCACGGCGTCTCGCCACGTGCGGCAAACACGAGGGTCACGGCAGGGTTAAAGTGTGCACCCGAAACCGGCCCCAAAATGGTGATCAGCACGACTAGGATCGCCCCAGTCGGAATAGTATTTCCCAGCAGCGCAATCGCCTGATTACCACCGGCCAACTGTTCGGCCATGATCCCTGAGCCGACCACAGTGGCGACGAGAATGGCGCTACCGAGCGCCTCGGCCATTAACCGGCGCGATAAGGGAGTTGGCTCGTCACTCATTCCGCCGCGGTCGCCGGTGCGGCGGCGTCCTTGGTTTTGCCAATGGCATCGAGTTGGTTTTGCAAACTCAGTTTATCGAGTTTGGCGAGCGGCAGGCTGACAAAGATGTTGATGCGATTAGTTAGCATCCGCAGCGTATCTGCGAAGGCAAAACGGATTTCGGCCTCGGTGCCGGTCGCCGCCGCAGGATCGGGCACACCCCAATGGGCGGTCATCGGCTGACCTGGCCAGTACGGGCACGCCTCTCCCGCTGCGTTGTCGCAGACCGTGAAAACAAAATCGAGTTTGGGCGAGTCGGGCTGCGAGAACTCTAACCAACTTTTTGAGCGCACATTGCTCACGTCGTAATGCACCTTGCGCAACAGATCGAGCGCATAGGGATGCACCTGACCTTTGGGTTGGCTTCCGGCTGAAAACGCGCGGAAATTTCCTTGACCCGCGCGATTGAGGATCACCTCGGCCATGATCGAGCGCGCAGAGTTTCCGGTGCACAGGAAAAGGACGTTGTACACTTTCTTTGCATTGTCATTTGCCACGACTACGTCCTCCGCTTTTTTTCTTTCCGGCTGGCGCGACACCCGCAGTTTGCTTCGTCTATCGCTTCCTGCAGATGGCAAAGTTCGGGATGACCGTCGCAGCAATCATCGACGAGGAAGCCAACTAATGTGCGGATGGCATCGACATTCGCTCGATAGATGATCGAGCGTCCATCGCGCGCGCCCCTCACCAGCCCTGAGCGTGCAAGAATGCTGAGGTGCGACGAGAGCGTGTTGTGAGGGCAACCAACTTTTTCGGCGATGGCGCCAGCAGCAAGACCATGCGGCTCTGCACTCATCAGAAGCTGGAAGATTGCGAGCCGCGTGGGCTGACCCAAGGCCGCGAACGCTGCGAGCGCGTGCGGCGCGGACATCCTGTCGCCTCGCGGGGCCGGGCCGATGTGCCCCACAACCGCTAAAGTTGCTTTTGCCATTGTCCGAAACTTCTCCGATTACCTGAAGCATTCCGTTTATCAGATGACAGCCCGTCAAAGCCTCGGCTAACGTCATGTCCAGATTTCTCGACAGATCGTCACATAACTGTATTGCAGCGATGTGACAACAAATAACTGAGCGAAATCACGCATCCGTCACTGGGCGGCGGCCCGACATCGGATGACCTGATCGAGGGAACAGGGAGAGCGCCATGAAGCGATGTCAGATGATCGTCGACGTCGGTCGACGACAATTCTTGTCCGGGGCCAGCATGGCTGCCGCCGGCGTAGCGGCTGCCACGGTCTCGGCTCCACAGGCTAAAGCAGCACCGTCGTCCGCCCGCGTGAACTACCCGAGCAATCGACTGGCGAACGTCAGCGAACTTAAGGTGAACGAACCGCTCAATGTCAGTTATCCGGACAACGATGCGCCGGGAGTATTGCTCAAACTCGGAAAGCGCGTTGCGGATGGAATAGGCCCCGACGGTGACATCGTCGGCTTCACCACAATCTGCCCGCACAAGGGCTTTCCACTTTCGTACAACAAATCCGACCGGACCCTGAATTGTCCGGGTCACTATTCTCGCTTCGACTGTGAAGCGGGTGGCCAGCAGATTTGGGGGCAAGCAACGCAAAACCTCCCGCAGTACGTACTGCGCGTCGACGACAAAGGCGACATCTACGCCGAAGGCGTCGACGAGCTTTTGTACGGGCGGCTGTCCAACGTTCTGTGAGGGAGGAAACAATGGCTTACAAACGACAAATCGATCAGCTTCCAATCATTCCGAAGGATGCCAAGGAGTTCAACGTCGTCTGCCACTACTGCATCGTCGGCTGCGGCTATCACGCCTACACGTGGCCCACCAACAAACAGGGCGGCACGGCGCCGGACCAAAATAAATTCGGTGTCGATCTTAGCAAACAGCAGCAAGCCGAGACGGCTGCGTGGTACGCGCCGTCCATGTACAACATCGTCAAGCAAAACGGCGAGGACGTGCACATCGTCATCAAGCCGGACAAGGACTGCGTAGTGAACTCTGGCCTTGGCTCGGTACGTGGTGCCCGAATGGCCGAGATGAGTTATTCGCGCCAGCGCAACACCCAATTGCAGCGTCTAACCGATCCGATGGTCTGGCGTTACGGACAGATGCAGCCAACGAGCTGGGACGACGCGCTTGATCTCGTCGCGCGGGTTACAGTTGGCGTTATCAACGATATGGGAGAGGACGGCTTAATCGTTTCCGCGTTCGACCACGGCGGTGCCGGTGGCGGCTACGAGAATACTTGGGGCACCGGCAAACTCTATTTCGGTGCCATGAAGGTGAAGAATATCCGCATCCACAATCGTCCAGCCTATAACTCCGAAGTCCACGCCACGCGCGATATGGGCGTGGGTGAACTCAACAATTGCTATGAGGACGCTGAGCTTGCGGACACTATCGTTGCGGTGGGCACCAATGCGCTGGAGACGCAAACCAACTATTTCCTCAACCATTGGGTTCCGAATTTGCGCGGCACATCGGTGGACAAGAAGAAGGCCGAATTTGGCTCCGAGCCTGTCGAACAGGGTCGCATCGTTATCGTCGATCCGCGCCGTACAGTGACTGTCAATGCCTGCGAGGTTGAGGCTGGCAAAGATCGCGTCATGCATCTTGCCATCAATTCCGGCACCGATCTCGCGCTGTTCAATGCGTGGTTCACCTACATCGCCGATAAGGGTTGGACCGACAAGGCGTTCATCGCCGCCTCTACGAAGGACTTCAACAAGGCGGTCACCGGCAACAAGACCAGCCTCGAAGAGGCCGCTCGGATCACCGGGCTTACCGTCGATCAAATTCGGAAATCAGCCGAGTGGATCGCCGAGCCTAAGCAAGGCGGCGCTCGCCGCCGCACTATGTTCGCCTACGAGAAGGGGCTGATCTGGGGCAACGACAACTACCGCACCAACGGATCGTTGGTGAATGTCGCGCTGGCGACCGGCAACGTCGGTCGACCCGGCGGCGGCTGTGTGCGTATGGGGGGCCATCAGGAAGGCTATTCGCGACCCTCCGACGCACATGTTGGACGCCCGGCGGCTTATGTCGACCAACTCCTGATTGGCGGAAAAGGCGGCGTCCACCACATCTGGGGTTGCGATCACTATAAGACCACGCTCAACGCGCTGAAGTTCAAGCAGGCCTACAAGAAACGCACCGATCTGGTGAAGGACGCAATGTCGGCGGTGCCTTACGGTGATCGCGACGGCATGGCGAAAGCCATCATGGCGGCAATTAAGAAAGGTGGCCTGTTCGCCGTCGATGTCGACATTGTGCCGACAAAGATCGGTGAGGCCTGCCATGTTTGGCTACCTGCGGCGACGTCCGGCGAAGCAAATCTCACGTCGATGAACGGCGAGCGGCGCATGCGGCTCACCGAGCGGTACATGGACCCGCCCGGCCAAGCCATGCCGGACAGTCTGATCGCCGCGCGGATCGCCAACAACATGGAGCGTGTACTTCGCGAGCAGGGCAAGACGAAGTATGCCGACCAGTTCAAGGGCTTCGACTGGAAGACGGAAGAGGACGCCTTCATGGATGGCTATCACGGCCATGAGAAGGGCGGTCAGTTCGTCACCTACGAGCGGCTGCGTGCCATGGGCACCAATGGTTTTCAGGAGCCAGCGGTCGACTTCAAAGACGGCAAGATCGTCGGCACCAAGCGGCTGTTTGCCGACGGTAAGTTCAACTCGAAGGATGGCAAAGCCACATTCATGGAGACGAAGTGGCGCGGACTGCAGGCACCCGGCAAGGACGCCGAGATGAAGAAGTGGCCGTTCCTGATCAACAATGGCCGCACCAACATAGTCTGGCAGAATGCCTACCTCGACCAAGACAACGAGTTCGTCATGGATCGCTTCCCTTACCCGTTCATCCAGATGAACCCGCAGGACATGGCCGAACTGAAAGTGAATGCCGGTGATCTGGTGGAAGTCTATAACGACAACGGCTCGACCCAGGCGATCGTCTATCCGACGGCGACGGCGAAGCGAAAGCAGACATTCATGCTGTTTGCCTATCCGAGCGGCGTGGTGGGGAATGTCGTTTCGCCGGGGGTGAACGAATTTGTCATCCCGAACTACAAACAGACTTGGGGTAACATCCGCAAGATTGCCGATGCACCGGAAGGCGTGCGGCACCTAACTTTCAAGTCGCAGGAATACGCGAGTGGGTTGATCAAATCTGAGTACGTGAAGTGTCCGCTGTGCGTCAGCAAGCGGACACTCACTCGCCTTTAATGTCGATTAGCCTTGTCACGACAATCAGTAGGCAGCCAACCACAGCAGCGGGAAGCAAAATGAGCCTAACTGCCAGGTTGCTGTACTCCGGGAACAGTTCGGTTGATGAACCTACCAAAGCGCCCATGCCGCCCAAGAAAAGCAGATAAGACCCCACCACTATTAATCGTTTGTGCGTGTCTAAGGTCACGGCATCGACCCGCTTTCCACGAATAGCCAACGTTGTCATAAATCTATTACATATGTCTGGAAATCTCGACATATCGAAAAGTCCTGTCAACAGGAGAAAACCATGCGCCGTTTGGCTGCTTTGAATGTAGTTGTTGCCACACTGCTGTCGCTTGGAGCGGCAAACGCCGCTGAAATCACAGGTGCAGGATCAACCTTCGTCTATCCCATCCTTGCGAAGTGGTCCGCTGACTACAGCGTCAAGAGCGGCACCAAAGTCAATTATCAATCGATTGGGTCGGGTGGCGGCATCGCACAAATCAAAGCGGCTACCGTGGACTTCGGCGCTTCTGACATGCCGATGAAACCAGCCGATCTGCAAAAACTCGGGTTGGGTCAGTTTCCACTTGTGATCGGTGGCATCGTGCCGGTCGTGAACATCGATGGCATACAGCCTGGGCAAATGCGGTTCACCGGGCCAGTGCTAGCCGACATATACCTCGGGAAAATCAAAACTTGGGATGATCCGGCGATCACCAAACTTAATCCCGATTTGAAATTGCCGAATGCCGCCATCGGTGTTGTGCATCGTTCCGATGGGTCTGGGACGACCTTCAATTGGGTGAACTATCTCTCCAAGGTCAGTGCCGAGTGGAAAGACAAGGTGGGCGAAGGCACGTCGGTCGAGTGGCCAGTCGGCCTCGGCGGCAAAGGCAACGAAGGTGTGGCTGCGTTTGTCAACCAGACCAAGAACTCAATCGGCTACGTTGAATATGCTTACGTGCTTCAAAACAAGATGGCCTGGGGGCTTGTCCAAAACAAAGCCGGTAAGTTTATCAAGCCCGACGCGGCGAGTTTTCAGGCCGCAGCAGCCAGCGCCAAATGGGGTGACGCACAAGACTTCTATCTCATCATGACCGATGCATCTGACGAGAGCGCCTACCCCATCGCCGCGACGGTATTCATTCTGATGTACAAGCAGCCTAAAGACGCCGCCCGAACAAATGCCGCGATGGATTTCTTTAAGTGGGCACTGGAGAACGGCCAGCCGGAGGCAACATCGCTCGACTATGTTCCCTTCCCGCCGAATGTGGTTCAGCAAATAGAAAATTATTGGAAAGCGCAGTTTGCAGGATTGAAGGGCTAATTAGCCACCAAACTTGAACGGCCATCTCACGATGGCCGTTTTCTGCTTAGTCCGCAGCCAGAGTCGATTATTGCTTACAGCATGCAGGCTCGACGGGAGCCGTGGCCGTGGGGGCGCAGCACGATTTGACGTGAGCAACGCGCGCTTCGTTCTCGCCGCTGCCGTCGCCATAACTGATGTTTTCGCCGGTCGTGTGGAAGTGTCTCCCACGAGATGCCCGCAGGATCATCGATCCACGACTTTTCCGACTTAGCGTAACAACATGCTGTTTGGCCTTGCTCGATGACAGCGCCGCCGGCTGCCTTCAGGCGAGCGTAGACGTCATGAAGTTCTTGCTGGCTTTCGACTTGAATGCCAAGGTGATCGAGGCCTGGCTCGCGCCCGCGCGTCGAGATGGCGAAGTTCATGCGCGGATCATCGAGCATCCATTTCGCATAGTCATCCTTAACGATTGATGGGCTTGCTCGCGAACAGCGCCGAATAGAACCCGACAGCGTGGTCGATATTCTCGACCGAGACATGGACGTGCATGCGTTTCATGGCTAATGCTCCTTACGCCGTAGGCAGCGGTTGGTAGCCAATGCTGGCCATCATGGTTTCAAAGTAACTGCGCACCCTGTCGGGAAAACGAAGTCCTTTCACAACGGCTGCCGATCTAAGAAGTGGAAGCACACGAACGTCGTCTAGTGATATCGTTCCGTTGATCGCTCGCGGACTTTCGATCAGCCGATCAAGTTCATCGAAGCTCGATGCCAACTCGCGAAGGTACTCACGGGTCTTGGCACGAAGTTCGACAAAGTCTCCCAAGCTTTTACGCTTGCGCATTGTGTAGTGATCGAGCGCCGCCACGGTTGCGAACTCGGGCAAGCCGAGCAAAGGATATCGGGGCTGTGTTAGCCGCGCAGTCTTATCGACAACATCGTCTGCCCACGCTGTTATCTCCGCGCGTTCCGGGCCGATCAGTACCGGCTCTCCGATAGCGTCGATGTATTTGACCATATCCATGCTTTCCAGCATGGGACGACCGTCGTCCTTCACTAAGATCGGGATCACACGCTTCCCTACGAGACCGACCAAGGTGTCGGTGTCGTCATCAAGCACAACGACTTCTTGAAGTGCAGCCGCTTTAGCGCGGCAGTCATCCGCACACGGAAGCAAAGCGAGCAGTGCTCGAACATATATAGCCGCATCAACGCACCGTTTCGGGTTTCTTGGCGGGTCGCGCCGGACTGGTTTGCACTCCGCAGGCGCACAGACTTCCGCCGCGCCTTGGCAGCAATTCTCGGTAAGGAAGTCGAGCAATGATTCATGACCTTGAACCGTGCGGCGTAGATCATTGACCGACCTTCGCGCCGCACGGTGACCAGACCCGCGTCGCGCAGTCGGTCAAAATGAAACGTCAGCGTATTCGGCGCGAGTTTGAGGGCGACGCGACACGCCCCGGCAGACAGTCCTTCCGGCCCCGCTTGTACTAGCAGGCGAAACACATCTAGGCGGTTTTCTTGGGCCAGCGCCGCAAGAGCGGAAACGGCATCGGCATTTTTCATATTTCAATGAATATTGAAATGTCTGGCAAGTCAAGAATTATTTCAGTGAATATTGAAATGTCGAACAAGTTTCGTGCGCTGTGCTCATTGCTTAGTTTCCAGTCACTTGTGGAATTCCGATCCCGCCCCCCTGCCATCCCCCGAAATCGCGTGTGGATATGGTCGCAACACCTCTCGTCAAATTTTCCTGTCGCAAGATATCTCCCTAATCCCGAGTATAAATTGCGAAAATCACGCAATAGTGGCGCCGAGTTCCGTCCCTTATATCCTCCGGCACAGGCGAAGGTGGGTGCCAGAGAGCGTCCATAATCCTGATCAGTACATGGCTTCATTGCGCACAATTATTGCGCAGGGTCGGAAGCGTATTGGCTTACTTATTGGGGCTGGCGCACCCGCTGGCATGGCCAAGGACGATGGAACGCGGCCGCTCATCCCGGCGGTCGCTGGTCTTACAGCAGGTGCTCACAGCGTTGGACGCGGCACATGGGGCAACCCTTGCTGCCCTAAAAGCTGAGCTACCCAAACATGACATTGAGACTTATTTGTCGCGCGTGCGCTCACTGAGCAAAGTGCTAGGGAAGTCTACGGTACACGGCCTTGATGGAGATGCGTACGAGAAGTTAGGTCAATCGATATGCGATGAGATCGGCAAGGTTGTAAATGTACGTCTTCCTAGTACGCTGTCTGCGTACAGTGAGATCGTGAATTGGATTGTTGGTGCTGCGCGCGATACGCCGATTGAGGTTTTCACGACTAACTACGATTTGCTGTTTGAGGAGGCACTTGAGGCCGTGCGCGCTCCCCTACTTCGATGGATTTGTAGGGGCGTCAAGCCTTTCTTGGACCGTCAGATAGCGCGAAATGATTTACCAGCCCGATGGACGCGACTGTGGAAGCTCCATGGCTCACTGGGGTGGAGCGCGCAGGCTAACGGTGAGGTTACGCGTACTGGCAGCGCCTCTGCCACGCATCTCGTGTTCCCAGAACATCTAAAGTACGATCAAACTCAGAAAGCCCCGTATGCAGCTTTGTTTGACAGGCTGCGCGCTTTCTTAGCCTGTCTGACACGCTCCTGATTTCAATCGGCTTCTCATACGCGGATGCGCACGTTACATCTCGTATCGATGAAGGCCTTGCGGGCAATCCGTCCGCCAGTGTTTTCGCATTTGAGTTCAAGCCAATCGCGGATGAGTTGGCCGCGTGTGATCTAGCTAAGCGACGTTCGAACTTTAGCGTTTACTGCTCGGACGCGGCCAAAGTGAACGGAACGCGCGGCCGCTGGGTAGTGCCGGGCGAACTGCCCAGCAAGGACTGGGCGGCCATTCGCGCAACATATTGGCGTCACCTACTCACGGGGCGCCAGCGCAATTCTTGTTAGGCGCGGTTGAGCCATTCGCGCGATTTTTTCTCCGCATCGCGCACAATGCAGGCGTTCGCCCCACCTGCACCTGCCGCAATAGCACCGGTCGCGGCTTGCGGCCGGTGGTCCGCCCCATGATAGCGCCAACTCTTCTTGGCTATGTCGGCGGCGTTACCGGGGCCACCGTTAGCATTCGGCAGCTCGAAAGCGCTGCGTCGGAAATATCCATTATCGGAGGGCGGAGCTACCGCGTCGGTCAAGTAGGAAGCTTCGTCCGAATTCCGCAGGGCTATAACAATCTGTACGGAATTGTATCTGACGTAGGTGCAAATGCGACGCCGGAAGCCGTAAAGAATGAGGGTTCACGCGGCGAACGCTGGATGACGGGTGCAGCTCCGTTGGAGAGATTATCAATTTTCAGCTTCGAGCGCGGTACTAGCCAGTATCCAACGATTAATGATGAAGTGCATCTGGTTACGGAGGATGACCTAGCCAAAATTTATGGCACGAACGAAGACGGCCAGATTTCGATTGGCAACCTTTCTGGCGCCGAGAGTATTCCGTCCGTGTCGATTTAGACCGTTTGGTGACGCGACACAGTGCAGTCCTCGGCTCAACCGGGTCTGGAAAATCAACCACTGTGACCAGCTTGCTGCGGTCCATAGCTGGCCAAGCACAAGGTACCTCGGCTCTTCCCAATGCTCGAATTTTGCTTCTTGATATTCATGGCGAATACTCAGCAGCCTTAAAGAACATCGCAACCGTATTTCGCGTCAATCCTCTCGACGGAGAAAAACCGCTGTTCGTGCCGTACTGGGCAACGGAGACCGGTGAACTCCTGAACTTTCTAATGGGAAAGCTAGAAGACAAGGCATTCACGGCTATCTTAGACAAAATTCTGGCTGCTAAAGTTGCATTAACGAAGCGCATTGCGTTTGCAGGCGTTGATGAGAATTCGCTTACCGCTGATAGCCCACTACCATTTAGTCTCAAACAACTTTGGTTTGAGCTGATTGATCCCGAAGTAAAAACTTGGCGAGACACAGGACCAGACCCAACGTGCCATCGACACTGAAGGTGATGCAGAGACTTTGGTGGCGCCGAAGTACAAGGCTGCCGGCGCGGGCGCGGCGCCGCCTTTCATCAATGCGCAAAATGTTCTTTCAATCCGTAGGCAGCTCGAGCGCATGCGGTCTCGGATTTTCGACAAGCAATACGACTTCATACTTCACCCCGGACAATGGGAGCCCGCTCTAGACGGGAAAACAGCGAAAGATTTAACCCATTTGTTGGATGAGTGGCTCGGACACGACAAACCGATAACGATCTTGGATTTATCGGGTGTACCCAGCTCGGTTCTCATTCGCCTGATCGGCAGCATACTGAACATAATTTACGAAGCGCTTTTCTGGGGACGAGGAAATGCCCGAAGGGGGCCGGAAGCGGCCGGAACTCGTGGTGATGGAAGAGGCGCATCGCTATCTCGGAAAGGAAACAAATAATTTGGCACGAAGGAGGTGCAGCGCATCGTCAAAGAGGGCCGCAAATTCGGCATAGGCGCCATGATTGTCAGCCAGCGCCCCACCGAGATTGATGAGACCATCCTTTCTCAGTGCGGAACGTTCATCGCCATGCGCCTCTCAATTCGGCGGACCGAACCAAGGTGCAAGCCGCGCTACCTGATAGCCTGAGTGGACTGATGGACAGCCTTCCCGTTCTGCGAACCGGCGAGGCAGTCATTGCTGGCGAGGCCGCGAAGCTCCCTATTCGCTGCCGGATCACGCTGCCGCCAGATGACGCGCGGCCCAGCAGCGAAGACCCATTGGTAGTCGAGGCATGGGCGAAACAACGACAGGCCGAGGACTATTCCAAAGTAGTGGCCGCATGGCGGGCGCAAAACGCGCGATGGAAACCAGCACCAAACCAGTGAGGGCTCATGGATCGCGTACCGGTCAGCTCGTCAAATTTGCTTTCGGTCGGATATGACCCGAGTGCCGAAACGCTGGAAGTGGAATTCAAGAACCAGACGATTTACCAGTACTACAACGTGCCACTTGTCATGTACGAGCAGCTAATGCAGGCGCCGTCAATTGGCGCCTTCTTCAACGCCAACATTCGCAATGCGTACGCATCTTCCCGCGTATAGACCACGCGCGATTTGCTCTGAAGACCACGCGCAATATCTCGCCCCAGATTGTTTTTGCGCGCCTTGCATCAGCTCTCGAATTTGGCAAAGTCGCGAAACCAGTGATTCAACAACGGTGCAAGTATATGCCGCGACAAGGACGCTCCAAGGACGCAGGCGCGGAAGTCACAGCGCCCAAGTCGGCAAAAATTACAAAGACAAACGGCAACGGAGCTAATCTGGGCTTTGAGGCACAGCTTTTTCTTGCCGCCGACGCCGCGTGCGGCGACGCGTGCGCGGTCAGCGCACCATTCGGGCGCGTGTGATCGTGAAGTGTGCTGGCGTGCGACACGCCAACAAAAATGCCCGCAAGTAACGGATGATGCGGCGCGAACACGCCCCAAAAATATCCAAGGTAACAATTGCGTGGCCTGTGACCTGTCAACGAACGCCTTTAAGCGCGCGTGAAGGTCCGCCGGGATCCGAATGTTAAAAGCTTTTGCGAATTCTTCGCTCAAAGATTGGCGGCGCGAAATTATCACCGGACGGCGGTTGTCGCCAGAAGTCCGCCAACCATTCGGCGTCAGTCACGGCAAATTCAACATTTTGTTGAATTTAAAGCGCGTCGCGCCAGCACAAGAATTCGCGCCAGTAAACCTGTCACACCAGGCGGCCTTGGCGAATGATTTTCAATTTGCCGTCCCGGACTTCCTTCGCAAACGTTGGCTTGCTGATTGAAGCTTCGCGGCAAAAATCGGCGACGGATAAATCCGGTCAGCCATCGAACTCACAGTCAACATTTGGACGGGGTTAGCCTTCGGCATGGTTCGCACAATCCGCACGCACACGGCGGACTCCTTTGGTTCGTGTTTTGATGGAGTCGCTTCGTTGCTAGGCGGCGGGTAAATGCCGCTTCGGCGCGCGAACGGAAATAGGCTGAAGGGGAAAACAATGCGAGTCAACAAAGAAAAACCCCGCCAACCGGGCGGGGCTTTAACAGGGTAAAGATGGGGCGGGGCTTTGTGTAACATTATGTTACGCTTATTTTCCGGCCAGCCATTTGCACCAAAGGGCCATGGCTTCGCGGCGGGCTTCCAAGCGCATCGCCGCGACGGTAGGCGGCGTCCGCCTTGTCCGGCTTTGCCAGCGGCATGGGCCAGCGCGGCTTTGCGTGACCTGTTCCGGAACGGTCGGTGTTGGTCAGCAATCCAATCGGCGAAGCACGACCGGAAAGCCGTGCGCGGTCGCGGTCCGGGTAGGAATACCTCGGAATCAACCGAAGCGCGGTCTTATTCGCTGTAGGGCGCGGCGGTGTCCGGGTTGACGAACACAAAGCCGGAATTGTGCGCGGTCTTGGCCGAAGTTCGGTCAGCGACGGCAACCGCGCGCGGACAGCAACGCGACTCGCCGTGTTCTCTCCGCCGGCCTTCATCCGTCCGGCCGGAATGAGTCCAAACGGGATTCGCGTCAGGTCGATTTCCGCCCATTGGCGCCAGGCGCGCTTCGGCCGGTGCAAGTCGCGGTCAAGGCTTGGAATTCCACAAGGCGGGCTTTGATCGCATCGACGCCGCGAATGGTCGCCATGAACGCCTGCAAGGCCGGCCAGGGGAATCGCTTCGCGGTGAACGTGTCTTTGCGGTCTTGTTCGCCTTGGCCAGCCGTCGGCATGGCGTCGCGGGCGACTTCCGCCGGGTTGGCTATCGAAGCCGCAAAGCTTCAGCGCGCGGGCGCGGCGTCATGACTCCGGTCAGGTCATGGGCGCAGCACGTTGGCCGCCGCGCCGTGGTTGTCCTGCCAAATCGGGTCAAGGCAAGCTTTCACGTCATCCGATCCGATATCGCGTAGCAGCATCAGGTGACAGCGGCGTCGGCGAAGCGCGCAGGCCAGCCGCGAGTCCCATTCGTCCCGGGCCTTTTTCGTTTTTGATAGCGCGCCGCCAAGTCAGCGCGTCGCGGCTGGATGTGACGAACTCGCGCGAAGGTCATTTGACGTCGCTTCGGTTTGGCGCTGTTCAACGCGCGCCGCCTTCAGGGTCTTCGCCGCGCGCCAGAGTCCTTCGTTCAGCGCGCGGGCCTTCGCGCGGGCGGCTGGCCAGGTCGATGATGTTGGATGAACCGAGCCCGATTTCGCGGACGCGCCCGGTGTCCCGCGCTGGCGCGTAGCGAAAAATCCACGACCCGGTATCTTGCACGAATGCAGCGTTCACCACCGTCCGCAATTTTGCACGGCGGTCCGGCGCGGCCAAAAAGCGTTTTCACGGTTGCGGGCGTCTCAGGCGATTTATCTGGCGCATGGTGTGACTCCTGTCAAGGGGCTTTGGTCTGGCGGTCAAGCGCCGCCGATACCCCACTTTCTACCCCACATTGCCTATTGACTTCTATTGCCTTCCATTGCCTAGGTTAACGAATAGACCCGCCAAATATGGGCCTTTTTTGCATTCCATTTAACGCCATTTCGCATGTCCGCTAATGACCCAAAGCGGACATTCACAGTTGCTGACGAGATCCGGCAAATTTTAGCATCTATGGACCGACGCGGAATGAGAAATCGCCCTGTGTGCGATGGGTGTCGACCGAAAGAACGTGCCAAATCACCTTGTAAGTCCCCGGCGGCAAAGGTTTAACCGGAACACGAAGCTGCGTCCCATCACCGACAACACTAGCCTTCCCAGAATTCATGAGAAGGCCGCCTTGTTCGCTGCGAACCTCCGCTGAGCTGAAAGCGGGCTCAAGTTTTTGGGTAAACCAGAGAACCACCTGCTTTGGAGCTGACGCGACCGTATTGCCGACTCTCGGGGAGGCATGGTCGAGCATGGCGTGTGAAAGCGCTGGCGCAACAGAAAATAAAAGACTGAGAACGCTGACCAAAAGAGACTGCATGTTTTTCATGGTGAATTCCGAATTCGGCCTTCCATTTGTAATTGAGTTTCCGAACAAGGATCGCCCGATCGGGTTCGGAAAGATGTCGTCGAGATATAGGGCGATGACGGCAACACCTGTGCCGATTGACGAGGGTCAGAGCCTCAACGCCCGGCGCGAAGTTCACAACGTGTCTATTTTTCATGGCGATTATTGCTCAGGGACGTTTGAGAACATTTATGATGGCATGCCCAGTGACAATACATCGGGTTCGGATTGCCGGAGGGGCAGTCGTAGTCGAGGCATCTCTGCTCGCACTTTGACATTGAACGATCTGTTTTGGCTTTGGCAGAAATCGGAGCGATTGCACAGAAGATCGAAGCGCCGACTGCTATTGTAGTAGCTTCTCACGATGCTCCTCCTTGCGATTTAGCGAATGTTGAACCGAATTGGCACTGTGAATTCGAAGGTTTCGCCGGGCATGTTCGCGGGTGGCGGCGGGAATGGCTGCGCGCGCCGCACCGTGTCGATCGTTTCCTGATCAAGCGCCGCAACGCCGGATGTGCGAACGACGCGGCTTGCCAAAACCTTCCCTGTGCGATCAAGCGTGAATGCGAGTTCGGCCGTGCCGGTTTCATGACCGGCGCGCGCCGAAGCGGGATAGCCTTTATGACGCTCGACCTGCAGCGCGATCTGGCGATGCCAGGAGGCAACCTGAGCCGCGGATGGCCTTGGCCGCGGCGGCGCGGTGGCCTGGGGGACCGGAGGGGTCGGTTCTTCTCTCGGTTTATCTGGCGGTTTGATGTCAGCTGGTAGCTGAACGTCCGCATCAGGCACGACGGGCGGAGTTTCGATTTTTTCCTGCGGTTTTTCTTCGGGTTTGGGCGGCTGCGCATCGGGCGTGGCAGTTGATTGCTGCTGCTCGGGGCCGGGCGCGAGGTCGTTTTTGCTTTCGGTCGCCGGCCCGGTGAAGGGCGCGAGATCAACCACGATCGCTTCGGTGCCTTCATCGCCGGTGACGCGCTCGTGCCAACTGGTCAGCATGGCAACGAGCCCAAGGTGAACAGCGATCACCACCGCGCCGCTGAGAACCCAGCGGCGAACATCGTCGTTACCGAGGAGCGCAGCAGTCATGAGTTTTTCTCGAGACCGACCAATGCGACTTTAAGAAAGCCCGCGGTGCGAAGCAGATTCATCACCTCCATCAACTCGCCATAGGGGACGACCTTGTCGGCGCGGAGAAAAATGCGGGTCTGCTTGTCGCCATTGGTAACTTGGTCAAGCGAGGCGGAAAGCCGGTCGCGTGCGACCGGCTCCTCGCCAACGGAGAGTGACAGATCGGGCTTCACTGTCAGGTATATCGGCTTCTCGGGACGCGGCTGCGGCTCTGCGGTCGATGCGGGCAGATCGACCGAGATATCCACGGTGGCGAGCGGCGCTGCTATCATGAATATGATGAGGAGCACCAAGATCACGTCGATAAATGGCGTGACGTTGATCTCGTGAACCTCGTCGAGCTCTTCCTTGCCGTGATCGAGACGAACACTCATGTCGCTACTCCGTGGCGCTGACTCGGCGGCGCTCTTGCGCAGCGCAAGGCCGCGATCGAGGTCGCGACTGACAAGCCGGAGCACCGACGCTGAAGCATCGGCAAGGGCCGCGCGATAGCTCGTAATCTGGCGCGAAAACAAATTGTAAATGACGACGGCGGGGATCGCGGCTGCGAGCCCGAGCGCGGTTGCAAGCAGCGCTTCGGCAATCCCCGGCGCGACAACCGCGAGATTGGTCGTGTGCGATTTCGAGATGCCGATAAAGCTGTTCATGATGCCCCACACCGTGCCGAACAGTCCGACGAAGGGGGCGGTGGCTCCGATGGTGGCAAGAACGCCGGTGCCGCGGCTGATGCGGCGACTCAATGCGGCCTCGATCCGCTCGAGCCGCGAGGCGATGCGTTCTTTCAGGCCGTCCTTGTCCATGGACCCGTCGGACAACCGCAATTCGTCAACCGCCGCGGCGTAGAAGCTCGCAACCGGTTCTTCGATGTTTGATTGCCTGGCATTGGCGAGCGTCTTGACCGCGCTCAGTGCGTCAACCGCGCTCCGCAGCTTTCGACGCGCCTTCAAGAGTTCGATGGTCTTGGCAAGCCAGACCGTCCAGGTGACAACCGACGCGATGACCAGGCCGACCATCACCACTTTCACCACCACGTCGGCGTTCATGAACATGCCCCAGGGCGACAGATCGCGCGGCAGCAGCGCTGAACCCTGGACAGACGGAGGTTCGTCCTGCGCCATGGCCGCGGGCAGAGACAAGCCGAAGAGCAGCATCGCGGCAGCGCATGCGATTGCGGTGCCGATCGTGTGAGGTCTTGAACGCTTGCGTTGAGATGTTGTCATTTCAGTACCTGAGCCTCGCAAAGAGTCGAACCCTCGCGCCCGGCAACAGCACCTGGTCCTTCGTGT
This sequence comes from uncultured Alphaproteobacteria bacterium, assembly GCA_963736275.1. Taxonomy (GTDB): domain Bacteria; phylum Pseudomonadota; class Alphaproteobacteria; order Rhizobiales; family Xanthobacteraceae; genus Pseudolabrys. Next base: position 24,016 of record CAVTOP010000014.1, read on the forward strand.
AGGACACGCTGTTGCGGATATCCTGGTTGAGAAGATTTGTGCCGACCAAGCCGAAGGTCATTTCGCTCAACTGATTGGCTCTCGGTCTGGCGATCTTCGCTGTGTAACTGACCTCGGCGCGCAGGTCGTCGTAGCCCGGCGTCGGAGTTTCAGCGACCGGCGCGACGTCGTTCTGCGCAAAGGCGTGGATCAGGCGGACGCGCGCGAGCCATGCGTCATTGCGCCAGTACACACCGCCACCGACGCGCACCGGCGGAATGCGCGGCACGTTGGTGCCATCGGTAAAGGTGGCACGCACGACATCGAATTGATCTTCGATGCCAAAGAACCCGTTGGCGACCGGGATGATGTCCCATTGGCTCTGGAATTCGGCGCCGCGGAAGATGGCGTTGGCCTGCGAATAGATCGCTTCGTTGAGGTCGCCGACGCCCGGACCGCATACGCCGGTGTCAGCATCACAAGTATTGCCAGTCAGCTCGTCGAAATATGAACCCGTTGAAGCGCGTGTAGTAGGCGGTCGCCTCAAATCGGAACGGGCCGTTCGCGCGTCGCAGGCCGACTTCGACCGATTCGCGCAGCCTCAATTTTGAGATTGGGATTGCCCTTGTCGAAGGTGTCCGTTGCATCATGACCGCCACCGGAAAATAGTTCGGCTGGCTTGGGCGCGCGCTCAACGTATTGCGCGGTGATGCTGCCGACGAGATCCCAGGCGAAGGTTCTGGATCAAGCCGATGCTGACGCTCTTGGGCGTGTAACTTGGCGAAGCCGGCGTCGAGGTCATCAGTCCCGCGGCGTCGAAGCTGCGCCCAATGCCGGAAAGCGAGACCTGCTTCGATGCGACCCGCGATCTGCGCTTTGGTCGCTTCGCTGAATTTGAATTCGTTGAATATGTAGCCCGCGATCCGCCAGTTCGTGTTCGGGTCCCAAAGGCCGGCATTGTCCGGGCTTGGAGCCGTCAAGCTGCTGATGCCCGCTTTGTACGCCGATCGCAGTCGTCAGCGCGGCAAAACGCAGATCGAACGGAACGAGCTGCGCCTCGACGCGCCCTTCCTGCTCTTGGTTGGTGAAGATCTGGCGGATGCCGTCGCTTGCCGGATCGGTGTCGTCGGCAAGACCAAGTTCGTTGTGTTTGTAGTCGGTCACGCCGCCCCAGAAGCGGATGGTGTCGATCACCGGACTTGGAGAACGCCATTCACCTTTGCTCAGCGACTTTGGTCTGATGTGCGTCGATGCGGGTATGGTGGTCTTCGCCGTCGATTCCCGGGATGTGATAGAGCGCATCGTTCTGTGTGACCGCGAGGCCAAAAAAGCCCTCATTGAAAATATACGAGGCGCCGACCGACCCGCCGTTGCTCTGCAGCGGCAGAGTTCGGCTGACGTCCATTGAAATTGCCGGTTGCGTCGCGTTGGGAGCGTCCGCCGGATTCGGCGGCACGAGATAGGGATAGCTCGGGATGCGATAGTCTTGCCCCGTGCGGCCGAAGGCATCGGCATGAATCGCCAAGTTTCCGCCGCCCGCGTCAAGCAGCGCTGCCCCGTCAATGCCATTGTTGACCGAGGTCCCGGCGCCGCGGAACTCGGCACTGATTCCGCGACCGGGAATGAACGTCCGGAATGCGATTGTTGGTGCCTCGACAACGCCGCCGATCGCCTGCGAGCCGAAACGCAGTGTCGCCGGCCCGCGAATGACCTCGACCTGGTTGCTCGTTAGCGGATCGACCGGCACAAAGTGATCTTCGCCCAAGATCTGACGCGCCATTCGCGCCAATGCCGTTTTCCTGGATGCGCACGCGATTGACGTCCAGACCGCGAATGATCGGTCGGCTGGATGCGCCGGGCGCAAAACTCGATCCGGTGATGCCGGGCTTTTCGAACAGGAGATCGCCGAGCGTCGATGCGCCGTTGCGACGCAATTCGTCGTTCGGCACGACCGTGACGGTCGCGAACTGGTCGGTGACGATTGGAATTGTCCCAACCAACGTTTCGGTGCGGCGGCAGGGCGCAGCAGGCTGGCCGGCGCAGGCTGGGCCGGCGCCGGCTGAGCAGGAGCCGGGCGTGCCGGCGCGCGTCGGATTGGACTTGCGACGGTGACGTCAATCTGCGGCAGCGCCGTCTGCGCGCGTGAGGAGGTCACGCACAGTGCCAACATGCAGATAGATGCGCTGCTTGACGTTAGAATCGTCCTCAATGGAAGACGCATTGCAAACTCCACCTGTATGACGTGCGTCCCACGCTCAATGGATGCGGGTTGCAAACAGGCCCCAGTCAGCGAGGCCGTTTTCAGTCAATTGTCAGATGGAGAGAGGAGGCGCGCGGGCGTGGAAAGGAAAATGAACGTTGCAAGGAAGTTGCGCCGTCCGGACGTCAACCACCCACGCGTGGGGATGATCGACGGGGACCGCAAGCACGGTGACCGTGGGGAGCGTTGACGATGCTGTCAGACTGAGCGCCGCACAAATTGCGCAGAAGTCGTGGCCGCCAGGTCCGTGATCGTCGTCAGCAGGATTATCTGGTTGGGTCTGAGACGATGCTGCTATTGCAGTGGACGAAACCTGAAAATCTTCAAGATGGATATGACCAAACGACAGGTAAAGCTGGATCGTTAGGGCAAATAAAGCTGCCCAGGAACCCAAACCGCTGTTGCGTCTAATCCAATGCATTTCGGAATCGCGCCGCGATATTAGGCCAAGCGCGGGGATAGTAAATCGGTCTCTCGGCGGCCGGTGGTAACGCCTGCCGCGCAGGGTTCCCTACTCACGCCCTTGAGCTGTAGCGAGATGTCCGCTATTGGCACAAAGCGGACATGCCGAGTTGCACTGCACATGTCCGCTTTTGGGGCTAAAGCGGACATGCCGTTTTGCACTGCAAATGTCCGCTTATGACCC
>CAVTOP010000015.1:0-119205 GCA_963736275.1 uncultured Alphaproteobacteria bacterium
GGGGTGCCGCCCCGCGCGGCAGGTCCTCGCCTTCCGCCACGCCCACGGCGTCAACTGGATAAGGACAGAAGACGGCGGCGTCATGCGCGCGGATAGCGAGATCCCGGCCGACCTCGTAAAGGCATTGTCCGGGACATCCCGGAACGGCGCACACCGCCAACGGTAGAGACACGAACTCACGAACCGCGGACACACCGAGACAACTGGAGACCTGATGACCGGGCCGGAACACTACATCGCAGCTGAGGAGCTCCTGGAGGACGTCGGCGCATGCCGAGACCGCGCCAACTACACCGCCGCTGGCGTGTTGACGGCTCCAAAGCCTTCGTCACCCTGGAAATCAGTGTCCGCTGGCCCGCATCCGTTCCGGAGATCACCAGGCAGGTCCGCAGCCACGTCCGCAACCGGGTCCGGGAGCTGACCGGGCTGGACGTCAACGAAGTCCACATCACCGTTGCCGATCTGGCCACCGACATCACCCCGCCGCCCCGGGTCCGGTAAAGGAGGAACCGCGAATGCGCCTGCTCAACCGCCCCTGGCCTTCATCCTCGCCGCGGCCCTGGCCGCGGCCGCCGTCATCGTCATCATCGAGGTCACCGCCTTCCACGTCAACAGCGGCCCGCTGCTGCTGCACTGGACCACCTGGTACCACTGGGCAGGAAAAACGCACTGGGACCAGCTGGTGGTCCACGTCTGGTCGGCCATCTTGATCGTGGCCGGCGCGCTGATCCTCGCCCTGGAGCTCAAGCCCCCCCGCGTCACCCGCCTGCCGCTGCGTTCCGGCGACGACACCACCGACGCGGCCGTAACCCGTCGCGGCCTGGCCGGGACGCTCCGGGCGGCGGCCACCGGGGTTGACGGGATCTCCAGCGCGGCCGTCAGGGTCCGCCGCCGGCGCGCCCGCGTGACCGCAGTCTCAGCCGCCCGGGGACGGCCCGCCGCCGACGCGCTCAAAGAACCGTCGCCCAAGCGCTGCGCGGCCGCCTGGACGACCTGGACCTGCGCCATCCGCCGCGCCTCACGGTGCGCGTCACTGCACGGAGCCGCTGATGCACGCCGACCGCACCAACCGCGTCGCCCTGACCCTGTTCGGCCTGCTGGTCCTGATCGCCGACGCCGCCGGCATGACCGCCTCAACCGGCGTCTTCGGCACGGCCTTCTCCAGTACGCCACCCTGTTCGCCAACCGCGTCAGCATCTACATCGGCCATGTATTCCTTCATCTTGGCGATAGAATAAGCCAGCAAGGCGTCGGTCATTTCCGGATTTTGTTTCTTGATCAGTTCGTTTCCCGGCCTGCTGTCGCCATAGATGTAGTGATACCAGCCGATCGCCGACGCATCGACAAAACGCTGCACGAGATTGGGCTTCGTCTCCACCAGATCGCGACGCGTTTCGATCAATGTCGAGTATGCGTCGAAGCCATGATCGGCCAGCAGGAACACCACCGGCTTGAAGCCGCCCTGGCGTTCGACAGCGAAGGGTTCGGAGGTCACGTAGCCCTGCATTGCGGAGTTCTTGTCGACGAGGAACGGCTGCGCATTGAACGTGTAGGGCTTCACCTTCGAATTCATCGAAGCCGAAGTCGGACTTGAGCCATTGGAAATAGGTCGTCATGCCTTCTTTCGACACGAACAATGTGCGCGTCTTCAGGTCCTCGAACTTTGTGACGCCGGGATGCGCGACGAAGACCTGCGGATCTTTCTGGAAGCTCGCGGCCACCGCGACTGTCGGAATGTTATACACGACTGCATCGAACGACTGCAGCGAATTGGCGCTCATGAAGAAGTCCAGCTTGCCGACCGGGAGCAGGATGCGGTTGTTTACGTTCGGCCCTCCAGGCACGATGGTGACGTCGAGGCCGTACTTCTTGTACGTGCCGTCGGCAAGTGCCTGATAAAAACCGCCATGCTCGGCCTCGGCGACCCAGTTCGTGCCGAAGCGAACTTTGTCGAGCGCCAGCGACGGCGACGCCGCCGCAACGACGGTGATAATTCCGGCAATCCAGACGAATCTCATGTGTCGCCTTCTGTTCACACGCTAGCCATAACCCCTGACCGTCGTTGCAGCAAATCCTGCAGCCTTCCGCTAAACTGAACTCGCGACGGATCGGGGGGACAGATGGACGCGGACGTCAAAGCCGACGGCTCGGAGAAGCAACTCAACAATCTGGTGGCCGTGACGGTCGTTATTCTCTCGGTCTTCATGGCGATCTCGAAGATCAAGGATGACAATGTCACGCAGGCCATGCAGAAGGCCAAGCAGGAGTCCGTGGACGCCTGAGCCGATATCAGGCCTCCCGCATCAAGCTGCATGTCGACGAGAATGGCCTCACGCAGCTGCGAATGCTCGAGACCGCCGGCAATATCGACCGCGCGGTCGCCGCCCGCCAGGCGGCGGACTACGAGACCGACATCAAGAAGTATGAAGCGCGATCAAAAGAAACCCGCGCAAAGGCTGAAGCGCTGGAAAAAGAATACGACCGCCTCAATTTCCGCGATGACCAGTTCGACATGTCCGACGCGTTCCTCTCGATCGCAATCGCGGTGGCCGCGGTCGCCGCCCTGGTCGACAGCTTCTGGCTTCTGTACGTCGCCTGGGCCTCGGGTGCCATCGGATTTAGCTTCGGCATGGCCGGATTCCTGGGCCTGAATTTACGGCCGGAATGGCTGGCTCAGCTGCTAGGTACCTGAAAGTATTCGTTTTTCGATGCTTTGAACCTTCGGCACTGCACCCGCGACCAAAGGGTATGCGGCCAGGTTGACCGCCCCCGATTCAAAAAGATGGAGAAAGCCATGTTGACGAAGTCGAAATTCACCAGCGCCACGCTCGCGGCCCTCGCGCTCGCAGGCTGCCTCGTTGCAACAAGCGGTAACGCCCAAGCCCACCCCCGTTTTGGTGTCGGTCTTGGTATCGGCATCGCCACCGGCGCGGTGATCGGCGCGGCCGCCGCGTCCGGCGCCTACGCCAGTCCGGTCTACGGCTATCGCGAGTGCCGCTATGTCGAGCGCTACGACCGCTGGGGCAACATTCGCCTGATCAAGGTCTGCGACGTCTACTGATCGCAAGGTTGAGATCGGCGCCTGCCTCCCATCCATCCTCGCGCCGATCCCACACGACCCGCCCGGCATGTCCCCGTCCGGGCGGGTCACTTTTCTATTCTGAGCGTGTTGCGGACATGCACGCGCGATGTTGTGATGCCTGCACGTACTCACGGCACGGATGGGCGGGGCGGCAATGAGGCTCTTTTTCCGCTGGTCAGGCGCGGCGTTGCTGATTATTGCCGCTGCCGCCCGATTGTCGCCGACCGAAGCCATTGCGGACGGTGCTTTTGTCGTCGACGGCGCCACGGTGGGAAAGCCCGGCGAGTGCAAGGTCAAATCCTGGGCTTCGATTGCGAGCAATCATGATTTCCTGGCAGTGACCTCGCCAACCTGCGTGGTCAACGCGGGCATCCCGGTCGAAGCCGGCGCGACGCTCGTCCGCACACGCAGCGCTGGCGAGTGGTCGACCGGCGCGGGACCCAAAGCCAAGATCAACATCATCCCGCTCGATCAGCGCGGCTTTGCGGTCGGCCTTTCGGGAAACACGCTCTGGAATCTCAATACAGGGCAGAACGTCGGCAGCACGATCAATGTTCCTTTTACGATCCAGGCGTCGAAGGATGTTCGCATAAATTTCAACGCCGGCTGGCTCTATGACGCGGTCGAGCGTGTGAACTACGGAACCTATGGCGCGAGCTTCGAGTGGAATTTCGTTCAACCGCTGACCTTGATCGGTGAGGTCTTCGGACTGGCCGGGCCGCGACAAGAGACGCGCAGCGTTACCGAACCGCGTGGTCAGATCGGTCTGCGCTTGACCCCGGTGGAGACCTTCGACATTGACCTGATCTACGGCCGCAACATTACCGGCGAGAATGCGAATTGGCTCACTTTAGGCCTGAATCTGCGCTTTTAGTGTTCGTGCGTGGCCAATACTGACATCGTCCAGTATCTTGCCTTACGCGCCCAGGCTTGTATTGATAATCAAAACAATCAACGACCGCAGTGAGCCCGAAAGGATTTGCTGACGGAATTCATAAAACAATCGGGAGGAAAATCATGTCGCTTGCAAAAGCCCTGCTCACATTCGGTGTGGCATCCGTGCTGTCAGTCGGCGCCGCCGCTGCCCAAACGGAAGTCAAGTTCGGACACGTCGGCGCCCCCGGCTCGCTGTTCGCGCAATCCGCCGAACTGTATCGCGGAACGCGCCAATGCCAAACTCGGCAACAAGGCCAAGGTCGTGGTCTACGGATCGAGCCAGCTCGGGAGCGACGGCGAATTGCTCAAGAAGCTCAAGCTCGGCACCGTCGATCTGGCGCTGCCGTCAACGGTGATGACCTCGGTCGCGCCGGAATTCGGCGTGTTCGAGATGCCCTATCTCGTGCAGGACCGCGGACACGCAGCACGCATCGCCGACAAGGTCGTTCGGCCGATCCTCGGGCCGGTCGCGGAAAAGGCCGGCTACCACATCCTCGGGGTCTGGGAGAACGGCTACCGCGAAATCACCAACAACAAGAAACCGATCGTGAAGCCGGAAGACCTGCAGGGTATCAAGCTGCGCGTGCCGGGCGGCGTGTGGCGCGTGAAGATGTTCAAGGCCTACGGCGCCAATCCGAGCCCGATGGAGCTCAAGGAAGTATTCGTCGCGCTGCAGACCGGCGTGATGGACGGTCAGGAAAATCCGCTCACGCAGATCTATTCGCAGAAATTCCAGGAAGTTCAGAAATATCTGTCACTCACCGGCCACGTCTACACGCCGGCGTATCTCACCGCCGGCGCGAGCTGGTCGCGGTTGCCGGCCGACGTCCAGAAGATTCTCGCCGACACCGCCAAGGAAGTCGAGCCCGACATCCTCAAGCTGGCCGCGAAGCTCGATAGCGAACTGATCGGCAAGATGAAGCAGTCCGGCATCCAGGTGAATGAAGCCAACAAGCCGGCTTTCGTTGCCGCGAGCAAGGCAATCTACGAGGAGTTCGCCAAGGAAGTGCCCAACCGGCAAGGAGCTGATCGACAAATCGCTCGCGCTTGCCAAGGGCTCCTAAGATCGAGCGTGCGTGCCGGATCGCAAGCTCCGGCACGCTTTCCTCCCCGCCTGATCTGCTCGGCCCCGTAGACCGACACCGCAGAAATACATGAAAACGATCCGCCGAATCTACGACCGCGTCCTGGAGGCGATTGCCGTCATCCTGATCGCGGCGGTCACCTGTCATCGTCACCATGGGCTTCGTCTATCGCTGGGTCGGCGCTTCGCTGGTCTGGTACGACGAGGTCGCCTCGATCGCGCTGTGCTGGCTTACTTATTACGCCAGCGCGCTGGCGGCTTTGCGTGGCGCGCATATCGGCTTCTCCGGGTTCGTCAATTCGCTGCCGGCAAACTTGCGCGTTGCAGCAACGCTGTTTTCCTCCGCTAGTCACCATCTTCTTCTTCGCCGTGCTGGCGGTCATGGGCTTTCAGGTCGTGCAGATCCTGAAGGGCGACACGCTGGTGTCGATTCCCGAACGTATCGTTGCAGGTTACGCAGTCGGTGATTCCTATCGCCTCTCGTGCTGTTCGTCATCGCCGAATTGCTCCGCCTGCCCGAACTGCTTCGCGAGGCCCGTCGCGGCCCGCTGCTTGACCACGAAATCCACGAAGCGCTCGAACACGGCAAGGCCGGAAGGAGATCGGCCAATGAACACCGCGAATCGCGCTGATGCTCATCGGCATGGTCGGCGCTGGTCATGTTCAACGTGCCGATCGCGGTCGCGCTCGGCGTGGTTGCGATGGCCGCCATCTGGATCATGCAGGGCCCGCAGATGCTGCCGAACACGGCACTGGTGATGTTCGAGGGCGCCACCAATTTCCCGCTGCTTGCCGTCCCGCTGTTCATCCTGGCGGGCGGCATCATGAATGCGTCGTCGATCGCGCGGCGGCTGATCAATCTTGCCACCGCGATCCTTGGCTTCATCCGCGGCGGCCTGGCGATGGTCACCGTCGGTGCCTCGATGTTCTTCGCCGAGATTTCCGGCTCGGCGGTGGCCGATGTCGCCGCGCTCGGCACGCTGTTGATCCCGGCGATGAAATCTCGCGGCTATTCCAAGGAATTTGCCGCCGCGGTCACATCGTCGTCGGCGAGTCTCGCCATCATCATCCCGCCGTCGATCCCGATGATCCTCTATGCCGCCATGGCGCAGGAATCGGCGGTGAAGATCTTCGTCGCCGGCATCATTCCCGGCGTCATCGGCGGCCTCTCTCTAATGGCGCTCTGCTTACTACTACGCCTGGAAATACAATTTCCCGGTCGAGCAGCGCTTCAACCTGTGCAAGCTTGCGCAAGCGGCGCGCGAGGCGACCTGGGCACTGGTGATGCCGGTCGTGATTCTGGGTGGCATTTTCGGCGGCTTCGTGACCGCCACCGAGGGCGCCGCCCTTGCCGTCCTCGCGGCGTTGTCGATTGGCGTGCTGATTTATCGCGATCTCGATTTCAAATCGCTCTATCAAGCGTGTGTCGATTCGCGCGCTTCAGACCGCAGTGGTGATGCTGCTGGTGGCTGCATCCGCGTTGGTCGGCGTGTTCCTCACCGAAAGCCAGCTGCCGCAGCGCCTCGCGGCCTCCATGATCAGCATCACCACCAATCCCTACATGGTGCTGCTGCTGCTCAACATCTTCTTCCTTATCATCGGCATGTTCCTGCACTCGGCGGCGGCGATCATTCTGACGGTGCCGATCGTGCTGCCGCTGATCCACCAGGTCGGCATCGATCCGGTCCATTTCGGCCTGGTGCTGACGCTCAACCTCGCCATCGGCCAGCAGACACCGCCCGTCGCCTCCGTGCTGATCGCATCCTGCTCGATCGCAAAGTCCGACATCTGGGCGACCACCAAAGCCAATCTCGGCTTCATCGGTGTGCTGACGGTGGTGTTGTTCTTGTGCACCTATGTGCCGTGGCTGTCGCTGGTGCTGATCAGATATATTTTACGGAGGCTAGCGGGCAAGCTCCCGGCGCGCGATGTCCGCGCCCCGCACCATCGCCTGCATTTTCTCCGCAAGCGCCACCTCGTGCGGCAGATATTTCATGCCGCAATCGGGAGCGATCACGATCCGCTCGGCTGGCACATGCGGGAGCGCTTTACGAATGCGCTCCGCAACAATCTCCGGCGTCTCGACGGCCATATCAGATAGATCAATGACACCCAGGATGATGGTCTTCGATGGGAGCTTTTCCAGCACCTTGAGATCGAGCTTCGGCTGCGCCGCCTCAATCGATATTTGCGCGGCGCCCGAACCTTCGAGCTCCGGCAGGAAGGAATAGCCGGCCGGCTTGTCGTGTACCACTGCCGCATAGCCGAAGCATAAATGCACAGCGACCGTGCCGCTGACGCCGTCGAGCGCGCGAGCGAGCGCCTTCAACCCGTACTCGCGCGCCTTTTCGGGATGCTGCTGCATCCAGGGCTCGTCAATCTGCACGATGTCGGCACCGGCCGCGAAGAGGTCCTTGATCTCCTCGTTCACCGCGGCCGCATAGTCGAGCGCCATGGCCTCGTCGGACTTGTAGAACTCGTTCTGTGCCTGTTTCGACATCGTGAACGGGCCCGGCACCGTCATCTTAATGGTCTTCTTTGTGTTCGCGCGCAGAAACTTCAGGTCGCGCAGCTGGACCGGATGCTTGCGCCGGATCTTTCCGGTGACGCGTGGCACCGGAATCGGCTTGCCGCTGCGGTTGAGCGTCGAGCCGGGATTCTCGGTGTCAACGCCCTCGAGTGCGGTGGCAAACCGGTTTGAATAGCTTTCTCGCCGCTGCTCGCCGTCCGTGATGATATCGAGGCCGGCGTTCTCCTGGTCCTGGATCGCCAGCTGCGTCGCCTCATCTTGTTTAGCTTCGAGCTCTTTCGGATCGATCAGCCAGAGATCATCCATGCGCACGCGTGGCACCATCTTCGACAAACGCGCACGGTCGATAAGCCAATCCGGCTGAGGATAGGAACCGACGAGCGAAGTAGGAAAGATCGCAGCAGCCATCTATTTGCTCACTTTGCCAGTTCGGCGCGGACGATTGCCGCGCCTTCGACCATCGCACATAATTTTCCGTATGCGACCTCCCGCGGCAAATATTTCAGTCCGCAATCGGGGGCGACGATAATGCGTTCGGCCGCCACATGCGGCAGCGCGCGGCGGATGCGCGCGGCCACCGTTTCCGGCTTTTCGACAGACATGTCGGAAAGGTCGAGCGCCCCGAGGATGATGGTCTTGCCCGGCAGTTTTTCCAGCACTGGCGCAGTCGAGTTTCGATTGCGCGGTTTCGACCGAGACCTGATTGACCGGCGAGCCGCTGAGCTCCGGCAGGAACGAATATCCCTCCGGTCGCACATGAATGATCGCGGCGTAGCCGAAGCAAATGTGCACCGCTGTCGAGCCTTTGACTCCATCTAGCGCGGCGTTGAGCGCCTTGAGGCCGAATTTGCGCGCCTTCTCCGGCCGCGCTTGCATATAGGGCTCATCAATCTGAACAATGTCGGCGCCGGCCGCGAACAAATCCTTGATTTCGGCGTTCACGGCCGTCGCATAGTCCAGCGCCATTTCTTCTTCATCCTTGTAGAAATCGTTCTGCGCCTGCTGGGACATTGTGAACGGGCCGGGCACCGTCATCTTGATCATACGGTCGGTATTGGCGCGCAGAAACTTGACGTCCTCGACCTCGACCGGATGGCGGCGGCGCACCTTGCCGGTCACGCGCGGCACCGGATTTGGATGGCCGGAACGGTCGAGCGCAGTGCCGGGATTGTCGATATCGACGCCTTCGAGCGCGGTCGCAAAGCGGTTGGAATAGCTTTCGCGCCGCATCTCGCCGTCGGTGATGATGTCGAGGCCGGCGCGTTCCTGGTCGCGGATCGCAAGCAGCGTTGCGTCGTTCTGTGCTTGCTCGAGATACTGCGGCGCAACGCGCCAGAGCTCCTTGGCGCGCACGCGCGGCGGAAATCGGGCGGCGAGCTTCGTGCGGTCGATCAGCCACTCCGGCTGCGCGTAGGAGCCGACAAGCGAGGTTGGGAAGAGCTTTTCCTGTCATGAGACGACCTCCCGATCGTCATGCCCGACTTTCGCATTGTTATTACGAGCCACAAGTCGGGTAAACCCGACTTGTGGTGACAAGGCCGGCCATGACGTCAAACTATGTGGCCGCGTCGACGCTCATCTTGAGCACGCGCGCCACGTGGGCCGCCTCGCGCTCGCTACCGTCGAAAATCTGATGCCGGCACGACGTACCATCGGCGACGATCAAGGTGTCGGCCGCCGCTTTGCGCACGGCGGGAAGCAAGGAAAGCTCGCCCATCTTCTGTGACACCTCGATGGTGTCGGCATGATAGCCAAAGCTTCCCGCCATCCCGCAACAGCTCGACTCGATCGTCTCGACCGACAGTTGCGGGATCAGCCGCAGCGCGCCCTCGACGGCGCTCATGGTGTCGAAGGCCTTCTGGTGGCAGTGACCGTGGAGAAGCGCCTTCTTCGGTAACGGCCCGAGCGGCAGGTTCAGCTGGCCGCGCTTGTGCTCGCGCGTGATGAATTCCTCCACCAGCCACGCGTTTGCGGCAAGCAACTGGGCCACTTCGCCCTTGAACATTGCAGGCAGCTCGTCGCGGAAGGTGAACAGACAACTCGGCTCGATCCCGACGACAGGGATGCCGCGCCTGACATAAGGTACAAGCGCATCCAGGGTGCGCTGCATCTCGCGCCGTGCTTCGTCCACCAACCCGACCGCAAGGAAGGTACGGCCGCAGCACAGTGGCCGCTCGCTCGGATCGGCTGGCAGCGGCGCGTAGACGCGGTAGCCGGCGGCGACGAGCACGCTCAAGGCGTCGTCGAGGTTCTCGCGCTCGAAATAGCGGTTGAACGTGTCGGCGAACAGCACAACTTCTCGGGCGGCCGCATTGCTTCCGCCGCCCGCGTAGCGCCAGTCGGAACGGTCGCGATAGGTGTCGCTTCGCCATTTCGGCAGGCTGCGCCGCGAGGAAAACCCGGCGACGATCTCCGACGCCTTGCGCAACAGCCCGTTCCGGTTGCGCATATTGAAGAAACGATGCCAGCGCACCGCATAAGGCGCGTAGTGCGGCAGGAAACCGACCAGCTTGTCGTGCAACGAAAGCTCGAACTTCTCCGCGCGGGCCGCCAGCACCTCGATTTTCATGCGCGCCATGTCGACGCCGGTCGGGCACTCGCGGCGGCAGGCCTTGCAGGACACGCAAAGCTTCAGCGTGTCCGCCATTTCGTCGGCAATGAGCGCGGCCGGCCCCAGTTGCCCGGTCACCGCCAGCCGCAACGCATTGGCGCGTCCGCGCGTGACGTCGCGCTCGTCGCGGGTGACGCGATAGCTCGGGCACATCACGCCGCCGGTGAGCTTTCGGCAGGCGCCATTGTTGTTGCACATCTCGACGGCGCCCTGAAAACCACCGCCGGAGCCCGGGTAAGCCGACCAGTCGAGATGCGTCTTGACCGGCTCGCCGTGATAGCCGGGCTTGTAGCGGAACAGGCTGCGATCATCGAATTTCGGCGGCCGCACAACCTTTCCGGGATTGAAGAGCGCTTTGGGGTCGAACCTGTCCTTCACCTCTTCGAACGCGCGCGCAAGCCGCGCACCAAACATCGGCTCGTTGAACTCCGAACGCACCAGCCCGTCGCCGTGTTCACCGGAATGCGAGCCCTTGTACTCGCGCACCATCGCGAACGCTTCCTCGGCGATCTCGCGCATGGCATGCACGTCTTTTTCCTGGCGCAGATTGAGCACCGGACGCACGTGCAGGCATCCCGAGCCGGCGTGCGCGTACCATGTGCCGCGCGTACCGTGCTTTGCGAAAATGTCCGTGAGCCGTGAAGTGTAATCGGCAAGGTGATCGAGCGGCACGGCGCAGTCTTCCACGAAAGAAACCGGTTTGCCCTCCTCCTTCATCGACATCATGATGTTGAGGCCGGCCGTGCGAAGCTCGGTGATCGCCGCCTGCAGATCGGGATTGAGGACCTCGACGACGCCGCCCCATTTGGCGCCGTTCTTGTCCCAGCCAAAGCCGAGATCGCCTATAAGCTGCTTGAGCTGCTGCAGCATGCGCAGGTTGACCTCGTGGTCGTCCTCGCAGAATTCGACCAGCAGGATTGCTTCCGGCGCCTCGCGCACGAACTTGTCGAGCGTCGGCTGGAAGATCGGAATCTTGCGCGCGAGCTCGATCATCGTGCGGTCGATCAACTCCACCGCAATCGGCTTGAGCCGCACGATATGCTGCGCCGCATTCATCGCCTCGACGAAGCTGCCGAAGTGACAGGCGCCCACCGCGCGGCGGCCAAGCAACGGCGAAAGCTTCAATTCGATACGCGTTGAAAACGCCAGCGTCCCTTCCCCACCGACGAGAACATGGGCGAGGTTGATGTCGTTTTTGCCTGGGACCAGCGCATCGAGATTGTAACCGCCGACGCGGCGCTGCACTTTCGGGAACCGCTCGGCGATCTCACCGGCTTCGCGTGCACCGATGGCGAGCAGATCCTTCGCGAGCGGCCGCAGCGGCGCCGGTACATCCTTGAGGTTGCCGCCGATGGGACCGAAATGCGCAAGCGTGCCGTCTGCCAGCAGCGCCTCGATCGAGATCACGTTGTCGCGCATCGTGCCGTAGCGCATCGAACGCCCGCCGCACGAATTGTTGCCCGCCATCCCACCGATGGTCGCGCGCGAGGACGTCGAGATGTCGACGGGAAACCACAGCCCGTGCGGCTTGAGCTGGCGATTGAGGTCGTCGAGCACGATCCCGGGCTCGACCGTCACGCGCCGGCGCTTGGCGTCGAGATCGAGAATGCGCGTGAGATATTTCGAGCAGTCGACGACGAGCGATTCGCCGATCGCCTGGCCGGCCTGCGACGTGCCGCCGCCGCGCGCCAGGACCGTCGCCCCCTCATTGCGGGCAATCGCGATCGCGCGATCAGCCTCTTCGATTGTGCGCGGCGCGACGACGCCCACGGGCATGATTTGATAGTGGGAGGCATCGGTTGAATAGCGGCCACGCGAAAACGCGTCGAATTGCACCTCGCCGGTCAATTCGGCCCTCAGCCGGCGCTCCAGACCGGGCATGACAACGGCCACGTTTTTCTTATCCTTTTTGGGCGGCGCTAAGCCTATGCATAAGGACTAGTTTGCCTTGCGGAAAACCGCTTGACCGCAATGTTGCATTCATAGTTCAACGCCACAAGCGCCGCTCCCTGATCGGACCGCGCCCGTGGCCAAACCACGCCAACCCCTAAAAACTGCCGCTTCAGGAGCAGACTGCCTATGGCTAAGAATTCCTCGCGTACGATCGGGCGACACCTTCTCCACATCCCCGGGCCCTCGCCGTTGCCGGATCGCGTCCTGCGGGCGATGGACACGCCGATCATCGATCACCGCGGTCCGGAATTCGCCAAGCTCGCCAAAAAATGCCTGGACGGCATCAAGACGATCTTCAAGACGACGAATCCCGTCATCATTTATACCGCGACGGGAACCGGCGCGTGGGAGGGGGCGCTCGTCAACACGCTGTCGCCCGGCGACAAGGTGCTGATGGTCGAGACCGGCCAGTTCGCCACGCTGTGGAAAAAGATGGCCGAGAAGCTCGGCCTCGAGACGGAATTCATCACGACCGACTGGCGGATCGGTGCCGATCCTGCGGCGGTCGAGGCGCGCCTGCGCGAGGACAAGGGTAAGGAGATCAAGGCGGTCTGCTTCCTGCACAATGAAACCTCGACCGGTTGCCTTTCGCCGGTGGCGGAAATCCGCAATGCGATCGACCGCGCCGGACATCCCGCGCTGCTGATGGTCGACACAATTTCCTCGCTCGCCTCGGCCGATTATCGGCACGACGAATGGGGCGTCGACGTGACCGTCGGCGGTGCACAGAAAGGTTTGATGTTGCCTCCCGGCATGTCGTTCAATGCCGTGAGCGACAAGGCGCTGGCGGCAAACAAGACGTCCAAGCTCACGAAGTCGTTCTGGGCCTGGGACGAAATGCTGGCGATGAACAAGATCGGCTTCTTCCCGTACACGCCCGCGACGCAGATGCTCCAGGGCCTCGCCGTGTCGATCGAGATGCTGCACGAGGAAGGCCTCGACAACGTCTTTGCCCGTCACGACCGGCTGGCGGAAGCGACCCGCCGCGCGATCAAGGCGTGGGGGCTCGACATCATTTGCCGCGATCCGAAGTATTATTCGCCGACGATCACCGCCGTGCTGCTGCCGGAAGGCCATGACGCTGATGCGTTCCGCGCACTGGCGCTCGAGCAGTTCAACATTTCGTACGGCGCGAGCTTCGGCCGCTTCACCGGCAAGATGTTCCGCATTGGACATCTTGGTGACATCAACGACGCGACGATGTTGGGCGGCCTGGCCGCAACCGAGATGG
Organism: uncultured Alphaproteobacteria bacterium; assembly: GCA_963736275.1. Classification (GTDB taxonomy): domain Bacteria; phylum Pseudomonadota; class Alphaproteobacteria; order Rhizobiales; family Xanthobacteraceae; genus Pseudolabrys. The sequence goes on from CAVTOP010000015.1 coordinate 13,428, forward strand.
CGCTCGCGCTCGCCAACATCCCGCACAAGAAGGGCGGCGTGCAGGCCGCGATGGATTATCTCGTGTCCCAGCACGGCAGCGCCACCAAGCAGGCCGCGGAGTAGAGGCCGATCCCGCAGGGCGGCTCGGTGAATGTCCGCTTCGCCCAGCAAGCGGCTGGCGGATTTTATTCGATCACCTTTTCGGCCCGCAGCAGAAACGAGTCCGGAATATTCAAGCCGAGCGCTTTTGCGGTTTTTAGATTGACCAGAAGCTCGAACCGCGTCGGTTGCTGTATCGGCAGATCGCCGGGCTTCGCGCCTTTGAGGACCTTGTCTACATAAGTCGACGCTTGGCGGACCATGTCCGCGACATTGGGTCCGTAAGACATCAATCCCCCCGCTTGAACCCATCCGCCCCATCCACCCACCAGTGGCAAGCGTTCCCGGTTGGCAAACTCGACGATGCGTTGGACATTGGTGGTCGTCTGCCGCGACGATACGATGTAAAGGCCATCGACATTGGCCTGCTTCGCCGCTGCAAGCGCCCGATCGATGTCCGCAGCTTCGCGTATTTCGACGGCCTGAAACTCAAGTTTGAGGGCCTGGGCCGCGCGTTGCGCAACGGGCATTTCGTTGTCGGCATGGCTGGGATCACGCACGACTCCTACGCGCGACAGACGAGGAGCAGCTTCCTTGAATACTTCGAGGCGCTTGGCAGCAAGTTGGTCCGACAGGAATGTCACGCCGGTCGAATTACCGCCCGGCTTTCCCAGGCTTGCAGCGAGGCCGAGCAGCACCGGATCCGGACTATGGCGTAGACGATCGGAATCGTCTGCGTCGCCTTGGCAACATGCGGAGTGACGTCGCCGCCGAGCGCGAAAATCACGTCCGGCTTGCTGCCCACCAGAGCCGCGGCGAGTTCAGGAAGCCGCTCCGGCCGGCCCTGCGCAAAACGATATTCAAACGTGACGTTCTGTCCGTCGACGTAGCCAAGCTGGCGAAGACCTTCCAGGAAAGCCTGCGTATTCGGATCTCCGTCGGGTGTGCTGTAAATCAGAACGCCGACACGAGGGCGGCGCGCCGATTGCTGTGCACGGGTCCGGAATGGCAGGTTTGCCGCCACCAGAGCGGCCGCTCCTGCAATAAATTCTCTTCGCTGCATATCGCGCCCCGCGCAAGCGCAACATTGTATCAGATCGCAGGACAATTTCTAAACAAAGCCGAGGTTGATCGGTGCTTGTGAAGGGCTAAGCCGCCTTCACCCACTTATTTGCACGCAAGGTGCGCGCGACAAAATCCGAAATCACCTTGAGCGTCGGCTCAGGTACGTCGCGCTGCGGTGAATGACGAGCCTTCGGCAGCAACGCGACTTCGACCGGGCAATAGCATTCTTCCTGGGCGACCTCGATCTGCTTTACGGTGCCGTACTGGTCATTTTCGCCCTGCACGATCAGCACCGGCACCCGGATGTAAGCGAGGAATTCCATGATATCCCACTTGCGGAACTGCGGATCGAGCCAGGCCTCGTTCCAGCCCTGGAACGCGTTGTCGACGTCGTCGTGCCAGCGCGCAAGCCGCGCGCGCAAATCACCGGTTTTATAGGCTTTTGTCGCCTCGGCGATCGCGGCAAGATTGGACTCTTCGATAAAGAAATGCGGTGCGATCAGCACGACGCCGCCGACGCGATGATCCTGGTAGCTGCCGGCGTAGATCGCCGCGATCGAGGCCCCGTCGCTGTGGCCGATCAGCAACCCGCGCCGGAAGCCGATGGCATCGAGCAGTTTCGGCAAGGTCTGGCGGGCTTCGTCGTGCATATAAGTGAGCGGGCGCGGCAGGCTGACCGGGCTCGATTTTCCGTAACCGGCGCGCGAATAGACGAACACGCCGATACCCGTCGCGGCCGCGAGATTTTCCGGAAAATCGTTCCACAGACCGACGCAGCCCAGCCCTTCGTGCAGCAGCACGAGCGTCGGCGCTACGTCCGGCTGCGGCCCGGCGAAGCGGTACTCGAGGCGCTGCCCGCCGATTTCGACAAACCCGGCTTCAGCAATGGCCATCAGAGCGCGCCTGGCCCTTCCGCCCGCAGCTTGAAGCGCTGGATTTTTCCGGTCGCCGTCTTCGGCAGGTCTTTGCGGAATTCGATCCAGCGCGGATATTTGTAGGGCGCGAGCTTCTGCTTGACATGCTCCTGCAACGCCCGAACGAGCGCGTCGTTCGCCTTCTCGGGCGACTTGAGCACGACGAAGGCTTTCGGCTTGATCAGCTTCTGCTCGTCGTTCCAGCCGACGACCGCGGCCTCCAGCACATCCGGATGCGAGGACAGCGCGGCCTCGACCTCGAACGGCGAAACATACATGCCCGACACCTTCAGCATGTCGTCCTGGCGTCCGCAGCACACATAATATCCGTCGGCGTCCTCGATATATTTATCGCCGGAGCGCGTCCACTCGCCCTGGAAGGTCGAGCGCGATTTCTCGCGGTTGTTCCAGTACATGATCGCGCTGGTCGGCCCGCGCACGTAGAGTTCGCCCATCTCTCCCTTCTTCACCGGACTGCCGTCGTCGCCGACGAGCTTGATCTCGTAGCCGGGCACCGGTTTTCCGGTGGTGCCGTACTTGGTCGCGCCCGGTGCGTTGGTGAGATAGATATGTAGCATCTCGGTGGTGCCGAGCCCGTCGGAAATCTCGACGCCGTAGCGCTCGTTCCAGCGTAGCGCGATTTCCTCCGGCAGCGCCTCGCCGGCCGAGATGCAGCGGCGCAGTTTCACTTCGGGTTTCTTCGGCGCATTCGGGCTGGCAAGAAACGCCGCATAAAATGTCGGTACCGCGAAAAACACCGTGATCGGATGTTTCCGCAGCAGCGCCGCGACACCGTCCGGCGTCGGACGGTCTGCGTTGAGCACCGTCGTTGCGCCGACGGTCAGCGGAAACGTCATCGCGTTGCCGAGCCCGTAGGCGAAAAACAGTTTCGCCACCGAATAGCAGACGTCGCTTTCTTTCAGGCCAGCGACCGGCGTACCGTAAAGATCGGCGGTGATCTTGAGGCTTGCGTGCACATGCACGGCGCCTTTCGGCTTTCCGGTCGAGCCTGACGTGTAGAGCCAGAACGCGATATCGTCGGACGTCGTCGGCGCGGTGTAGGATTCGGGTTCGTCTGCGCCGATGACATCCTCGAACAGACGATAGCCGTGCGGATTGTCCCCCGAGACGATGACGTGATCGAGATCGGGGCTCTGCTTGATAAGCGGTTCGAATCGCGGAAACAGTGCCTCCGACACGACAAGGCATTTGGCCCGGCTATCGGCGAGCATGAAGCGGTAATCGTCCTCGGTCAGCAGCGTGTTGACCGGCACGGCAATGATGCCGGCCTTCAGGCAACCGAGAAACGCCGTCGGCCAGTCGATGGTGTCAAGCAGCGCGATCAGCACGCGCTCTTCGCGCTTGACGCCAAGCCCGCGCAGCGCAGCGCCGAAGCGCGCCACGCGGTCAGCGAACTGGCCATAAGTGTGCGTGCCGCGCACATCGATATAGGCCGGCTTGCCGGCACGGCCGGCCTCGAGATTTTTCTGCAGGACGTCGGCGGCGAAATTGTAATCACGTGGGACTGCGCCCACCGCCCCGGCTTCGGCCGCTGCCGCAACCGCGACTGTCATAGTCTCCTCCCCGAGCGGCCAAACGCCGCTTGTTTTGCTGGAATTATGCGGGTCAAGAGAGGCTCTCGCAATGCGATTATAATTCCACCCTGTCGCTGCGGTTATAGAGCCCATTCCTGGCTGGCTCACTGCACAGGACACAAATTGGGATTAAGATATTGCCGAAGTGTCGTCATGCCCGGCTTTATGCCGGGCATCCACGTCTTAAAAGCAGCTAAGACGTGGATGGCACCGGAAGTCGGGCTTGCCCGACTTCCGCATTAAATACTTGCTGCAAGTCGGGTAAACCCGACTTGCAGTGACAAGCCCGGCCATGACGCGAGCACGGAGTTTTTCGATGATTTTCAGCCGCGACCGCATCCTCACCACCCACGTCGGCAGCCTGCCGCGCAATGAAAAGCTCTCCGATCTGCTGATGGCGCAGGAGGAGGGCAAAGACTACGACCCAAAAGTGATGTCGTCCGAGATGGACCAGGCGGTGCGCCATGTCGTCCGGAAACAGATGGAAGCCGGCATCGATATCGGCAACGACGGCGAGCAGCGCCGCATTTCATTCCAGACCTATGTTCCGCAGCGCATGACCGGATTCGGCGGCGTATCGAAGCGCCGTCGCGGGCGGGAGTTCGAGGAGTTTCCCGAATTGCTGTCTTACCTGATGCGGCGTTTCCCCAATCCGACGAAGAGCCAGCAGGCTGCACCGGAAGCGCAAGCCGATCTCAAGTACAAGGATCTCAAGCCGATCAACGAAGAGACGGCCGGCTTCAACAAGATTGCCGATGAACTCGGCGCGTATTCCGAGCGGTTCATGACCGCGCCTTCGCCGGGCATCATTTCGACGACGATGCTGAATGCCTTCTACAAGTCGCACGACGATTATCTCGATGCGATCGCACGCGAGATGAAGAACGAATATCAGACCATCCATAAAGCCGGCCTGATCCTGCAGATCGACGCGCCCGATCTCGCCATGGATCGCACCATGATGTATCGCGATCTCGACGACGCCGGCTTCGTCAAGCGCGTCGAGCGTCATGTGCAGGCGATCAATGACGGCATCTGCCGGCATCCCACGCGATCGAGTGCGATTGCATGTCTGTTACGGCAACTGGGAAGGTCCGCACATCCACGACGTTCCGCTCGCCACGATCTTGCCGGCGCTGTACCAGGCGAAGGTCGGCGCGCTATCGATCGAGTTCTCCAATCCGCGCCACGCGCACGAATATGACGCGCTCAAGAAACATCCGCTGCCGAAAGATATGCTGCTCATTCCTGGCGTCGTGGAGACCACCAGCAATTTCGTCGAGCACCCGGAGGTCGTGGCGCGCCGGATCGAGGAAGCTGTGCGCGCGGTTGGTGAACGCGAGCGCGTGATCGCGTCAACCGATTGCGGTTTCGGCACATTCACAAAACGAGAATGGGTGATCGAGCCGGTGGTGTGGCTCAAGCTCGCCGCGGTCCGCAAGGGTGCCGACATTGCGTCAGCAAGATTGTGGGGCCGCAAGAGCGCGGCGTAAATGCTTCCGATCAACCCTGCCAGGAAATCGGTTCGTAGGGTGGGCTAAGCGAAGCGAGCCCACCAGCAGCCGCTCCGATTGTGGACCATCCGGGGTGGGCTCGGCGCGTTCCGCGCCTTAGCCCACCCTACGGTCATGGCCGGCTTAATGCCGGCCATCCACGTCTTGAAACAACGAAAGACGTGGATGCGCGGGTCAAGCCCGCACATGACGCCGAGCGTGGGGCGCACACGTGCCAACGACTCGCTGATTCACTTGTCAAACAGCCAACGCTCCGCCGCCCTGTTTCTTTGCGGCGCCGGGTACGCCGTCGTCTTGTCCCCTCCGGATGCGAGGGGATGGCGCGCCAGGGGGCGCTGCCGTTGATCGGTTCAATATCCGCATCTCCTTGCGAAGATGCGGAAGCGCCTCCCGGCGCGCCACCCGGACAGTCTTATGTCCGGGCTCATTTGCGGCCGTCTTCTTCCGCTTCGCCCAATGTCGGAAGCGGAACTGCTGCGCCGGGCCGCGCTTTGCGTTTTCGCGCCTTTGGCTTGCCGCTCCTTCCCCACGTTCGCCGGCCCCTTGTGAGTAGCCATTGAGCGTCAGGCGCTTGCGGCAGGCTGCCGGCGGTACTCTGCGTCAGCCAGCTCCTGGCAGGCGGCTCCTATTGGCCACCGGGCGGAGCCCCGGCGCCGCCCGGGTGCTTGGGAGGAGCGTTCGTCTCCCGCCCGCGGGCGCCGCATCCGGCTCCATCATCAGACGCCTCTAGATGACGCCCCTCGATTGAGCCGGACCTGATGTGACTACTATCCTATAGGATTAAAGTCAAGCCACGAAAACAGGCGGGCAGAGCCGCCCCCAACAAATCCCGGTCGTTCCGCTAAAGATAGTATCTTTACTATTTTAACGCCGCGCGCATAATGCCGGGCCTAACAGGGCCCGACACATGCCGCGGACCGCGCTCCGGCAACCGGTGAGAATGAGTGGCGAGCTGACCGCCCGCATCATGTTTGCGGGCCGCTCCTCATCGCTGTCGGCGCAGATCGTTGCCTGGGTCCGCGACGCCCTCTTCGCCAAGAAGCTCAAGCCCGGCGATTTCCTCGGCACCGAAAAGGATCTCGCCGCGCGCTTCGACGCGAGCCGCATCGTCGCGCGCGATGCGCTGCGCACACTCGAAGCGCTCGGCATCGTCGAGATTCGCATGGGTAAAGGCGGCGGTGCGCGGATTGCCCACGGCAATCCGCGTCTGTTCGCAGAAGCACTCGCCGTGCAACTCGACCTTACCGGCGTTTCTGCCTCCGAGATCATGGACGCGCAGCGCGCGATCGAAACGCTCGGTGCCGAGCTCGCCGCCGAGAATGCGACCGCCGCCGATATCGCCAAGTTGCGCGCGTTGCTTCATCAGGCGGGGGATGCCATCGGCGACCTTGATGCCTTCACCCGGCTGTCGCGCGACTTCCACCTCGCGGTCGCCGAGGCTTCGCACAATCGCGTGCTTGTGGTGCAGCTCATTTCGCTCGAGCACGTGTCCTGGCCGCGCCGCAACGTCACCGCCACGCCGAAGCTTGCGCGGCACATCCTCGATATTCACACCAAGCTCACCGACCTCATCGAGCTGCGCGACGCCGCCGGCGCCCGCACACTGATGGACGACCACGTGAAGATGATCCGTGCCCGGCGCGTTGCCGAGCGCGACCACGGTCACGAGACAACCTGCTGCTAGAATCAAGGGAGGACGACATGCCGAAATTCATCATCGAACCGCATTTCCGCCTGCAGGAGTGGGTGGCGGAGGAAAAAGACTATTTCCGCAAGGAAGGACTCGCGTACGAATTCCGTGAGCTGGTACGCGCGACCGCCGGAAAAATCCACGACAAAGGCAACAAGGTCGGGGCCTTCCAGTCGTTCGAGGAAGGGCGCAGCGCGAACGTGAGCTGCGCCTGCCACTGGACGGTCAACGTCGCCGCCTCGAACGGCCACGGCAAGATGTACACCGACGTCTATTCGGTGGCGCCGGCGGGCATTTTCGTGCCGGCCGACTTCGAAGGTGAAGACGCCGGCCGACCTCGCCGGCGTGCCGATTTCGGTCGGCTTCCAGTCGGGCAGCCACTACGCCACCGTGCAGGCGCTCGAACAGTATCTCAAGCCCGAAGAGATCAATCTCACTTATGCCGACGGCATGCTGTTCAAGCGCATGGAGCTGCTGATCGACGGCAAGGTGCCGGCGGTCAATCTGTTCAGCGGGCCATACTACTTTGCCGAGCAGCTCGGCTTCCGGAAGGTCATCGACACGACCTTCATGATCGGCACCATGATTCACGGCGACCCCGATCCGGAAGACCTGCGCAAGTTCTTCCGCGCCCTGCGCAAGGCGCAGCGCGACATCGACCTTCGGCCCGAGCTCTATACCCACTACTACAAGAACGAATTCCCCGACCGCTTCCACGACAAGATGGATACGCGGCGCTGGGGACCCGGCGAACGGCTGGTGTTCGAGCCCTATACCAAGGAAGTATATGAGGAGTTGTTCGAGTGGATCGCGTCCCACGGGATCTTCCCGGAGGGCAAGATGGGCAACGGCCAATACGAGCGCGCGACTTTGTCGCTGGGCTGATAGCGACTGTTTGTACGCAAATAGTCAGGCTTCCAATCATATTGCGTCGCGAACTCCGGTTCGCGGCGCTTTTCTTTGCCCGGAAGGTCAGGCATTCTACCGGCAACAATACGAAGCAGTGTTTAGGGGAGGAAATTATGAAACGCTCGCTAATTGCCGGCGCCGCCTTGCTTGCGGCAGTCATGTTGCCGGCCGCGGTCAATGCTCAGGATACGATCAAGATCGGCGTCATCAGCGCCTTTTCGGGCCAGTTTGCCGACACGTCGGCGCAGATCGACAACGGCATCAAGCTCTATATGAAGCAGCATGGCGACAAGGTCGCCGGCAAGAAGATCGAGATCATCCGCAAGGATACAGGTGGTCCGAATCCCGACGTCTCCAAACGTCTCGCACAGGAGCTCGTCGTCCGCGACAAGGCCGATATTCTGGCCGGGTTTGCGTTGACGCCCGAAGCGCTCGGCGCCGCGAGCGTTGCCGACGAAGCCAAGAAGTTCATGGTCGTCATGAACGCGGCGACGGCGGTCATTACCGAGAAATCTCCTTACATCGTCCGTGTATCGCTGACCTTGCCGATGATCGGTGACACGCTCGGCACCTGGGCGGTCAAGAAGGGCGGAGTGAAGAAAGTCTACACGATGGTCACCGATTACGGCCCCGGCCTTGACGCCGAGGCTGCATTCCAAAAGGCATTCAAGGCGGCCGGCGGTGAGGTCGTCGGATCGGTGCGCATGCCGATCGCCAATCCGGATTTTTCGGCTTTCGTCCAGCGCGCCAAGGACCTCAATCCGGAATCGATCTTCGTATTCATCCCGGGCGGCGCACAACCGGCGGCTCTCGGCAAGGCGTTCGCCGAACGCGGCATGGATCCAAAGAAGATCAAGATCCTGAGCACCGGCGAGCCGGTCGATGACACGGCCATCAAGAGCCTCGGCGATCTCGCGCTTGGACGCCTGAGCGCATGGCACTACGACTACAATCACAAGTCCAAGATGAACGCGGACTTCGTGAAGGCCTTCAATGCCGAGTACAAGCGCCACCCCGACTTCTTCGCGGTCGGCGGCTATGACGGCATGCATCTCATTTATGAGACGCTCAAGAAGACCGGCGGCAAGACCGACGGCGCTGCCTTGGTCGCAGCCGCCAAGGGAATGAAGTGGGAGAGCCCGCGCGGACCGATCTCAATCGATCCGGCGACCCGCGACATCGTGCAGAATGTCTACATCCGCCGGGTCGAGAAGGTCGGCAAGGACATCGTCAATGTCGAGTTCGAGACCATCCCGAACGTGAAGGACCCGACGCACAAGTAGGCCGGCGCCCTGACTGGGCTTGATCTGAATGGGGCGACTTTCACGTCGTCCCATTCATCTATCATACCGAAGGCCATACCCGCTCATTCCCGCGCGCCAACATCGGGTCTACCCGATGTTGGCCGTATTACGTGCGCAAGTCGGCTAAAGCCGACTTGCGATGGGAATCCAGTGTTATGATTGAAGGGTCTATCTTGATTCTGGATCCCCGCTTGCGCGGGGATGAGCGGACAACCAAGGCAACCCAAACCACGCCATGCTGCCCCCGGTCTTCGGCGTCCTGTTCGATGGCATTGCCTACGGCATGTTGTTGTTCGTGCTGTCGGTCGGCCTTTCGGTGACGCTCGGGCTGATGAACTTCGTCAATCTCGCGCATTGCGCCTTCGCGATGCTGGGCGGCTACGTTTCGATCACACTGGTCAACGACTTTCACTGGCCGTTCCTGGCCACCCTGCCTTTGGCATTTCTTGCCGCCGCAATCGTCAGCGTCGCCCTCGAGCGCACACTCTACCGCCGGCTTTACCGTTCGACCGACCTGGATCAGGTGCTGCTGACGATCGGCCTCGCCTTCATCTCGGTGTCCGTCGCCGCCTACATTTTCGGAACCACGCAGCAACCGGTCGAAACGCCCGCGCTGCTGCGGGGCGCGGTCGATTTTTTCGGCCTCGGGCTTGGCAAATACCGGCTGTTCCTGATCGGCACAGCGCTCGTGGTGACGGTTCTTCTCGTCGCCGGCCTCGAATACACCCGCTTCGGCGCGCAGGTGCGTGCGGCGGTGGACAATCAGCGCATGGCGCGCGGCCTTGGCATCGATGTCGACCGCACGTTTGCGGCGACCTTTGCGCTCGGCTCCGGCCTCGCCGGCCTCGGTGGCGCACTGGCCATCGAGATCGTCGGCCTCGATCCGAACTTCGCCTTCACCTACCTCGTTTATGTGCTGATCATTGTTTCGGTCGGCGGGCTTGGCTCGATCGCCGGCTCGTTCGCGGCGGCGATTCTGATAGGGGTCAGCGACGTCGCGGGCAAATACTACGCGCCGGAGCTTGGCGCCTTCCTGATCTACCTGGTCATGGTGGTGGTGCTGATGTGGCGCCCCGCCGGCCTCTTCGGGAGGCGCTGAGATGCGGAACGAGTTCACACTTTGCTCCGCACAGTCGCGCGCAACAGTCTCGGCGTCATGCGCGGGCATAGCCGTCCGAAGGACGGCGTGCTTTCGCACGCCTATGACCCGCGCATCCATGATGAGGTGCAAGCATGTAAAGTCGTACTGCCCGTATCGAGTATCAGCCTCATGGATTGCCGGGCCAAGCCCGGCAATGACTGCGGAGAGGTTGACGGACTGATTGTTACTGAAAGCACATTGACATGGTGTCCGTTTCGCTACACCGCAGGGCTATCTGCAGGCGCAGAGCCGCTGGCATCCGCTCGAAATCGCGTTCTGGCTGGCGACGCTTTTGCCCTTCGTGCTGTTTCCCGACTACCTGTCATTGGCAAGCCAGATCGCAATCACCGCTTTGTTCGCGCTCTCCCTCGATATTATTCTCGGTTACGCGGGCATTGTTTCGCTCGGCCACGCGGCATTTTTCGGCATCGGTGCCTATTCGGCGGGATTGCTCGCAAAGCATGGCTGGGGCGAACCGTTGACGGGACTCGTCGTTGCGGCGGCAGTCGCGGGCCTCGTCGGTCTCGCCGTCAGCTTCGTCATTGCGCGCTTCCGGCATTTCACACTGATCATGATCACGCTCGGACTTGGCCTGCTCGCTTTCGAAGCGGCAAACCGTGCGCATTGGCTCACCGGCGGCAGCGACGGCCTGCAGGGCGTATCCATGTGGCCGGTGCTCGGACTGTTCAAGTTCGACCTCTATGGATACACAGCCTACACTTATTCGTTGATTGTACTCTTCGTGGTGTTCCTGGGCGCGCGGCGCCTGATCAATTCGCCGTTCGGGCTCGCCCTTCGCGGCATTCGCGAAAATTGGGTGCGCATGCCTGCGATCGGGGCCGACAGCCAGGCCCACATCCGCAAGGCCTATACGATTGCCGCGGCGATGGCCGGCCTTGCGGGCGCCGTGCTGGCGCAGACCACCGAGAGCGTCTCGCTTGAATCGATCAGCTTTCAGCGCTCGGCCGATGTGCTGGTGATGCTGGTGCTCGGCGGCGCCGGCCGCCTCTACGGCGGCCTGATCGGTGCCATCATCTTCATGGTCGCGCGCGACCAGTTCTCAGGCATCGCGCCGCAATACTGGTACTTCTGGATCGGCGTGCTGCTGGTGACGGTCGTCATGGTGCTTCCGAACGGCATTCTCGGCGGACTGTCTCATTTCTACGCGCGGTGGAGACGCAAATGAGCACGCCCGCGCAATCGAAAGGCACGATCGCCTTGGGCACACGCGGATTGTCCAAGTCGTTCGGCTCGCTGGCGGTCGCGCGCGACATTGCCATCCATCTTCCAGTCGGCGCGCGCTACGCGCTGATCGGGCCGAATGGCGCCGGCAAGACCACGCTCATCAATCTGATGACCGGCATGCTGGCGCCCAATGCCGGGCAGATTTTCCTCGCCGGCGACGACATTACCGCGCTGGGGCCGCAAGAGCGGGTGCGGCGCGGACTTGCGCGCACGTTCCAGATCAACACGCTGTTTGCAGGCCTCAACGCGCTTGAGGCGGTCACGCTCGCGGTCGCCGAGCGCCGCGGCCTGGCCGGACGATTCTGGCGAGGCGTGGGCTCTTACAGCGAGACGATCGACGAAGCCTACGACATCCTGCGCAAGCTCAAGCTGGGCGATTCCTGCTATCAGGTCACGCGCGAATTGCCATACGGACGTCAGCGTCTGCTCGAAATCGCGCTGGCGCTCGCAACCCGGCCGAAAGTCCTGCTGCTCGACGAGCCCGCCGCCGGCGTGCCGCCGGAAGAAAGCGGCGAAGTGTTCGAGGCGGTGGCGGGGCTGTCCGACGACCTGACTCTTTTGTTCATCGAGCACGACATGCATGTCGTGTTCCGCTTTGCCAGCCACATCATCGTGCTGGTGGGCGGCGCGATCTTCACCGAAGGCACGCCGGCCGAAATCGCGGCCGACCCCGGCGTCCGCGAAGTCTATCTGGGCAAGCGCAAGCATGGCTGAATCGCTTCTCAAGCTCGACAATGTGACCGCCGGCTACGGCGACGCCGTCGTGCTGCATGGCATTTCACTTGATTTGCCGGAGCACGGAAGTCTCGCCGTGCTTGGCCGCAACGGCGTGGGAAAGTCGACGCTGCTCCTGACGATCATGGGTTACACGCAATTGCGCGGTGGCAGCATCGCTTGGCGCGGGCGGGACATTTCGCGCACCGCGCCCAACCGCCGTGCAACCAACGGGATCGGCTGGGTGGCCCAGGAACGCGAGATCTTTCCATCGCTCTCGGTCGATGAAAACCTCACCGTCGCGTCGCGGCCGGGGCCGTGGGATCTCGACACGGTTTTCAAGATGTTTCCCCGGCTCGCCGAGCGTCGCAACAACATGGGCAACCAGCTGTCCGGCGGCGAGCAGCAGATGCTGGCGATCGCGCGCGCGCTGATGACCAACCCGGCGCTGATGCTGCTGGATGAGCCGTTCGAAGGATTGGCGCCGGTGCTCGTCGACGAACTCACCGCCGCGATGAAAGTGATGCTGTCTGACCGGAAGATTGCGATCATCCTGGTTGAGCAGCACACCGATATCGCGCTGGAATTGACTGCCGAGGCCATTGTGCTGGAGCGCGGCGCCGTGGCGCATCGCGCGCCGTCGCCACAACTGCTGAAGGACACCGCCACGCTCGAGCGAGTGGTCGGGTTGCGCGTGGCCGCGACGACCTAGCACGGATAATGCATGCGCGTGCGACGCATTTCGGTGTCATGCGCGGGCTTGACCCGCGCATCCATGATGAGCGGCAACGCCTAAAATTCTTACGGTTGTGCTTGCGGAGCAACCTCATGGATTGCCGGGTCAAGCCCGGCAATGACGGCGGAGAGGTTACGGCGCAAAACTGTTACGGTCTCCGCAATGTCGCTTCCGTTCGGTCAAGTGGTCGGGTTGCGCGTGGCCGCGACGGCGTGACATTCTACCCGTCTGTAAAGACGAGGTAGAAATCAGTCATGGCCAACCCAATGATTTCCCGCGAGCGCTCCGAGTATTCCGCGATCGTGGATCGTCCGCCGCTCAAGTTGCCGGGCAATGCGCGCATCGTGTTCTGGACCATCGTCAACTACGAGGTCTGGGACATCGGCAAGCCGATGGCGCGGCAATTGCTCCCGGCGCCGACCGGCGTACCGCTGATGCCCGACGTCGTGCATTGGGGATTCCACGAATACGGCATGCGGGTTGGCTGCTGGCGCTTCTTCGAGCTGTACAAGAAGCTCGGCATCAAGCCGACGCTGGCCGCCAACGCCCGCATCTGCGAGGACTATCCGCGCGTCGCCAAGGAGGCGCGCGACGCCGGCTGGGAATTCATGGGCCACGCCTACGAGCAGGGTCCGATCCACAAGGAGACCGACCAGGCCGGCATGATCAACCGGACCATGGACATCATGGAAAATTTCTGCGGCAAGCGACCCGTCGGCTGGCTCGGGCCGGGTCTGACGCAGACGTTGGAGACACCCGACCTGCTTGCCGCCGCGGGCGTGAAATATATCGGGGACTGGGTCTACGACGACGAGCCGACCGTGATCAAAACCACCAAGGGCCCGCTGGTCACCCTGCCCTACACCATCGAATGCAACGACATTCCGGTGATGATCATCCAGCACCACAACAGCGACTATCTGCTCAAGCTCGTGACAGATCAGTTCGACCGTCTCTACGCTGAAAGCGCCAAGCGCGCGAAGTTCTGCACGCTCGCGATCCATCCCTACATCAGCGGCCAGCCGCACCGGATCAAATATCTCGAGCAGATCTACGACTACGTGAACAGGCACGAAGGCGTGCTGCACTGGAATGGCGAGCAGATCCTCGACTGGTACCGCGGCGTTGCCAAGATCGAGGCTGCCGCATAGCGTGGGCTGCCGCCCAAAAGAACAAGAACGGCAGCCAAGTTGGAGGAACACCATGAACGTGAAGACGAAGATGCGCGCCTATGCGGCGGCAGCGTTGTTATGCGGGGCGTTGACTGCAAAGGCTCGACGCGCGTGATGGCGATCTCGGTGCATCCGTACATCATGGGTGCGCCGCACCGCGCCAAATATTTCCGCAAGATCTTCGAGAAGATCTGCAGGAAGCGCGACGTCCTGTTCTGGACGGGGTCACAGATCGCAGACTGGTACATGAAGGTCGGACCGAAGCCGGCCGCGTAGCGTAACAGGGACGGGGTTTGATCATGCATCCACGTGAACGACTTCCCTACTCATCGATCGAGGGGCGCACGCCCCTCCAGTTACCGAAGGGCGTGCGGCTGGTGGTCTGGCCGGTGCTTGCCCTCGAGGAATGGGACATCAGCCGCCCGATGGCGCGCATGGTGATCTCGCCGCCGCAGGGCCAGCCGATGCTACCCGACCACCCGAACTGGACCTGGCATGAATACGGGATGCGTGTCGGCTTCTGGCGGCTGCGCAAGGTGATGCAGAAGCTCGGCATCAATCCGACCGTCACGCTCAATGCCCGTGTGTGCGAGACATATCCGTCGGTGGTGAAGGCCTGCATCGACAGCGGCTGGGAGCTCAATGCGCACAGCTACGATCAGGTGCCGATGCACAAGCTCGACGACGAGCGGGCGGTGATCGACAAATCAATGAACATCATCGAGAAATTCTCCGGCAAGCGACCGCGCGGCTGGTTCGGCCCCGGCCTGACGCAGACCTTCAACACCCTCGACTACCTGTCGGAGGCCGGCGTCGAATATATCGGCGATTGGGTTCTCGACGACGAGCCGGTCACCGTGCAGACGCGCCACAAGCCGATCGTGGCGCTGCCGTACAATTTCGAGGTCCACGATATCGTCATGATGGCGCTGCAGAACCACCCCTCGGACGAGTGGCACGGCCGCGCGCTCGATCATTTCGACGTCCTCTACGCGGAGTCTGCCGAGCGTCCGAAATTCATGGCGCTCGCATGCCACCCGTATCTTTCGGGCGTGCCGCACCGGATCGGCCATGTCGAGCGCACCTTCGCCGAGATTCTGTCGCACGACGGCGTGGTGGCCTGGGATGGCAGCAAGATCCTGGATTGGTATCTGGCCGAGGGCAGGTTGCGGGACGCTGCGTAAATGCAGACGCAGACGTATCGCAGCTGCTTTGTTCCGCATGACCTTGCCGAACCGCTCAAGGGAGCGGCGTCGGGGCCGCTCGCCGGATTGAGCGCAGTTGTCAAGGACATGTACGGCATCGCCGGCGAGCGCATCGGCTGCGGCAGCCCGGAATGGCTTGCGGCGCAACCGCCCGCCAATCGGAATTCTCCGCCGGTGCAGAAGATCCTCGATGCCGGAGCGACCATTATCGGCAAGACCATCTGCGACGAATTCTTCTACAGCGTGACTGGCGCCAATTCGCATTACGGCACGCCGGTGAATGCGCGCGCGCCGGGCCGGCTGCCGGGCGGCTCGTCGGCGGGCTCGGCTGCGGCCTGCGGCGCGGGCCTCTGTGACTTCGCGCTCGGCAGCGACACCGGCGGGTCGGTTCGGCTGCCCGCTTCCTTCAACGGAATTTACGGCCTGCGCCCGACGCATGAGCGCATCGAGCATGGCGGCGTCGCCGACATGGCGCCGAGCTTCGACGTGCCGGGCTGGTTTGCGGCAACGCCGGGCGTTTTCCGCAAGGTCGGGGCAGTGTTGCTCGACAACCGCCGCGTCGCTGCGAAAATCGATCGCGTCGTCGTGCTTGAGGACGCCTTCGCGCAGGCCGAGGAACCGGTTGCCGACCTGCTCCGCACACTGCTCGAATTCATGAGTGACGATCTGCCCGAGATGGTGCACGGCCGGATCGCGCCGGACGGATTCGACCCGTGGCGCGAAGCGTTCCGGATCGTGCAAGCCTACGAGACCTGGCAGACGTTCGGCGAGTTCATCACGGCTCAACAGCCGAAACTGGGCCCCGGCATCAAGGAACGCATGCAGTTTGCTTCCACCGTCACCCGCACGCAGGCCGACGCGTCGCGCGACGTCCTCGGCAAGGCGCGCGACCATATCCGCCAGATCGCCGCGCCCGGCACGATCCTGGCGCTGCCCGCCACGCCCAGCATTGCGCCGAAGATCGACGCGTCGGGCGCGGACCTTGAGGAATTCCGCACGCGGGTCATGCGCCTCGTCTGTACATCGGGAATATCCGGCCTGCCGCAAATGAGCATCCCGGGTGCCACGATCAATGGCTGTCCCATAGGGCTTTCTTTCATGGGCTGGGCGGGCGGCGACGAGACCCTGCTCGACCTGGCCTGTGAATTGTCGCGTCACTGCGGCATGGCGGCATAGAGCGTTTTATGCTTTGACATACCGGCCAGTGCCTTCCGGACTGCTTGCAATGTCGACCAGCCAGTTTCTCGACAGCAAAACGATCGCCGAGCTGACCGCCCGGATGTACCTCGACACCGGCGCGGTTCGCTTTATGAGCGACAAGCCGTTCATTTTCACAAGCGGCTGGGCCAGCCCGGTCTATAACGACTCACGCTGGCTGATGTCATTTCCCGACGTGCGCTCGGCCCTGATGGATTTTGCCGTTCACACCATCGAACGCGACATCGGCCGCGACAAGATCAATGCAGTGGCCGGCGGCGAAACCGCCGGCATTCCATTCGCGGCCTGGGTGGCCGACCGCATGCACCTGCCGATGCAATATGTGCGCAAGAAGGCGAAGGGATTTGGCCGCGGCGCGCAAATTGAGGGTTTGTTGGTTCCGGGCCAGCGCGTGCTGCTGGTCGAAGATCTCGCCACGGACGGCAAGAGCAAGGTCAATTTCATCAATGCGCTGCGTGAGGCCGGTGGAGTTTGCGAGCACTGCTTTGTGGTCTTCTTCTATGACATCTATCCGCAGAGCAAAAAGATCATGAGCGATCTCGGCGTGACCCTGCACGCACTCACGACCTGGAGGGACGTGCTCGCGGTCGCACGGGCGAGTGCCAAGTTTGAACCGAAGATGCTGGCCGAAGTGGAAAAGTTCATCGACGATCCGGCCGGCTGGTCGAAAGCGCACGGCGGCGCCGCCGAAGCGGCGGAGTAAAGTTCACGCGTGGAGGCCTGTCATGACGAAAGCAAAACGCAAGACGAAGGCAACCAAGCCCAGCCAAAACAAAGTCAAAAAAGAGCAAAAGGAAAATCGGCGCAAAATCCGTTGCGCGCGCAAAAGCGCGCAAACCGCAGCGCTTCGCCTTCAGTCATCATCGCGAGCAGGATTTCGATCACGGGCCTGCGCCCCTACTCCGCCTATCGCGATCTCGGCATTGCGCCGGCGACCAGCGGACTGGTGCAGGCCCACGTGATCCGCATGACCAAGCCGTTCGACGCACAGGAAGTGGCCATCCCGCACTATCACGATGTCGAATTTCAGATGATCTACGTGCTCAAGGGATGGTTCCAGAGCGAGTTCGAGGGCCAGGGCGTGCACACGTTTCACGCCGGCTCATGCTGGATCCAGCCGCCGAAGATCAAGCACACCGTGCGCGGCTACTCGGATGACTGCGAGCTTCTGGAAATCGTGCTGCCGGCGAATTTCGACACTGTGACGCTCAGGTAGTCAAATTGCTCCCGAAAGCGGGGACCCAGGGCAAAACGTTCTCCCGGCGGCACTTATTTGAGACCGCTATCGGGGGTGCCGGCTCAACCGGTCGACGCAACACTCCTTAGCCTGAAGGGGAAAGATAGAGTGTATGCCGATACGTCGACGATATTTTCGAGGCTTCGCTGCGGCAGCGAAAACAGGGACTTTGGGATCGCTGGCAGCGTGCGCAATACCTTGGGATTCAAAGCCCAGCAGAAAGAATGAGATAGAGTGTTGCGTCGACCGGTTGAGACCACCAGCCAAAGCAGACAAATCTCCATGCGGCAAGATTTCTATTTTGTCGCTGCAGTGATCTGGCGAACTGGCCGTAACAATATCGCCGAACTTTATGGGCCGCACTATCACGCATTCCGCTGCGACAGAACGGACATCAGGTGGCCCCGGCACCACGTGGGATCGGGCGCGAATGGCCCTGAGTAATCATGCGGCCTACGCGCCGTTGCCGCGTCTTACCACCGACGCCAACGATAGTCCTGGCCGCCCGGCCAACGGGCAGTTGGGGGACTCCAACCGCGTTGAAAAAGGAACCCGAAGCCCCCGTCGTTCCGGAAGTTGTCGCTCGCAACGAGGGCATCGGTCGAATGCTCCCGCGTTATGAAGCCGCCCTGGGGCTGATTGCTCAGCACCGCGACAAACTCGGTGCGATAGTTGGTCTCGGCGCTCAGCGGCTCGTCCGAGACGACGATCGAGGATCGCGGCAATGCGGTCGGCCCAATGCGATCGATGACATCCTGCGGGATGGTGATGCGGTCGAGCGCAGCCTTGGCGTCGTCCGCGTCGTCGATCGTGACTGCGGTCCAGCGCAGGCCGGCGTCCGTGCGCGCCATCGCGGTGAATACATGCGTGCCGATCCGCCTCTCGGGATTGCGGATCGTGACCGGGACCTCGATGCTGAAATCGAACACTTCGCCCCCGTCCGGCCACGGTTTGTGCGTGTTGCGCCGCACGTAAAGCTTCTGCGTGGCGCGGCTGATGTAGATCGAGACCGGCACGAGCGCGAGTTTCGCATCGAGCGCCGCCTTGGCGGTGGCGGCCTTCCTGGCCTCGGCCGCCTTGACGGCCTCCTTTGCAGCGGCGGCATCGGGCTTCGACTTCGCGTCGGCCTTTGCGGTGTCGAACTGCTTCCCCGCTTCCTCGACCCTGGAAGCGGCCTTCTGCCTCCGCTCCTCGGCCCGCTCCTTCGCCTGGTCCGTTTTTGCGGCCGCGAGCGCCTTGTCGGCGGCCGCGAGTTCGGCATCGGCGCGGGCCTTGAGCGATGCCAGCTTGCGCAGCGAGGCCGCGAGCGACGCTGTCTCGCGCGCCGCTGCCGCGGCAGCTCTCTTGGCTGGGTCAACGGCCTTGGCGGCTTCCGCGGCCTCGCGGGCGAGCGTCTCGGCCCGCGCCGACGCAGCCGCGATGGTTTCCGTCTTCGGGACGAGAAGCGCCGGATGAGAAAAATCGACCGGGGCTGGATCGTCCGGCGCGATGATCACCCGCATCCCGATCCGCGTCTTGTTGAATAGCTTCTCCGCAAAGCCGAAGGGCATCCGCACGCAGCCGTGCGAGGCCGCATACCCGGGCAACGGCCCGCCGTGCAGCGCGATGCCGTTCCATGTGATGCGCTGCATGTGCGGCATCCAGGCGTCGTCATACATGTTCGAGCGGTGGTCGACCTCTTTATCGACAACGGCGAAGACGCCGGCCGGCGTCTCGCGTTCCTTGACGCCGGTCGATACCGGCGCGCGCAGGATCCAGCCCTCGGCGTCGTAGAACGTGACTTGCTGGGTCTTGATGGACACGATCGCGATGATCGGCTCGCCGGCCTCGCGCGGCGCCGTCGCCTCTTGGGGTTGCGCGGGGCGCGCCTGTTTCGGCGCGGCGTCGGCAGTCAGCGCCGTCAGTGCGGCCATCGCCGCGAGCGTCACAACGGCGGCAGGCCCCCAGCGCCGCATAGCCACGGTAGATTGCGCCGTCGTAAATCGATTTACCATGCCATGCCCCGTTGGAATGCGTGTCCGCGTTTGCGTCGACCAAGTGTCAAATCGCGATGTCTGAATAACCAACAGCCAACACCATACGCCGCCAATTCGTTCCTGGGGACTATCGCACGTTCGGTGGGCGATTCTCTCATATACGACAGCGAGCGTACGAACGAAGGGTGGCTTTCGAGGATGAAGACATAAATGCTTGGATGGTCGCTAAAGGTTGGGCATTGGCGTACCGCCAATATTCGCGCGTTTACGTCAGTCAGGAAGAGCGGGCTCAATGATCGTGGCCGTCACATTTATCACATGCCCGGTGACAAATTTTACAGTCGAATAACTATCAGTGTCGCGAAGGGCGAGCGGTGGTTTTGCAGCGAAGCAGAAGCAATAGCTGCTGGATGGCAATGTTCGCGCCGATAATCCGAACAATGTAGAGTTCCAAGACGAGGCGCCGGAACTTGATTCGGACACTTTCTTCTTGCGTGTGATGGGAAGAATCTGGAGACTTTGGAACCAAGCGGCGTGGGGACGGGGGGTAGCTTGCTGACACAATGGATTCTCAAATATGGCTATGTGCCAATTGTTCTGATTGGCATGGCCGGTCTTGCGTATGACATTGGCACTCGCGAATGGAATAGCGTCACCATTGTAGCCAAGACTCCTGTTGTGACCGAGGCTCCTGTCGAGCGTGGGCCGCTCGCGCTGGAAACCCGGGCCGAGCCAAAGACTAGGATGCAGCTGGCAGCACTCGACCCGGATGCTCGATTGCAGGATGACTCCGATCAGCCGGCCTCGAAGGGCTACATCATGTACGCCAACTCACCGACGAATTGGACGCCGGTGCCGTTGCCAGACGAGATCAGTTCCGCCCGCGCCCCGCACACCGACAACATACGCGCCGAGATCGAGCAGGCAGCACTGTTGTTCGATGTCGATGTGCAGATGATGAAGGCATTTGCCAAGATCGAGTCCGGCTACAATCCGAAAGCCAAGACCGGCTCATACAAGTGCCTGTTCCAGCTTTCCGACTGGGAATTTGGCAAATACTGGAAAGGCGACATCTACGACATCCGCGACTGCTCGATCGCGGCGGCCAGAAAGTTTGCGACTGAGGCCGAGCAGTTCGAGAAGGACGTCGGTCGTAAGGCGACGGCGGCAGAAATCTATTGCATCCACCAGCAAGGGTATCAAGGCTGTGCGTTTCATTACGACGCGCCGGACCAGCTGGCATGGAAGAACATGTACCTGACCGGTGAGGGCCAGGCGAAGGGAGAGAAATGGGCGCGCAAGGCCATCTGGGGCAACGTTCCGTCAGATATCAAAAACAAGATCAAGGGCGGACTGGAGGCGCTGACCAGCGGCCAGTTCATCGCGCTATGGACCGAACGCGTTAACCGCTTCATGGCGCACAAGGTGGAGGCGCCGGAGCACTACGTGGAGCACGCCAGCAAGGCCAAGAAGTCGACGCAGCTAGCCGCGACCGGCAAGAATAAAACGAAGATCGCTGCGCCCGACAAGAAGAAAAAGAAGATCAAAGTAGCGTCGCATTGAGCAGGAGGCGAAGCGTAATAATTCTCTGCCTCAATCAGAGCTACCAAGACCTCGAGGATCGTTTGCTCGGGGTCTTTTCAATGAGCGATCCACCAAGGCGCGGAAAGTCGGGTGTGTTGTTGCGACTCGATCTAATGCGAGTGGACGGCCACTGAAAACAGCGCCACAACACCGTTCGCGAGTTTCGGTTAAAATTGATCAGGCGGTGAAAAATGGTGGCGATGAAGATGGAGCGAAATTAATGAGACGCTGCCGGAGTCTCATTACGTCTGGGGGGAGTGACGCGTCCAACGTCATCGCCGTGTCTCTTATGACTGAGTCGGAGCAAACGATTGCAGTAACACTGCACCGAGCCAAGATTGCGCTGCAAATTATCCGCGAATGATCTTCTGCTCTAAAAAGGTAATTTGATGCGGTGTGGCGGATACATCGCAGTGGTGGATTATTGATATGATCACCTCCGGGATCGGTAGCTCGGTAGGTTAAACGGCTCGCGCTTCAATTGTAACGTTTAGTCCGCGAGATCATAATTTTGCGCTATCGCGATTCATTGCGGACAATAGCGGAGCGCGAGCACATGCAGACAAAACATCTTCAAGCATCGGAAGAAAAACGAGCTTACTTCCGCTTGCTCCGGTACCTCGTCGCTAACGAACTCCAAACCTATTATAGAGAGGAGCAAGCGCGACCTTTGCAACCCCGAATCGCAAACTTCCTGAAAGAGCTTGAACACTACGAGCCGTCTAAAATTCATTAGACGTGCGACCTTCGAGGAGACGAGCTATGGACGACGCAGGATTAGGCTGGATCGCAGCCATCATCATCGGCGGAGTTGCAGGATGGTTGGCAGAACAATTCATGAAGAGTGAAATGGGGATTCTGATGAATATCGTGCTCGGTGTCATCGGGGCGGCTATTGCCAGTGCCATTTTGAGCTTCTTTGGGGTCCACCTAGGGGGATGGATCGGCTACCTGATTGCCGGGTTCATCGGCGCGGTCTTGCTGATCTGGATCGTGCGGGCGGTACAGGGGACGCGCCGGCCAGTTTAAGATCAACCAATCGCCCAAGGCGACAGGTATGCAACATTCCGCATCGGGCAGCTGAGGCTATCGAACTTGCGCATCGAATGAAGTGATTACTTTTAGTTTTGAGACCCAATGTCGGCTTTTCGAAGCGCTCGAAGAATTTTTCAAACGTCAATACGATCCTGTGAATGGTTATGTGGCTATCCCGGAGCTGCAGCGCAACATGATCCGCAGTGAGGTTACAATTCGTGATCGAAATAACGACAACGCGCGCATGTTCATTGGACTCTTTCCGAGATCCCTTCGTCTGGAACGAAAGGCATCTTCATCACCTGTGGTGATTTGGCTTTGAACGTCGCGTGAGTCAGGGACACTGCGGTTCCGTGGCCATCGCTTGCGATATCTACGACGGCACCAAGCTGCTTCGCCAACGCCTGGATAAGACTGGTCCCGAGCCCGCCCTTGTTTTCGCTCGCTTTTACGTCCGGCTTGCCGATGCCGTTATCGGAAATCGTCAGCTTCCAGTCGCTTTCCGCGACTTTGTACGAAACCACGATTGCCGCATTCTGCCTCGCAGCGGGGAACGCATGCTTGAGTGCGTTCATCACCAGCTCTGTAACAATAAGTCCAATGCTGACGGCCTCGCGCGAAGCGGCGGTGCCGGCATCGGCCTCGACCTTAAGCGAGATCGGCCGGCTGTCGCCGATCATCGATTGCGCCAATGTTTCGCAGAGCTTCGAAAGATAGCTGCCGACATCAATCGCCTCGTTTCGACCGGCGATATGCAGGTGTTGCTGGACGGCGCTGACTGAAAGAACGCGCTGATGTGCGTCCTCCAGCTGCAATCGTGCCTCTTCCGATTGGACAGTACGCGCCTTGATCAGGAGAATGCTGGCTATGATTTGCAGACTGTTGGCGACACGGTGCTGCATTTCCTCGAGCAACATGTCCTTTTCCCGCAGGAGTTCCTGTACCTGCTGCTCAATGGCACGCCGGCCGGTAACGTCCTCGAATGCCAAAAGCACAGTGGTGTGGGCTCCGTTCTCATAGAAGACCTCACGGGCATTCAAGAGCATGATGCGCCGACCGATCGCTGGAAACTCTCGATCGACTTCGTATCCTTCGATAGTCGACCGGTTCGCTGTAATCGTTTCTAAAAGATGGCGAAGCTCCGGGATGTTCCATTGACCGTTGTCGATCTCGTAAATCAGATTCCCAATGACATCGTCAGTCACGAGCCGAAAGGTTTGGAAGAAAGAGCGGCTGGCCGCGATGACACGCAGATTCTGGTCGAGAACCACGAGTGGATCGCGGACGGTATCGACGACGGCCTGGGCCAGCGTAAATCCGTCTCGGATATTAACGAAGGGAACGGCTTTCGATGGAAGCGAAGTGAGCATGCGAACCTTTCGCCCCACTCTTCGAACGGCAAAGCAGCGCTAATTTTTCTAAAAGATGGCGCGGACGTCAGGCACGTCTAAGCGCAGAACACGGTGCGCCTTTATTCGCTGATAGTCGAGCGTGTTGTCATCACGATACAGGGATAGAAAGTGTGCAATATTGCACACTCAGCTAACGAACCTGCATCTTGAACAAAGGGGGCACATCGCGCGTTGAATTGCAGAGCTAAATCAAAAGTGTATTGGAGAATATTATGAATAAACTTGTATTCGGGTTGGTTACCTCCCTCGTAATCGTCGTCGCGGCGCCGGCTAGCGCGCAAGTGTTTATAGGCGCGGACTCCGGCGGTGCGGGCGTGCAAGTTGGTCCGGTTGGTGTCGGCGTAGGCCCGCGATTTTCGGATGATCGTTACTATCGCAGAGGCTATGACGCCAACGCTTACTACGGTGGCGACTGCCGCCTAGTCCGTTCGCGTGTCGTTACGCCCAGCGGTCGTGTGGTGTTCAGAACGCGGCAGGTCTGCGGATAACAGGACCTTTGATGCAAACGGAGGATGGCCTCGCACACGCGGGGCCATCTCGACTTTAGGGTAAGCCTCAGCCACTGTTGCTGCGAAAAGAAGCGCCAAAGACTGCGAGAATGCGTAAGCGTCACTGACATCAAAATCCAAATAAAAATCTCAGGCGCGTTACAATTTCGATTGGTCGCGCATATGTCGAGAGTTCCTCTGATGATCGAAGCATGGGCGCTGACGAACAATGACCGTTTCAAATCCGCATTACATCAACGAACGTCAGTCAGATTTGCGCGCAGTTAAGGAGGGTTGGTACGCGACGGACGAACATGGCAACCTCTTACTTGGCCCATTTTCCAGTCGTGAGAATTGCCTGGCGAGAATCAGCCAATCAGTGAAAGGGGCAGCGCCCTTTAAGTCATCCCCGCGAGCACCTACACGATCCCAGTAAAAGGTCCATCGCAAGATGGGAGAACGAAGGTGGCGCGACCAAAAATGGTCGCGACAAGCGACCCAACGATCTCCCCACCTTGCAAATGAAAGGGCGCCTACGCCGCGGATATAGGGCCCTCATAGTCGGACGGTGCACGTCTTACGCGACCACAGACCTTTATTGAACTGTACCTTCCCGTTTGTGTCATGCTTTGCAAAGCATGACGTAAGGAAATCTGCGTCTAGCAGTGACCCGTTTGCAGATTTTGGATGATGTGAGCAATCTTATACAGACGCGGATGCGTGATCGGCTCAGGCTTACCACTACCGGGTGCTCCACTATTCCCCGTTTAGAGCGCCTGGGGCCAATCGACCGCGGTTGGTTGGCGTCTAACGAGTGTGACGTATGCGTATAGAGCCCCGTATTGCGGGGCTCTTTCGTTTCTACCTGTATTTGACTATTGCGGTCATCATCACCCCATCGCACGCAGGACATTCAAACGTGCGCTTGTCGTAATCCGGCTTGTCCGGCTCGATCGAGATATCCACATCGGCGCGCTGCACTTGGCGCATTTGGGATATTCGCCTCGCGGGCGGGTACACTTCGGCGCAATCGACAAGAAGGTTCAGCGCTTAAATTCTCCACTGCTCTTGTGCTTTACGTCCGGTACCCCCACTTATAAACAAAGGACAAGCAGTAGCTTGTCTGAGAGTTGCCCAAAAATCGGGGACCTACCGAAGTCTCCGTTTCCTTCAGCGGCAGCACTGGTGCCGTCGGCAGGCGCAATAATACTTCAAATTAGTTGAGTTCGGCGCGGGTGCCATCAGCATCTGTGTCTGCACATCCGCACGCTGCTTGCGGCGCGCGTTTCTCACTAGTCAAAATATTGGAGCACACTTATGAAATTCCGCCCACTACACGATCGTGTTGTTGTCGAGCGCATTGATGCCGATGCCAAGTCCGCTGGCGGCATCCTCATCCCTGACAGCGCCCAGGAGAAGCCGTCGCAAGGCGAAATTGTTGCCGTCGGTTCGGGCGGCCGCGACGAGGCCGGCAAGCTCATTCCGATCGACCTCAAGAAGGGCGATCGCGTGCTGTTCGGCAAATGGTCCGGCACCGAGGTCAAGATTGACGGCGAGGATCTCCTGATCATGAAGGAGTCCGACATTATGGGCGTGCTGCAGGAGACGGTAGCCAAGAAGAAGGCCGCTTGAGCGCTTCCATCACCGAAACAGGGAATTCAAGGAGTAGAAAAAATGTCTGCCAAGGAAGTTAGATTCTCGGTTGATGCTCGCGACAGAATGCTGCGTGGGATCGACATTCTCAACAATGCGGTGAAGGTGACGCTCGGCCCGAAGGGCCGCAATGTGGTGCTCGACAAGTCTTACGGAGCACCCCGCATCACCAAAGACGGTGTCACCGTCGCCAAGGAGATCGAGCTCGAAGATAAATTCGAGAACATGGGCGCGCAGATGGTGCGTGAAGTCGCGTCTCGGACCTCGGACCAGGCCGGCGATGGCACCACCACCGCGACCGTTCTCGCCCACGCTATTGTGCGGGAAGGCGCCAAGGCGGTCGCCGCCGGCATGAACCCGATGGACCTGAAGCGCGGCGTTGATCTCGCCGTCGACGCCGTCGTCGAGGACCTGAAGAAAAACTCGAAGAAGGTCACGTCGAACGAAGAGATCGCCCAGGTTGGCGCCATCTCTGCCAACGGCGATCGCGAAATCGGCAAGTTCCTCGCCGATGCCATGAAGAAGGTCGGCAACGAGGGCGTGATTACGGTCGAGGAAGCAAAGTCGCTCGAGACCGAACTCGACGTGGTCGAGGGCATGCAGTTCGACCGCGGCTACATCTCCCCCTACTTCGTCACCAATGCCGACAAGATGCGGATCGAGATGGAGGATCCCTACCTTCTCATCTACGAAAAGAAGCTGTCGGGACTCCAGGAGCTCCTGCCTTTGCTGGAGGCGGTCGTGCAAACCTCCAAGCCCCTCATCATCGTAGCCGAGGACGTCGAGGGCGAAGCACTTGCGACCCTGGTGGTCAACAAGTTGCGCGGCGGACTCAAAGTGGCCGCGGTGAAAGCGCCCGGCTTTGGCGATCGCCGCAAGGCCATGCTGCAGGACATCGCGGTTCTCACCGGCGGCCAGGCGATCAGTGAAGATCTCGGCATCAAGCTCGAGAACGTCACGATCAACATGCTTGGCCGGGCCAAGAAGGTGATGATCGACAAGGAAAACACCACGATCGTCAACGGTGCCGGCAAGAAGGCCGACATCGAGGCCAGAATTGCCCAGATCAAAGCCGAGATCGAGGAGACCACATCCGACTATGACAAGGAGAAGCTGCAGGAGCGGCTGGCGAAGCTCGCCGGCGGCGTTGCGGTGATCCGCGTCGGTGGTGCCACCGAGATCGAGGTGAAGGAGCGCAAAGGATCGCGTCGATGACGCGATGCACGCAACCCGCGCCGCGGTCGAGGAAGGCATCTTGCCGGGCGGCGGTGTCGCCCTGCTGCGTTCAGTCGAGGCACTCAAGCGCGTCAAGACCGAGAACGAGGACCAGAAGCACGGCGTCGAGATCGTGCGCAAGGCGATCCAGTCGCCGGCGCGCCAGATCGCGATCAATGCCGGTGCGGACGGCTCGGTCGTGGTCGGCAAGATCATGGACAAGGATCAGTATTCCTACGGCTTCGACGCGCAGGCCGGCGAATACGGCAATCTCGTCACCAAAGGCATTATCGACCCGACCAAGGTCGTGCGCTCGGCGATCCAGGGTGCGGCGTCGGTAGCAGGTCTGCTGATCACCACCGAGGCCATGGTCGCCGAAGTGCCAAAAAAGAACCAAGGCGCTCCGGCGATGCCCGGCGGCGGCAGCATGGGCGGCATGGACTTCTAATTTTCTATGTTCAGGTAAACAATGCACCGAGCCCAAAAAGCCATGTGGTGGCTGCTGCTGCCGGCCGTGCTAGTCGGCCTGGTGCTCCCGGCGCGCGCGCAGGCACCAGTATCAGGCTGCAACGTCTCTCTCGATCAGGTGCGGCTCGCCAATCCGCTTGCGCGCTTTGCGCACAGGCTGGTGAGCGAAGAGCCGATCACCATCGTCGCCATCGGTTCTTCATCGACGGCCGGGGCCGGCGCAAGCTCGGCGGCGGCGAGTTATCCGAACCGGCTGGCGGTCGAGCTCAAGCAGCATTTCCCCAACCATTCGATTACCGTAATCAATCGCGGCGTCGGTGGCGAAGAAGTCGGCGACATGCTCAGGCGCTTCGACACTAGCGTCCTCACCGAACGTCCCGACTTGGTGTTGTGGCAGCTCGGCACCAATTCGGTCATCCGCGATGACAAGCTCAGCGACCACGACACCTCGATCCGCAACGGCCTCAAAAAGATCCGCGCCATCGGTGCCGACGCCGTACTGATTGATCCGCAATTCGCGCCAAAGGTTATCGTGAAGGCGGGCGTCGCGAGCATGGTCGAACTGATCGCCGCGACCGCGAAGCGGGAAGACGTCGACTTGTTCCCCCGCTTCAACGTGATGAAGCACTGGAGCGAAGTCGATCACATGGCGTTTGAGAGGTTCGTGTCGCCCGACGGGCTGCATATGAACGACTGGGGCTATGCCTGCATGGCCAAGGGTCTTGGCGTGGCCATCGCGGAAGCCGCGCAGCGGCCGGTCGTCTCAGCGAAGGCGATGTCGCAACTGGTGCGCTGAGCGTCCGCGTTCCTTACCATCTTTTTTATTATGCGCCGTCGGCGCAATGTGCTTTTGGCACTTAGCGGACATGAACGAGTGCACTACAAACGTCCGCTTTGAGGGGTAAGGCGGCCATGTTCTTTTGCGGCGCACATGTCTGTTTTTGACGCTGTGGACGGCGCCGCCTCCGCGGCATCAAGAGTGCTATAGGGTGGTTGCGTCAAGCGAGAGCGATTCAAGGAGGTGAGGCCAGGCAACGACGACGGCGTTTGAAGTTTTGAAGGAATTGGCGAGGACATGACGACGTAATGCAGACACGGTCGTTCCGGGGATCCGGAGAACCCGTTTGGGTCAGCGCACTTTAAAGTGCGTGTTTTTGATTCGGACCCGATCCGCGCAGAGCATTAGGGCCAGCGGCCTAACCCGCCGCACAAACAGCCCGGACACATGACCGCACCCGACCAATGCTGCGCACCGTCAGAAAGTTCTTGCCAAGGCGGTCGCGGTAGGGACGGAGATTTCCCTCCGCCCCCCGCACAGATCCCGGCGGGCGCTGCTAACGCACCGGGCTCCCACCTTGGATGGTGACGAGGAACCGCTTTTCCGGCCACGGGTGCAGGATGCGTGGAAACGGCAGGTGCCGGTCAGCGATCTTCTTCATTCTCGTCCACGTTAATCGGCGTCTTTGGCTTCGACGCATCAGAGCTCCGTGCCAACGTTCGATCATGTGATGCCGGAATGCTGAGATCGCCGAGCCGCTCATCGGCACGGCATAGTAGGCCATCCAGCCGCGCAGAACCTGGCAGAGCCAGCGGCCCTGCCTTTCGGCCCCTTCGTGGCGTATGGCCATGAGCTGCTCCTTGATCTCTCGAAGCTTGGCACGCATTCGCTTGGCCACCGGTTTCCTCCCGAGCACAAAGCCCGAGCCGCTCCGACGGGTCGCGCAAAAATGCGTGAACCCGAGGAAGTCGAACGATTCCGGCTTGCCGAGACCCCGAGCGTGCCGATTCGCAATCGCGGATCGGCCAAACTCAATGAGCCGCGTCTTGTCGGGATGAAGGGTGAGACCAAAGCGTGCGAGCCTTGCCTTAAGATCGGCAAGGAACCGCTCTGCCTCGTGCTGATGCTCAAAGCCGACGATGGTGTCGTCCGCATACCGCACGACAATCACGTCGCCGGTGGCGCATCGCTGCCGCCACCTGTGGGTCCATAAATCGTAGACGTAGTGGAGATAGATATTGGCCAAGAGCGGGCTGATGACCGCGCCCTGTGGCGTCCCCTCCTCCGTCACGATCAAGCGACCGCCTTCGAGCACACCTGCTGTCAGCCACTTCGCGATCAGCCGGATGATCCGTCGATCGCCTATCCGATGTTCGACGAAGCGGATCAACCAGGATTGGTTGACCTTGTCGAAAAAGGATTGGACGTCGCAATCGAGCACCCAGTTGATGCGCCGCCTACCGATCCCGAACGCGAGTGCATCCAGCGCTTGGTGCTGATTGCGCTTCGGTCGGAACCCGTAGCTGAACCCCAGGAATTCCGCCTCGTAGATCGGCGTCAGGATTGCCACCACCGCCGCCTGGACGATCTTGTCCTCCAGTGCGGCGATGCCGAGCGGCCGCTGTCTGCCATCTGCCTTTGGAATATAAGTCCGGCGCGATGGCAGCGCTCGATACGCTCCCGTTTGGACGCGAGAGTGGAGGACCGAGAGGTTCTCCTCGAGGCCTTCCGCGTATTCGGTCCATGTCATCTCGTCGACGCCCGGCACAGCGGACTTCTTCAGACCGAAGAAGCTCGCCCGCAAAACATCGACGCTGAGATGATGCAGGAGCGCCGTCAGTTTATCCTGTCTGTTCCTGGTGACGGCTTCTCGTATGCGGGCCTGCGCCTGTGACACAGCTGCCCGGCTCTGCGTCCGGACCGTGCTTTGCAGTTCCGCATTCTCCTTGGCCCCGCCCCTTCGCTCCACGAGCTCCGCCGCAGCCGAGGCCGCTTTGTTCGCTCGCTTCTCTGCTACTACAGGCAGGTCCGACTTCTCCCTCGCGCTCATCGTCGGCTACGGCCTCCGGCCTTCCCGACACGATCCCGGCCACGACTGGTGGGGACTGCGATGGAGATCTCCCGGTTCCCGGGCAGAAGGCTTCTGCGCATGCCAGGGTCTACGACGACGCGGGGCTGGCTCGTGTCTTGCGATAACGACACGAACCATCTTGCCTTCTGTTGGACGGAAAACATTAGCGCCCCGAACTTGTCTTACGCCGCTCAATACCTAGCCTACGCACTCCCCTATCAACGCTTCGCTTGCAGCCTCACGACCACCCGCGCATGACTCGGGGCCGGTGTGGCTCGCTACGCCTTCACCGTGACGGACTTGCACCGTCTACCTTCCGCCGGTCTCCCGGCGCACCCGTCCACACATGACCCAAAGCGGACATGCCCGTTCTATCCTTAGAGGACCGGATCACTCATCCGCCCCACAGCATAGCCCGTTGTCGTCAGTTGATAGCGATAGCGGTTTCGCAAATCGATGGTGATCCAATTGTTAGCGACCGCCTTGTTGATCCCGCGTTGGAAATCACTGTCGCGCACGTCAAAAAAATAATTGCGTTGCAGCGTGCCGGTCGCAGGTATCCGATGACGCATGAAAACGCCGAGGATTTGACGGCTAACGTCCATATCGGAAGGTCGGTCATGCATAGGTCGACAATAGGGTTCGCTCGGCATCGCTCCTATGCCCGCACGGCAACAGTGGACAAGATTGCACAACTGATGGGCAACCTTGCCTTTTGTTGCGGGACCGGGTGCCCCAACCTAGCGATTGTACTGCTGCTTTTAACGGGATTTCCAAGCCGCAGAATCCTCGGTCGACACGCAACCCGGAATGCGGCGGTCCTGGCGATGAACGACAGCCGGCACGGGACGGCCCAGCCCGGCCTGATATTCGGAATAGAGCTTCGTGAGTTCTTTTTCGCTGATGTCTTTAACATCTTGTTTCATGTCTTTTGGGTCCGTTAGCCTTCTAGAATCGGCTCGCGTTGACTCAGAGAAGGCCGCTGATGAGTCAGGCGGGTAGTTGCTTCAAAACGGGTCGCGCCAATCTCGGCGCATGCGGGGTCGAATTGACGCTACACCGAACTGACGCCGAAGCGACCTTTGCATGTAAGGCATGAGGTAGCCGGACCGTTTCAAGCGGAGCGGCCCCATCCGTAGCGGTATGTAGGACATCGTTTCCGGCTAGGACCGCCCCCGAGCATCCGTTTGCCCCCGCTCGGCCCCAACTAGATAGGGTATCGGAGATAGTAACAAGTTCGACGCGGTTTGTCAGTCAAGACGTCCCTAGTGGGCCCGCTCCACGAAAAATCACTGTGCGCAAAAGTGGCGGCGTGCAATGGCAGAATTCAAGCGATCCTGGGCTAGCGGGAATGTCGCTTTCGGGGGCAAAGCGGACATTCCTTTTTTCACTACAAACGTCTGCTTTTGATGCTGTGGACGGCGCCCGCTCTGCGGCATCAAGAGTGCCCTAGGGTGGTTGCGTTGAAGCAAACCACATTGAGGGGAGCCGTCCATGGGCGAGGTTAGCACGATCGGTCTTGATATTGCGAAGTCAGTCTTCCAGGTGCACGGGGTTGATGACACTGGCGCGGTCGTGATCCGCAGGCGTATCAGCCGCGCGAAGGTGTTGGAGTTCTTCGGCGGCTTGTCGCCGTGTCTGGTCGGGATCGAAGCCTGTCCGTCAGCACATCATTGGGGCCGTGAGCTGCACGCACTCGGTCACACGGTGCGGCTGATGCCGCCGAGCTATGTGAAGGCCTATCTCAAGCGCAGCAAGAACGACGCGAACGATGCGACGGCGATCTGCGAGGCGGTGACGCGGCCCTCGATGCGGTTTGTGCCGACGAAATCTGCACAGCAGCAGTCTGGCCTGATGTTACATCGCAGCCGGCAACTTCTGGTGCGTCAACGCACGATGCTGTCGAATGCGATCCGCGGACATCTGGCCGAACTCGGCATCATCTCGGCTAAGGGTCGCAATGGCACGGCCGAGCTGTTGCAGATCATTGCGAACACAGAAGATGATCGTATCCCGCCGATTGCGCGGTTTTGCCTTGAGGTTCTTGCGCGCCAATACAAGGCCCTCACTGCGGAGATCGGGTCAGTCGACAAGCGCATCCATGCCTGGCATCGCTCGTGTGAGGACAGCCGGCGGCTGGAGCAGATCCCCGGCATCGGCCCGATTGTGGCCACCGCGCTGGTCGCCGAGATCGGCGATTGGAAGCAGTTCCGCTCCGGACGCAATCTCGCAGCCTGGATCGGGTTGGTGCCGAAGCAGCATTCGACCGGCGGCAAGGAGCGGCTCGGCAGCATCACCAAACAGGGCAATCGTTACTTGCGATGGCTGCTGGTCACTGGCGCCATGGCCGTCATTCGATATGCGCGGCAACACGGCACCAAGCGACTTTGGCTCACGCGGTTAATGGAGCGCCGGCCGACCAAAGTGGCCGCGGTTGCGCTTGCCAACAAGATCGCGCGGATGGCCTGGGCCATCATGGTGCACGGTGACAGATACAAGGAGCCGAAGTTGCTGCTGGCGGCATAAATCGGCACACCAATTGGCGAGGGCATGACGACGTAATGCAGAAACGGTCGTTCCGGGGATCGGGAGAGCCCGTTTGGGTCATCGCACTTTAAAGTGCGTGCTAACGATTGGGACCCGATCCGCGCAGAGCATTAGGGCCAGCGGCCAACCGCGCCGCACCAACAGGCCGGACACGTGACCGCACCCGACCAATGCTGCAGAAACGTCAGAAAGTTCTTGCCAAGGCGCCGTCCACACGTGACCCAAAGCGGACATTATGCAGTTAAGGCACTCTTGGCCTGGCTCAGCTGTTGATGTGCGGTTCCTCGTGCAAAACGACATTCAGCAATGAGGTGTGGATTTCGATGTGGCCGTTGTAGTCAATCAAGCCCAATTTTCGAAATTTGTTCATAAAAAAGCTCACGCGGGAGCGCGTCGTGCCGATCATCTCCGCGAGCGTCTCTTGGCTGACTTTGGCGATGATTGGCTCGGGTCGACCGTCCTTACCAAAATTAGCCAGTAAGAGAAGGGCCCGTGCCAAACGCTTCTCGCTCGAATTGAACAATTGGTCGACCAAGTCCGCTTCAACCCGGATAGTGCGCGCCAAGAGATGCGAGACGAACATCTCGGAAAAAGCTGGCTCCTCATGGAGGACGCGGATCATAGCCGCTTTCTCCAGCCGCATGATCTCGCATTCCGTCATTGCCGTTGCGGTCGCTAAGCGCAGCGGCTGTCCCGTCAGGCATCCCTCTCCGCAGAATTCGTCCGGCCCCAGTACCGCGACGACGGCTTCCTTGCCCTGCTCTGAGACAACGGTGATTTTGACTTTGCCTTTTAGAATATAGAACACCGCATCCGCAGGAGTGCCCTGCGAGAAGACCGTTTGGTTCATTCGATATTTGGAGATGCTCCGGCCGCCATTTACGGTGGCGAGAAATACCTTCGGATCGAATGCAGCTGTTTTCGCTTTCTTTGCCATGACCGTTGTGCTCCGCCAGCGCCCCACACGCTCAGAACAGAAACGATGAGCCACCCGTTGTGGCCACATTTGAGACAAATCAAAAGTTAGGTCGGTGCCGACCGAAATAATCCGCAGTGTCCCAAATGCCTAAAAACAACGTCATAAGTGGACCAATGGCCGGCATTAAAATCCAAGGGACCTGATTTAACAAGTTAATTTGAGTGAACGTCGAAACGGTCTATGCGGCAAGTTAGCACGCCGTCCACAGGTGGTCTGTTTTGACCGGACAGACCCCAATCAAAGGACCAAAGTTCCGCCATCATGCTTCGAGCCTCGGTGACTGAGAGACGCTTCCGCGCTCCCGCTCGTACTACGTTTTCGGGAGGTCCCTATGAATAGTATTCCGATCCAAAACGTTGCGTTCGACGACACCGCAACCTCGGCAATGGGCGAGGCTTTCGACAAGGCCTGCAAATCGCTGCGAAGTTTCGGGTCTGCTTGTACAGTGCGTGAGATCATCGCAAAGCGAATTATTGCAGCCGCCACGAATGGCGAGCGCGATCCCGCCCGCCTCCATGAGCAAGCATTAATACCCTTCGGCATCGAAGATACGGCTGATGCTTGCGTTGTTGCGTAGGCCGACGATCCCCGTCCCAGCCAACGCGGGGCGGGGATTGTAGCAGCGTGATCCGAGAGAGCCCGGCTAGCCACGCCGGGCTTTCTTTTTGTCGAATACCAGCAAGACGACTTCAAGACGCCGGAGCAGGAACAGTTGTGGTCGTTTGAGGCACGTCGAGGTCGGGGTAGTTCGTGCTTGTGAAAGCGAGGGCTGCAATGACGATAGCAAGCACAATGCCGCCGCGGATGATCCACGATATGTAGAATTTGTCGTCTCGTTTGTCCCTTCGGAGGGAGCTCTGATCGGTCATGGTTGTCAATCCCGGCTGGGCGCCGAGGTTCCAACTAGGAACGCCGCGAGCGGTCTTTCTTTTGCGCGCGCAAGGATCAAAAGGTGAGACTTGGCTTATGTCCGCTTCTGGCTGCCGGCTCAACCGGTCGACGCAACACATGCGTTAAATTTCTCTGCCGGGGTTTCAAATCCCAGGGTCTTGCGTGGCCGCTCGTTTAGCTGGCGTGCCACTTTGTTCAGATGAGCCTGCGAGTACACCGACAGGTCCGTTCCCTTCGGAAAGTACTGTCGCAAAAGACCATTGGTGTTCTCATTGGAACCCCGCTGCCACGGACTTTGCGGGTCGCAGAAGTACACATTGATGTTGGTTGCTAACGTGAACCGTCGGTGGTCGGCAAGCTCCTTTCCGCGGTCCCAGGTTAGCGACTTATAGAGCTCCGTCGGCAGCATCTTGGCCTGCTTGATGAGAGCAGTGACAATCGCCTGTGTGTCCTTGTTGGCGACCTTCGCCAACATCACGTAGCGCGTATGCCGTTCGACCAGGGTCGCGACATAGCTGTTTTTCGACCCTGACAGCAGATCGCCTTCCCAATGACCTGGAACCGCGCGATCTTCGACCGCTGCCGGCCGTTGCCTTATCGAAACGGGATCCACGA
Organism: uncultured Alphaproteobacteria bacterium; assembly: GCA_963736275.1. Lineage (GTDB taxonomy): Bacteria > Pseudomonadota > Alphaproteobacteria > Rhizobiales > Xanthobacteraceae > Pseudolabrys. The sequence continues at coordinate 48,879 of CAVTOP010000015.1, forward strand.
TTTGCCCGCGTCGATCCTTGTGCAGCCCTGCTTGCCTTGATCGACGGATCGTCCGCTTCGATCGCAGATGGCGCAGCAGCTCTTTCTTCAGCACGCCACGGGCCTGGACGAATAGGCTGCGATAGATCGTCTCGTGCGACACCTGGAAAGACTCGTCTTCAGGATACGTTCTCTTCAGCCAACCGGCGATCTGCTCGGGCGACCAATTCAATCTCAGTTTCCTTGCCACGACCCGTCGCAGTCGTGAATTGTTCGCCAGTTTACACCGTTTCGCGCGACGGGTTCGGTCCCAGCCCTTGTCATCAGCCAGCGCCGCTCGATATCGATCATGGCCGCCATTCCGGTTGATCTCCCTGCTTACCGTCGAGGGTGAACGGCCAAGCAACCTGGCGATCGATCGTGCTGATTGGTAGAGCGCGATACCCCTGGATATCTCCTCGCGCTCCGAAAGCGTCAACGCCAGTCTCGAGCGGCGCCGTGGCGCGGGACGAATTCCCCCGTGCGGTGCTAGCTGAAAATAGATGGACGATGACGGCTTACCAAACGCTCGCCCGATCGCCTTGAGCGACTCGCCCCGCTGCCAGCGATCCCAAAGCTCCGTTTTCTCTGCCGTAGTGAAGCCTCGAAAATATCCTCGAACCATCGCCAGACACTCCTTTCCCTTTCAGGATAGAGTGTTGCGTCGACCAGTTGAGACCACCGCCCTTAGCGGACATGCGCTGTTGCACTGCAAATGTCTGCTTTTGAGAGATACTGTTGAAAAAGTCGTCAGCGATCCGCCCAAACGCAACAATCGAATCCGAACAGCAAGCTATTTGAATCGAAATTGCGGACGCGGCCGCGATCTTAAAGTCAATGTTGCGCATTCGGGGCTGCAAAATCGTTTTTCAACGGAATCGAGAGTAAGCGGACAAGGGCCCATCACACAAATCGCATCAGCACCAAGCCGCCGGTCACCACCACGAAGATGACTGCGGTGGTGCCCAGCACGGTTGTGATGTGCCGCCAGCCGAGGCCGATGATCGTCTTCACCGACGTCCCCAGCCCGAGCGCGCCGATGGCCAGCAGCAGGCCCCAGGTCGAGATCTCTACCAGCACACTCTTGATCGGCGTGTAGACCGGCATCCAGGACGGCACCAGAGGCATCGCGCTGTTCAGGACGCACAACAGCAGGAAGACAATGGCAAAGACCGGTACCGGCACGTGCGCCTCGCCGTGGCGCATGCCCATGCGCGTGAAATACCAGCCGACGCCGAGCACCACCGGCAGGAGCAGGAACACACGAAAGAGCTTGACGATCACGGCCGTGTTGCCGACCGGCTCCGACACGGCGTAACCGGCGCCGACGACCTGAGCGACGTCGTGAATCGTGCCGCCCAGCATCACGCCGGTGGTCTGCGCATCAAAGCCGAGCGCGATGCAAAGCGGCGGATAAACGAGCATCGCCAGCGTAGCCAGCGCATTCACCGCCACCACAACGAACGCGATGTCGGCTTGCTTACCCTTGTACTCGGGAACGACCGTCGACGTCGCGAGTGTCGCCGAGGCGCCGCACACCGCCGTGCCGACGCCGACCAGTGCGCCGAATCCGGCGCTGCGGCCGTACCAGCGGGCAAAGATGAACCCCGATACGACCGTCGCCGCCATTGAAATGACGATCAGCGCGGCGGTTTGCAGTCCGAGCGCCGCGATCTCGCCAAGCCCCACGCGCAGGCCGAGCAGCGCAACCGCCCAGCGTAGCAGCGTTTTCACGCAGAAATTCATGCCCGGCTGCACCGCCGGCCGCGCCGCCAGCGGATTGAGCGCAATGCCGACGACGAGCGCGATCACCATGTTGGGGATGGGAACGGCCTTCGCCACGAAGGGCGCGGCGATGTAGCCGATGGCAGCCACCAGGGCCGACAGAAGAATGCCCGGCGCAAGGGCCGCCGCCAAGGCCGCCGACGGCCGCAAGGGTTGCAGATCTTCTGCGCTCACACGAAATCCTTATTGGCTTGCGGCGACTTTGGGGCGGCCGGATTGAAGGCCTGCCGCAACGGCTGCGGCGATTTGCGAAGGCGTATCGACGACGGTGACGCCTGCTGCTTCGAGCGCCTTGCGCTTGGAGGCATAGCTGCCGGCATTGCCCGTCACGATCGCGCCGGCATGGCCCATTTTCTTGCCTGAGGGAGCGGCAGCACCGGCGATGAAGGCGATCCTCGGCTTGGCCATCGTTTTTGCGTAGACCGCCGCATCCTCTTCCATCGCGCCGCCAATTTCGCCGACGATCACGATCGCATCGGTCCGGCTGTCTTTGTCGAGCGCCTCGAGCGCATCACGCGTGGTGGTCCCGAGCATCGGGTCGCCGCCGATGCCGATGAAGGCGCTTTGTCCGATGCCGGCGCGGGTGAGATTGAGGCAGACCAAAGTGCCCAGGCTTCCACTACGCGAGATGACGCCGATGCGTCCCTCCCTGAACACGCTCGGCACGAAGGCGGGCATAATGCCGACAAAGCTTTCCCCGGGCGTGACGAGGCCCGCGGTATTGGGCCCGACGATGCGGGTGCCGTGCTTTGCGGCGGCGGCGTGCATGGCCATCACGTCCTGCGCCGGGATGTGCTCGGTCAGCACGACCAGCAGCTTGATGCTCGCCTGCGCGGCGGACACCGCCGCCTCCTTCGCCATCGGCGGCGGAATGAACATCACGGCGACATTGGCGCCCGTTTTCGCGACGGCTTCGGCGGGTGTCGCGAAAATCGGCACGCCGACGTGGATTTCGCCCGCGCGCTTCGGATTGACGCCGGCGACCACATTCGTGCCGTAGGCGATCATCTTCTCGGTCCAGAAAGTGCCCTGCTTGCCGGTGATGCCGAGCACGACGACACGGTCGTTTTTGCGGACGATCATTGTGCTGCCTTTACCGCCGCCTGGATCGCGTCTTCCATGAAATCATAAGGCTCGATCCCGAGTTCGCCGCGTACCAATTTTACGGCTTCCTCTTCGCCGGTGCCGTGGATCGAGAAGAACACCGGCACTTTCGGTTTCAGCTTGTGCCAGGCTTTCACGACGCCGTCGGCCATCACGTCGGTCCGCGCGAAGGCGCCGCAGAAATTGATGACGAGGCTCTTCACGCCGGGATTCGAAAGCACCAGGTCGAGCGCAATCTCGGATTTCGTGTAGGCCTCGCCGCCGATCTCCAGGAAATTCGCGGGCTTGCCGCCGTAATGGCGGATGACGTCCATGGTCGTCATGGTGAGGCCGGCGCCGTTCGCCAGCACGCCGACATTGCCGTCGAGCTGGATCAGCTTGAGGCCGGCCTCGGCACCGCGCCTTTCCAATGCCGTCATCGCGGCGGCGGCGCCGGATTTTGCGAGGTCAGGCTGGCGATAGATCGCGGCATCGTCGAGCACAAATTTGCAGTCGAGCGCGACCACGCGGTTGTCCTCGAGCAAAGCCAGCGGATTGATTTCCAGGAGCTCGGCGTCGTGCGCACGAAAGGCGACATACATGCGATCGAGGATCCGCGCGATCTGCCCTTCCGCATCGCCAAGATGAAGTCCCTTGAGCATGGCCGCAATGTTGGCGACCGAGGGTCTGGCATCAATATCGACCAGAAGGTGCCGGATTGCGGACGGCTTTGCCGCGGCTATCTCCTCGATATCCATGCCGCCTTCCGTGGAGAACAGGATCAGCGGCTTGCGCGCGGTGGCGTCATGCAGGACGGCGGCATAGAACTCGCGCGCAATGGCGGCCTGCTCCTCGACCAATACGCGCTCGACCGTATAGTCGCCAATGCGCATGCCGAGAATCTGCCCGGCCGCTTCCTCCGCTTCATCAGGTCCAGCGGCAAGCTTGATTCCACCGGCCTTGCCGCGCTTGCCGACCGGCACCTGCGCCTTGACGACACAAGGTCCGATGTTCGCGGCCACCATCGCCGCTTCCGCCGCGCTGATGCAGAGCTTGCCGCGCGGCAGCAGAATGCCGGCAGGAGTCAAGATCAGCGATTTTGCGGCGTGTTCCTCGAAATTCATTCAGCAGCTCATGGCCTGGTAACCGTCATGGCCGGGCTGCCCCCGCCGACGGCAAAACGAGGTGTCACTTGCCGTACTTCTTCCAATAGGCGCCGAACAATTGTTCCTCGCTCGGCTTGTCTTCCGGGATGGCGGTGACGAGGTGGGTGATGTTGAGAAAGTTCGTGTAGTTGAGATTGTCGGTGATCGAATTTCCGCCCCAGGTGCCACAACCCATGCTGAGTGTAAAGTTGAGGCCATTGTCGAAGCCGCCGCCGTTGCCGAACGTGTGGGCCTGGTTGATCAGCACGCGCACGACGTCCGAACGCTCGGCCAGTGCGCGGGCGCGGGCCATGTCCTTGGTGTGCAGGCCGACCGAATGGCCGCGGCCCTGATGCGCAAGGATTTCATTGGCGCGCACGACGGCGGCATCAAAATCTTTGGCGCGGTAGACGGTGAGCACCAGCGCGAGTTTCTCGCCCGAGAACGGAAACCCCCGGCCGACGCCGGTTTCCTCGACCATGAAGAACTTCTTTGATTCCGCCGCGGTAGGCAGACCGCAGCCGCGCGCGAGCACATCGGCATCGCGCGCGATCAACGTCCGGCTCAACTTGCCGTCCGGCCAGAGCGCGGCCTGGATTTTCGTTTTCTCAGCATCTGAGGCCATGTAGCCGCCCGCGCGCTCAAGCGCGGCGATCGCCTTGTCGTACACGGCATCGACGAGGATCACCGAATTTTCCGACGAGCACGACGTCGAATTGTCGAAAATCTTGGAGGCGCAGATCTTCCGCGCGGCATCGTCGAGGTCGGCGGTTTCGTCCACGATCACCGGCACGTTGCCGGTGCCGACGCCGATCGCCGGCGTCCCGCTCGAATAGGCACGGCGCACATTGTCCTGCGATCCGGTGGCAACCACCAGGTCGGCCGCCTGCATCAGCGCCTGTGTCATGTCTTTTGAGGCGGGCGCCGGCAGGATCTGCACCAGATCTTCAGGCGCGCCGATCTTCTTCAGCTCCGCGCGCATATAGTCGACGGTTTTCGTCGTTGTCTTCAGGCCGGCGGGCGATGCCGCAATGATGATGGCATTGCGGCCCTTGATCGCCATCATGGCCTTGTTGACGGGGGTCGCGCCCGGATTGGTAGAGGGCGTTATCGCGCAGACGACGCCGACCGGCTTTGCATATTTGACGATGCCGCGGGTCTTGTCTTCCTCGATGATGCCGACCGATTTCACCCGCAGAAGATCGCGCAGGGTGCCGAAGGTCTTCCGCTGCTTCTTGATGATCTTGTCGGAAACGTTGCCGAGTTGCGTATCCTTCACGGCGAGTTCGGCAAGCTCTTTGGCGTGCGCGGGATTGTAGAGCGCCCAGGCAAGCGCCGTGACCGCTTCGTCGGCGCGCGCCTGGTCCGCATCCGCGAATGCAGCCATCGCGGCGCGCGCCCGCCGCACGAGATCGTCGACCACGCTGAGCGTCTTCTGATCGGCCGCCGGTTTCACCGCGACAGTCATCTTATGGTACTCCCGGAAAACTGTTTTTCCGCTCATTCCCGCGAAAGCGGGAATCCAGCGCCACACAGGCGGCTGGTGAACTCTGTTCTGGATCCCCGCTTTCGCGGGGATGAGCGGTTGTTGGACCGGAAACAAACATAACCAAGCCCTAAGCTACTTGCTGCGGCCGCATGTCCTCGCGGCGGATACCGGCTATCACTGTCGGTTTCTTCATCGCGTCGCGGCGGAACGGCTCACCGAGCTCCTGATTGAGGATCACCTCGATGAAGGTCGTCACGCGCTTCTTCTGGGCTTCACAGGACGCGCGCAGTGCCTCCGTCAGCTCGGCTTGAGTCTTTACTGTCACGCCTTTAAGCCCACAACCTTCCGCGACCTTTGCATAGCTGAGGTGCGGATCGAGCTCGGTTCCGACGAAATTGTCGTCGAACCACAGAATCGAATTGCGCTTTTCCGCGCCCCATTGGTAGTTGCGGAAGATCACCATCGTGATACCGGGATATTCCTGGCGCCCGATCGAGCTCATCTCGCTCATCGAGATTCCGAAGGCGCCATCGCCGGCAAAGCCGACGCAGGGAATATCCGGATTGCCGATCTTGGCGCCGATGATCGCGGGGAAACCGTAGCCGCACGGACCGAACAGTCCGGGCGCGAGATACTTCCGTCCCTCGTCGAACGTCGGGTAGGCGTTGCCGATGGCGCAGTTGTTGCCGATGTCGCTCGAGATGATGGCGTTCTTCGGCAGCCCGGCCTGGATGGCGCGCCAGGCCTGGCGGGCCGACATGCGGTCGGGCTCGCGCTTGCGCGCATCGGCGTTCCAGGTCGTGCCCGGATCGTCATCTTCGTGATCCATGCTTGAAAGCGCCTGCAGCCAGCGCGATTTTGTCTGATGGATCAGGGCCTTGCGCTCCAGGCGGCCGGCGTTGCCGGCTGACGGCGAGAGCTGCTTGAGCAGGCTCTCCGCCACGAGCTTGGCGTCGCCGCAGATGCCGACGGTCACCGGCTTGGTGAGGCCGATGCGATCGGGATTGATGTCGACCTGAATGATCTTGGCGGTCTTTGGCCAGTAATCGACGCCGTAGCCCGGCAAAGTCGAGAACGGGTTGAGACGGGTGCCGAGCGCCAGCACCACATCGGCCCTGGCGACGAGCTCCATCGCAGCCTTCGAACCGTTGTACCCGAGCGGCCCGACCGCCAGCGGGTGACTGCCGGGGAAGCTGTCATTGTGCTGGTAGTTATTGCACACCGGCGCATCGAGCTTTTCGGCGAGCGCGGCGCAATCGGGGATCGCGTTGCCGAGCACGACACCTGCACCCGACAGGATGACCGGGAACTTCGCCTCCGAGAGTAGCTTGGCCGCCTGCGCGATCGCCTGCGCGCCACCCGCCGGGCGTTCGAAATCGACGATGGGTGGCAGGTTGATGTCGATCACCTGCGTCCAGTAATCGCGCGGCACGTTGATTTGCGCCGGCGCCGAAAGGCGCTTCGCCTTGGTGATGACGCGGTTGAGCACTTCCGCGATGCGTGAGGGATCGCGCACCTCTTCCTGGTAGCAGACCATGTCGCGAAACAGCGCCATCTGCTCGACTTCCTGGAAGCCGCCCTGCCCAATGGTCTTGTTTGCCGCCTGCGGCGTGATCAGCAGCATCGGTGTGTGATTCCAGTAGGCGGTCTTGATGGCTGTCACGAAATTCGTGATGCCCGGGCCGTTCTGCGCGATGCACATCGCGATCTTGCCGGTCGCGCGCGTATAGCCGTCGCATATGTAGCCGCCGTTGCACTCGTGCGCGACGTCCCAAAACGTAATCCCGGCTTTTGGGAAAAGATCGGAGATCGGCATGAATGCCGATCCGATGATGCCAAAGGCATGCTCGATGCCGTGCATCTGCAGGACTTTCACGAAAGCTTCTTCCGTCGTCATCTTCATAGGTGCAAATCCTTCTTCGGCCGCGCTTTACATCAACTCACGGCCTGTCCTGAAAAATTCCGGCAAGCTCTTCGGCGGCCTGTCGAAGCGCCGGCAAATGCCGCCGCGCGGTCTGTACGTTCATGCGGGCTTCCGGCGCCTGGATGGCGAGCGCCGCGAGCAGCTCGCCGTTCTTGCCGATCACCGGCACCGCCATGCAGACGACGCCGACAAGATATTCCTCGCGATCGAATGACACCTGCTCCTTTCGGATCTGCCGCAGCTCGGCCTCGAGCTGTGTCGCTTCGGTCAGGGTCGTGCCGGTGAAGCGGCGCAGCTCAAGGCTCTGCAGCAGCCGGCGCCGGCGTACAGAAGAGGCCAGCGCCAGATAGAGCTTGCCGATGGCGCTGCAATGCAGCGGCACCCGTGAGCCGGTGGTGTAGTGCAGGCGCAGCGGCCAGTGGTCTGCTTCGACACGGTCGAGATAGACAACCTCGCCATTGAGCAGCGTGCCGATGTTGCAGGTTTCGTTGAGCGTGTGCACCAGACGCTGCAGCACCACATGCGGCGTATCGTTTCGCATTGACGACGACAGCGCGCCGAACGCGAGATTGGTGAGCTTTGGCCCGATGATGAGCCTGCGCCGCCCCGGCTCGCGCGCGAGATAGCCCTGCGTCACGAACCAGTCGACCAGCCTGTAGGCCGTCGCCTTCGGCAATTTGAGCGTGGCAATGATATCGAACACGTCGACCGGCGTGGGCGAGCCGGCTACATGTTCGAGGATGGCAAAGGAACGCGCAGTTGCACCGAGCTTCTGCGCGGCTTTGCTCTGCCGCACGGGCACCTTGAGATCGCTTACGGTGCGCCGTGGTGCGTGGGTCCTTTCGTCAAGTCCAAGATTGGTACGCATGGGTCACCTGACCTCGGTTCAAGCCGTCACAAGGCGGCTTCTGATGAGACGCTGCACAAACGGCAGCAACAGGACGATGATGGTCAATGCGACGATGGTCCCGGAGATGGGACGCGTGAAAAAGACGGTCCAGTCGTTCGAGAAGCTGATCATCGTGTTCATGAAGGCTTCTTCGGCGATCGGGCCGAGAATGACGCCGAGCACGAGCGGCGCGACGGGAAATTTCAGTCTTTCGAATCCGTAACCCAAAATGCCGAAGCCGATGATCAGCCAGAGATCGGTGATGTTGTTGCGGATCGAAAGGGCCCCGATGAAGCAGAGGATCAGCACGTAGGCTGATACGATCGCTTCGGGGAAATCGAGGATTTTCACCAGCGGCCGGATGGCGAAATAACCGATCGCGCACATCAGCGCCAGGCCGAGGAAAAGCGAGGCGAACACGGTGTAGACGAGCGGCGCCGAGCTCACGAGCACCTGCGGCCCTGGCTGGATGCCGTGCAGCATGAAGGCACCGAGGATCACAGCGGTCGCGCCACTGCCGGGGATGCCGAGCGCCAGGAGATGAACCATCGCGCCGCCGACCGAGGCGGTCGCGGCCGCCTGCGGCGCAATGATGCCTTCCGCAATGCCGGTGCCCATCTGATTCTTCCGGCGGCCGAAGCGCGCCTCGATGCCGTAGCTGACGAACGACGCGATCGTCGCGCCCGCCCCCGGCAACAGCCCGATGAGATCGCCGACCACCGAGGAGCGGAAGAACATGCCCTTGATGTCGTTGAGCTCCTTGAGGGTCGGCAGCTCGGTGCGCGCATTCGAGATCTTGTCGAGCGGCTTGGTCGCAAAGCCGGTTTCCAGCCGCGTGAGCACCTCGCCGACGCCGTAGGCGCCGACCATCACCACCAGGAATTCGATGCCGTCGGCGAGGATCGGCGAGCCGAAGGTGAAGCGATAGGCGCCGTAGATCGGATCGGTGCCGACCGTCGAAATCAGAATGCCGACGCCCATGCTGATAAAAGCGTTGGAGAGCGAGCCCTTGCCGATGGCGACCACGCTGAGCAGGCCGAACATCACGATCACGAAATACTCGGGTGAGGAAAACCGCAGCGCGAATTTCGCGAGCGGCTCGGTGAGCGCCACCATGACGACCGCCGACAAAAGGCCGCCGCCGAGCGCGGCAACCAGCGTCCAACCCAGAGCCTTGGCCGGCTTGCCCTTGCGGCCCATGGTGTAGCCGTCCCACAGCATCGGCACGTCGATCGGCTCGCCGGGAATACGGAACAGGATCGCCGTGAAGGCGCCGCCATAAGTGCCCGAGACATACATCGCCGTGAGCAGCACGATCGATGCCGTCACATCCATTTGGTAGGTAAAGGGCAGCGCCAGGGCGACGCCCATCACCAGCGTCAATCCCGGCAACACGCCGATCAGCAGGCCGATGACGATGCCCGTGACCAGCATCGCCATGTTGAGCGGGGTCAGGCAGTGAACGAAACCGTGGGCGAGCTGGACGAGGATGTCGATCATGACCTCACCACAGGCTCGGAATCGCGAAGAAAACGTCAGTGGCGCGGTCGAAAGGCGGGATGCCACGCGGCAGCGACACGTAGGCGACGCGCAAAAACAGAATGCCGCAGAAGATCGTCACCACCGTGGTCGTGCCCCAGATCGCGGCATGGTCACGATAGCCGCCGACATACATGAAGGCGGCCAGGAACAGAAACGTGCCAATGATAAAGCCGAGCACCGGCACCAGCACGGCATAGATCGCCATCAGAATAATGCCGCCGATCAGAAGCCGCGGATAGACGGGCTGCTTTTCCTCGGCATCAGGCTCGCGGTCGAACGCCTCCAAAAAGCCTGTCGCGTCCTTGTTTCCGACGATCAGACGCCGCGACAGCTCGAACAGGCAGGAGCCGCCCATCAACAAAATGGCAAGCCGTGGCCAGGTTTCGGGCCCGAGCTGGCCTGGCCGCGGCGAGTAGACGATGGTGCCGACATACAGATAGAGCGCGACCGCGATGGCGAAACCGACCGCGTAAGGCAGGACCGAGCGGAACAGCGCTTTATCCATCTTTTACCTCGATCCTCGCACTCCGCTCATTCCCGCGTAAGCGGGAATCCGGAGTACAGCCACTGCCGTCGAACGCGCTGGATCCCCGCTTTCGCGGGGATGAGCGGACACAGAAACAAACGCTCAGTTCGTCGCCATCGTCTTTTTCATGTCGTTGAGCTGCTCGTTGACGAAGGCCGGCGCCTTTGCGGCGTCCTCGAAGCTGTTGGGATCGCCAAACTGATCCTCGAGGAATTTCTTGTACTCCGGCGAGGCATAGACCTTGGCCAGTGCGTCCGAGAGCTTCTTCACGATGTCCGGTGGCGTGCCGGCGCGAACGACAATCGAGCGGAACTGCGGCAAGGCGACCTTGTAGCCGAGCTCGTGGGAGGCGGGCACGTCCTTGAACGCCGGCAGACGCTTTTCGCCGAACAGCAGGATCGGCCGCATCTGCTTGCTGTTGAGGAACTGCGCGACGTCGCCGGCCTGCTCGTAGAGCGCATCGGCATGACCGCCGAGAATCGAGACGTAGCGTTCGCTCGGCTTGGAGAACGGCACCTGCACAACCTTGATGCCGGCGTGATCGAGCACGGTGAGCGAGAAATCGTCGACGCTGCCGAAGCCAAGCGTTGCAACCTTCAGCTTGCCGGGATTGGCCTTCGCCTCTTTCGCGAAGTCATCCCAGGTCTTGAACGGGCTGTCCTGCTTCACAAAAATGAAGGACGGTCCCTTGATCATCACCGCCACCGGCGTGATGTCGTTCATCGTCCAGCGCGGGCTTTTGCCGGCCAGCAGTGCATGGCTGTCGGCGATGTAGATCGCCATCGAATAGCCGTCGGCGGGCGCGGCGAGGAGTTTCGTTATGCCGGTCGCGCCGGTGCCGCCGGGCACATTCACCACAGGAATACCCTGGCCGAGCATCGGCTCCATGAGCTTGCTGATGAGACGGGCGAGCTGGTCGGCGCCGCCGCCGGGACCCCACGGCACGATGAATTCAATCGGACGTTCGGGATAGCCGGCTGCCTGGGCATTGCCGCTGAGCGTGGCGCTAAGCGCCATCGCCGCAAGCGCTGCGAAGCCTTGCAAGGTCGAGCGTCTGGTCGAAAATCTGGTCGAACGCATAGACTTGATCCTCCCTGCCATCGGCCGCTTGCTTGTTGGGTCTCGCCGCGCGGCCGTGCCCGGCAGGGACATTGCTCCGGCTTATGGCTGCCGGTTGATGCGTCAATTCTCGTTATTTGAGACTGATGTTCTCAATACGATAACAGAAGAGCATCGTCCCGCAACGGTGAATCCGAGCCGTTTTGTCCCGCAATCTGGGAATTCGATTCCAAGTTCCGCGCCATACGCGGAAGTTTTGGAATTGCACGTCTTACGGATGTGTCATGGCCGGGCTCGTCAACCGCAAGTCGGGTTTACCCGACTTGCGGCGAATATCTTATGCGGAAGTCGGCCAAAGCCGACTTCCGGTGCCATCCACGTCTTCATGCCAAATCAGAATACGTGGATGCCCGGCCCCTAGGCGTGCGAAAGCACGCCGTCCTTTGGACGGCTATGGCCGGGCATGACAAAAACGCGAGTTTCAGCGCCGCGCGATCGGCAGGTAGTCGCGGGCGTCCGGCCCGTTATAGAGCGTGAGTGGGCGCAGGAGGATGTTGTTCTCGAGCTGCTCGAGCACCTGCACCGCCCAGCCGGGCACACGCCCGATCGCGAAGATCGGCACGAACAGCTCGCGCTTGATGCCGAGCAGATGGTAGACGACGCCGGAATAGAAATCGACGTTCACGTTCACGCCGTGGCGCGCGTAAGGCGCCATCGCGGCGACGACCGCCTGCAGGATTTCGAACCATTTCGGCTGGCCCATTTCCTTCGACAGACGCTCGACGCCGGCGCGCATATGCCGCGCGCGCGGATCTTCCGCCCGATAGACGCGATGACCGAAGCCGGTGATAGCGACGCCGGCACCGCGCTTCTCCTTCACATAGGCGGCAGCGCGCGACGGATCGCCGATTTCCTCGGCCATCTTCATCACGTCCTCGGCCGCGCCGCCGTGCGCGGGACCCGACAGTGCAGCGATGGCAGCAACGATGGCTGCATGGAGGTTCGCTTCTGTTCCGATGACGACGCGCGCTGCGAACGACGAAGCATTCGACCCGTGCTCGGCATGCAAAATGAGATCGCGGTCGATCAGCTGCGCTGCATCGGCGCTCGGCTTCTTGCCTGTCAGCATCCAGAGCAGATTGGCCGCGTGACCAAGCGTCTGGTCGGGCGCGACCGGCTCTTGCCCTTCGCGGATGCGCGAATGCGCGGCAACGATCATCGGCACCTGCGAAGTGAGCCGCACGGCCTTGCGCAAGGTCGCTTCACGCGAGTTGTCCACCGTGTCGGGATCGAATGCCGAAAGCGCCGACGCCGCGGTGCGCAGCACGTCCATCGGATGCGCCGACTTGATGGCGCGAATAATGTCGAACACCGGCGCCGGCAGTTTGCGCGCCGTCTTGAGCTCGACGTCGAGGCCGGCGAGCTGCTGCCTGTCCGGCAGTTCGCCGTTGAGAAGCAGAAAAGCGGTTTCCTCGAAGCTCGAATGCTCGGCCAGGTCATGGATCGAGTAGCCGCGATAGCGAAGCGCGCCGGCCTTTCCGTCGATGAACGTGCAGGGCGACCGGTCGAAATAGACGCCTTTGAGGCCACGTTGAATCTTGATCGGTTCGGCCGTTTCGGTCATTGATGCCCTCGTTACCAATCGTTCTCACGCGGTGAGAAGCATGGATTTGCTTGATCGGCTGCTTGATAACGCACGGCGCCGCGATCGCAAAATCGTTTTGCCGGAGGGCGACGATGCGCGCATCGTTGCCGCCGCGGCGCGCCTGAAAGCCGGGAAGCTCGCGCGCCCCATTCTCCTTGGCGCGGCCGACGCCATCGGCAAAGCCGCCAGCCAGGGAAAAGTCTCACTGGACGGGATCGACATTGTCGAGCCGCGCAGCGATGCGCGCCTTGAGAGTTACGGCGCAGCGCTTGCGCAGGCCCGCGAGTCGATGACGCCGGCAATAGCAACGCGCCTTGCCGGCAAGCCGCTGTATTTCGGCGGCATGATGGTGCGTCAGGGCGATGCCGACGCCATGGTTGCCGGCTGCGCCAATCCGACGCGACGCGTGATCGAGGCCGGCCTGATGACGTGCGGTTTGGCGGACGGAATTGCGCTGCCGTCGAGCTATTTCCTGATCGTCGTTCCGGATTTTCTCGGCAAGGGTCCGAAGCCGTTTGTTTTCGCCGATTGCGCCGTCAATGCCGATCCTAGCGCGAGCGAGCTTGCCGATATCGCGATCGCGTCGGCACGCAGCGCACAAACGCTTCTTGACGAAAAGCCACGCGTCGCGATGCTGTCTTTCTCCACCAAAGGCAGCGCCCAGCATGCGCGGGTCGACAAGGTGCGTGAGGCGCTCGCCATCGTCCGGCAACGCCAGCCGGATCTCGCGATCGACGGCGAATTTCAGGCGGATGCAGCTTTGGTGCCGGGCGTTGCCGAAAAGAAAGTGAAAGACCCGAGCGAGGTCGCCGGGCAAGCCAATGTGCTGATCTTTCCCGATCTCGATTCCGGCAATATCGCCTACAAGCTCACCCAGTGGCTGGGCGGCGCGCAGGCGATCGGGCCGTTTCTGCAGGGCTTCGCAAAGCCGATCAGCGACCTGTCGCGCGGCGCAAGTGTCGACGACATCGTCAGGACCTGCGCCGTGGTGGCTGCATCAGCTTGAACGCCGTCAGTGTTTCCATTCCGGCGCGGGAACCGGCTTCCACATGCGCTTGAGCTTTAGATCGTCGGCAATGGCGTTGGCTGCAATGTAGCCGGCAGCGCCGTTGATTCCACCGCCATTGCCCGACGACGAACCGCAGAGATAGAGCCCTTCCACCGGCGTGCGCGATCCCGGCATCAACGGATGCGGCCGGTTGATGCCGAGCTGGTTCGGGACATAGGCGCCGACGCGCACCGCGCCCTGCCGCATATTGGCGTTGAGCGTCTCCACGTCGAGCGGCGTGAACAGATAGCTGCCGAGCAGATTGTCGCCTTCGAGATTCGAGGCGTAGATCCGCCAGTAGTCGAGAATCTTCTGCATATAGCCGGCGCGGTCGCGTTCCCATTCCCGCGGCGAGCCGTCGACCGAATAAGGCGCAAATGGCCACCAGAACGCGCTGTGCCTGCCCGCCGGCGCGTAACTCGGATCGAACTGGGTGTTGCAGGCGCCATTGCCCATCAAAATGCGCGGGAATTTCTTCGCGGCGCAGTCGTCGAAACAGCTTGCAACATCCTCGATGTGATCCATTCCGAAGAAGATGTTGTAGGCGCGCGACACGTCGGGATCGAAGGCGGCCGCGCGGTAGGCCGGCGGATTCTTGAGCGCCAAATGCAGGGTGACGAGGCTGTGGTTGCCCCAGTGCCAGGCTTTCGCCTTCTCGCGCACCGGCTCCGGGAACAGCTCCTCGCCGGTCATCTGCACGGTAGTGGGAAAATCGATCGCACTCGCCACGAATTTGCGGCCGTTGACGGTGCGGCCGTCGGCAAGTGTCACGCCGGTGGCGCGGCCGCCGGCGACCTTGATGTCCTTCACATCGGCGCCGGTGACGATCTCGCCGCCACCGGCTTCGACGACACGCGCGAGCGCAAGTGGCAACGACATCGCTCCGCCAACCGGAAGCGTGAAGCTCGCGATGTTCGCGAAAATAGCCGGAAACACGATGCCGGCGCCGGGCACGTTCTCAGCGGTAATCACGTGCATGTAGGACGTGAACAGCGTGCGAATGCGCTCGTCGACGAAATGCTTGCGCACGACGCTGAAGAGGTCGTGCTGCGCGTGCGAAAGCAATTCTTTTGCCTTGGGGCCGCTCAGCCGGTCGACGAGCTGCTCGCGCGGCATCGGCGCGTTGTAGAGCAGCGACACCAGCAGCGGCCGCATCTCCTCGCAATAGGTGTGCCAGAGCGCCCGGAACGTCTCGGCATCCTGCTTTGAAAAGCGGGCGAGCGAAGCGCAGGTCCGGTCGAGATCCTTGTAGACGACGATGCCGGTGCCGTCGCGGAAGACCGCCGCCTGCTGCACCGGCGGCTCAATGTAAGAGAAGCCAAAGCGATGAAGCTCGAGGTCGTTCAGCAGCGGGCAGAATCCCATTCCCATGAAGAAGTTGGCGTGCAGGTTGAGCTTGAATCCGGGAAGGATGCGCTCTTCCGTGCTGGAGCCGCCGCCGATCCGGCCGTTGCGCTCAAGCACAGCAATACGCAGACCGGCGCGGGACAGGTATGCGGCGAGCGTCAGCCCGTTGTGACCCGCTCCGATAACGACGCCATCGAAATCCGCCATTGTGGCCCCCCAATCAGTCCGGCGAGTTGCTTCTGACTCCCAGTCCGCGCATGAACCGTTCGCGGATCAGCGCCGGGTCGCGGTCGGTGGTGCCGACCGCAGGCTTTTTGTCGATGCGTGCCGCGATCAGGGTTGGCCCTCCTCCCCTGAGTGCGGTCGCCACCAGCTGATCGAAATCGCTTTCATCGGCAGCCCACGCGCTTTGGGCAATTCCGGCGCCGCGCGCGATCGCAACCAGGTCGGCCGATGCCGCACTCGCCGTCGGCTGCGAACCGGTGATCTGGTAGATGCCGTTGTCCCACACGACGATGGTGAGATTCCTGGGTGCGCGCTCGGCGACGGTCGCCAGGCAGCCGAGCTGCATGAGCAGCGAACCGTCACCCTCGAGCGCGATCACATGGCGCTGCGGCTGCGCAATGGCGACGCCGAGCGCAATCGGGATCGCGAGTCCCATGCTGCCGAGCATGTAGAAGTTTTGCGGCCGCTGGCCGCTGGCCCAGAGATCGAAATTGGCATTGCCGATGCCGCCGATGACGGCTTCTTCGCGCTTGAGTTGGCCGACGAGCCGCTTGGTCAGCTCAAAACGATTCATCACCTTCACATTGTGGGTGCCGATGTTTCCTTTGCCGGTCATGGTTACCCCTCGAACACCTTGCCGCCGGTGAGGAGCGGAGAGAGGATGAAGGTGACCGGCGCCTGCGTCGCCACGGCCTGCTTGATCGAGCGATCGAGAGTGAATGCGAGTTCGTCCTGACGCGTGATGCTGACGTTCTCGACGGCGAGCGAGTTAAGCACGGGTCGCATGGTCTTGTAGACCAGTGCCTGCCCGAGATTGAACTCGCCCATGGTGCCGCGCTCGGAGACGAAAATGAGCGCGGGAATTTGCGACGGCACTACGAGCGACGCCAACGCGTTCGGAATGGTGCCGAAGCCGCTGGTCTGCATCAGGGCGGCACCGCGCATGCCACCCATCCAGGCGCCGGTAACGATCCCGAGCGCCTCCTCTTCGCGTGTTGCGGCAAAGGTTGTGAAGAACGTGTCGGCGTGAAGCGCCTCGATCAGGGGCGTAAACACCCGGTCCGGAACATAGACGATGAGCTTGACGTCGTTGGCTTTCAGGCTCGCGCGCACAATCTCGTGCCAGACGGTTGCTCGGGTGGTTTTGTCTGTCATGCCGTGAGCGGCTGCGCCGTACCTTTGAATATCGTGAAAATCCGGCGTCGCCGCCGCCGTCTCGCTGCGAGGCCATTGCTCCAATATTCACAAAAGCTTAGCCTAAGACAATTCACGGCGCTAACCAGAAAATACTGCCGAAGATCAGGGGAGGACGATGAGCAAATTCAACGCACACTCTGCGCCATCACGGCGCAGCATCATCAAGGGCGCGGGCACGTTGGCGGCCGGCATTGCGGCGTCCGCGTTTCTGCGCGTGCGCTCAGCCTATGCTGCATATCCCGAGCGGCCGGTGAAAGTGGTGGTTGCAAACACGCCGGGCGGCCCATCCGATCTGGTGGCGCGCATGATCACGGCCGCACTACAGCAATCGACCGGCAAGACCTTTTTCGTCGAAAACATCGGCGGAGCCGGTGGCAACATCGGCATGGGCGCCGCCGCGCGCGCCGAGGGCGATGGCTACACCATCCTGCTTGCGACCAATGCCTACTCGGTCAATGCGAGTCTCTACAAAAAAATCCCGTACGACCCGCTCAAGGATTTCGTGGGCGTGAGCGAGCTCGCGACCTCGCCCAACACATTCGTCGTACGATCCGAGCTTCCGGCCAAGACGATCAAGGAATTCGTCGCATTGGCGAGAGCAAATCCGGACAAATATAACTGCGCGACGCCGCCGATCGGCACGACGCCGCAGATCCAGCTGGAAGTGCTGAAGCTGCAGGAAAAGCTGCCGAAGCTCGAAGACGTCGTGTTCAAGGGCGGCGGCGACGCACTGCAAGCCCTGCTCAGCGGCACCTGTCAGTTGAGCTCCGGCTCATTGCCGCCGGCGGCCCAGCACATCAAAGCCGGCACTTTGCGCTGCCTCGCCGTCACCGGTGAAACGCGCTGGCCGGACATGCCCGACGTCCCGACCATGCTGGAGTCCGGCTATAAGGATTTCGTGTTCGCAACCGACACGGTGCTGCTGGCGCCGGCCAAGACACCGCCGGAAGCCATCAAGTGGATCGAAACCGAGACGCTCAAGGTGCTTGGCACTGCGGAGATGAAAGAGAAATTGTACAAGGCCGGTTTCCAGGTGCGGGCGAAGGGCGCCAAGGATGCCTGGACGCGGGTCACGAAAGAAATCGATATGTTCAAGAACATCATCGATCAGGCCGGGATCGCCAAGCTCTAGTTTCGGCTACAGATCATCGCGCCCGCCGTTGTGCAAGCGACGGCGGGCGCTCTAACGACCGAGGTTGCCGGCGTGCAGATCAGAACCATCGAGCCGATCGCGGTCAGTCTGCCGATGCGCAAGCCCGTCATCATGGCGGGTGAGGAAGTTCGCCGCGCCGACAACGTCCTGGTTCGGATCGAAAGCGACAACGGAGTTGTCGGCTGGGGCGAAGCCGCGTCCGCGCCAGTGATGACGGGCGACACGCTGGAAAGTATCGTCTCGGCTGTACATTATCTAAGCAGCGCGCTGCGCGGCCGCGATCCCGCCGACATTGCCGGAGCGCTGGCCGCGATGGACGGCCGAATGTACGGCAACCACGGCGCCAAAGCCGCGATCGAAATTGCCCTGCACGACCTCGCCGGCCGCGCAGCGGCAAAGCCGGTGCATGCCCTACTTGGGGAAAAGAAACGCAGCCGCATTCCGCTCTTGGGCGTGATCGGCGGCGGCGATCTCGAAGGCGACCTGCGGGACGCCGCAAGCAAGAAGAGCGCCGGCGTGACCGCCTACAAGATCAAGGTCGGCATCGATACACCCGAGAACGACGCCGCACGAACGCGCGAGATCTGCAAGGTGCTCGGCGACGGCATGCTCATCTCGGCCGACGCCAACCAGGGTTACAGCGTCGAGCAGGCTCTCACTTATGTGCGCGTCGTGAATGGGTCGGGTCTCGATTTCTTCGAGCAGCCTGTTGCGGCGGACCAGCTTGCGGACATGGCAAAGGTTGCCGCCGCAACCGATATCGCCATAGGCGCCGATGAAGGTATTCACTCGCTCGACGACATCCGCCGTCACCACGACGGCAAGGCTGCACGCGGAGTCAGCCTCAAGGCCATCAAGCTCGGCGGCATCGGTGCCGTGACCAAAGCGGGCGTACTTTGCGACCGCCTCGGCATGAGCGTGAATATCTCGTGCAAGACGGGAGAATCGAGCGTCGCCTGTGCGGCAGCGCTCCATGTCGCGTCGGTCATACCCAATATCGGCTGGGCGCTGACGCTGACGCATCTCGGGCTCGCCGAAGACATTGCGAGAAACCCGCTGCCGACCGGCAAGGGTTTTGCAGAAAGCCTCGACCGGCCGGGCCTTGGCATCGAAGTCGACGAAGATCGCGTCGGCCGGCACCGCGTGCAAATTGCGGCGCGGAGCGTGGCTTAGGCGCGCAGCCTATGGATTAAATTTCCAGGCTAGGGCGCTGCGCACCGTCGGTCCACTCAAAAAGACGCTCTATGGCACGGGCGTCATTGGCGGCGAACGCTTCGTTGGTGCGGCCGCTCGCGCTAGTGGGGGCGAAGCTCACGACCTGCCTTACCGAAACATCCGCCGCCATGCCGCCGAGGCGGCTCCGCACCAGCACAAGGGCCGGTGAAGATCTTCTGACCACAACCAATTTTGTAGACGTTGTCACAATTGAAAACTTGGGCTGGTGCGACACGTGTTTGGACAAATCCGAAAATGAAAATTCGCCGCGGTGGCGATGCAAAATTGCGACACCGCTTCCGCAGCCACCGCTTACGCGTGAGGCTCAGAACGCGAATTTGAGGCCGGCTTTGGCGGCGGCGGTCCGGCTATGGTCGGACATCAAGGTTGCCTCGAACGCGCCGAACAGCGACATGCGATCGGTTGCGCGGAGGTCGAGGCCGACGCCGGCAACAACACCGGCCGTGCTCGCCTTTCCGGGCGTCGTGAACGAGAGGTCCTGGCCGATCAAAACCGTGTTGATGGTCGGATTGCCGAGCCGCTGCAGCGCAATCAGCCCGCCATGTACACTCGTGCGGAAGCTGCCGACCCCAAGGCCCGTGATCTTCGAGAGCTCGACCTCGGCGCGTTCCTCAAGATCGTGCAAAGTGCGGCGGCCAACCACCAGGTTCTGCGCCGAACCCGCTTCGTTGTAGCCGTCGAAAGTGCCGGCGAGATAGCGGATGCGCCCAACCGGCGTCAGGGTGTAGCCATTGGCGAAATGGTAGCGCCGGCCGTAGGCGATCTCCGGGCTGATATACCAGCCGTCATAGCTCGCGGTTGCGGTCTCCGAGCCACCGGGTGCTGAATCATTGAGCACCTGCCGTTTCGACTTGCTGGCAGTCGCGCCGCCTTGCAGCGTGAAGTCGACGAAGTGACTGATCCAATCGAAGCGTCCATAGAATCCGCCGGTCACATAATCGGTATCGACGCTTTGTGAGTTCAATTCGACGGACAGGCGTCCGGTGCCGCCGCCTGCAAAGGCGCCGATCAGCAGATCCGGCCGCAGCTGGCGATCGACGCCGATCACCCCGGCGCCGGCCGAGGCGGTCGAACGTAGCATGGCGTCGTCGCCCTTCTGCGTGCTGGTTCCACCGAAACCACTGGTCCACACATTGTAGGGCGCGTCGGCATAGGTGAAGGCAGGGCCACGAGGCCTGGTCCGCTCCGCCGCATAGCCCATGGCCGCGGCGAACGCCTCCTCGGTGCGGCCGCTTGCGCCAGTGGGGGCGAAGCTCACGACCTGCGCCGCCGGACCGTTCGCAGGCCATACCGCCGAGGCGGCCTTGCACCAGTGAGGAAATTCCGCCGGTGAAGTTCATCAACGCGCGATCGGCTTGCCCAAAGGCCGTCGGATCGAGCGTGGCGACACTGTCAGCCGTCTGCACCGCCGGCATGCCGCCGGTATTAACTGTGGCGGCGGTTGCGTTCAGGGTGCCGGTGAAGTTGATGATGTTCAGGGAGTTCGCGGTCACCAGCCTGAAGAGCGACGACACCCTGCTAGTGACCGAAACATTGTTCACGATGTTGATCGTGTCGGCACCGCCACCCATGTCGATCAGACCGATAATGCGCGACCCAGACAACAACGTCAGCGTGTCTGCTGCAGGGCTCAGCTTAATCGCCGTGCCGCCAGTGCCTGCAATCGTGCCGGAATTGGTGATCGCGCTGCCGACGCCTCCATTGCCGAACGCGACGATGCCCGTTGGTCCGGAAATGCTGCCGGTGTTGAATACGTTCGCGCTGTTGAACGCGGATATACCAAAAGCGGTCTGGCCCTGAATCACGCCTGAATTCGTGATCGTCGCAAACGTGATGGCATGAATGCCGTCCGCCCCTGAGATCGACCCGGAGTTGGCGACTGTTCCGTTGACGAGGTTGATGCCATTTCCCGATGCCTGGATTGTGCCGAAGTTCTGGACATTGCCAGTTGCGGCGCTGATCGCGTCAGAGCCGGTTTGGATCCTGCCCGTGTTCGTCACATTGAGGATCGCCGCCTCAATGCCAATTCCCGAACCATCTCCAATGATTGTGCCGGAATTGAAGACATCCAATCGTCCAGCGGGGGACAAGATGGCGAAGCCGCCGGTCGGGGCAAAAATAGTGCCGCTATTGTTCACCGTCGCCTGAGTCGTCACGAATATCGTTGGTATGCTGGTGCCCGCCTTCGTCGACGACAATGTGCCGGCGTTGTTGATTGTGCCGGTGTCCATTCGAATGGCGCCGGAATTTCCAACGATGGTGCCGCCCGTATTGTTGTTGATGAGCGCGTTAGCCGCTTTTATCGCAATGCCATTGTCTCCGGTCGATTGAATGGCTCCGGAATTGCTGACATCGGCCGTGTCGGTGGCCTGGATGGCAATTCCATTCACACCTGTTGCTCTTATCGTGCCGGCATTGGAGCGAATGTTAACAGCCTGCGCATCGATCGCGACGCCGCCAGTGCCGGTTGCCTGGATTCGGCCGGTCGTCGCATTGGTCAGAGAGATTGCACCTCCCGAGATCGCAGCAGGTAACCCGTTAATCGTCCCGAGATTATTTATGTCAGCCGTGGCGGCGTTGATGCCAATGCCGTTATCAGACGCACCAGTGATCTCCGCGTTTTCGAAATTCGTCACCGTGAGATTGTTGGCCTGAATGCCGAACGCGCCCGCAACAATGGTTCCGGAATTTTCCACATGGGCGATGTTGGCAGAGATGCCTATACTGTCAGTTTGAGCGCCTTCGATCCGGCCGGACAGCGAACCTCCCTTCAGATTTGTCACCGTGACATCGTTGCCCGCAATGACACTTTGATTTGTTCCGCCGACGATTTGTCCCGAATTGACAATTGTGCTCGTCCCTGTGGAACGAACTCCATCGACATTGCGCAAAACACTATTGACGAAGAAAAATCCGAAGATATTGCCGTCGTTACGCAGAAAATCTTTGCCACCACCAAGATCGACTGTGCCGAGGAGGGATGAGCCCTGCTGCAGCGTGAGCTTGTCATCCCCATTTCCAAGCGAGATTGCGGTCCCGCCGGTTCCAGTGATCACGCCCGAGTTTGTGATTGTGGTCGCAGCTAAACCAACAATGCCACGGTCGCCGGAGATAGTACCTGAATTGTTGACGATAACGGGACCAAAAATATTGAGGCCGAATCTGGTCCCTGCGGTAATCGTCCCGGAGTTGGTTACGGTACCTCCAGACGAAAGTTGCACACCAAATTCGTCTCCCGAGATTGTGCCGGAATTTGTCACAGCCGATTGGGAAATGAGCAATATGCCGAAGCTTGAGGCGCCCGTTGCCGTAATCGCACCGGTGTTATTCACGGTCGCTGCATTGCCGAGAATACCAAGGCCACCGGTAGCACCGGCGGACGCAGCCGATACCGTACCGTTGTTGTTGACCGTCCCGGTCTGGAAAACAATTCCGTTTCCTCCTGTCGCCGTTACCGACGCATCTTTGTCCAAATTGATTGTGTTGCCGGTATCAGCAAAGGTGCCGTAACCATCGGCACCATTCTGATTCGTCGTCGTCCCCGTGCAGGTGACGATCGCATCGTTCACGGGCGCGGTCGGCGCACAGGTGGCATTCGCGTTGCCCGTTAAAGTGACTGTCGTTACCGGCACCGCCAATGCCGCAAGCGCCCGAGCAAACTTTTTTCGTTTGAAGCGGTTCATTGCGTCGGCAACCCCACTTTGGTCTCGAGCGCGACAGATCCTTCGCCAGAATCACTCCGGGTTCGTCGTCATGACGCCGGGCTAGCGCTGTCAAATGCTTAAGAGCGGTGAACGGTGAAAACTTGGGCTGCTACGACAGCTTCTTGGACAAAAACGAAAAACTCGGATTTTGCCGACAACCGATGCAAAAAGGCGACAAGGTCGTCTGCGTCGTGCCGATCAACTCGTCCTCCGATCAGTCGATAAGACCGGGAGAGCTCCGGGCCTGCGCATCAAGCCTGATGTGCCTATGCGCTCTATATGCGCGCCGTGCATTGCGCGGCCGCTCGGGTTTCAGCACCAGCTGCCTGCAGAGCGAAATGATCCTCCCGCACATGCCAGCGCAGCCCGGTTCATATTCACTCCGGCATATGTTCATACATTTGCGAAAATCGCAGCTGGCTTCCTCGGCGCGTGCCGATGTCGACGTGATGAGAACCGCAGCCGCAAACACAAAAGGAAAAACACAACGCATTCAAAACGTCCCGTGCAAAGCCGAGACGCCTCATCGCGCATTGCGTGACGCTTCGCGTCATCCGCTTGCACGAAAGTCGAATTATAATGAATGCCGTTGAGGCTCTCGCAACGCCACCAAATCCTTTGCTGCCCGATCGATATTCCTGCGCATATAAGTGGCGACGGAATCGGGTGAGCCATTGCCGTTCGTTTTTGACGATTGCGCGCGAACATGCGGCGCAATGGTCACGCGTAAAATCCGGGCATTAGGAAAGGCTGCCGGCGGTCTCACGCCGTGGGCCCGGCGGCGCACTCATCGGATCCTCGGCCTAGTGCAGGCGGCGGAGCGGGGCGACATGCTCTCCGACCCAGGAACTGAGCATCTGGTGATAGAGCGAGGCCGAATGCCACAGCACCTCGCTATAGCGCCTGCCCTTTTCCGAATCCGGGCCAACCGGCTCACAGAGGTCCATACCCATCGTCAGATGGTGCTGATCGACGGCGGTGTGGACCTTCCAATACCGGCCGCTGAGAATTTTGAGTTTGTCCAGCACCGGAATCACGGCCGAATAGAAGTCAAAGGCAACGCCTTCACTCAGCAGATTGAGCCCGACAACCTGCACGTCATGCGGCTCGCGCAGTGCGCTGCGCCAGGAAAACGCCGTACAATTCGCGGTTTCCTGGGTGGGCGCGATCGCGCCTGGCTCGGCGCCGTTGAGAAACCTGTGTTCCTTCATCCACGCGATGAGCTGGTCGGGGTGATCGGCTTCCTCGAACGCATGCTCGGCAAAGACCGGCTGATAGCGCCGATCGTGACAGAGCGAATAGCGCAGGCACAGCGCCTGCGTAAACTCACGCGATTGATGGATAAGCTGGTGGATCCACTGCAGATCGTTCGGACGTTCGGCGCGGGACAGGCCCTTGAAGAACGGTCCCTGCCGAAGCTGCGAGCGATAATCTTCGGACGCTTTGACTAGCCACTCCATACGCGCACTCCCACTTTTGATGAGGACACGAAACGAGTGAGCTATATGTGGAATTGCCGGTTCGATTCTTGGTCCTTCACGACGGCATATAAGGCGGGCGCGAAGAACGTAATTCAACGCAAACAAACCGTTATCGACTAATCGACACCTCCAGCAATCTCGCGCCGTCATTTCGCACGTCACGCGGCGTCCGGCCAAAGCGTCGTTTGAACGAACGATTGAAATAGGACAAATCACCGAAGCCCGCGTCATATGCGATAGCCCCGACCGGATTTTGCGCCAGCCGCGGCTCGGTCAACATGCGGTGGGCGCGGCTGAGGCGCTGCGACAGCAGGAATTCCGAGAAGGTCGTGCCTTCACTTTCAAAGAGCCGCTGCAGATTGCGCGGCGTAAGTCCGAGATGGGCCGCCACCGCGCCGACCGAAAGGTCGCGCCGGTTGCTGTTCTCGACGATGTACGACTTCGCCATGCGCAACCGCGCTGCCGGGATTGCGTGTCCGGCCGCCACACCGTCACGGGCGGCGCCAAGCGCAAGCGCAACGAGATCGTGCAAATGATTGACTGCGGTACGCCGAAACTCCGGCGTCGCCAATGCAATATCGTTGAAAAGCGGCGCTGCATAACCCGCAAGCAATTTAAGCGCGTCGGTATCGTGCGGAACGAGCTGCATCACGACATCGTCGACATAGGCGACCATCGACGACAGGATTGATCGCGGGATACGAAACGAAAGCGCGCCGCCGTACGAATGGCGATCGAATATTTTCACCTCGCTTGCACTCATCAGCAGGGCATCGCCTTCGCGCAACGCAACATCCCGGCCCCGGGCGCTGACCGTGGTTTTGCCCGTCTGATTGATAATGAAAACGAGATCGCCGTTGCCATCAGCCAGATATTCGCGCGTTCGGATGATGCGGACGGGCGAACTCGCGGTCGACATCACCCGCACGCCGGGCAAATCCCGCGCCAGAATCGAGTATTCCAGCCTCGCATCGTTGATTGGCTCAATATCGAGCTTCATCACCACACGACAGCAATGATCACGCCACATCGCGACGCGATCCTTGTCCGGAAGGTCGTCGGTAGAAAGCCGAAACGTGGTCAGGCCCGGTTGATCCATCAGCCTATCGTCCATCCAATCCGTGCTGCCTCGCTTGGGTCAGCACCTCGCGGCGTCTCCTAAACAGGGACATTTCGATAAATTTTGACGAATGGAATAGTTATTTGCCGGCGTCTTCGCCGAAAATGGCGCTCGAGCGCCGCCTACGAAGGCGGCCCCGTTCGGTCCAGCGAAAACATTCGTCGCCCTGCTCTCTTTGGTCACAAGATGCCAGCAAAGCAAACTTACATGCTCCTCATCCGAATGGAGGAGGACAGTCGGCTTGTGGCCCGCCAGCTTGGTGTCTCAAAGGAAAGGTAAGCATACCGCGTAAACTCACCGCGTTCCCGCAGGCAAGTCGCAAGCTGGATCAAGCGGCAGAACGAACGTCAAATTCTTGCTGTGTCCCGGCTGCTCCTTTTCATAAGACTTGCTGTCACCGGCAGGGCGGATGTATACGCACGCAGCCGCAAGCAGTCTTGGCTTGCGGCGCAATCGGCTTGGCTGAGCGTGCAACGCTAGTTACCCGGGCATTTCCGCGATAATCGCTCGCGGGGGGCAAGCATGACTTTCTGGTCGACGGACACGATAACGGAGCGCGAACGCTTTTCGTTCTGGCGCGAAATCATTTGCAACACGATCTTCAGCATTTCGCCTGAAGCGCCGAGCGAGCGTTTCTCCGCCCGCGTCCGTGTGCGCAGCTCAGGACTGTTCCGCTTCGCGATGTGCCAGTCCACCAGCTACGAGATCATCCGCACCCAGCGCGACGTCAACAGGGCGCCCGCCGACTACTACACCGTCTATCTGCAGCTGCAGGGCCGGACGCTCATCGACCAGTGTGATGATTCCGCGACACTTGATTGTAACGATATTGTTCTTTCCGATTGCCGCCGTCCCTACAGCGCCGCGCTTTCAAACGACGGATTGCGTGCAGTCGCCATACTGCCGCGCCCGATGGTCAATTCCCGCGCGCCCTGGCTGCGCGAGCGGGCTCTTCACAAGATTCCTTCGAGCTCACAATATATCGACCTGGCACGGCGTCACATGATTCAGCTGATGTCCGAAAAGATCGGCGACGGCGAGACCGATCTGCTAACGGAAAATCTGTGCAATCTGCTGGCGCTGGCGAGCGCGCCCGACATACCGCCGAGCCGTCTGCGGACCGAACTTCAGACCGCGGCGATGCTTACATTCTGCCGGCAGAACCTGCATCGCCCGGAGCTGTCTCCGCAGCTCGTTGCATCGCATTTTGCGGTATCGCTCAGAACAGTTCACAGCCGTTTTGAAAGGTTGGGGACGACATTTGGTCGCTGGCTGCTCGAAGCCCGGCTCGATACCTGCTCGAAGGCGCTGAAAGGTCCGCGCAAACGTCATTACATCTCCGAGATCGCCTATAATTGCGGTTTCAACGATCTGTCTCATTTCAACAAGGCGTTCCGCGCCCGGTTTCAAATGGCGCCGACCGAGTGGCGCGACAAGTTCGTGAAGAAGCAATAATGCCCGCGACCGGCGCGACCACCTGGTCAACCAACTCAATCGACGAGCGCGAACGATTTTCGTTCTGGCGCGAGATGGTCTGCCGGAATGTGTTCAATGTCTCGGTGCAGGCTCCGCCGAAACGGTTTTCCGCCAGCATCACAGCACGCAGTTATGGGGCGCTCCGATTCGCCATGTGCGAATCCACCTCTTATGACGTCGACCGGACTCAGAAGGACATCTCCAACGAGTCGACGGATCACTACTTGATGTATCTGCAACTGCGCGGGCACACGCACCTCACGCAGGCTAACGATTTAATTGAATTCGGGCGCCACGACATCGTCATTGCGGACGGGCGGCGGCCCTACCACGCCGCTCTTTTCGACGACGGCCAGTGCCGCCGCCAGGCCATCGCCGTGCTGCCGCGGTCGTTGATCGAAGCGCGCGCGCCGTGGCTACGCAGGCGTCCGCTTTTCAAGCTCGCGTCAAATTCAGTGTATGTCGACCTTACCCGCCGGCATTTGCTGCAACTGACCGCCGACGACCTGACCGACGGCGAATTGTCCCTGCTGACCGAAAATCTCTGCAACCTGCTGGCGTTGCTTGATCATACCGACATTCCGATCAATCGCGTGCAGCCAGAATTGCAACTCGAGGCGCTGCTCGACTTCTGCCGGCGGAACCTGCATGACCCCGCGCTGTCTCCCGATTTTGTGGCGACACAGTTCGGCATCTCCACGCGCACATTGCATCTGCGCTTCGAGAAGCTGGAGCAGACCTTTGGCCGCTGGCTGCTCGATGCCCGGCTTGAGGCAGCCAGCACTGCGCTTCGCAATCCTGGGCAGTACACTTGCAGCATTTCGGAGATTGCCTATAGCTGCGGATTCAACGACCTGTCGTATTTCAATAAGTCGTTTCGCACGCGTTTCGGCGTGTCGCCGAGCGAATGGCGCGCTGAACTTTTAATGAGATAGGGTTGTCGTCCCCTGCCCTCTTCTACGCACGTCTTCACTGGCGCAGCGTCATACGGGCCTGACATTGGTCGAGCGGCCCCTGATTGTGCTTGTCATTGAAGCGTTTTGAGCGGCCGCGCCGGCACGCTATCGACTGGCGGTCATTCAGTCCAAATCGGCGTTCTGACGAAGGCTGACTTCAGGTAACGCCGTAAATACCGATCGGACTGCAACCCCGGCAATCGCGATCACGACCAGCGACATGTAGATTCCGACCATCTGATAGAAGATGCGTCTGATCTTTTTGCGGTCATTGCCGTCGAGGCGGTCTTTGTAGGCTGGATATCGCATCGCGAACTCCTCGTACGCTTCCGTTCGGCGGAGTGAACGTGTCCGATCACTGCTAGGCAAAGACGAGAATGCATATTGCCGGCAGACAGTGAACTCACGCTGAATGCCATGCGATTCAATTGACAGAATTTTTCTGGAGAGTCCTCATCCAAACGAATGACAACTCATCCGTTTGTCTAAATTCTTGAGAATATTTCCTACAAAGGGTTAGCTGAATAACGACACCCTCCGCAGAATGGATGACACCACCGTGCCTATTCTATCAATGCGGGTCATGCGAATTTGAGGCCGCGCTTGGCTCGATACAGCCAGCCGCGCAATCTCAGGCGGGATTCGATTCTGATCTCAGTCGACAAGGACGCTGGAATAGCCGGCGACCAGCTTAACGAGATCGGCTTGCCGGCTGACGCCCGTCTTTTCGAACAGGCGGCCGAGATGGGTTTTGATCGTTGTATCGGCGACACCGAGATTTCCGGCAACCTGCCGCACGCCGCCGACATTGACGATGGCGCGAAGCACACGGAGCTCTGTCGGCGTGAGCTTATAGGTCTTGCCGATCACCTCTGACGGAGGCTCGGCCTCGAGCTCTGCTTTACGGACAAAAAGTGCCGCGACGGCATTTGACGCAGCTCCGGCTCTTCGCTTTTCGCTGGCGAGCAGCGGCAGGACGTGCGCGACGTACCGCTCACCGGCGCGACCCTTCATTGGAAGAGCCCTGCCTTTGCCTCCGGTTTCCGCATCTTTGTTTACGGCAACAAAAGCCGCGTGGAGCGCCTGGTCAACCTGGGTGTCGATTGCCGTCAGGCGACCGTGAACGGTACGAAGAAGGTCGCCTTTGTCGAGCACCGCGCGGCCCGCTGCATTGCCGTGCACGATCAATCCATCGGCGTCGATGAGAAAGATCGCGGGGCTCAGACCGTCGAGAATGTCGGCGAATGTAGCCGCTTCCGCCTGGCTGAGGTCGATCACTTTGCCGGTGCGAACCGCACGCCGGACATGCGAGACGATGAGACGCATGCGGCGGCGCATGTCATCATCGACCATGCCGCTCGCCTCGTTCCGCACGACGCTGAGATACGCGCAACTCGTTGCGGTTTTCTCCAGCACGGCATTCGCCGCATCGATCCAGCCCTGTGGTTGGGCCCATTCACGGTAGAAGCGTCCCGCCCGAAATTCGTCATAGGAAACGAGATCCGGAACGCTGACGATCTGCTCGATCTCGCAGTCGGGCAGGCTCGCAACGGGATCGAATTTCCAATAGGTCTCGGCATAAAGCCGTACAAAATACGGATCGACTCCGGACTGATAGTGGATGTTGGCGGTCTTGCTTACTGAATCCTTGGACAAAAGTCCGGCTGCTTGGCCACCCGCGAAGCCGGCGATCTTTCCGAGTACTGACGTCCAACGCGACGAATCGAGCGCCGCATCGTAGATATCGCCGATCAGTTGCGTGAGACCTTGATCTTCTTTCATGTCATCCAGCGCACCGGCTTCACCTGGACGCTGACGCAGCGATATCCCGGTGCAGATTCGACTCAGCCGGTGCGACCGCTCGGCCGGTCCAGCTGCACGAGCGGTAACCTACGACATTCGGTTAGAGACTTCTTGGACGAGAGCGCAAACGATTTGGTCTACAGCGCGTAATCTGTTGCATTAACCTTTCAGCTCCGTCAGGAGGAATGCGTTTCAGCTATCGACGTTGCAGCAAAAAGTTTCCACTGCCCGATTGGCATTTGAACCCGCCCGAAAGCACCAGAATGTGCACGTGACGCGCGCGATCACATTGAAGTGCGCGTGAAATAAACGCGAATGAGAGCCATAGCGGATGCGTATAACCGAACAGCAATCGACATTCGAATATGGAAAAGTTTGAGTGTTATCCCAATACCTTTTGCGATTGTTTCCTGCCCACTGTCATGAGGAAACAGGTCGAATAGCCTTTCCAAAAGCGGGAGGTCCCACTTTTGCGGGGCCGGGTTACGCGCGGCGGGAATTCCAAGCGCTGAATCTCGGCCTGCCGCTGAGCTGCGTTGCGACAGGGCCAGCGACGATCTGCGACGCGCTTCGCGTGCGGCTATCGCGGCGTATGCAATGAAACTTGGCGCGCATAAACCATGCGCCATCGACCTGACGCGTGTTGGCGGGAGCGTTTCATCACAGGCACGTGCCGGGCAACCACAACACCTGCGTGACGACATTTGCCGGTGTTGTGGCGAATAAGCTGCAAAAAATAGTTTCTGGCCGGAATACCAAACATCGAATGCGATAGCCTCTTGCGCTGAATTCCTCTATTGGATCGTGCGAGGCGAATAGACCCCACCTCCACGATGAAAACCCCATCCAAACTGGCACAGCTGTCGGTGCTGACCCTCGCCTTCGGGCTGAGTCAGGCATTTCGGACAATCCCGTCCATTACGGTCAGCGGAATTGCCGATGAATTGCATGCCGGGCCCGCCGCTCTGGCTTTATTCGGCGGCGTCTTTCACTGGAGCTTCGCGTTGATGCAGGTGCCGGTCGGGCTGGCCCTCGACATTTTCGGTGTACGCCGTGCGGTGATTGTGCTTTCGGGTCTCGCAATATTGGGCGGGGCGATTTGCACGTTCGCTCCCGACATGACCTCGCTTTTCCTGGGCCAGATCCTGATCGGGGCCGGCTGCGCTCCCGCATTCATGGCCGCGATCGTGTTTACGTCGAAGCATTGGCCCGTTGCACGCTTTGCCGGCATCTCGGGACTTGTTTTGGCCATCGGCAGCGGAGGAATGCTGTTGTCGGCAACCCCTCTGGCATGGGTCATCGATCGCTGGTCATGGCGAAGCGCGTTTGCGGTCCTGACGATAATGTCGGCCCTTACTTTGCTCGCTTCCGCGCTGGTTCTGGAAAAGTCTGCAATGCAGCGCTCGCGAAGGCTTGTGGCCGAGATTTGGGAAGGCTTCTACGGACTTCGCTTTGTCCTGTTCGGGCGGCGGCCGGTTGCGCTCCTCGCGATTGGTTTCGTGAGCTACGGCGCCGTCATTACGATCAGGGGCCTCTGGATCGTGCCGATGTTCGTCGAACGGTACGGACTGAGCTTGCTTTCGGCGGGCAACGTCGCGCTGCTCGTTTCAATTTCGATGATTATTGGCCCCGCGGTCATCGGCCATTTCGACCCCGGCGACAAAGCGCGCCCGACTGTCATGACGATGATGGCGCTGGCAATCGCAGCAACGATCGGCGCTTTGGCAATATTCGACGGGCTTTCGCTTTGGCTCGATGTAATCCTCTGCGTCGCGTTGGGTTTTCTTTCGGGCTCCTTCATCCTTGCATATACCGAGGCACGCAGCTCCTATCCGCCCGAGCTGACCGGCCGCGGACTGACGGCATTAAATATGAGCTTTTTTCTCGGGGCGGCGGTCGCCCAATCGCTTTCGGGCATCATTGCCGCGGGCGCGCAACAGGTGGGCTGGAATGCGATCGACGCCGTTTTGCTTTTTCTGGCGGCGGCACTGCTTGCCGGGACATTCTGCTTTTACATACTGATTCGAACTGCCAGACCCCACGTTGACTGACAGATGCGCGTGCTCAATCACGCGGCAGCACCGGACGTATCATCTCGAAGTTCGATGTAATCATCAAAAGAATTCGTTTTCAGACGGTCGCTTTGGCCTAATGCATCGAGCCACTGACGCCCTCGCCGACAAATGTCGGCAGCAGCGCAATGCCAAGCCCGGAAACCGCGGCATTGCATTGCGCGAAGACGCTGTTGCTGTGGAAGCTCATCGTCGGAGCGGTGACGACCTCATCGAGCCAGCGAACCGCGTTGATGGCTAGCAGCTCGTCGATGTAACCGACAAAGACATGCCCATCGAGATCCTCGCGCGTTCGCGGCGTCCCGTGGCGGCGCAGGTAGTCCTTCGAGCAATAGAGGAACAGCGAGAATGTCCCGAACAGCGCACTCTTGAGCCCGCGCGCATCGGGACTGAAGAAGCTCAGAAAGACGTCCGCTTCCTTGCGGTTGAGATCGACCGCCTGCGGTATGCTGACCAGCTCGATTTTGACGCCCGGGCCGAACTGCTCGAGCGCCGGCAGCCGCCGCGCCAGATAGCCGCTGGCAATTCCTTCCATCGTGGCAATGCGGACGACCTGCGTCGTTGTGCTCTCGCCGCGGACGAATGCGTCTTCCAAGTGGCCGGCGTGGCGATCCATCTGCTCGATGTGCTTGAGCAGGCCCTGCGCCTCGCTCCGCACTGCAATACCCTTCCGGCTGCGATCGAACAGCTTCACCGCCAGCAAGGACTCGAGCCGGCCGATCCTCCGGCAAACTGTGGAATGGTCGAGCCGTAGCCGCTTGGCGGCCGCATGGACGCTGCCATGCCGGGCAACCTCGAGGAACATTTTCAGGTCGTCCCACTTCGCGGCGTTTGGGTTCATTGACATCGCCTCGCTCGGAGCCAGTCCAAAGCCTACGACAATTGAGCACTGTATGGTGCAAAATTACACCACCGAGCGTTGGCGAATTTGCATGATTACCTTGGGCCACGAGGGGACGGCCATGCAGATGCTTTCGGCCGATGTAGCGATTGTCGGCGGCGGCGCGGCCGGCTGTTACGCCGCGCTTTGCCTGCAGAAACGCGGCATCAAACCCCTCATCATCTGCAAGGGCTTCGTCGGTAAAAGCGGCGCGTCACTGTTCGCCGGCAACCTGGTGATCTCAGGCCGTCTGCTCGGGAACAGCGAGGCGCAGGCGCGCAACACCGCCGAATTCCTGATCAAGTATCACAACCAGTTTCTCATCGACCAGGAATGGGCCCGCCGATGCGGCGCCTGGATCGAGCAGGTCTACTACCCCGAGCTGGAAGAGCTTGGTCTCTACTTCAGGCGTGACGACGAAGGAAATGTCGTCACCAGCCCGGGAGCGATCCGCAGTGTCGCCGCCAACGTGCAGGGAAATTCCGGCGTGCCCTTCATGGATCTGCGGCGCAAGCAGGTCATCCGCGCCGGAATCCCGCGCCTCGAGGAAACGGTCGCGACCGCGCTCGTGCGCAACAGCGACGGAAATATCGGCGGCGTGTTCTGCCTCAATTACATGACGGGCGAGTACGTCGTCGTGCGGGCGCGCGCCGTCGTCCTTGCCACCGGATATTCCGATCGCCTGCACCAGCGATCGACCGGAACGCGCGAGATGTCGGCCGACGGCCTCGCCATGGCCTGGCGGGCGGGCGCCACGATGGTCAACATGGAAATGCAATGGTGGCACACCAACGACATCGCCGACCCGCCGTCCTGGCAGCGCATGCAGGTGTATCCCAACCCAATGCTGGGTTCGGAGAAGTCGGCGCGCATGGTCAATTCGGCGGGCGAGGAATTTTTCAACCAGCAGAATGACGACCCGCTTGCCTTCGGCCCCTACACCGTCCAGCTCAAGGCGCTTGTGAAGCAGGTGCATGCCGGCAAGGCGCGCTACGATGGCGGCTACTACGCGGGCTTTGATCACTGCGACGCCAACGAGGTCGAAGCCTACACGACCTATGGCAAGACCTTCCGCCAACTCGGGCTCAAGTTTCCCGAGCAGCTGGTCGAAACCGCCGTCACCTCGCACTACCGGCAGGGCGGCATCGATGTCGACACTGCGACCATGCGCTCGTCGATTCCCGGACTTTATGCGGCCGGGGGCGTCAGCGGCCACAGCAACGGGCTCATCGGGCTCGCCACTTACGACGGCAAGGTCGTCGCCGATGGCATCGCCGCAGAGTTCGATTTACTGACGGACCGGCCCATCTCGGAAAGCGAGTGCGAAACGGAAAGGCGCAGGCTCGAGAAACTGCGCAGCCGCTCCAATGCCGGCGTGTCACCGGCGAAGGTCAAGGAAAAGCTGCGCAAGCTGATGTGGGACAAGGTCGGCGTCGAGAAGAGCGCCGCGGGCCTGCGCTCGGCGCTCGACGACATCGAGGAAATCCGCCTTGACGTGCTGCCGGACATGGCGATTGCGACGCAAGGCTCGGTCGCAAACTACGAATGGCTGGACGCCATCGACGTCATGAACATGGTCGAGGTCTGCGAGCTGATCGTTCACTCCTCGCTGGAGCGCAAGGAGAGCAGAGGCCCCTTCATTCGCACGGATTTTCCGGCAACCGACAACAAGAACTGGCTGGTCGCGAACGTCCTGAAGAAATCCGGCAACGGCCTGCGCTTCGAGCAGCGGCCCTATGAGCTTCCGTTCTTCTCGCCCGGCTTTGACGTGCGCGACAACCTGCAGGTGGCCTGGTGATGCTCGATATGCGGACATCGCCGCGCGACGGCGCCAGCAGGATCGGCCAGGCCGAGCACGACGATACGTTGCTGGCGCGCAATTCCCGCATTGCGCCCGGCGCCAGCATCGTCGTGCGCGATCCGCCGCCAGACGAACGGCGACGACCGCTACGACACGTTCAACGTGCCCTATCGCAAGTGGATGCGCGTTCTCGACGCCCTGAACTGGATCGCCGAAAACGCAGCGGCCGACCTCGCCTACCGCTGGATCTGCGGCTCGAAGATGTGCGGCACCTGCGCCGTGCGCATGAACGGCCGCGAGGTGCTGGCCTGCTGGGAAGCGGTCGAGCCCGAGATGACCATCGAGCCGCTGCGCAATCTGCCGGTCATCCGCGACCTGGTCGTCGACCGCGCACCGTTCGAAAACAAGGTCGCGCGCCTCGAGCCCTGGATCGAGCGGCCGGATACCTACCCGGGCTTTCCCGAACCCCTGTCGCACCAGCAGATGAAAGATGCGTCGAAGGCGCTCGATTGCATCGGCTGCATGTGCTGCTACTCGGCCTGCCCGGTCATCGGTCTCGGCGACCTGACCGACTTCGCCGGCCCCGCACCGCTGGTGCAGCTCGGGCAGACCGCGCTTGACCCGCGCAACAGCCCGGCAAAGGTCGCGCGCTCGCTGGCGCTGACAGGCATTTTCAACTGCGTGTCCTGCTACAAATGCGAGGAAGTCTGCCCGGCGGCAATCCCGATCGTCAGCCGGATCATCGAGCCGCTGAAAGCAAAAACGGCGCAGCTGCTGCCCGAGCGGGCCCGCCACGCACGCGCGCTGCGGCGGATCGTGGCCACGCGCGGCCGCGTCGATCCGGGCGCACTGGTGCTAAGCGTTCAGGGGCTGCGCGCGCTGGCGAGACTGCCGCGCATCGTCCGCCTGTTCCTGCGCGGCAAGATCAACCCGCTGCGAACATTGTTCGGCACCAAAACGCGCGGCTGCGGAGCCCGCACGCCGACTGCTTCGGCCGGGAGGTCTCGCAATGAGATTTGCATATTATCCCGGCTGTTCGGCGCGCAGCACCTGCGCGGAACTTAACGTCGCGACCCACCGCGTCGCGCAGCGGCTCGGCCTTGATCTGCTGCAGCTGGAATCGGCAACCTGCACCGGTGCGCGCGAGCTGCGCGCCATCGACCCGGCAGGCTTCTACGCGCTCAATGTCCGCATCCTCGCGCTCGCCGAGCGCGAGCAGCTGCCGCTGATGACGATCTGCAACACCTGCACGCTCAATCTGCTCGACGCGCATGCGGCGTTCGTCAGCGACGAGAAGCTCGCTCAAACGGTCAACGAGAAGCTGGCAGAGGAAGACCTCAAATACAGCGGTCGGACCAAAATCAGTCATTTCCTCTGGGTGCTTTACGAGAATATCGGCGAGGCCCGTCTGCGGGAGCTCGTCGTCAATCCGCTGACCGGCCTGACGGTGGCGGCGTTTTACGGATGTCACATCACGCGTCCGCCGCTCGCGATACGGCTTTGTCAACTCCCGCAACAACGTCGCGCTGGAACGGCTTGCGGAAATTCTGGGCTGCCGGCCCATCGACTACAGCGGGCGCACGGAATGTTGCGGCTTCCACACCGCCGCGCATGACGAAAAGGTCGCGATCAAGCTGACCGGCCAGCACATCTTGTCGGCGAAGAGCGGCGGCGCGCAGGCGATGGTGACGCCCTGCCCACTCTGCCACACGGTGCTCGACGGATTTCAGCACGAGATCGAGAACGACCTGGGACAGGAGCTTGACGTCCCGGTCCTGCATTTGCCGCAGCTGGTCGGCCTGGCGCTGGGGCTGACACCGGAAGAACTCAACCTCGACCGCCACGTCGTCTCGACTGCGGAAATCGCGCGTGCCATCGGCAAAAATGGGTCAATGAATGCAGCGGAATGACCATCGCTCCGCGCGCAATGCTGCGCGACGCCATCACAGATTGTGCGTCGCGCGGATGCAAATCGCGCTGCGACGTTCGGCGTCAATCGGCGACCATTGCTTCAAGGGTCCATTGATCGGAAACTGTCGCGGGGAAATCGTTGGCCCGCGCATCAATCGCGTCGCGTCATGATGGATACGCTGTTACTGCTGGCGTTGAACGGGCTGATCTGGGGGCTGATCATCGCACTGATCGCGCTCGGCCTGTCGATCATTTTCGGCCTCCTCGACGTCATCAACATTGCGCACGGCGATTTCTTCATGGTCGGAACCGTGCTGGCGTGGTTCACGCTGGAAGCGACCGGAAATTTCTGGCTCGGGTTTCTCGTCGCGCCGCTGGTCGGTTTCATTCTCGGTGCGCTGACGCAGCGTGTCGTGATCCAGCCCATCCGCGGCGCTGCCGCGCTGTCGATCGTCGCGACCTTCGGCCTTTCGCTCATTCTTCAGGAAAGCGTGCGCATCGCGTTCGGACCGGTGCCGCGGCGGATCTTGCCCCCCATCACCGGGACGATTCCGCTGTTCGGCATCGAGTACGATGTCTACCGCATATTCGCGGCGGCCTTTCGATCGCAGCGCTCGTTGCATTCTTCCTGTTTCTGCAACACACCACTGTCGGCACCTGGATGCGCGCGGTGCGGCACGATCGCGACACTGCGATCGCGATGGGTATTCCGGCAAAACGCATCTACGTGCTGACTTTCGGCATCGGATTCGCGCTCGCCGCGTTCGGGGGCGCGGTTGCGGCGCCGATTACGACCGTGGACTTCCGCGGCGGCGTCGACATCCTGCCGGTCTGCTTCATGGCAGTGATCATCGGTGGGCTCGGCAACCTGCCCGGCACGGCCGCAGCCGCCGTGCTGCTCGCCTTCTTTGAGGGCGTCATCCAGAGCGTTGCCGACCCCACGATCGCCCGCATCGCATCGCTCGTGCTGATGAGCGCCGTCCTGCTGTTGCGTCCGCAGGGACTGTTCAAGGGACACACGCGATGAGCGCACCCGCAACGATCAACCGCGTGGTGTTCGTGCTGTTCGCGGCCTTCATGCTGTCCGTCCCCTGGTCGGTGCCGGCTTTCATCAGCCCGTTCTGGGTCAGCGTCATCACCGAAATCCTGATCTGGTCGCTGTTTGCCGCGAGCGTCAATCTGCTGTTCGGCTACGTCGGACTGCTGTCGTTCGGACAGGCGCTCTATTTCGGCTTCGGCATGTACGGTGTCGGGATCGGCATCGACCAGCTGCATCTGACGTTCTGGCCGGCCTTCGGCCTCGGCATCGTTGCCGCCGTGACGATGGCGCTGGTGTCGGGCGTGTTCGCGGTGCGGCTGACCTGGCACTATTTCGCGATCATCACCGTCGTTTTTTCACTGATCTTCTATTTCATCGCCGTACGTGTGAAACCGCTGACCGGCGGGGATGATGGCATCAATTTCAGTATGCCGCCGACCTTCACCTTCGGGCGCTCGGTGTGGAGCTTCACCGACCCGACCTTCCAGTACTTCTTCATTCTGGCGGTGGTCGCGCTCTGCTTCTATTTGATGCACCGCGTTATACGAAGCCCGCTCGGCAAGGCCTTCGTCGCCATTCGCGACAACGACGTGCGCGCGTCATTGATCGGCATCAATGTCTTTCTCGTACGCCTGACGGCCTTCGTGATGGCCGGATTCCTTGCCGGCGTGGCCGGCGCGCTGTTTGCGTTCTTCGGCCGCTACGCCTCGGCGACCTACATGTTCTACCAGGTGTCGGGCGAAGGCGTGGTCTGGGCATTGTCGGCGGCGCCGGCACGCTGTTCGGGCCGATCATCGGGACGACGTTGTTCATTGTGATCGGGAAGTCGTCTCCACGCACTGGGAGCACCACTCCCTGATCGTCGGCCTGATGGCCATTCTCGTCGTTATTCTGGCGCCAAAGGGCCTGGCCGGATTGTGGCGGGCCGCGCTCGAGCGTCTCGAGCGCGATCGCCCGGCAACGCCGGTGCAACAGACATTGCGGGTGGAGTCATGACGCCCGGTGCTCGAAACCCGCAATCTGACGCGACGGTTCGGCGGACTCATCGCGGTCGATAACCTGAGTCTGACGCTGCCGAGCGGCCAGCTGCATGCGATTATCGGGCCGAACGGCGCCGGCAAGACCACTCTGTTCAACTTGATCTCCGGCCTGCTCCGCCCCGATGCGGGAGAGGTGCTGTTTCGTGGCCGCGACATCACCGGCCTGCCGGCGCATGAAATCAGCCGGCTCGGCATCAAGCGCACACTGCAGGTGAAGAGCGTCTTTGC
This sequence comes from uncultured Alphaproteobacteria bacterium, assembly GCA_963736275.1. Taxonomy (GTDB): domain Bacteria; phylum Pseudomonadota; class Alphaproteobacteria; order Rhizobiales; family Xanthobacteraceae; genus Pseudolabrys. Next base: position 87,701 of record CAVTOP010000015.1, read on the forward strand.
CCAACTCACGGTCGCGGAAAATCTCTGGATCACGCTCGAGGGGTCAAACCGCTTTCTGCATCCACTGCGCGACGCGGAGAGCGACCAGATCGCGCGCGAGCGCGTCGAGCGAACGCTCGAGCAGATCGGACTGACGGCGCTAGCGCGTCGGCAGGCAGGAACTTTGTCGTACGGCGATGTGGCGTTGCTCGAGATCGGAATGGCGCTCATCTCGGACCCGCAGCTGCTGCTGCTCGACGAGCCGACCTGCGGCATGAGCCCCGCGGAAACCGAGCGCGCGGTGGCCAAAATCCGCGAGATGGCGCGCACCATCGACATCATCATCATCGAGCACGACATGGCGGTAGTGTTTGGCATCGCCGATGCGATCACCGTCATGGCACAGGGCGCGATCCTCGCCTCCGGCAATGCCAAGCAGATTTCCGAAGACGAACGGGTGCGCGAGGCCTATCTCGGCCGACCGGAAGACGAAGATTACGTCGAGGAGGCGGTGAATGCTTAGCCTGCGCGACGTTCACGTCCACATCGGCAAGCTGCACATCCTGCAGGGCGTCAGCCTGGAGGTGAAGGAAGGCGAGTGTGCCGCCCTACTCGGCCGCAACGGCGTCGGGAAGACGACGACTTGCGCTGCATTATGGGGCTGGTGGCGCGGACCCGCGGGGTCATCGAGTTCGGCGGCGACGATCTTGCGAAAAGCGCACCGCACCTGATCCCGCGCAAAGGCATCGGCTATGTGCCGCAGGGGCGCGGTATTTTTCCGACGCTGTCGGTCCTGGAAAATCTCACCATCGGCGTGCCCGGCATGCGCGACGCCGAGCAGCAGGAATATGTACTGAGCTGTTTCCCTCGACTCAAGGAGCGCCTGAAGCAATCGGGCAGCACGCTGTCCGGCGGCGAGCAGCAAATGCTCGCGATCGCCCGCTGCCTGATGATGCGGCCCAAGCTGATCATCCTGGACGAGCCGACCGAAGGCATCATGCCGCGGCTGGTCTCGCAGATCCGCCGTGAAATTCACCGCATCAACCAGAGCGGGGTTTCAATTCTTCTGGTCGAACAGAACGTGGAAACCGCACTTAAGCTCTGCCCGCGCGTGTTTCTCATGGAAAAGGGCACCATCGTCCACTCCGGTGCTTCGCACGAACTCAAGTCGCAGCCCGAGATCGTGCACCGATATCTCGGGCTGTCTCACTAAACTTCGCACACAGAGGGAGAACGAGCATGGCAAGAAAGTTATCCCGCCGCAGTTTTCTTGAAGTCGCCTTGGCGGGCGGCGCACTCGGTACAGCCAATCTGACGCTGATGAAGGACGTTTACGCGCAGGCCTCAGGGCCGATCGTGATCGGCCATCACTGCGACCTCACCGGCGTGATCTCGTCCTGGGGTCTCTGGCACGACAAGGCCGCCAAGGCCGCTGTCGACATCATCAACCAAGGCGGCGGCATTGCCGGCCGCAAGGTCGAACTTGCGACCGAAGACACCGAATCCAACCCGGCCAGCGGCGCGCGCAAGCTGCGCAACCTGGTCCAGCGCGGAAATGCCGAGTTCATCGTCGGGTCGGTTCATTCCGGCGTCATGCTCGCGGCGATCCCGATCGCGTCCGAGCTGAAAACGATCTACTTCTCGACCGGGGAGGCGACCGAGGCGACCGGCGCGAAAGGCACGCGCTTTTCGTTCCGCACCGGTACCGACACATATTCCATCGCGGCGGCGAGCCTGCCGTGGTGCGTCGAGAATTTCGGCAAAAAATGGACGATCATCTATGCCGACTATGCCTGGGGACAAAGCACCAACCAGGAATCCAAGCACTACATCGAGAAGTCGGGCGGCAAGGTGCTCAGCAGCATCCCGATCCCGCTCGACGCCAAGGACTTCGTGCCTTACCTGTCGCAGATCCCCGGCGATTCCGAAGTGCTGTTGCCGGCCTTCATCGGATCGTTGTCGGTTGCCTTCTATACCCAGGCCAAAAACATGGGCCTCGACAAGAAGATGAAGATGTTTTCTTCGTCGGCCAGCATTGAATCGATTGCGCCCGACGACATCCAGGGCGCTGCCGAAGGCGTTTACTTCTTCGAGAACTTCCCGCGCATGCTCAAGGCCAAGGACGATGAATTCCATCGCGAATTCATCAAGCGCATCGGCATCGACGAAGTGCACGCGCGCGAGATCGGCGGCACCCGCGTGATGGACAAGAGCCATGGCTGGCAGGCCTGGGAAGACATCTTCGCGATCAAGCAGGCGGTCGAGGCCTCGGGCTACAAGGCTCGCAAGGACGTCGAGGGCGTGATCCAGGCGCTCGAAGGCATGCAGCTGAAGAACTCGCTCGCCCATCCGCAAGGCGACAAGATCATCCGCAAGGAAGACCACGTCGGCATCATCGACTGCTACATCAGCCGCGTGGAAAACGGTAAGCTCGAGGTGAAGAAGCGAATTCCCAAGGAAGAACTCGCCAAGAACATGCCGCTGCGGCACAACCTGTCGCAGATGCCTGTGTAACATCCTGATCCGTGGCGGTGGTGCCTTCACCACCGCCACGTTTTTGCACTGGCGCATGACGATGTCTGTCTATCCCAGGTTCAAGGTGTGTGCCGCCCACGTGGCACCGGTGTTCCTCGACGCGGCCGCAACTGTCGACAAGGCCTGTACGCTGATCGCGGAAGCAAGCCGCGCCGGCGCGCGGCTGATTGCATTTCCCGAATCCTTCGTGCCGGGCTTTCCGGTCTGGGCAGCGGTGCAGGCGCCCATCAAGAATCACGACTTCTTCAAACGTCTGGCGGCAAATTCTATCGAGGTGCCGGGACCGGAGGTGACCGCGCTTTGCGCCGCTGCGCGAGACAATGCCATTGTCGTTTCGATCGGTATCAGTGAGCGCTCGCCGGTTTCGGTCGGCTGCCTGTGGAACACCAACTTATTGATCGATGCCGACGGCAATCTCATCAACCATCACCGCAAGCTGGTGCCGACGTTTTACGAGAAGCTGATTTGGGCAACGGCGACGGTGAAGGCCTGCGTGTCAGCAGCACGAACATCGGCAAGATCGGCATGTTGATCTGCGGTGAGAATACCAACCCACTCGCGCGCTACTCGCTGATCGCACAGGGCGAACAGGTGCACATTTCATCCTATCCGCCTGTCTGGCCGACGCGCCCGGCCAATGAGCCGGGCCGCTATGACCTTGCCTCCGCGATCCGCATTCGTGCCGGTGCGCATTCTTTCGAGGGCAAGGTTTTTAATGTCGTGTCCTCCGGATTTCTTGATCAACGCACGCGTGAGGCCTTGCGTACAATCGATCGCGACGGCCTCGAGACTCTCGAAAACAGCCCGCAGGCCATCTCGATGGTTCTTGGCCCGTCAGGCGAGATCATCAGCGACACGCAGTCGGAGACGGAAGGCCTGCTCTATCAGGACGTCGACATCGCGCAATGCGTCGAGCCCAAACAGTTTCACGACGTCGTGGGCTATTACAACCGTTTTGACGTGTTCGATTTCAGGGTCAACCGCAAGCGGCTTGCGCCGATTTCCTTTGCCGAGGAAGGCTCGCCGGATGAAGGCGGCGATTCCACCGGCGCGCGAGGGTCTGACCTCCCTTAGCCACTGCGACGCGGTCAAAAGTTTTAACGCTTTGCCTGTACGATACATTTACTTCTGATTAACGGATGACGCGGAAGCGTCCTGATGATCAGCACGACGCAACCGATGTATCGCGGATCGCTGATTTCCGAACTCGAACACGCTGTCCGGCGCGGTTCACAGGAGACACGGGTCAGGGCTCTCAGGCGTATCACTGACCTTTTTCTGGGTACAAAGGAAAGGCTCAGCGAAGAGCAAATCGAGGTATTCGACGAGGTTCTCAGTCATCTGATCACGCGGATGGAATCAACGGCGCTGATCGAACTCAGTGAGCGCCTCGCACCAGTCAATAACGCGCCGAACAACGTCATCCACACGCTTGCGGTCGACGATGAGATCGCAATCGCAGGCCCCGTTCTGTCGCTATCCGATCGCCTGACCACGCAGGATCTTGTCCAGATTGCAATGGCGAAAGGCCAATCGCATCTGCTGGCAATCTCCAGGCGAAGTTGTCTCAGCGAATCCTTAACCGACGTACTGGTCGAGCGAGGTGATACGCAAGTCATCACCGCACTAGCCGAGAATGAAGGCGCGCACTTGTCGGAGAAAGCATACGTCGATCTGGTGGACAAATCCGATGCCGACGAGACACTCCTGGAAAAACTCGGCCTGCGCCTCGACATCCCACTCCATATTTTCCGCCGATTGTTGGAACGTGTGAGCGAGGCAGTCCGTAGACGTATCCTGGCGTTGGCTCCGTCCGAAAAGCGTGATGACATTGCGGAGATTCTGGCCAGCATTTCAAATGACGCCGTCGAAATTGACGAACTGGACCGTGACTTTGGGGCGGCGGAGCGCCTTGTGCGGCTGATACATGAAAAAGGTGAGCTCAATCAGGTCGCGCTGCTGGGATTTGCAAAGGCGCGTCAATATGCGGCGGCGGTTACCGCGCTTGCGACGCTATGCAATGCTTCTGTCGACATGATCAAACAGATGTTGGACGACGGCCGCAACGAACCGTTGCTAATCCCCTGCAAAGTCGCAGGGGTATCGTGGCCGACCTTGCGAGCCTTGCTGCAGGACGATGTCTTCGGGCGAACAGCCTCGGACGACGAGGTGATCAAGCTCAAAAGCGATTACAACAAGTTGTCGCCCACGACGGCCAAGAAAGTGCTTGAGTTCTGGTCCGAACACCGGACGTACGCAAAAATACCAAGCTAAATTTTGCATAGTCCCTGCGCTACACCCCTTTCGGTGCCTTGACTTAGCGCGCTACCATCCTTTGTCCAAAGCCTTGCGAGCACGGCACAAGGTGCAGCGATCTTTTTTATGCGCGTCAGGGAGAACAAATATGAAAGCGCCAAGGAATAGAGCGTTATGCTTCGCGCTCGCATTGTTGTCCGTAACGGGAGCGGTCTCAATCTCTATGGCCAAGACGTTTGTCTACGTGTCGAACGCGCAGGACGGCAACATCGACACATACATCATGGACACGAGCAACGGTGCGCTGACGCCAATCGGCAAGACCGATGCAGCCAAACTGGTTATGCCAATGGCGGTGAGTCCGAACAAAAGACATCTTTATGCCGTCATCCGCTCGCAGCCGGTGCGCGTATTGAGCTACGCCATTGATCCCGCGAACGGTAAGTTAACGCAGAAAGCGTCGGCACCGCTTCCGGACAGCATGCCCTATGTTTCGACCGATCGCACCGGGCGTTTCCTGTTCACCGCCTCCTACGGTGGCGACAAGCTTGCGGTGAGCCCAATCGGTGAGAACGGACTTGTTGAGGCGGAAGCGATTCAGGTCATTCCCACTGGTCGGAATGCACATTCGATCCTGCCCGATCCGACCAACAAGTTTGTCTATGCGGCCGTACTCGGCGCCAATCAGGTGCTGCAGTTCACCTTCGACGGCGCGACCGGCAAGCTCACGCCCAACCAGCCTGCGGCAGTTAACGCGGACGCAGGTCACGGCCCTCGCCACATGGCCTTCTCGCCTAACAGCAAAAGCCTTTACGTGCTCAACGAGCTTTCCGGACATGTGACGCAATACGCGGTCGATACCGGTAAGGGCACATTGACGCTCGTTGGTAGCGTCAGCTCGGTTCCAGCGGAGGCAGGTCTTGTCTGGGGCGCGCCACAGGCTCCGGTTGGCGCCGCGCCGGCAGCCGCAACGCCGAAGGACGAAAAGCCGAAAGTCTGGGCAGCCGATCTCCAAATCACGCCCAACGGCAAATTCCTGTATTCAACGGAGCGCACGACCAACAAGATCGCTCTGTTCACGCTGGCAGCCGATACGGGGAAGCTTACTTATGTTGCCAACTATGCAACCGAGACCCAGCCGCGTGGCATCAGGATCGATCCGACGGGCCAATATCTCGTTGCCTCTGGCGAAAAGTCGGACCGACTATCGGTGTACAAGATCGATCAGTCTAGCGGAAAGCTTGGCGAGCCCAATCGTTACCCGGTCGGGAATGGTGCGAACTGGGTGGAGATCGTCGAAATTCAGTGAGCGACACTAAGCTGCAGACAAGGGCTCGATCCCCTTCGCTCGCTTAGTCAGACGCAGTGACCTACGCGTCGTGGGTGATGACCGTGAATCCGGGCTCTGTCCGGGTGCCCGCATGGCCCGGCTGGTCGGTGATGACCAGCGTCGATCCCGGATGCATCAGCGCTGTGACGCGCCGCGCCGTATCCGGCGCCAGGCTGATTCTGTTCATTGTTTCGGAAGCAAGGAGAGCCGAGGCCGCGGCTACGTTGGCCCCGGACGGCAGGCCGACCGCGAGCCACTTGAGATGGTGAGGATCCGAATCCGGTCCGGTCCGCGTGAACGCATGGGTGCCGAAAGGTCTTTCGGGGAATTGTACATCGACCGGCGCCATAAAGCTTTCCTTGCCGTTGATGGAGTCTCTCCAAAGTTGGATGCAATGCGCGAACATAGCCTAGGGCTACGGAGGCACTTACCCCCGGAATCAGAATGGAAATCTTTGCGCGTTTAATATCTGGCTTCCGATGATCTGAATTTTCGCCAAAGCCAGAGCACTGCGAGCACAAGAAGCGAGCCAAGGACGGCGGCAACTATGTCGCGAAGCGAGATCGCGATCTTGTCCAGGCCGGGCCAAATTCCGAACACGCGGAACAAGAGTCCCCCAATGAGGGCGCCAGCGAGGCCAAGTGACAGATTGCGAAAGAGGCCGAAGCCCCCACGCTCCCAGGTCATCAATGCACCGGCGAGACCCCCACCGAGTAGTCCAACGACGATCCAGACAATGAGTTGGTCAACAGAGGGCATGGCAGACTCCTTCACCGGTTAGCGGATGTGCTTATGAGCTAACTACCTTCAGGTTAGCCAGTGCGATCTCGCCATCAGTGGCGTAGTGATTGATGTGTTCGATGTGTCGGCCCGCTGGAACCTTGTTCACGCCTCCGATGACCTGGCTAGTCCTCAACTCGGCGATGATAAAATCCCGCTCGGCGTTCGTATCCGAATCGGTCGCATGGGTAACCTGGAATGTGAGTTGAGTCAGCGAGAAGCCCGTGTCCTTGGTGCCAGCTCCGATCCAGTAAACATATGCATTGTTCGGTGGCCGATCGGTGTTTAGCCAAAATCCGGCCGTTCCCCATGTGGCCTCGGCAAGCGCGATATCCAGAGCCCAAAATCGGATGTGATGGCGCTTCCGTGGGCTGTCATCAATTGCCTTCTGGAAGCCGATGTCTTGACCGCGTCCGAAAAGATAAAGAGTGCTGAATGGGGCGGTTGGATAGGGCGAGTTAAATACGAATGCCCGGACCATATGCCACGAGCTTGTCAGCCCCAACCGATCGGCCTCCGACCATCCGGCGGTTGCAAATGCAGCGCGAAGCTGTTGAAGCGTACCTATAAGCACGAGATTGACGGGGTCGCCGGACAACCCGTCGCCGGTAATTGTATAGCGCGGCACCCGCTTGCGTTGGAGGATTTTAAGACCCATTCGAACGATACGCGGCAGGACAATGTATGCTGCGATTCCATAGGTGACTGCCAAAGCCAGAACCCATGGCAGCCAGGCGTCGGCAAAGTCGAAGATAACAAAGACAACAAGCCAGACACTAAAAATGCCCAGCCCGAAGATTATCAAACGCTGCAAAAAGCGCTTCAGCAGTCTCATGATCTAGCCATCGTAAGGCGATCACGACATTTGGGCGTGCGCGCAATTAGCGCCGATCGCCGATCGGTAGACAGACTATTCTACAGGAAGGTGGCGGAGGAGAACCACTGCAAACAAGATTCTCTACTCACGGTCCCGGGTAATCCCGCGTGTTTGGGCGTAGGGCATGCAGACCAGTCCGCTGCCGCGAAAATGTCCGCATCCGAAATGTCCGCTAATACCCGGAGCGGACGTTGGACCTCAACACCCTGTCTCAAATTACTCCAACCAACGGTTTGGTCAGATTGCCATCTTGAGTTCTTTGGTGGCGCGGAAAGCGACTTTCTTGCTTGCCTTGATCTGAATCTGCTCGCCCGTCGCGGGATTACGACCAATGCGGGCAGCGCGATTGCGCACCTGCAGGATTCCAAGCCCGGCAATCTTCACGCGCTCACCATTCTTCAAGTGCTTGGTGATGAGCCCGACGAGATCTTCGAGCATTTGCTGGCCGTGCTTCTTGGTGAGCTGGTGCTGCTCCGCCAACGCATAGGCCAATTCTTTGGTGGTGATCGCCTTTGGAGTGCCTGTCATGGAGGTTTACTCCTGATGTCCTCTATAGCGTCTAGCCCTATGAGATTCGCGGAAGCCGCGCAAATGGCGCGGGCGACTCCCCAAGCGTCCGACGCATTGATGTTTCGATGTTACATCACTGCCGTTTTAACAGCCTTTACCGGCCGAGCCCTGATAACCTTCCGTGCCGGCTTTGCCTTGAATATCATTGGCTCCTTCGTGAACGGATTGATGCCACTCCGTTCCTTTGTTGCCGGCTTCTTGATAACGACGAACTTGGCAAATCCAGGCACAACAAAGGCTCCCGACTTGTTGAGTTCCTTGTAGCCGATGCTGGCTAGCGACTCGATGACGGCTTTCACGTCCTTGCGCGCCATCTTGTTTGCATGTTGCGCAACAATCTTTTGAATGAGCTCGGACTTCGACATCATCTTCGCCATAATTCGCCTCCCAAAATTCGAATCATCTGCAGTTAAGTTAGGCCCACGTTCGTGGTCCTGGGAACCTCGGAACACCGTTGGCAAGCAAGCAATTAGTGGAAAAAGTCGTTTTTCGCCCTAAAAAACGTTCATACCGCACCGCAGAATGCCCGCTTGCTGGTTGTTCGCCCGTCCTTATGGCCGTGCTGGGTATTTGAATTGCAGGAGGCTTGGCGGAGGGAGTGGGATTCGAACCCACGTTACGGTTTCCCGTAAACACGCTTTCCAAGCGTGCGCCTTCAGCCACTCGGCCACCCCTCCTGATCGGCCCTGCAACCGGGCCGCGCCTGTCTACATCAAATGCTCAACGCGCTGTCGCGCTTATCACCTGACCATCGTCTGGGTTGATCGAAAGGCGGGGAACCCAATGCGGGGCAACAGAGCCGTTGGCCTCGCCTCCGCCAGCGGCGGCAGGTTGTCACAGAGCCACAGGCGGCGCGCACTATAGACCCCGTCCGACCGCAAACAACCAGCACAGCCGGTCATTTCCTAGCCCACCTCCATAGGCGTAAATATGTTTATTTTACGTGCATTGACCATTCCCGGACGCGGCGCGCAATATCCGTAATTAAAACCGAGCATCAGAGGACCCGGGCGCCACTGCCCGTACCGGAGGTAATTGCACGCCGATGACCGGAGGTGAATCCGCGCTTCAGCTCGTGCTCAGCGGCGATCCAGGCCTGTTCGCGATCGTGCGCCTGTCGCTGCTGGTCAGCCTGAGCGCGGTCCTGCTCGCAGCCCTGATCGGAGTGCCGGCCGGCGCCCTTCTCGCGCTCACGCGCTTCCGCGGCCGCGAGGCCGTCGTCGTCATTCTCAATGCACTGATGGGGTTGCCGCCGGTCGTCGTCGGCCTTGCGGTCTTTCTCCTGTTGTCTCGCTCCGGGCCGCTCGGCGAATGGGGCCTGCTGTTCACGCCGCAGGCCATGGTCATTGCGCAGACCGTGCTGGTCGCGCCGATCATCGCCGCCCTGACACGGCAGACGATCGAAGACCTGTGGGTGGAGTATCAGGCCGAACTCACGGCTATGAACATCGGTCCGCTGCGGCGGGTCGCCACGCTGATCTGGGATGCGCGCTTCTCTCTCGTCACCGCTTTGCTCGCCGGCTTCGGACGGGCCGCCGCAGAGGTCGGCGCCATCATCATCGTCGGCGGCAATATCGACGGCTTCACCCGGACGATGACAACGGCCATCGCGCTGGAAACGTCCAAAGGCGACCTGCCGCTGGCGGTCGGCCTCGGCATGGTTCTGATCGTCATCGTCATCATCATCAACGCGCTGGCGTGGGGCATACGCCGCACCGGCGAGCGCTACGCAGGATGAGCATGCGTCCACCCGCCCTCGATCTGCCGATCATGTTCATCGACGTTCGCATCAGGGCGGGCGCGGTGACGATCCTCGACGGCGTCACACTCACGATTTCACCTGGCATGCCGACAGTGCTGATCGGCCCCAACGGCGCCGGCAAGACGACGCTGCTGCGCGCTGCAATGGGCCTCGTGCCGGCAAACAGCGGCCTCATCACATGGGGCGGCCGCGAGTCTTCTGACCCGAAACACCGCGCCATCATGTTTCAACGGCCGGCGATGCTCAGACGCAGCGCCGGTGGCAATGTCCGCTACGCGCTGGCAGCCGCCGGCATGCCACACGGCAAGCGTCATGAGCGCGCCGTCACATTGCTGAGCGAAGTCGGGCTCGCCGGATTGGATCGCCGGCCCGCCCGACGCATGTCGGGCGGCGAGCAACAACGACTCGCGCTCGCGCGCGCACTCGCGCGCGACCCGAGCGTCCTGTTCCTCGATGAACCAACCGCAAGCCTCGACCCGGCCGCCACCAAGGCGATCGAAGACATTGTTCGCGCCGTGAGCGCGCGCGGCGTCAAGGTCGTAATGTGCACGCATGACCTCGGCCAGGCGAAGCGTCTTGCCGGCAATGTCGTGCTCATGCATCGCGGACGGCTGATCGAAAACACGCCTGCCGCGCAATTTTTCGCAACACCGCGCACCGAAGAAGCCCGCAAGTTCGTCGCGGGAGAACTACTCGTCTAATAATGAAGGAGGATCACATGTTTAATCGCCGCATGCTCATTGCCGCCATAGCGGCCACCGCCGTCCTGTGCAGCGGACCCGCGCTGGCGCAGGACAAATCGATTGTGGTGTCATCGACCACCTCGACGCAGGATTCCGGCCTGTTTGGCCACATCCTGCCGCTGTTCAAGGCCAAGACCGGCATCGAGGTGAAGGTTGTGTCGCAAGGCACCGGTCAGGCGCTCGACACCGGCCGCCGCGGCGACGCCGACGTGGTGTTCGTGCACGCCAAATCCCTGGAAGACAAATTTGTCGCCGAAGGCCACGGCGTGAAGCGCTTCCCGGTGATGTACAACGACTTCGTGCTGATCGGGCCGAAGAGCGACCCGGCCGGCATCAAGGGATCCAAGGACATCACTGCCGCGCTCACCAAGATCAAGGAAAAGGGCGCGCCCTTCATCTCGCGCGGCGACAAGTCCGGCACGCACAACGCCGAGCTCAACCTCTGGAAAGCCGCCGGCATCGACATCGAAAAGGACAAGGGTCCCTGGTACAAATCGATCGGCCAGGGCATGGGCGCCGCGCTCAACACCGCGTCCGCCGGCAACGCCTATGTGCTGGCCGACCGCGGCACCTGGATCTCGTTCAAGAATCGCGGCGACCTCGTCGTCGCGGTGGAAGGCGACAAACGCCTGTTCAACCAATACGGCGTAATCCTGGTGAACCCGGAAAAGCACCCAAACGTCAAGAAAGACCTCGGGCAGCAATTCATCGACTGGCTGGTGTCGCCCGAGGGGCAGAAGGCGATCGCCAACTACAAGATCAACGGCGAACAACTGTTCTACCCGAACGCCAACGATCACAGCGCCTGATGCGTGCAGGGGCGATGATACTGGCGATGCTTGCCATGACAGGACCGGCGGCGGCGGAGACGATCCAGCTGTTCGCCGCCGGCAGCCTCAAGGCCGCATTGACCGACGTGGCCAAGGCCTATGAGGCGACGAGCGGCAACAAGGTCGAGGGCCGGTACGGGCCGTCCGGCCTGCTGAAGGGCGAAATATCGAAGGGCACGAAGGCCGACGTCTTCGCCTCGGCAAACATGGAGCATCCGCAGGCGCTGCACGACGAAAAGAAAAGCGGGCCGGTGTCACGCTTCGCGCGCAATTCCCTGTGCGCCCTGGTGAAGCCGGGCCTGACAGTCGACAGCGCAAGCCTGCTCGACCGCATGCTCGACCCGAGCATCAAGCTCGGCACGTCGACGCCGAAGGCCGACCCCTCCGGCGACTATGCCTTCGAGGTCTTCCGCAAAGCCGAATCGATCAAACCCGGCGCGCGGGCCCTTCTGGAAAAGAAGGCCCTGCAACTGACCGGTGCCGCGAACAGCGCGACGGCACCGAACGGGCGCACGGTCTACGGCTGGCACATTACGGAAGCGCGCGCCGACATCTTCCTTACGTATTGCACAAATGCGCTGGCGGCCCAGAAGGAAAATCCCGGACAACAGATCGTGCAGCTCCCCGCCAGTCTTGCCGTCGGTGCCGATTATGGCCTGACCGTCATCAACGGAGCCTCGGCGTCGGCGCAGCAATTTGCCGACTTCATATTGTCGCCGCAGGGTGAGAAGATTCTGACGAACCACGGCTTTACGCCGGGCAAGTGACGGCCAAAAAGGGGCGACCATGAAACTCAGCGCGCGCAACCAGCTCAAAGGCAAGATCGTCGAGGTAAAAAAAGGGACCACGACCGCGCATGTCCGTATCGACATCGGCGGCCAGACCATCACCGCCGCAATCACCAACGACTCGGTCGATGAGCTCAAGCTTGAAAAGGGCAAGATCGCCTACGCCATCATCAAGGCAACGAGCGTGATGGTGGGCACGGACTAAGCGAGGCATACGCCCGTCGATGCTTCTGTCCCGCCGAACATTTGTCGCCGCCGCCGCATCGCTGGCGACGCTGCCGGCTGCCCGCGCGGCAACCGTCACCGATGCGACTGGCCGCGCGTTGCCGGTGCCGGAAAAAGTCGCGCGCGTGTTCCCCGCCGGCCCGCCGGCCGCGATTTTGCTCTACACGCTTGCACCCGATCTGCTGCTCGGCTGGCCCCGTGCCAACCGGCCGGAAGAGTGCATGTTTATGCTCCCGGAAATCTGCACGCGCTCGGAGGTCGGGCGCATTACGGGCCGTGGTAACACCGCCAATCTGGAAAGTGTAATCGCGCTCAGGCCCGACCTCATCCTCGATGTCGGCTCGACCAGCAGCACGGTCGTCTCGCTGGCCGAGCGCGTGCAGCAGCAGACCGGCATTCCTTATGCGTTGCTCGATGGCCGTTTCGATGCGGTCGCATCAACCTATCGCAAGCTCGGCGAACTGATCGGGCGGAAGGATGACGCCGAAAAGCTCGCACGCTACGCAGATAACACGTTCAAGACGATTGCCGACCGCACCGCATCTATTGCGCCGTCCGCTCGGCCGCGCGTCTATTACGCGCGTGGACCGCGCGGACTGGTCACGGGGCTTGGCGGCTCGATCAATGTCGAGACCATTGAAATGCTGGCGCAGAATGTCGCCGGCGGCAACAAAGGCGGCCTCGCCAATGTCTCGATCGAGCAGGTCCTGCTGTGGAATCCCGACGCGATCATCACCATTGACCAGGATTTCGCCGCTTCTGTCCGCAGCGATCCGGTCTGGGCCTCGATCAAGGCGGTGCGCGACAACCGGGTGCACCTGTCACCGAAAATGCCATTCGGCTGGGTGGATTTTCCCCCTTCCGTTAACCGGCTTATCGGGCTCCGCTGGCTGGCGAAGATCCTTTATCCCGACAAATTTCCCGAGGACATGCGTACCCTGACGCGTGAATTCTATACAATGTTCTATCATCGCACGCCGGATGACGCGCAGATCGACCATGTTCTGGCTGGGAGAGACTAGTTGACCCGATCCGCGGTGCCGGGGCTGGCGATCGCAACCGCCGTGCTGATCGCCGGACTGTTGCTCGCCTTCACCGTCGGCCGCTACCCAGTCTCGCTCGCCGAGCTCGCGAACGTTCTTTTTTCTAAAATCACCGCGCACCGCGCCGACGTATCGCCGGCCGTCGAAAGCGTGATCATGCAGGTGCGCGGCCCGCGCGTGCTGGCGGCGGCGCTGGTCGGCGCGGCGCTGGCGGTTGCCGGGACCGCGTTCCAGGGGCTGTTCCGCAACCCCCTGGTCTCACCCGATATTCTCGGCGCCTCGTCGGGCGCCGCGCTTGGCGCGGTGATCGGTATTTTCTTCTCGCTCGGCGTCATCGCCATTCAGGTCTTCGCATTCATCGGCGGATTGCTCGCCGTTGCCGCCGTCTACGCCATCGGCTCGGCGGTTCGCTCACGCGACCCGATTCTCGTTCTGGTGCTGACGGGCGTCGTGGTCGGCGCACTGCTTGGAGCCGGCGTCGGCCTCGTGAAATATCTCGCCGATCCCTACAACCAGCTGCCCGCCATGACATTCTGGCTGCTCGGCAGTCTCGCGGCGGCCAATGTCTCCGACCTGCTGCCGTTGTTCGGGCCCGTCGCCGTCGGCACCGCCGTGCTGATTGCGCTGCGCTGGCGGATGAACGTCATGTCGTTGCCGGAAGAAGAGGCACGCTCGCTGGGCGTCGCGACGGGGCCGCTGCGCATCGCAATCGTCGCCGCCGCAACACTGACGACGTCAGCCAGTGTCGCAACCGCCGGCATCATCGGCTGGGTTGGGCTGGTGGTGCCACATCTCGCCCGCTCGCTGGTCGGCCCTGATTTCGCGCGTCTGCTTCCGGCCGCGGCCATTCTGGGCGGCGGCTATCTGCTGCTGATCGACACGCTCGCGCGCACCGCCGCGGAGGTAGAAATCCCGCTCGGCATTCTGACCGCGGTGGTCGGCACGCCGTTTTTCATCTGGCTGCTGGCCAGCATGCAGAGGAACTGGTCGTGAACCTCGCCGGCCGCGATCTCACCATCGGCTATCCCGACCATACGGTCGGGCGCGGGCTCGACGTGACGCTCGCAACCGGCGAGGTGCTGGCGTTGCTCGGCCCGAACGGCGGCGGCAAGACGACATTGCTCAAGACCCTGCTTGGCCTGCTCAAGGCGCAGGCGGGCGAAGTGCGGCTCGACGAAAGACCGCTCGGCACCTATTCGATCCGCGAACGCGCGCGCGTCGTCGCCTATGTGCCCCAGGTGCATATCGGCACCTTCGCATTCACGGTGGAGACCGTCGTGCTGATGGGCCGGACGGCGCATGGCAACCTGTTCAGCCGGCCAAGCGCGCATGATCGTGCCGTGGCCCACACTGTGCTCGATCGCTTCGGGATTGCAGCGCTCGCCAGTCGTCCCTACACCATGATTTCCGGCGGCGAACGGCAGTTGGTGCTACTGGCGCGCGCACTGGCGCAGGAGCCGCAATTCATCGTGCTCGACGAGCCGACCGCGAGCCTCGACTTCGGCAACCAGGGCAAGGTGATGAACGAGATTCGCAGTCTCGCGCGATCAGGACATGGCGTGCTGTTCACCACGCATGACCCCAATCATGCGCTACGCGCGGCCGACCGCGCCTATCTTCTTCGCAATGGCCAGCGTATCGCCGACGGGCCGGTCGGAAAGGTTCTCAACCGCGATCAGCTGGAGGCGCTTTACGGCACGACCGTCGACCGGATTACCGATTCCGGCAGCGGTGCGGTGGCATTCCTGCCGGGCTGAGGAAATCAGAACGCAGTAACGTCCGCGGAAGCGATGTGGCGTTCGTGTGACTGCTCCAGGGCCTGGAGCGCGGCGGCGGCCTCGGCGCGCAAGGCGTCGAAATCGATCGCTACAGTTGCCGTCTCATGCGACAATTCTGCAGACGTCGAGTGCCGCGGCATGGCTACAAGCAGGGCCGCGAAAAAGGTCAGAATGGCAGCAGCGGCCAGAATTCGTACAGACATGGTCAAGCTTCCTGCTCGACCCCTCCCCCGAGACAGCCTTATACGTGGCAGCTATTGAAGCCGCGCGAAGCCCGGCGCCCCGCTTGGACGCAACATGTTAGCCACATTTTAACCCGCGGCCGGCGGCAAAAAGCGCCGATTAGCCTTGATATTCCTGGCCTATTTCGCCGGAACGACCAATGAATAGCGGGTGTCCGCGGCAAGGCATTCGGCCTGCGGCAAGCCAAGCTCCTTACGCACGATGTTGGTGCCGAGCACCAGCGACACGATCTTGTAATAGGCGTGACGGCGGCTCATGCCCTCGCGGCCCATGCCGCAGTCCGAGGAGAGAACCAGTCGCTCGGCGGGAATATGTTTGAGCGCGCGGCGGATGTGCTCGGCGATTTCGTCCGGCCGCTCGACCTGCAGCGAATGGTGATCGATGACGCCGATACAAATTTTCTTGTCGGTGATGATCTTGCCGAAGGCTTCGAGATCCATGCCGCCGGCACTCGCCGACTCGAACGTGACCACGTCGGCATCGACCTTGTTCAGCATCTCGAGCGCGTTCTTGTAGCTCTGCACGTCCTTGAACATGCGCTGCTGCGACGGGTTTCCCCAGCAGGTGTGACACCACACTTCGGTTTTCGCGCGCAGGCCTTTGACGGTCCGGTTGAACACCTCGACACTGAATGCCGGATTGATCACGTCGTTGACAATGTTACGGACTGCCAGCAGGTGGATTTGTGGCTCCTCGAATTGAATGACCGGGCAGCCGGCATCGGCGAGATCATGTAGTTCCGCGTTCAGGGCGTCGGTAATCGCGAGAATGCGATCTTTCAGCGATTTGTAATGTCTGTCCTGCACGGCGAAGGCGACCAGCTCCGGCCCGATGGTGCCGAACTTGACCGGCTTTTTTGTCATGCGCTGCGCCACCTTGAACATGGCGGCATATTGCAGATCGCCGCGCGTCACCGGTCCGATGATGCTGGGCATCACGCGTGATTCAAGGTAGTCGTGCAAAATGTGGCCGGGCGGAAATCCGAGGCCACCCTGACCGGCCGGGATTGGCTGTGGGTTGCCATCGAACCCGCCCATGTGCCGCGGCGGATAGTTGGTCCAGCTTTGGCCGCCGACGTCGGAATCGAAATGCGCGTCGCCGTCGGTTACAATATCGAGGCCGGCGATTTCCTGCTCGTGCAGATACAGCGACACCGCATCTACATATTGTTCACGGAATTGGTTATTCACCATCGCATCGAGAAAACTGCGCGAACCAAGATTTTGGGTATACCAGCTCGGCCGCGGCAGCGAGCCGGTGATCGTGGTCGGCAGCATGATGTCTTTGGTGGCACGAAGCATGACAGGCATCTCCCCGAGTGGCTTTTTCGTTGGCCGATAGTTTATGTCTACCGCGCGCCGCTTGGAAACCAATCTTCGTCAATTCATCGCATGAAGCATGGACAAAACGCACACCGCTGCCCACTTAAGATGGGCAGTTTTCATGCTGTGCCAAAATGTCTGCTATAGTGACCGCATGAGCAAAGGCGGCGACAGCTACATCATCCGGCCCAACCCGCTCGATCCCCGGCTGACCGAGCGCGTCACCGGCGTCGATCAGACCGGGGCCCGCATTGAGACGTCCGTCACCGTCGAGCGCGCGCTGACGATTTTCCTCAACAGCCAGGAAATCGTCACCGCCATGACGATCAACGATTACCCGGACTACCTGGCAATCGGGTACCTGCTCAACCAGAACATGTTGTTGCCCGACGACGTGGTCACGGGCGTCGACTACGACGAGGAACTCTCGGTGGTGGTGGTGCGCACCAAGCGCAAAACCAACTACGAGAAGAAGCTGAAGAAGAAGGTGCAGACCTCCGGTTGCGCGCAGGGCACCGTTTTCGGCGACCTGATGGAAGCGCTCGAGAACGTCACATTACCGAAGGCCGAGCTGCGTACCTCGTGGCTCTATGCCCTCGCTCAGAAGATCAATACGACGCCGTCGCTTTATCTTGAGGCAGGTGCCATTCACGGCTGCGTGCTCGCGCGGCGCGACGAGCCACTTGTCTATATGGAAGACGTCGGACGCCATAATGCCGTCGACAAGATCGCCGGGTGGATGTTCAGGGAAAAGGTGTCTGCCGCAGACAAGATTTTCTACACGACCGGACGACTCACCTCGGAAATGGTGATCAAGACCGTGCGCATGGGAATTCCGATCCTGATTTCACGCTCCGGTTTCACCGCCTGGGGTGTCGAGCTTGCGCGCAAGGCGAACCTGACGCTGATCGGCCGCGCGCGTGGCAAGCGCTTCGTTGCACTCGCCGGCGAAGACCGGATCGTTTTCGATCAGGACCTCGCTTACGTCGAGGAAGAAAGCGCCAAGCACCGGCGTAAGGCGGCGGTACATGATGAGTAGGAGGCCTCCAGCCTCACCCTCCCCTGAAGGGGGAGGGTCGCGCGCCGAAGGTGCGCGGGGTGGGGTGAGCGGCGGCACAGCAAAGTGCACCCCCTCCCGCCAACCTTCGCTCCGCTCCGGTTGGCGACCTCCCCCCTCCAGGGGGAGGTGAAGAGAATCTGCTGCAATGTCAGACCACATTCCACCGACTGTTGGCCTGGTGCTCGCAGGCGGGCTCGCGCGCCGCATGGGCGGCGGCGATAAGGCCCGCATCGAGATCGGCGGTGTGTCGATCCTCGATCGCGTCCTGGCAACTTTATCCGCGCAGTGCACCGGCATCATCATCAACGCAAATGGCGACCCAAAGCGTTTTGCCGATACGGGGTTGACCGTTGTGGCCGACAGCGTGCCGGATTTTGCCGGGCCGCTTGCGGGGATTCTTGCCGGGCTGGATTGGCTCGCCGAGCAGAAGAGCGGGATCGAGTGGATCGTCAGCGTGCCGGGCGACTGCCCATTCCTGCCGGACGATCTCGTCGAACGCCTGCACCAGGCACGGCGCAAGATGGGCGCGGGCGTGCCGCTGGCCTGCGCGCGCTCGGGCGAGTGGCGTCATCCGGTCGTCGGTTTGTGGCCACTGGCGCTGCGGGAAGATCTGCGCAAGGCGCTCATTGAAGACGACACGCGTAAGATAGAAGTCTGGACCGCGCGGCATGGTGTCGCCATCGCCGATTGGCCTGACCAACCCATCGATCCTTTTTTCAACGTCAACACGCCGGAAGACGCGGCCCGCGCCGAGCGCATTGCATTGCAGCAAGCAGGCGCGTGAACAGTTACGTCCGCTAATAACCCAAACCGGGCGTACGGCTCGGAGGGAAATAAAGCCACGTCAGGACGTGTTATCTTACCAGGCTCTGCACTGGGGAGGTTATCAAGCATGGCTGGCTCAAATGACGAGCCCAAACCGTTGCTGCCGGCTCTCAAGCCGCTTTACGATTTTGTTATTCCGCTATCCTGGTTCGTCGTACGTGCTGCGGCTGGCTGGAACCTGCTGGTCCACGCCTGGGGCAAAATCACGGTCGGGACGACCCCCGGATTCCTAAAGGCCTTCGTCGATATTGGCTTTACGCCTCCAGCCCCCTGGTTCTGGACCGCACTGTTCACCGAAACTCTGGCAGGCTTCGCGTTAATGCTTGGATTGTTCACGCGT
Source organism: uncultured Alphaproteobacteria bacterium (assembly GCA_963736275.1). Classification (GTDB taxonomy): domain Bacteria; phylum Pseudomonadota; class Alphaproteobacteria; order Rhizobiales; family Xanthobacteraceae; genus Pseudolabrys. The sequence goes on from CAVTOP010000015.1 coordinate 106,987, forward strand.
TTTTTTGCAGCCGCTGCCGCGATCGAATTACTGATTATCACCGCGATATACTGGCACAACGGATTTTCTTGGCTGCGGCAGGGATACGAATATACCCTACTCTGGGGCTGGATCTGTTTTGCAATTGCATTGCGCGGGGGCGGTCCATATTCCGTTGATCGCGTAATCGGCAAAGAATTATGAGAACGAGTCCAGTTTGAATGCACCTTGTCCGCTACTGATGCTGTGGACGGCGCCCACTCTGCGGCATCAAAAGTGCCATAGGGTGGTTGCGTGAAGCGAACCACATTGAGGGGAGCCGTCCATGGGCGAGGTTAGCACGATCGGTCTCGATATTGCGAAGTCGGTATTTCAAGTGCATGGCGTTGATGCCGCGGGCCAGGTGGTCATCCGCCGTCAGTTGAAGCGGCGTCATGTCCTGACATTCTTCGAGAAGCTGTCACCGTGCCTCGTTGGTGCTGTCACCGTGCCTCGTTGGTATTGAGGCCTGCGCCTCGTCGCACCATTGGTCACGGGAGCTGCAGGCGCTCGGCCACACGGTAAAGCTAATGCCGCCGGCCTACGTCAAACCTTACGTCAAGCGGCAGAAGAATGATGCCACTGATGCGGAGGCAATCTGCGAAGCGGTAACAAGGGCAAATATGCGCTTCGTCGCGACCAAGACGCCCGAACAGCAGAGCGGTCTGACGCTGCATCGCACGCGGCATCTGTTCATTCGGCAGCAGACCGCGGTGATCAATGCCATCCGCGCCCATCTGGCCGAGTTCGGGATTGTCGCGCCGGTCGGCCGCAAAGGTGTCGAGGAATTGCTCGATGTCGTCGCCACTCCAACTGACAAGCGGGTTCCTGCGATAACGCGTGCTTGTCTCACCGCACTGGGGGCTCAGCTGCGCAGGCTCAAGGAGCAGATTCTGGAGTTCGACCGGATGATCATGGCCTGGCACCGCTCACATGAGGCGAGCAAACGGCTCGATGCGATCCCCGGCGTCGGCCCGATATTGGCCACCGCTCTAGTCGCCAGTGTAGCCGATCCGAAAGCCTTCCGATCAGGCCGCAACTTCTCGGCCTGGATCGGGCTGGTGCCGAGGCAGCACTCGAGTGGGGGCAGGGACAGGCTCGGCAGTATCAGCAAACAAGGCGACCGCTATCTGCGCGGCCTGTTCATGGCCGGGGCACTCGCCGTCATTCGCTATGCCAAGATCCACGGCACCAAGCATCGGCCGTGGCTCACGGCACTGTTGGCGGCGGCCGAGCAAGGTTGCCGCCATCGCGCTCGCCAACAAGATGGCGCGCATGGTCTGGGTGCTGATGGCCAGGGGCGAGCGCTACAAGGAACCCATCGCGCTTGCGGCATAAACGATATCGCGTCGGACATCCGGCGTGATGTGAAGGTTGGGAGGGCGAACAGCACGTAATGCAGAGCCGGTCGATCCGGCGGTCAGGACAACCCATTTGTGCCAGCGCATGGTCAAATGCGTGCTTTTGATCGGGACCTGATCCGCGGAGGGCATTATGGCCAGCGGCCCCGTGTGCCGCACTCAAAGGCCGAACACATGGCTGCACCGACCAATGCTGCAAACGTGAAGAAAGCTCTTGCCAACTCGGCGCCGTCCACACATGGCACTAGGCGGACATTTCCGTCACGGCGTCTGATCTCCGCCAATGACCCTTAGCGGACACGAGATTGTGCAGTCACGATAGTGGGTCACCAAACACTACGGACCGTCGCCCGACGCTTTCGTTATTCTGCCGCTGGCGTCAGCTTTGTTTGTCAGTCTGGTCAATGTCGCCGCGATTACGTTGTTCTTATCTTGATAGGGGGGCGTAATCGACGTGTGGGAGTGGTCTACTTTGTTTCGACGCTAATGTGCTATAGTGGAAGCCTATGGATTTGGGAGGACCTGTTCATGAAAGCATTCATCATGGCCTGTGTGGCGGCCGTCGTTATCGCGGTCGTCGGCGGCGTGGCGCTCAACAGCATGCCGGACTCATCCGAGAAGGCCTACACCAGCCCGACCGGGGTACGCTTGGGCGCATAGGCCGGTTGCACCGATCAATGTAGGCGCCGCCTAAAGGCGAGGCGCGCGGAGTGCGTCCGCGCGCTATTTTATTTTGGCAAACGCCCAGCGCTTCAGTCGCGGTAGTCGTCGGACTTGTAAAGGAAGTGCGAGTGGTAGGGGTCGCGAAGGGTCCATGGCACGTAGTCCAAGGCCCTTCCAGATTCAAGGTCGACCGAGGTTGCAGTTGGCGACGTCACTCCCTCAGAAACCTGCTCTTTAGAATCCCCCTCTTTAGAAGAAACTTGCTCTTTAGAATCTCCTTCTTTCGAATCCTGCTTTTTGGAATCCTCCTTTTGGGAAGAATCCTGTCTTTTAGAATCCTGCTCGTTTCCTGATTCTTTTTTCTTTTGCGGCACCTTGTGATCGTTGGCAGCAAATTCACTCCCGAAGGCGGTAAGTTTGCCGCCGCCGGCCGCATTGGTGTGGCAACGACCGCAAGATAGGCCTGTCTGTTGCGCGTAGGACGACAGAGCGCCCGCCGGCCTCGGAACAGCAAAAGCTACCAATCCGGCGACCGCCGCGGCACCCGCCAATCCGACCACGACAGCCGCTAACTGTCCCGATCCAAGCTTTTGTCCGCGATCCGTCATTTGCCCTACCACCTGAGAACGAGCGCCGCCCCTAGCAGGTGTACATTGTAATTTGGATTGTTACCGGCAAGCCAAACCATATTCTGGGTGCTGTTCGTGAACGGCGGCAAAAACATATACGGCTGCATATCGTTGATCTGCCAATCGTTGACGCTGTTGCGTTCCCAGGCGTAGCGCCCCCTGATCAAGGCATCGCCCGTCCATCCCATCTGGCGAACAAAGCCCGGATCCATCTTATAGGTCAGAATCGCATCGAGGCGCTGGAACGTGATTTTTGTGTCCGGATAGTTTGGATTGGGCGCTAAATTCGGATCGGGGTTCGGCACATAGCCGTTATAGAAGAACGGAACGGTGGTCCATGACCCATCCGACAGGGAGTAGACGTAGCTCAATTTCAGATCGAGCTTGTCTTCAATCAGCACCTGCTTGAGAGCGACCGTAATCGTGTTGGTGTTGTCATCGATGTTGGAGTCCCAGGTACTGGTAGCGAGGCCGGTCGTGCCTCCACCGCCGACGATGCGTTTTCTTGCCTGGTCATAAGTATAGGACACCATCAATTGGGTGCGGCGATTCGGGGCCCAAATAAGCTCGGCGCCGATATTCCACGAATTGTCCTTTAGAATTCCGAGCTCGCGCGCGGGGCCCAATGCGTCCGTTTGGTAATCACGAAGCAGCAACCCCGCGAACGGCGACACCGTGACTGTCGGAACGACGACGACATCGACCTGGAACTTGCCGATATTCTGGTTTCGATTGGCGAGCTCGGGGCTCCTGTAGTTCTCGTTCCAGCGGCCGCGCGAGCTCTGTTGCACCGCGTTGGTATAGGTTCCGTACCGCCGTTCCGCGTATTGCCAACTGCCGCGGGCCGTAAGCCAGCTGTTGAGCTTGTATGTCGTATAGAGCTTGCCACTGTTTTCGGCCGTTTGGTCCGCATCGTTCCACGACCAAGCGTATCTCTCGTAGCCGTATTGCGCGCCTGCCGTCAGGCCGCGCAACGGCGTCCAGATCAATTCGGCCAGACCGTTCTGCTTGGTATAGGAAACCGGAATAGCGAGCTTCGGCTCGAACGAATTAATGCTCGAGTCGGTGTTTACGTAGGTGCCAAAAAATTGCGTCGGCGTGCCGTTATCGAAATCATAATAGCGGTAGGCAAGCTTAGATTTCAGCTCGGGCGTAAGCTGCGTTGTTACAACGTTATTGCTCAATAATGTGTTGGTTTTGCCGTTTAGACTCGTGAATGGTAATGCGGCTGTACTCGTTGCCGGCTGACCATTAATGGGAGCAGTGATGAGTCCGTTGGAAGTAAAGGGCAGGTACGCATCGTTCTGCCGCATCATGGTGTATGAGGTAGTCCCCATGTAACGGGTCTTCCAGGGGAGATCCACGCCCGTGGTGGCGGTAACAGCATTGGCGTTGTTGTCTGGCCACAGCGACACTCGGCTAAACGCCGGACTGCAGAACGTCGGACCACAAGGTATGCCGGGTGGATTGCCGGCTATCGGAGTGGCCGGATCAAAGAAGGGATTGTCGATATCGAAAGAGCTGTCGCCCCTGTAGATCGAGCCGTTGTAGGCCAGCTTGAAGTTGAACTTCTTGTCCCAAGGCGTTGTGCCGACATATTCGCCGTTGAGGCCGAAATTCTGCGTGGAATCGTTCACCGGGGCCGGGGCCTCCGCGACAGCGCCGACGCTAGAATTGAAAACCACGCCCATCGCCTGGGTACCCTGGCGGCGCATGTGCGAGTAGTCGGCCTTGATGTCCCAGGCGTCGGTCGGGGTCCACCGATATTCGACCGCCGCCGTATCGCGCCGAATACCAATATCGGTCTGATTAACGTTGGAATTGATGATGCTCTGAACGCTGCCCGCAGGGCCGAAAAAGTTTCCGGCTGACGCTGCGCCGAACAGCGCTGTACTCAGCCCATTTCGCAACGTTAAGTGGTTAGTGCCAACCCCGTCATAAATCGTCCGCGCGCTGGTGCTGTAAAGATGCGGGGTTTGATCCCACTGGAAATTGAAATAGTGCTCGCCGGCTTTCGATGCATCGAGCCAATAATACTGATCGCTATAGCCGATGTTCTTACCGCCGATGTCGACCTGATAAAGGCCGTCCCTGCTTCCCGTGGACAGCCATACGTTCCCGAATGGTCCCGACTTGATGGTGCTGTATTGGTAGTATTTAGCGAGACTGCCCTGCCGCAGGTAGTTCAATCCGTCCCGTTGCGGATTGTTGACAAAGAAGCGGCCGCCCACATCCAATTCGCCGTGGAACCACCAGAAGGGGATCGGGTCGGCCTTCACCGTCGCGTCAGCTTTCACCGCAGCCTGGTCGGCCGCGCGCGCCGCGAGCGACATTGGGCCGAGCGCCATCGTCCCAGCCACGCAGGTCAGAAGAAATCTTCCCCGTCGTTTCATCGCAGCCGCCCCTCAGCACTCCTTTCCGCGTTGATCACTCGATTAGAATTTCTATCTAAAGAAGAACGTCCCCGACGGATGGTTCGAGCCATGAACCTTCGAATGGCAGTTGGCACACCCTTTGTTGAAGATAAACTGTTGGTTCTTCGGTCCCAGGACATTGGCGCCGTGGTTGACGAAGCCATGGCATTCTTGACAAAGCTTGGGGACCTGCACCTTCAGCATGGCCATCTTCGTTGACCCGTGCGGGTCGTGACAATTGAGGCAGTTTTCGCGAACCGGATTGTGCTCCCAAAGGAACGGGCCGCGCTTTTCCGCGTGGCACTTGTAGCAATTGTCGTTCACCGAATTTTCGCGCAGCATCGCTTCGGTGGCACTGCCATGTGGATTGTGACAGTTCGAGCAGGTGATCTTGCCCTCACCCACCGGCATGTGTGACGAGAAGTAATTCTGCGCGCGCCGATCCTTGTGACACTGGTAGCAGGTGTCCGGTGCAAAAGCGGTGGCCAGCTGGAATTTGCGGGACACGTTCTTCATGACCGTGTGGCAGTTGCTGCACATCAGGCCCCGCGTCTCGTGCGTGCTGCCGTTCCAGTACGTCCGGTCACCGCGCTCGTGGCAGGCTAGACAGATCGCATTGTTCTGTTCTGCGGTACGCGATCGGTCTTCAGGCCTGAAAGAGATGATACCTCCGACGCCACGACCCCCGCCGGCATTCACATGCTCGGAACCCGGGCCATGGCAGCTTTCGCACTCGAATTTGCCTTTCTGCGTCCTGGCAAGTCTGCCCATCAGCGTGTGGTTGAATAAATCAGCCTGCGTCGAATGACAGGTCACGCAAACCTTTGTGCCGACAACCTCGGCTTCCACGGGTTCGCTCGGTTTCGTTCCCCCTGAGACCGGCCCGTTCGGCTAGAATCAGCAGGTGAGGATTTCGAGCTCGAGCCTTTTTGACTCCACTCTTTTATCGCATCGAAGAGACTTTCAGCTTCGGCGACCTTCGGAAGGTCTGCGGTGGTTTGAGGGCGATCGATGCCAATGCGTTCGCTAAAGGCACGAAGCGCCGCATACGCATCCCCGGCGAATTCCTGTTTGGGTGATTTTGAGATCTGACCGGCATCGGCGGCCGACGGCCGCCTCGAATCGATCAATTGAACATAGTTTCGTAGCGTCGAAAAAACATCATTCTGATCATTTGTTTCTGCGACCGCTCGTCCTTGGGTCATCAAAACCAAAAATGCAGCGGCAAGGACTCCCCAACGATTAGCAGCTATCCCAAGCCACATTGGCAACCCCGCCGCCTAGCTAACTCCTTCATCATTAACGGCTAAATCTCCTTCTTCAACCGCTGCAATTGGCAGCCCACGCATTTCTTCAGCGTGTTGCTTTCCTGCACGAGGGAGCGGACGCCATATTCCCGCACCACTTCATGCAATTTGCTGCACCAGGGTTTACACGGCGCCCAATTCGCCCTTGTGCGGCGCCCTGACCGCACTAGACTTTTGACCTGCAAAAGCAGGTTTTCTTAGATCGATCAATGATTTACAAAGTATCGCGGCAGAGGACATAGTGCAGTGATGTTCTGGCTCATGCTCGCGCTAATGACGGGTGTGTCGATCTGCGCCGTCATCTGGCCGCTGGCACAGTCCAGAAGGGCTGTCCGCTCGGGAAGCGACGTTGAGGTCTACCGCGACCAACTCGACGAACTCGAACGCGATTTGAAAGCAGGTTCGATCGGTCAATCCGAGGCTGAGGCGGCTCGCGTCGAGATCGCCCGACGATTGCTCGCCGCTGCGGATGCCGCCAAGGCCGAAGCGGCCGAAGAAATCCCGGGCACGACCTCACGCTATCGACGCACGGCTCTTACGGCGGTGCTTTTATTGCTGCCCCTTGGAACCGTAAGTCTGTACCTGCGGTTGGGCTCACCCGAGCTTGCATCGGAATATTCGATTGCAGAGCGGGCTCATCATCCGATCAACAGACGGCGATCGAAAGCATGGTCGCCAAGGTTGAGGCCCATCTTCAAAGAAATTCCAAGGATGGCCGCGGATGGGAGGTTCTGGCGCCGGTCTATCTAAAACTCGGCCGCTACTCTGATTCGGTGCGGGCCTGGCGAAGTACCTTGTCGTTGCTTGGAGAGACGGCCGACCGTCACGCCAATCTTGGCGAGGCTTTGGTGGCGGAAGCAAACGGGGTCGTGACCGACGAAGCAAACAACGCTTTCGTTCGTGCCGTAACTCTCGACAAGACGATCGTCAGCGCCCGCTACTATCTCGGCGTGGCTGCCGAACAGGACGGAAAGCGCGAGGAGGCCGCCACGAATCTGGAGAGAGCTCATTGGCGAAGCTCCAGCGGACGCACCTTGGGTGGCGACGTGCGCACCGCACTCGCCCGCGTAGAGGGCTCGTCGGGCGAGTCATCGCGCGGGCCGACCGCGGAGCAAATGGCAGCAGCCATGTCGCAATCGCCGGATCAGCAGACCGCCATGATACGCGGAATGGTCGATGGGCTGGCGGCGCGATTGAAACAGGACGGCTCCGATCTCGACGGATGGGTGAGACTGATCCGCTCCTACAAGGTGCTGGGAGAATCCGACAAAGCACAAGCCGCGGTCAGCGATGCGCAACAGGCACTGCAGAACGATCCGGAGAAGAGAAAGCGGCTCGACGCCGCACTCAAGGAACTGAATGTAAGCTCCTCGGCGGCAGGTCCGCCGATGAAATTATTCAGCTCGCCTCCCGCGCAGGCACAGCCGCAACATGACGTCGACAATGTCCAGGCTATGGTGGATCGTCTCGCCGACCGCCTGGCGAAGACCGGCTCCGACCCGGACGGCTGGATAATGCTGGTACGTTCTTATTCCTCGCTTGGGCAGAAGGACAAAATGGATGCAGCCATCGCGAATGCCCGTGCAGCGCTCGCCGGCGACAAAGCCCGGCTGCAGGCGTTTGATGAAGCGCTCCGGCGCTTCGGTGTCGACGGAAGCTCAACGACATCGGCATCGGCACCTGCTGCCGCCGCTCCGGCGTCTGCCCAAGCTGACGATCCGAACAGCGAGATGATCCGTGGAATGGTCAGCCGTCTCGCCGATCGCCTGAAACAGGATGGCTCGGATTTCGATGGATGGATGCGACTGGTCCGCTCGTACGTGGTTTTAGGGGAGCGTGACAAGGCTATTTCCGCTGCAGCCGATGCGCGCCGGATCATCGGCAATGATGCCGACAAGCGGCGTCGCTTCGACGAGTTCGTAAAGTCGCTCGGGCTGGAAAGCTGATGCTGCGCCTACGCGCCATAGAGACGGCGCGCGCGTCGGATATATGCGGTTACGATCGTCGAGGCGCGATCCGCAAACCCTACGTCCATCAGCGTCTGCAAGAGCAACGACTTGAACCTGAAATCGACGTTATACCGGGTGTCAGTTCCACCCTCGGCCAGCTGATCAAACGTCCACTTCTGTTCGAAATCGCTCAAACATCGGATCGTGGCTGCTGATTGTCATTCCGTGCGGGCGGTCCAATCGCGCTATTGTCGAGAATTGCTTCCGGAGAAAGCCTGTCCCGACGGTTAGATCGGTCCAGATTGCTTCATCTGTGCGGCGACGCACCCGCGTTGCGATCATCCACGGTATGAATTCCGAGTATTTTTCGACATTGGCGACGAGATCGAACATCTGCTCCGGCGTGTATTTCAAATGGGCTCGGTGGGAGTACGTGGCCATGGTCCACCAATCATTTGAAATGCACCTGAACCCCCCATACGACTATCGGCAGGGAACCGGAGACGTAGGAGCAGCGCCCGTTCAAAATCGGTTTTAGTCTTTGGCCTGCTGCGGTGGAGAATGCGCGATATTGGCGTGGCAATCGACGCACGTGACGCCGCCTTGCTTGAGCATGGCGTGAGATTTTTGCCCATCCTCACTCTTCGGATTGATCGCGTTGGCATCATGGCAGCCGCGGCACGTGACACTGTCCCATCGCCGCAGCCTGGCCTGGGCTTCCTCGGTGAGCTTTACCCGATGAGCCGCCCAGGCCTTTGGATCCTTGAAATTGTGCGTGAGTTCGGAAATCACGTCGCGTATGCCAGAGGTGGTCTTCACATAGGTCTCGAAGAACCAGTTCGTTTTTGGGATGTGACAGTCGCCACAGCTGGCCAGCACACCCTTGTTGTTACTTCGATGCGCCGATTTTTTGAAGTACGGATCGTCAGCCTGAATGCTCATCGAGTGACAGGATGTGCAGAATGCATTGGTCCCTGTCGCATGATAAATCATCGTGCTTGCAATGATGGCTCCCGCGCCGACCGTCGCAGCGCCAAACAGCAGAACTACGAAGACCCACCGTTTAATCTGCAGCTGCATTGCTGAATCTCCGAAAGGAGGCGAAGCAGAATTTACGCCAAACAAGACGCTATTGATAAACAACGCTACGTGAAACCGCGCGGCAACTTCGCCGCGCATCGCACGCGACGAAGGCAATCTTGGCGCACTGGCCGCGCGTGGAGTTATTTATGGCTCTCTTTGTATTTTTTTCCGTAAGTATTCAGCGTCGGTGGCGCTGTATGACACTTGGCGCAGGACTGACCTGTTTTCTTAGCTATGGCGGGATTGGCCCTCGCGGGCTGCAACGTGGTTGTTACCATTGCAAAGGCAATCAACAGCGCCGTCGACATCCCGACCGCGGCAACCGCAATTTTGATACTCTTGGGCATAAAGCACCTCCTCACCTGCTGTTGCCGTTCGGAGCAAAAGGCTTGATCAGTATAGCGTTTCGCACCTTCTCCCGCTAGTCGATGACTGTGGCAGTCACCAATTACCGTCCGGCCAAACGCGGCAACGGGCTGCACTCGCGGGTCAGCTCCCGATCAGCGCCGCGTAGGAAAGAAAACCGGCACAGGTACCCGGCTCAACAGTCGTCACATCCTCAGAAAACTCCAGCAAGCCATCTGTTTCCGTCAGCGACGTCAGAATTCCCGCGCCATCCTGCGGGTGTTTGATTGCCTCAATTTCCCCATCCCCTGCGCGCTTGAGGCTCACACGCACGTACTCGCGGCGATCTTTCTTTTTCTTGTAGGCAAAAGCCACACGCACCGGCAGCGGCAACATTTTATCCGGCTGGGCGCCCGACAGGCGGCGCAATAACGGCTTTACGACGCAGACAAACGTGACGAATACGGCGACTGGATTGCCCGGCAACCCGACAAAAGCCGCGCGCTCGCGATTGCTGGCGCGCCCGATGACACCCATTGCAACCGGGCGGCCCGGCTTAATGGCAACCCGCCAGAACACCAGATTGCCCAATCGCTCGACTGCACTGCGGACATGATCGGCTTCGCCGGTCGAGACGCCCCCGGTGGTGATCACAAGGTCGTGGCTCGTCGCTCCGCTCAGGGCATTCGCGATCACGCCGGCATCGTCGGCCAATATTCCGAAATCCGTAACGACCGCGCCGAGCCGCTCCAACAATTCCGTCAGCAGAGTCACGATTTGAAGTCGTAAATCGCCGCGCCGCCGCGAGACGTGCCTGGGTCGACGACCTCGTTGCCGGTCGAAAAGATTGCGACATTGAGCCGCCGCCGCACAACAAATTCATCCAAGCCAAGCGCTGCGCGCGAGGGCAACGTGTTGCGGTCTCAACACGGTCCCTGCGGGGAGAGTCACGACTCCGATCGACACATCCTCGCCGGCGATCCGCCGATTGGAGCCCAGCTTCAGCCCCTTCGGAACGATCACATGATCGCCCTCGAGCTGCACGTCCTCTTGCATAAAAACTGTGTCGGCACCTTCAGGCATCGCAGCGCCGGTAAAAATTCGAATGGCTTGGGCGGCTTCCAGCCTCATGCGCGCCTGCGCGCCCGCGGTGAGGCGTCCCAGAGAGACGCAACCTGGTGTCGCTATCCCGGTTTAAGTCCGCGTGGCGCACCGCGTAGCCGTCAACGGCTGAATTGTCGAACGGCGGCAAATTCACCGGTGCTTTCAGGTCGGCAGCCGTCACACGGCCGCATGCCCCGTGCAACGGCACAGATTCGATTTCAGCGATCGGCGAAATGCGTTCTCCAATCAGCCGTTTCATTTCATCAAGCCGCAACAGCGGACCGGAAAACGCAAAACAGTCATCAGTCAGTTGCGCCATTATCGCCCTCTCGTAGCGACGGCATCCGCTACCGGCACCGCGTGCTTGAGTAAATAATCGCCGATTATCTCGACGTCATTGAGGTCGATGACAGGAATTTTTACGTTTGGCAAAGCGACGTCCGAAGCGACCGCGACCACATGCGGGTCGTCGGGATAGATTAGAGGCTTTCCGTTTGCGGCGCGGTGAATTTCAAGCTTTGGAAAAGAATCGCGTTTGAAGCCCTCCACCAAAACGAGATCCACCGGAGACATCTTGGCCACCAGCGCGCCCAAGTCCCATTCCGTCTCCTCGCGAAGCTCATGCAGTATGGCCCAGCGCTTGGCGGAGGAGATGACGACCTCGGTGGCGCCAGCTGCGCGGTGAAAGAAAGATTCCTTGCCGGGCTGGTCGAGATCAAATCCATGATGAGCGTGCTTGAGCGTGGATATCTTCACTCCGCGCGCAATCAGACGTGGAATGAGTTTGGTGATGAGCGTTGTTTTTCCGGAGCCGCTCCATCCTGCGAGACCTATGATGCGCACGGTAGTCTTTGCGGGCGTGTTCATGATTTTTTCCTGACGCCCCTTGCAACGAAACACCCGATCGGACATGCCGGGAGCTTCGACAATATATCGCTCACAATCAAAGCGTCGGCGCGCTCGCGCCTGCACCTTATAAAACCAACCCAAGCGAGAGCAACATCCCAAACAGAAACTGCGTAAAGACGGTCTGAACCAGAATACGGTTGAAACCCCGCCCCCGCGGTTCGCGCATGAAATAATAAATCATCCCGAGAGCCGCGGGCAGCGCGATCAAAGCAGGCCAGACAAAACCGTGCGGCAGTCTGTCACCGATTGGAAGCAACAATGCAAATGGGAAGAGCATCAGCCCGGCATAAATCCAGCTGGTAGCGCCAGGACCGGCGACAATTGCCGAAAGTCCGCCGGCCTACACGCGCATCAGCTTCGGCATCGCGATAATTGTTTACGAGCAGCACCGCGCCCGCGAGCGAGACACGACCGCCAGGCCAGTTTGGATCGCGACG
>CAVTOP010000016.1:0-111279 GCA_963736275.1 uncultured Alphaproteobacteria bacterium
AATGAGTTGAGGAGCGTCACATGGCTAACTACGACAACCTGCTCGCCAATGTTCCGACCGACCTCTGGATCGGCGGGAAATGGCGCAAGGCATCCGATGGCGGCCGTTTCGACGTGATCGATCCGGCGACGGAGCGCAAGATCGCTTCGGTCGCGAGCGCTACGGTGGATGATGCAAAAGCGGCGCTCGACGCCGCCGAGGGCGCATTCGAGGGTTGGGCAGGGCGCAAGCCACGCGAGCGGGCGGAGATCCTGCGCAAGGCCTATGAGCTGATCATGCGCGACGCCGAGCGTTTCGCGAAGCTGATCACGCTTGAGAACGGAAAAGCGCTGCCGGATTCGCGCGGCGAGGTGGCCTATGCGGCGGAGTTCTTCCGATGGTATGCGGAAGAGGCGGTGCGCAATGTCGGTGAAGTCTCGCGCGCGCCAGCGTCAGGTGCGCGGATTTTCGTGCATCACAAGCCTGCGGGCATTGCGGTGCTGGTGACGCCGTGGAATTTCCCGGCGGCGATGGCCACGCGCAAGATCGGACCCGCGCTCGCGGCCGGCTGCCCGGTGGTGCTCAAGCCCGCGTCCGACACGCCGCTGACCATGCTGGCCTTGATGCCGGCGCTCGAGGAGGCCGGAGTTCCGGCCGGCGTGGTCAACGTCATTCCATCGCGCTCGTCCGGCAAGGTCGTCGGCGCCATGCTGCACGATCCGCGCGTGCGTGTCGTCTCTTTCACCGGCTCGACCGAAGTCGGCCGCAAGCTTCTGCACGAAGCCGCCGACAACATCGTCAAGCCGGCCATGGAGCTCGGCGGCAACGCGCCATTCATCGTATTCGAGGACGCCGATATCGATGCTGCGATCGACGGCGCCATGATCGCCAAGATGCGCAACATGGGCGAGGCGTGCACAGCGGCCAATCGCTTCTACGTGCACGAAAAGGTGCACGATGAGTTCGCGAAAAAGCTCACCGCAAAGATGGGCACGCTGAAAATGGGCAACGGCCTCGATGAAGGCGTCAACCTAGGCCCGCTCGTCAACAAGGACGGACGCGACAAGGTGATCGAGCTGGTCGACGACGCCGTGCAAAAAGGCGCCAAGGTGCTGGTCGGCGGCAAGTTGCCGGACGGTCCGGGCTTCTTCTATCCGGCGACGGTCCTGACCAATGTGCCGGACTCGGCAAAGATGCTGAACGAGGAGATTTTCGGGCCTGTTGCGTCAATCCAGACCTTCAAGAGTGAGGACGAGGCGATCAAACGCGCCAACGACACGGAATACGGCCTGGTTGCCTACCTCTATACAAAGGACCTGAGCCGCGGCATGCGGGTGTCGGAGAAGCTTGATTTCGGCATGATCGGGCTCAACCGCGGCCTGGTTTCGGATCCGGCAGCGCCGTTCGGCGGCACGAAACAGTCGGGGCTCGGCCGCGAAGGCGCGCAGGAGGGCATGAAGGAATTTCTCGAGACACAGTATGTGTCGGTGAGCTGGTGATGGTGGCGATTAGTACGTTACACGGAGAATTTCAATGACCGGCAAGCGTATCTTGCAGCTCGTCTTAGAAAAGGGACCGTTCGACGAGATACTGGCCGGAGAAAAGCCAAAAGAATATAGAGACCTTACGCATTACTGGAAAAGGCGAATGCGAAGGTCGAGTTTATGACGTAATTCGGTTTCGCAATGGATATACTTACAGATGCAAGAGAAATGCTAGTTGAGTTTCGCGGAACTTCCAAGAATAAGAAACGCGGAAGATATGAAATAAAACTCGGCAAGATTTTGAAGAAAAAGAATTTGCGCCGCAAAGGTTAAAGCACGTGGACGTCCTGATGCCGCAGCTTGGCGAGACCGTCGCCGAGGGCAAGATCACGAAATGGTTCAAGGCGGCCGGCGACGCCGTGAAGCCGGGCGACAACCTGTTCGAGATCGAGACCGACAAGACGTCGATGGAAGTGCCGTCGACGACAAGCGGCACGCTTACCGACATACGCTTCAAGGTCGGCGACGTCGCCAAGGTCGGGGCCGTGGTTGCGGTGATCGCCGGCACTGGCGAAGTGGGAAAACCGCAGCCTGCCAGTCAATCTCCGCTCACTCCCGCGAAAGCGGGAGTCCAGGGCGAAGCTGCTCTGGGTCCCCGCTTTCGCGGGGATGAGCGGAGAGGTGAGTACGCGACGCAGCCGATCCATTCGACGCCGATGCCGCGGCCGGCTGCACCGATGGACCCCTTCAACGCCGTGCGCACGCCTGAGCGAAATTATGGACCGGCAAAGCTTGCGAGCGGCACTACGGTCACGCCGCTGGCACGACGTTTGGCCGGGGAGCGCGGCATCGACCTGACGCGCATTTCCGGCTCGGGGCCGCATGGCCGGATCGTCGCCGCCGACGTCGAGCGCACGGCGCCCGGTGCCGCTGGGCCAGCGATTGCGACCGGAGCGAGCGCGGCGCAGGTCAAGGCGCTGTACGAAGGCATCGCCTACGAAGAGGTCCCGCTCGACTCGATGCGCCGTACCATCGCGACGCGGCTGGTCGAGGCCAAGCAGACAATCCCGCATTTCTATCTGACGGCCGATCTCGACGCTGGACGTTTGATCGCGATACGCGAAGAGGCGAATGCCGCTGCGCCGAAGGATAAGTCAGGCCAGCCGGCATTCAAGCTTTCGCTCAATGATTTCATTATCAAGGCGTGGGCGGCGGCGTTGCAGCGCATTCCTGCCGCCAATGCGGTCTGGGCGGGCGACCGTATTCTGCGTTTCCGCAACTCCGATATCGGCATTGCAGTCGCGCTCGACGGCGGGTTGATCACGCCGGTGATTCGCAACGCGGAGAGCAAATCGGTCACCGCAATTTCCGCCGAGATGCGCAATCTTGCCGAGCGCGCGCGCCAGAAAAAACTCAAGCCGAACGAATATCAGGGCGGATCGAGTGCCATTTCCAATCTCGGGATGTACGGTGTTCGCGAGTTCTCGGCCATCATCAATCCACCGCACGCGACCATCCTGGCGGTCGGCTCGACGCGACGTGCCGCTGTCGAAGCGGAAGACGGCAGTGTGAAGTTCGCCAGCCAGATGACCGTCACGCTCTCATGCGATCACAGGGTCGTGGACGGTGCGCTGGGAGCAGAGCTGCTCGCCTCGTTCAAGGATTTCATCGAAAAACCCGTAACCGCTTTGGTGTAATCAGGAGCAGGCAATGGCTGGCGAAAAGCCGGATGTATTGATGGTCGGCACCCGGAAGCCCGTGATGATGAAGGGCTTCGAGGGCAAGGTGAATCTCCATCATTGGCTCGACCTCAAGGACAAGGATGCCTTCGTCAAGGAACAGGGGGGCAAGATCCGCGCGATCGCAATCGCCTATACCGCCAACAAGGTCGACGAAGGCTTTTTGAAGCAGTTTCCCAAGCTCGAGCAGGTGTCGAGCTTCGGCGTCGGCTACGATCATATCGACGCCAAATGGGCCGGCGCGCACGGCATCACCGTTACCAATACGCCCGAGGTTCTCAACGAAGAAGTGGCGGATACCGCAATCGGCCTGCTGCTTTGCACGGTGCGTGAATTTCCGCAGTCGGAGCGCTTTCTGCGCGCGGGAAAATGGCCGCAGGGGCAGTACCCGCTCACCAAGGCGACGTTGCGCGACCGCACCGTCGGCATGGTCGGAATGGGCCGGATCGGCAAGGCCATCGCTCGGCGTCTCGAGGCGTTCGGCGTGCCGGTCGTCTATCACAGCCGCAATCCGCAGTCGGGCGTGACGTACAAATACTACCCGAAGCTTCTCGACATGGCCCGCGACGTCGACACGCTGATGGTGATCGTACCCGGAGGCGCCTCAACCCAGAACATGATCAATGCGGACGTGCTGAAAGCACTTGGCCCGCGAGGCGTTGTCATCAATATGGCGCGCGGCTCGGTGATCGATGAGCCCGCCTTGATCGAGGCCCTGAAAAACCGCACGATCTATTCCGCCGGTCTCGACGTCTTTGCCAAAGAGCCGCACGTTCCGAAGGAATTGATCGAGATGGATCACATTGTGCTGTTTCCCCATCTCGGCTCGTCGACCGAGGTCACGCGTGCGGCGATGGATCAGCTTGTGGTCGATAACATTCTGGCCTGGGCGGCCGGCAAGCCGCCGCTGACGCCCGTGCCGGAAACACCGTGGCCGCCAAAGCGTTTGTGACGCAACCGTCTGGTGCGGGTGTTGGATGATTGTAACGCGTTGTGCCATCGCGTTCATTGCGCTCTGTCTTGCCGGCACTGCGTCCGCGCAGGCGCCGTCGCTACTTGGCGAATTGGCCAAGCGCGTTGTCGGCAGCTGGGAGTTCTCGAACGCCGATCGTGATCGCACGTGCACGGCCACGCTGAAGGGTGAGCCGGGCCTAGCCGGTCTCAAGATCGAATTCGACGCCAACTGCGGCAATCTGTTCCCGATCGTGAAGGAGATCGCGGGCTGGAGATTTCCTGAAAACGACCTGCTGTATTTCGTGGATGCGCGCGGACGATCGCTTGTGGAGTTCAGCGAAGTCGAGGACGGTATCTTCGAAGCGCCGACTCCCGGGGTCGGCGTTCTCTTCCTCCAGAACGCCGCCGCCGCCGCGGCGCCGCCGAAACCGGCGGAGCAAGTTGCCGGCGATTGGGCGATCGTGCGCAGGGGAGGCGCGCCTGTGTGCCTGCTGACTTTGGCGATGGCCAAGGCAGGCGAAAACCTGGCCGTGACGGTCAAGCCGGGCTGCGATGCCGCCATTGCGCGGGTCAATTTCACGCAATGGCGGATTGATCGCGACGAGCTGATGCTTATGCCGTCGCGCGGCAATCCGTGGCGTTTCGAGGAGGTCGACGGGACGACTTGGCGCCGGATGCCCGAGACCGCAGACCAGATCACGCTGGTACGGCAGTAATATCAAGGCACGTGCGCGCCAGTCCGTTGTCGCCCCCACAACGCGGACTCCGGGCGGTTCCCGGCCAATAAATCAAGGCCATCTCAAGGGCAAATCAAGCAATCCTCCATGTATCGCGCCCGCAATTGGGGCAATTTCCTCCAAGCGGATCCCAAGGATCCAAGGAGAGCGATGCTTTGAGCACCATTGCGAATGACCAAGTCGCTGAGCGGCCCTACGGCTGGGTCATTGTCGGCGTGGCGACGATCTGTCTGACACTGGGGTTCGGAACGAATAGCACCATCTCGGTTTTCATGAAGCCGTTCGAGCAGGAATTCGGATGGTCTCGTGCCGAGATCTCGATGGCCTTTACACTCCTGACCGTCGGATGCGCCATCGGCGGCATCGTCTGGGGCGGTCTTTCCGATCGTATCGGTGCCCGTAAGGTCGGATACATTGGGGCCTTTGCCATTTCGTTTGGGCTGATTGCATTGCGCTGGCAGAGCGATCTGTTGGCGCTCTATCTCATTTACTTTCTGATCGGCGCACTCGGCTTTGCCCCATTGTTTGCTCCAATGGTCGCCATCGCGGGCCTTTGGTTCGACCGGCGAAAGGGGTTCGCGATTGGTATCGTGACCGCCGGTGGGGCGATCGGGCAGGGCGTCGTGCCCTATATCACTCGCCTTCTGATCACCGAGGTCGGCTGGCGTGATGCGGCACTCTATCTCGGTGTGGGTTATCTTCTGATCCTGTTGCCGCTGTTGGTTCTGCTGAAGCCCGCGCCAACCGCTGGACATTCACTTGAAGGAGCCAATCGGGTGGACAGCAATCAGTGGGGCGTGCCCCACAAGATCAGTATCGTCTGGCTTTCTGTCGCCGGATTCTTTTGCTGCGTCTGCATGGCTGTCCCGCTGGTGCATCTGATACCGCTGGGAATCGATCTCGGATGCAGTCCGCAGACCGCCGCTGGTCTTTTGTTGTCGCTGATGATTGCCGGTGTTTTTGGCCGTCTGTTCTTTGGCTGGCTGGCTGATCGCACGGGAGGTCTGCCCGCGTATTTTCTCGCGTCATTGGCGCAGACGTTAGTGGTGTTCTGGTTCACGCAAACGAAGGACATCATGGTTCTTTTCCAACTATCAGTTCTGTTCGGATTTGGCTTTGCCGGCGTGATGACCTGCCTGCTGATCTGCGCACGTGAAGCGGCGCCGTTGCGAATCAGCGGTAGCGCCATAGCGATCGTGTCGACGATGGCGTGGATCGGTATGGGGCTCGGCAGCTATCAGGCCGGCTACTTCTATGACCTCACAGCGGCTTACCTGCTGCCTTACGGCAATGCCGCGCTCGCCGGATTTGCAAACCTCGCGGTCGTCGGCCTGCTGTTCTGGTATCGGAGGCATCGTGCTGGCCTAGACCAACTTGAGGCCCTTAAAACTGGCATGGCCGTCGCGTCCCACAATAATATGGTCGTGCACCGCAATACCTAATGGCTTTGCGACCTCGACGATCGTGCGCGTCATTTCAATATCAGCGTGTGACGGAGTCGGATCGCCCGACGGGTGGTTGTGCACGAGGATCAACGCCGTCGCCGACAATTCGAGAGCGCGCTTGACGACCTCGCGCGGGTAGACGGGCGTGTGATCGACCGTGCCGGTCTGCTGTACCTCATCGACGATCAGCTGATTACGCTTGTCGAGAAAGAGAACACGAAATTGCTCCTTTTCGGCGAAAGCCATAGTCGTGCGGCAATAGTCGATGACGCTCGACCACGATGAGAGGACAGGGCGCTTGCGCACCTGTCCGCGCGCGAGGCGGCTTGCCGCGGCATGAATGATTTTAAGTTCGGTGATTGCAGTCGTTCCCAGGCCTTTGATTTCTGCGAGCCTTGCAGCCGGCGCTGATATCACTTCGGGAAAAGAACCGAACGTTGCGATCAGGTCTTTCGCAAGTGGTTTGACGTCACGCCGGGGGAGGGCGCGGAACAGCACGAGTTCGAGCAGTTCGTAGTCGCTGAGCAATTCCGCGCCGGATTCCCGAAACCGCTCCCTCAGCCGTTCACGATGCCCGTGAAAATGCGGTGGGCGCGGCGCGATACGTGTCTCTGGAGTTTCCGCCATGAAACGAAACTAGCGCGAAATCGCGTGCGAGTTGTATCAGCGGAAAGGACGAGTCCGGACCTGGGGCCTGGGGCGGCGTTCTCAGCGCTTGTAAGGCGGCTTGTGCAGCCCGGCCGGCGAAAAAGTGAAGACCTCGACCCCGTCCTTGGTGACGCCGACAGTGTGCTCGAACTGTGCCGAGAGCGAGCGGTCGCGGGTCACGGCGGTCCAGCCGTCGGCCAGTACTTTCACGTGCGGGCGGCCGAGATTGATCATCGGCTCGATCGTGAAAAACATTCCCGGCTTGAGAACGATGCCTTCACCGGGACGTCCGACGTGGACGATATTCGGCTCGTCGTGGAACAGGCGCCCAAGTCCGTGGCCGCAGAAGTCACGGACCACGCTCATGTGTTGCGCTTCCACATAGGTCTGGATCGCATGGCCGATATCACCGCTCGTGGCGCCAGGCCGGATCGCGGCGATGCCGCGCATCATAGCCTCGTGCGTAACCTCGATCAGCCGTTCTGCACGGCGCGGAATTTCACCGATCGTGAACATGCGGCTGGAATCGCCGTGCCAGCCGTCGAGGATGAGCGTCACGTCGATATTGACGATGTCGCCATCCTTGAGCGATTTGTCGCCGGGAATGCCGTGGCAGACTACGTGATTGAGCGAGGTGCAGGTCGACTTCTTGTAGCCGCGATACATAAGCGTCGCGGGCAGGGCGCCATGATCCATCGCGTATTCGAACACGAGCTTGTCGATCTTCTCAGTCGGCACGCCTGATCCGACATGCTCCGTCAGCATGTCGAGGCAGCGCGCGACAAGCTGGCCGGCCTTGCGCATTGCCTCGAAGGCAATAGAACCGTGGATTTTGATCTGGCCGGTCTTGCGGATTGGGGCAATGGCGGCGTCGACGTAGGTCATGATCTACAATGTAAGGTTTGCAGCGTGTGGTGCAAGCGCGCGTTTGTAATGCATCAGTTGGCGATCTTACCACCGAGTTCATCCTCGATATGGGCGAGGACAATATCGTCAAAAGCGGCCTCGGCTTTGAACCCAAGGTCGCGCGCGCGCTTGGCATCCGTTCGCTCAGCCCAGCCAGAGACAATTCGTTGGACCAACTCATCGGGCGCCCGACGGATGCGTGCGGCTACCTTGTCGCCTGCAACTCGGCGAAGCGCATCGATCTGCTCGCCGACGGTGCAGGATACGCCCGGCATTGCAAGGTTGACGCGCGGCCCGACCTGTTCGCGCGTGAGGCCCACGGCATGGATGAGAAATCCGACCGCGGCGCGAGGACTTGCGTGCGTGTGGCGGACGCTCTCGGAGACGGGCAAAAGTGCTTCCTGACCGGCCAAGGGCTCCCGGATGATTCCGGAGAAGAAGCCCGACGCAGCCTTGTTCGGCTTGCCGGGCCGCACGCAAATCGTGGGCAACCTGATGCCGATACCGTCCAGAAGACCGCGTCGCGTGTAGTCGGCGAGCAGGAGCTCGCAAATCGCTTTCTGGGTTCCGTAGGATGTGAGCGGCGTCAGATGAAATTCATCGGGAATCGAATTGGGAAACGGCGCACCGAAAACGGCGATCGACGAGGTGAAGACGACTTTCGGCGTGTAGGCCGCCACCCGTATCGCCTCGAATAGCGCGCGCGTGCCGTCAAGATTGACACGGTAGCCTTTCTCGAAATCGGTCTCTGCTTCGCCTGATACGACGCCGGCGAGGTGAAAGATCACGTCGGGTTTGCCGCCGACAGCTTTGGCCGCGGCGCCCGGCGTCGATAGGTCGCTGGTGGCGGCTTCGACTGCGCCTGAAAAGCCCTGCGGCATTTCCGGCGGAACGACATCGATCAGCGTCAGCCGGTTGATCGGCTTGCCGTTCAATTTGCCGTTCTTGACGAGCCTTTCGGTCAGCTTGCGGCCGATCATGCCGGCCGCACCGGTCATCAGTACATGCATCACGCCCTCGCTTGCTCTCGGTCCGCCGGTTCGTAGCGGTCGATCCGGCGCAGATCCGGGAATAGCATCATCCATATACTGGCGACCAGCAGCGAGCCCAGCCCGCCGATGACGACCGACGGAACGGCGCCCAGCCAGGCGGCGACCAGACCTGACTCGAATTCACCCAAGGTATTCGACGACCCGACAAACAGGTAATTGATGGCGCTGACCCGGCCGCGTTTTTCATCGGGGGTTTCAATCTGGACCAGCGAGAAACGAATGACGATGCTGACGGCGTCGGACGCGCCGAGCACTGCCAACGCGGCCAGTGAAACCGGAAATGAAGTCGACAAACCGAAAGCGATCGTCGCTATGCCGTAAAGGCCGACCACGGCGAACATTTTGCGACCGATATGTCGCTCCACCGGATGGTGGGCCAGCACGATCGATGTGATCAACGCGCCAGCTGCCGGTGCCGAACGCAGCAAGCCGAGGCCGATCGGCCCCACGGCCAGAATATCTCTGGCAAAAATCGGCAGCAGGGCTGTGGCTCCGCCGAGGATGACGACAAAAAGATCGAGCGTGATCACGCCGAGCAGCCGGCGCCGGCCACGGATGTAGTGAAAGCCCGCAAGCACCGAGGCGAATGTCGGTGGCTCGCGTGTTGGCGCAGGCCCTCGCGACTGAACCAGGGTAACCAGCGTGATCGAGCAGGCAAAAAATATCACGCAGATCACGCCGATCAGCAAGGGGCTCAGCGCATAGATAAATCCGCCGAGCGCCGGGCCGCAAATCACCGCGGTCTGGTTGGCGGAGGTCCAGGCCGCAACCGCGCGCGAGATAAGGGCTGACGGCACCAGGGTGGGTGCAAGCGCGTGCGCGGTCGGCATCTCGAACGCGCGTGCACAGCCGATGATGAAGACTGCGGCAAACAGCAGATTGCGGCTCAATGCGCCGGCAAGCAATGCGGTCGTGATCATGACCGCGGCCAGCGCGTAGACAGCGTGTGCCGCGCGCACAATGAGCCGCCGGTCATAGCGATCTGCGGCGTGACCGATCAGCAATGTGAGGATCACTGCCGGCACGAACTGGATGAGACCGACAAGCCCAAGGTCGAAGGCGCTGTTGGTGATTTCGTAGACCTGCCAGCCGATCGTGAGGGCCAGCATCTGGTAGCCCATGGTAGAGGTGAGCCGCGCCAGCCAGAACAGCACGAAAGGGCGCTGCTGCGTCAAACCTCCGGCGGATGCGGTCCGATCGCTCATTCCGTAATGCCGTTAAGCGCGCTCAGGCTGACTTTCTGCCGGCCGTCGGCCGCGAAATTGTCCGGCGACAGCCATCGCTCGAAATTTAGCTTGCGCTGCGGCCACTCGCTGTCGAGCATCGAATAGTAGGCCGTATCGCGGTTACGGCCTTTTGCGATCTTGTGCTGACGCAGCACGCCCTCGAAGATGAAGCCATAGCGCAGGGCTGCGCGCCGCGAGGCCGCATTGTGCGAATTGCATTTCCATTCGTAGCGGCGATAACCCAGGGTCTCGAAGACATAACGCGCGATCAGATGCTGAGCTTCAGTACCGAGCGGGGTGCGCTGCAACGCCGGCGAATAAACGATATGCCCGACCTCGATGACGCGCATGTCGGGTTGAATGTCCATGAGGGTCGCGATTCCGAGCGCGCGGTTTGAGGAATCGACGATTGCATAAGCATAGGGATCGTCCAGCGCAGCGCGCCGGGCGAGCCACATTGTAAACTCCGAAGCATTCTCGAACGGTCCATACTGCGACATGTACGTCCAGATTGCGTCGTGACCTTTGACGGCATTCCACATCGTCGCGGCATGGTCCGCGGCGAGCTTCTCGACGCGGCCGTAGCGGCCGGCCAGCGTCACCGGGCCGGGACGTGGGGCCGGCCGGTCATCAACCGGGGCGCCAATCGGCTGCCCGGTCGCTGGATGGCGTTGCGGGTCGCTCACGACTTCGGACGGCGCTGCAGGTCATCGTGAAAGAACTTGTTCAGTTCGGCGTTCGTCACCACGCCCGCAAAAGTGTCGAACTTGCCGTCCTGCATGATCTGCCGGGCCGAATGCACGAAGGCGTGCATAGCGACGCGCGCCATCGTGCCGCCGACGCTGATGCGGCGTACGCCAAGCGCGGCGAGATCATTGACGGTGTAGCCGAACGCACCGTGGTTGAGGAAGTTGATCGGCTTCGGGGCAACCGCCTTGACCGTGGCTTCGATCTGTTCACGCGTTTTGATACCGGGCGAATAGAGGCAATCGGCTCCGGCGTCGGCGAAAGCCTTCAGGCGCCGGATCGTCTCGTCGAGATCCGGACGATTGTGAATGAAACCCTCCGTGCGCGCGGTGAACACGACGTCGCCACCCGCGTTGTCGATTGCGTCGCGCGTGGCTCTTACCCGCTTGAGCGCCAGATCGAAGTCATAAAGCGGATCGCTTTCGTCACCGGTGAAGTCTTCAATCGACAATCCGGCAACGCCGGTATCGATGCACAGCCGGACATTGGCCGCCACCTCGTCCGGATCGTCGGCATAGCCGCCCTCGAAGTCGGCGTTCAGCGGAATATCCGTTGCGTGTGCGATTTCGCGATAATGGGCGAGCATCATGTCGCGGGTGACGTCACCGTCCGCATAGCCGATCGAGTGAGCATAGCCCGAGCTCGTGGTCGCCAGCGCCTTGAAGCCGAGGCCTTGCATGTATCGTGCGCTGCCGACATTCCAGGGGTTGGGAATGACGAAGCAGCCACTTTGATGCAAAGCGCGAAATGCGCGGCGTTTGTCGGCGGTACTCATGATTTTGTCCTGCACAGGGTGGGACTTGCACAATGCCTCCAACAAGCCCGCGATTGCAACATGGCCATCGTCCATTCGGTCGAGGTTCAATCGCCACCAGTAAAGGCAGGCAAAACGGCACTAAACACCCAAGCCGCGCGAATATTCCGACACCGACTTGTGATCGACTTGACGTGGCATTTACTTTGCGCGCTCACCGCAATTCGGTAAGCGAGGGTCATCCTGATTTCTTATGGAGGCCGCTATGTCGTCTCTTCCCTTCAAGGTTCTTGTTACAACCTTTGCAGCGGCTTTCGTGTTTGCGACGTCGGCGAATGCCGAAAACGCCGAGAAGACGCGCAAGCACAAGAAAGGCGCCGCGACGTCGAAAACCGTGCAGACCGATCCCAATCATCGGGGGACGAATCTGGTGCGGTCCGGACCGTTGTATTTCAACGAGGTGTATCTCGGTGACGATCCCGACCCGAATATCCGGTTTCAACTCCTGCGCGACATCAGCGGTCGCATGGGCGGAGATCCTTGAATCCAAGTCGTGGCGAAGTCCTGACGGCGTTTGATTTTTGCCGCCTGATCGGCTGAACTGCAGTCCTCATTGAGGCGTCGGCGCGGGCATGTCCGCGAACGGCACCCGGGCGGGAGGACTGCAGCTATGCTTCGTACCATCGCGGCTTTCGACCGCATCGGCGAGGAAAACGCCTTCGCGGTGCTCGCCCGCGCCAATGCCCTGGCGGCGCAAGGTCGCGACATCATCAATCTCGGCATAGGCCAGCCCGATTTCCGTACGCCCGATTTTATCGTCGAGGCCGCAGTCAAAGCGCTGCGCGATGGCCATCACGGCTACACGCCCGCCAACGGTATCCCGCCGCTGCGCGAAGCGGTCGCCGCGGATCTTGCCAAGCGCTACAAGGTCGAGGTGTCGCCCGACAGCGTGATGATCATGCCGGGCGGCAAGCCGACCATGTTCATGTCAATCCTGATGTTCGGTGAGCCCGGCGTGGAGATCATGTATCCCGATCCCGGATTTCCGATCTACCGCTCGATGATCGAATACACCGGTGCGAAACCAGTTCCGGTGCCGATCCGCGAGGAAAACGGTTTCGCGTTTTCCGCTGAAGAAACCCTGAAGCTGATCACGCCGCGGACGCGACTGCTGATCGTGAACTCGCCAGCCAATCCGACGGGTGGTGTCACACCAAAAGCCGAGGTTGACAAGCTCATTGCCGGTCTGGAGAAGTGGCCAGACGTTGCGATTATGTCGGACGAGATTTACGACCACATGGTCTACGACGGCGAGACCCACGTCTGCCTGCTGTCCTATCCGTCGATCCGCGACCGGCTGATCCTGCTCAATGGCTGGTCGAAAACTTACGCGATGACCGGCTGGCGTCTTGGCTACGCTGTCTGGCCCGGGAAGCTCTACGACTACGCGCGCAAGCTTGCGGTCAACCTGCACTCGTGCGTCAACGCGTCGGCGCAATATGCCGGCCTCGCGGCGCTGAAAGGCTCACAGGATGAAGTGACCAAGATGGTCACGGAGTTCGACAAGCGGCGGAAAGTGGTGGTCGACGGACTCAACAAGCTGCCTGGAGTGTCATGTGCGACGCCTAAGGGGGCGTTCTATGCTTTCCCCAATGTCAAGCATACCGGCTGGAAGGCAAAGGCTCTGGCCTCCGC
This sequence comes from uncultured Alphaproteobacteria bacterium, assembly GCA_963736275.1. Taxonomy (GTDB): domain Bacteria; phylum Pseudomonadota; class Alphaproteobacteria; order Rhizobiales; family Xanthobacteraceae; genus Pseudolabrys. The sequence goes on from CAVTOP010000016.1 coordinate 13,367, forward strand.
GCTGCTGGAGGATGCCGGTGTTGCCATCATCGGCGGGCCCGATTTCGGCATTCTGGGCGAAGGCTATATTCGCGTGAGCTACGCGAACTCGACGGAAAACATCCTGAAGGCGCTCGATCGCATGCGCGAGTTTCTGGCAAATCGCAAAGCTGCTTAAGCTTATCGTGCATCTGCTCTCGCGCTCTTGAAGCGCGCTGCGCTCTCGGCCGGCCAATAATCGGCTGGCCGGTAGAACTCGCTGACTGCAGGAACGCCATCCGGAATGAGCACCCAAGACTGCTTGGTGGACGTGTAGATGTGAATGTCAGGCGGAGCACGAGACGGATCGTCGAGTGTTCCGACCCGTATGAAATGAATGCTTGGGCCGGCCTGAGGATAGTTGCTCCACACGGTTACGCCACAGTCGGCGCAGCGCCAGAATACCTGGCCCTTGCTGCTGGCGCTGGGGAGGGTGGTCTGAGTCAGCTCGCCTTTCAGGAGTTCGACCTGCGACGCCTCGATAAAGGCATTAACAGCAAAAGCCGACCCACTTTCACGCTGGCACCACGTACAGTGGCAGCAATGCACAAATAGCGGTTGGGCCTTCAGGCGGTAACGGACCGCGCCACACGTGCAGCCGCCTGCCATAACGTTGCCCTGCCGATCAGTCATTGCAAAAACTCCTTGATGTCGACGCAGACGCGAACTATGCGCCAGCGTGCCAGGATAGTCAGCTTTCGTCCTGTCGAAATTGCGCGGTCAGCGCCGTCTCGCGCACATGCCTCGACTTGACGTAACATCCGCGCGACACTGAGCAATAAGAACACTCAAGCGAGGAAATGCCGATGCTCGACCGTATGGTGACAGACCGAGGTCTGTCCGAGGAACAGCGAATGATGCGGCAAAGCTGCCGCGATTTCGTCGACGATGTCGTTCTCCCGTTCATCAAGCAGAATTGGCAACGCGAATGGTCGATGGTTCCAGAAGATCGGCTGCCTCTCCGGATCCTCGAGGAAGCGGAGAAAATCGGCGTCCGTACCTTGGGCGTGCCCGAGGAGTTTGGTGGCGTCGAGCTGGAGAAGGGCACCGAGGTCAAGACTTTCGCGCTCGTCGCTGAAGAGCTTGCACGCGGCGATTCAGGTCTTGCCGACAAAATGGTGCAAAACTGGAAGATCTCTGTTTTGTTGCGGCAGTTTGCGCCGCGCCACCTGCAGGAAAAGTGGTTCAAGCGGCTGGTCGCCGAGCCGAAGTTCCTGATGGCGCATTGCCTGACCGAGCCGCGTGGCGCGTCGGACCGCTGGCTGCCCTACAATGTGCCAGAAGCCGCAATGCACACCAAAGCCGTCAAGACCAACGGCGGTTGGGTCATCAATGGCCGCAAGCAATTCATCTCGAACGGCTACGATGCGAGCCTGTATGTCGTCTATGCCAACACCAACCAGAAAGTCGGCATGTTGCAGGGCACGTCGTCGTTCCTGGTGCCGCGCGAAACCAAGGGATTTACCGTCGCCCGCTGCAACGAGACACTTGGTTGCCGCTTCATGAACAACGGCGAGATGGTGTTCGAGGACATGTTCGTGCCGGACGATCACCTTCTGGTGCAGGACAGCGCGATGGGCTCCGCCGGCGTCTACTTCCGTCCGGGCAAGATCATCCAGGCGGCGAAAAATCTCGGCGTCGGCGTACGCGCATTCGAGGCGACGGCCGACTACGTGCAGAATTATGTCCAGGGCGGACGCATCCTGATCAAGCATCAGGCCGTGGCCCTGCGCCTGGCCGATATGGCAACGCGGATCGAGGCGGTGCGTGCGCTGCTCGACCGCGCCTCACAGGCGGTCGACGAGAATGCGCCGGATGCCGAGATCCTCGTCAACATGGCTAAAATGTTTGCGTCGGAAGAAGTCATGAAGGTCGCCCAGCACGCCGTCGAGCTTCATGGCGGCAATGGCGTCATGCTCGATTTCGGCATCGAGAAAGTGCTGCGCGATGCGGTCGTTTTCCTGCACATGGACGCCACCGTCGACATCTCCAAGTTCAAGATCATCAAGAACATGTTTCCGGAGACCGCCGGAAAATACGCCGGTCCGGAGGCTTGACCTGATGGTCTACAACCATTACGAGCATCATATATGTGTGCCGGTGTTTGATGGAAATTCTTACTTGGCTTCTTTTCAATTCGATTTTGCCGCTACTCAGCGTACCTCTTTATTACGTGGCATCGCTGGTGCTACGGGGAAATCTAGTTTGGTATGCCCCAATTAGAGACGGGGCGTTTGCTTTTTATGCAACCATCACGTCGATATTGTTAGTGAAAGACATAATAGCGTTACCTACTTCGAACAAAGGTTGGATAATTGTTCCAGTAGTTAGTTGGCTCTTCTCATTTTTTATTTATGCATTGGCCGTTTATACAACGATTTATCCGACTTCGAGTGATAAGAATGCAATTGATATCCGGGTCTCTTGGAGTTCATTGGGGTGTGCAGTTTTGGCTACGGCGCTCGTGGTAGGGGTGCGAATCCACCTTGATATACTTAAATGAGTCACTAGCCTAGCAGATGGGAACGTATCTTATGAATATCACTCAAAGAGATGTCGCGAACACAGCGGTCGGTGTTTCGTCGGGCGCTGCAGCCGGCGCCACAATTGGTACTTTGATAAACCCTGGCGTCGGAAGTATCGTCGGAGCCGTTATCGGAGGAGTTTTCGGGGTGGTTGTTGAGAAAATTGTGGATCGGAAGCCAACTACGCCTTCCGCGAGCACCGATAGTTAACTGATTGATCTGGCGCTGACCATATCTTCACGTTCAACGCCGCAGAGCGAAATGGAAGCCCACCAGCACGATCAGCATGCCGACGAACTGCGCGAGTGTCGGCACCACCCCGAGCGCAAGATATCCGATGATCACACCGAATACCGGCACCAAGGCCGGGAAAGTTGCCGCGCGGCCGCCACCAAGCGCGATGACGGCATGGGCGAACAGGTAGATGGGCAGCGAACCGGCTATTCCGCCTTGAACGACAGCCTGCAGAAGATTTTCGAACAAGCTTTGCTTCGCCAGGCCGCTTACGCCGTAGATGAAAAGATAGATCGGCGCGAGAACGAGGACTGACACGGCGCCGACGGCGGTGACCGCCCGCGTGCCTGCGACGTTCCAAAGCCGCAGCAAGGTGCCGAATGTCGCCCAGAACAATCCCGCGCTGGCGAACAAGAGATCGCCGCCGACGCCGGAGTTTCCGATCGTCGTGAGCGATTCAGCGCCGAACATCAGCAGGCCGGCAATGATGATCGCTCCGCCAATGATGCGTTGAAGGGTAGGCTTTTCATGAAGGACCAGCGAGGCCAGGATCAGTCCCGATAGTGCCGCGCAGGCGGGTTGGATGGTGGTGCCGTGTCCGAGAGGAACCAGCATGAAGCCGGTGTAAGCGAGCAAAGATTGTGGTGGCCCCGACAGAATGGTCAGTACCGACGCCCGACTCCAGCCGATGCCGCCCAAGTCGCGCAATCCCTCGCGCACAATCAGAGGCAGCATCAGCAGGCCGGACCAGAAGAAGCGATGAAACGCAAGATCGGCGGGCGAGAATCCAATCTGGACGCCGTGCTTCGCCGCGACGAAGCCCATAGCCCACGCGAGCGCTGCGAGCGTCCCGCACACGATGCCGACGATCATCGTCGGCCTATGCACTTTGTCCGATGCGGCCATGACTCCGGCGTCCAGGGCAAGCGGGGTGACTCCGGTACGGCTGATACTCTAGGATTGCCAGCGAAGTCCATTTGCCAATCGAAAACACTCACTTCACCTGGATGGAAAGCTCATGGCGAAGTCGCGTAAAGTCATCATTACCTGCGCCGTTACCGGTTCGATTCACACCCCGTCGATGTCGCCCCACCTTCCGGTGACGGCCCAGGAAATCGCAGATGCCGCCATTGGGGCTGCCGAGGCCGGCGCGGCGATCGTGCACCTGCACGCGCGCAACCCGCAGGATGGCCGTCCGGATCAGACGCCGGAAGCGTTTGCGCCATTCCTCAAGGTGATCAAGCAGCGTTCGGGTGTCGTCGTAAACATCACGACCGGCGGAGCGCCCACGATGACGGCGGAAGAACGCGTCCGTCCGGCCGCGACCTTCAAGCCGGAAGTCGCGTCGCTCAACATGGGCACGATGAATTTCGGCCTCTATCCGATGATCCCCCGGTTCAAAGGCAAGTTCAAACACGATTGGGAGGAACCGTATCTCGAACGGTCGCGCGGCGGCATGTTCAAGAACACCTTCGCGGACATCGAGTACATTTTGACCACATGCGCCGGGAATGGCACCCGGTTCGAGATCGAGTGCTATGACATCGGGCATCTGTACACGCTACGGCATTTCCTCGACCGCGGCCTGGTGAAGCCGCCGCTGTTCGTTCAGTCCGTGTTCGGAATTCTTGGCGGCATCGGGCCACATCCCGAAGACGTCATGATGATGAAGCGCACGGCTGACCGTCTCCTCGGCGATAACTATCATTGGTCGGTGCTCGGTGCCGGCCAAAATCAGATGCGTGTCGCGGCGATCGCAGCCGCCATCGGCGGCAACGTACGGGTCGGCATGGAGGATTCACTCTGGATCGGCGCCGGAAAACTGGCGGAATCCAATGCCCAGCAAGTGACCCAGGTCCGCAAGATCCTCGAAGGCCTGGGGCTGGAAATAGCGTCGTCCGATGAAGCGCGTGAAATCCTGTCGCTCAAGGGCGGCGACAAGGTGGCGTTTTGACCATTCAGTGGTCTGCGGCGATGTTTGCGGTTGCCCTGACGCGCGCGAAACCCTCCTATAGCAGAAGGAGATTCGCGCGATGGGTTCGCTCGACAGCGTAAGCCTCGTCATATTGCTCGGCAGCTTGCTGGTTCTCGCCGGCATCCTGTCGAGTCTGATTGCGCTGCGCTTTGGGGCACCGCTGCTGCTGGTCTTTCTTCTGGTCGGCGTGCTGGCAGGGGAGAACGGGCCCGGCGGCATCAAGTTCGATGATGTCGGCGTAGCCTATACCGTCGGCTCGATCGCGCTGGCCCTTATCCTGTTCGACGGTGGCCTTCGCACGCGCTCTGCGACCTTCCGCAATGTTCTGGCGCCGGCGGTGACTCTCGCAACGGTCGGCGTGCTCATTACCGCGATTCTGACGGCGCCGGTTGCCAAATATGTCCTTGGGCTCAATTGGATCGAGGCCTTGCTGATCGGTGCCGTTGTGGCATCGACCGACGCGGCTGCCGTGTTTTTCCTGATCAATGCCCGCGGCCTGAGGCTGCGTCCGCGCGTGCGTGCTGTGCTCGAAGTGGAATCGGGGACGAACGATCCATTCGCCATCTTTCTGGCGTTGTTGCTGGTCGAAATTATGCTGGTCGGCAACCAGAGCTGGTCGCACGCGCTGATCACGTTCCTGCGTGATGCGATCCTCGGGTGCATCTTGGGCTTTTTGGGCGGCCGAATTATCGCGTTCGTGATCAATCGTCTGACGTTAGCGCAAGGTCTGCATGCGCCCTTCGTCGCCATCAGTGCGCTGGTCATTTTTGCCTTTGCAAATATCGTGCACTCGTCCGGCTTTCTCGCCGTTTATCTGGCGGGGCTGGTCGTCGGCAACATGCAGACCCGCGCGCGCAATTCTGTGATCGTCTTTCTCGACGCTATTACCTGGCTGGCGCAGATCGTGATGTTCGTTCTGCTCGGGTTGTTGGCCTGGCCAGCTCGTCTCGCCTACAGTTCCTTAGGCGCCATCGCGGTGGCCGTTGTTCTTATGCTGATAGCGAGGCCAGTTGCCGTGTTCCTGTGCCTCGCGCCGTTCAAGTTTCAATTGCGCGAGATGACGTTCATTTCCTGGGTCGGTCTGCGCGGCGCGGTGGGGATCTTTCTGGCGTCGATCCCGATGCTGGTCGGATTGCCGGGGGCGACGCTATTTTTCGATGTCGCCTTCGTCGTGGTCTTGTTGTCGCTGCTGGTTCAGGGCTGGACGGTGGCGCTCGCGGCCCGCAAGCTCGACATGTCGTTTGCGCGCGCCGACCCTTTGCCGAGCCGCGTCGAGCTCGACCTGCCTGGACAGCTTACCCGCGAGATCGTCGGCTATCCGGTGCCGCCAAACAGTCCGTTCCTGCGGCGCGGGCTCATCCCGAACTGGGCACGGCCAACGCTGGTCATTCGTAATGAGGAAATATTGACCCCCGCGGAAGCGAACCCGGTGCGCGAGGGAGACTATGTCTATCTGCTCGCTCCGCCGGAAAAAGCGCAGGCGCTCGATCGGTTCTTCGTCAGGCTGCCGCCACCCGCTCGGCCCGATCCGCGACTGCTTGGCGACTTTTTCGTGCCGGGCACGGCCACGCTCGGCGCCCTGGCAGACATTTATGGCCTGCAGGTCGCGGCCGATCATACCGAGGTTTCGCTCGCTGATTATTTCAGCGAGCAACTCCGCCGCCGCGCCAAGACCGGCGACATCGTCGAACTCGGGCCGATTGCGCTGCTTGCGCACAAGGTCGAGAGCGGCCGGGTGACGACGGTCGGTCTGCGACTCGACGAACCGGAAGAGGCCGCAGGCCTTGGTGGCCGCGTCGAGTCTGTGCGCAGGTGGATTCGGGACAATCTGGGTTAAAGCGCGCGCCGCGACAATGTTGGCAGGTGCTGAACCAGCCAGGCGCCACCGAACAGGACGGCCGTCCAGAACAGGTCGCCGAGCACGGTCTTTTCCAGGAAGGGCAGAGCGGCAACATAGCATTGCACCAGCCCGTCCATGGTCAACGGATACATTCCGCTGAAGGCCCACACCGCACCGTTTGAGAGCAGGAAGAAGAGAACGGAACACGGGATCATCGTGGCTACGACCGGAATGGCGCCTCGCCAGCGGCGAGTCGCCATGCCTGCGATCACCGGGATCGCGATAGCGGCGAAGCCCACCGCCTGAATGCGCCAGTCCTCGCCCGGAAGGGCCACGTCGCTCAAAATCATGCCGAGGACGGGCACGAGAAGAGCGAGTGCCGGGAAACTCAATACACGCGCGGCGAAAAGCCCGCTTGCTGCCACCGGCAGGAAGCCCGGCGCATGCGGTAGAAGCCGTGCGGCCACGTTCAAGCCGATCAAGAAGGCCACCAGCAGTACGTCCATCCAGAAATTCGCGCGCTTATTGTTCGGCTGCATTGAGTCGTTCCTTGAACTGTCGGCCTTCTCTTAGCACAGCGCGAGCCGAAATTGCCATTGGCCTGAAAAAGTTAGCCGTTTGCGTGGTGTTCCGCCCAATCCTTGATGATCGAGGCCATTACGTCGAGCCCATCGGTCAACGCAGCCGGGCCCGGCTGCAGAATCAGCGTCGATTTGATTTCACGTAACCAGCCGGTCGCGACGGCGGGAACTTCGGCAAAGCCCGGCCGGGCGGTGACTTTTGCCGGCACGAATTTCTTGCCGCACCAGGACCCAACAATGACGTCCGGCCGCGCGGCGATGACCTCGTCAGGTGACACGATTCGATCCTTGGCATTTTTGCGCGCGGCGAGCTGCGGAAAAACGTCAACGCCGCCCGCGGCTTCGATCAGCTCGGACACCCAGGCGATTCCGGAGATCATCGGCTCGTCCCACTCCTCGAAATAGATGCGAGGACGGCACGCGAGATGCAACGAGCGTTCGTGCACTTCGTCGATGTGGCGGGTGAGGGAGCTGGCGAGCTCTTCGGCTTTCGTTGTTGCGCCGACGATCGCGCCGAGCGTGCGGATCATGTCGAATATGCCGGCGATGTCGCGCTGATTGAAGGCATGCACGGAGATATTCTTGCGGATCAATTCGGCGACGATGTCGGCCTGCAGGTCGGAAAAGGCAAGCACCAGATCCGGCTTCAGATCGAGAATCTTCGGCACATCGGCCGAAATAAAAGCCGAGACGCGCGGTTTCTCGCGCCGCACCTGCGGCGGCCGCACGGCATAACCGGACACGCCGACAATGCGGTGATCTTCACCGAGCAGATAGAGGGTTTCGACCGTTTCTTCGGTCAGGCAGACAATTCGTTCCGGAGGAAACATTCCTCAGGCAAGCACATCGGCCCGCACGCCGTCGAGTAGCTCGATCCCGCCCGTTTCAACGACTTTTCCGGACTCGAGGCGTACGACGCGATTGGCAACGCGTCTTATCTCGGCGGCGTTGTGGCTGACATAGATCAAAGGCACGCGCGCCTCGTCGCGCAGGCGCTCGAGGTACGGGAGGATGTCGTACTTGCGGGCCGCATCGAGCGAAGCCAATGGCTCATCCAGCAGCAGCAGGCGCGGCTGCATAAGGAGCGCACGGCCGACGGCGACACGCTGACGCTCACCGCCCGACAACTTGCCTGGTCGACGGTCGAGCAAGTGGCCTATGTCGAGCAGTTCAATCACATGGCTGAACTGCTTGGGATCTCTGGCACGACCGCTGATCCAGCGGCCGTAATCGAGATTTCGTTTCACCGACAAGTGCGGAAACAAACGGCCTTCTTGAAAGACATAGCCAAGGCGGCGCCGCCAGGCAGGCACATTGGTGCCGGTGCCGCTGTCAAAAAGGACATCCCCGTCGAGGACAATGCGGCCGCGCTCCGGCGCCACCAGCCCGGCGATCATATTGATGACACTCGTCTTGCCGGCCCCAGAGGGGCCAAACAGCGCCGTCGCGGTCGTATTGCTGGTGAATGAGACATTCAGTGAAAACTCGCCCAGCTGCTTCTCCGCTTGAACTGCAAGCATCGTCAGCTCCCGTGCAGCCGTGCGGCAGCACGCCGCGCGAACCATTCCGAAGCAAGTAGCGCCGCAAACGAGATGACGATTGCCACGATGACAAGATTGAGGGCGGCGGCATCGCCGCCGGGTACTTGCGTGAGCGAATATATCGCCGCTGAAATCGTCTGCGTCTCCCCGGGAATGTTGGAAACAAAGGTAATGGTTGCCCCGAACTCGCCGAGCGCACGCGCGAAAGCGAGCACCATGCCCGCGATGATACCGGGCAAAGCCAATGGCAGCGTCACCGTCGCAAACGTCCAGACGGGGTTGGCGCCAAGTGTCGCCGCCGCATGCTCGAACCGCAGATCGATGGCCTCTATCGACAGCCGCATGGCCCGCACCATCAACGGAAACGCCATCACACCGCAGGCAAGCGCCGCGCCGGTCCAGCGAAACGAAAAGACGATGCCGAAATGGTCGGCCAAAAAGGCTCCGACCGGCGCTTTGCGGCCGAAGGTGATGAGCAGCAGATAGCCTGTCACGACCGGAGGCAGTACGAGTGGCAGGTGGACGAGCGCGTCGAGCGCCGATTTTCCCCAGAACGACGCGCGCGCCAGCACGGTCGCGATTGCAATACCAAACGGCATCGCAACCAGTGTCGACACGACCGCAACCCGTAGCGAGAGCTCGATTGCGGTCCAATCCTGTGGCGATAGTTCGAACACCTGCCCGGTACCGCTACGACACCGGCTTTATCAGGAAGCTGAAGCCGTATTTTTCGAAAATCGCCTTGGCGGCCGGAGTCCGCAGGAAATGAAGGTATTGCGAGACGCTTTGCTTGGTGGCGCTGGCGGTCGCCGCGACCGGGTAAGTCACCGGTGGGTGAGAGCCGTCGGGAAATGCGCCGATGATTTTCACCTTGGGTTCGACCTTGGCGTCCGTTTCGTAGACGATTCCGATCGGTGTTTCATCGCGCGCGACGAAGGCCAGCGTCGCCCGGACATTTTCCGCCTGCGCGAGTTTGGGTTCGGCCGCTGCCCAGGAGCCGAGTTTTTCAAGTGCGGCCTTGGCGTAGCGTCCAGCCGGAACTGCATTGACGTCAGCGACTGCGATGCGGCCCGAACCGGCAAGCTTTGCGATGTCGAAACCCTGCCCGATGGCCACATTGGCGATTTTGGAATCCGCGGGAGCGATCAGAACCAGCTTGTTGCCGAGGAGGTTGATGCGACTATCCGGCTTGATGAGCTTACGTTCGCCGAGATAGTCCATCCACTGCAGATCCGCCGAAATGAAGACCTCGGCAGGGGCACCCTGTTCGATCTGTTTGGCGAGCGCCGAGCTTGCGGCATAGCTCGTCGTCGTCTTGACGCCGGTCGCTTTTGTGAAGGCGGCATTCGTATCGTCGAGCGCATTCTTCAGCGATGCGGCTGCGAAGACCATGATTTGCTCTTGGGCCATCAACGGCTGCGGTGCGCCTGCAAGAATGGCCAGAAAGCTGACAAAAGCGAAAAATTTCACGAACATGGCGGTTCTCCTCGGCGCCAGACGCGCCGATATGGCCTGAAGAGCTGGATTGAATTCGGAACCGCCGTTCCGGTTGGAAGCAGCACACGCACGGTGTGCCGCTGAGCACTCCAGCCTAGCAAGTCCCGAGGAGGGCGGTAAAGTCCGCATCGGGGCGCAGGGAGTGAGCTCGGACGTGGCATCGATCGAAGGCGAGTTTGACTACATTATCGTAGGCGCCGGCTCGGCCGGTTGCGTGTTGGCCAACAGGTTGTCCGCCGACCCGGGCAATCGGGTGCTGTTGCTTGAGGCGGGCGGCAACGACAACTGGATCTGGTTTCACGTTCCGGTGGGCTATCTGTTCGCGATCGGAAATCCGCGCGCCGACTGGCTTCTCAAGACCGAGGCACAGCCGGGGCTGAATGGGCGCAGCCTGAACTATCCGCGCGGCAAGGTGGTGGGCGGGTCGTCGGCGATCAATGGAATGATCTACATGCTCGGCCAGTCGGCCGACTACGACAATTGGCGCCAGCTCGGCTTGCCCGGATGGTCGTGGGAGGACGTCCGGCCCTATTTCCGGAAACATGTCGACCACTTCCTTAAAAGTGACCATCACGCAGCGGGCGGGGAATGGCGTGTCGAGTATCCGCGCCTGAGCTGGGAAATCCTCGACGCCTTCCGGCAAGCGGCAAACGAGTATGGCATTCCCACAGTCGACGACTTCAACACCGGCGACAACGAAGGCATCTGTTATTTCCACGTCAACCAGAAGCGAGGGCGACGCTGGTCAGCGGCGCGCGGTTTTCTCAAGCCGGTTTTGCATCGGAAAAATCTCCAGCTTGAGACCGGGTGCCTGGTCGAAGGGCTGGAATTGACTGGCAGGCGTGTTGGTGGCGTGCGGTGGCGGCAGGATGGCGAGCAGCGTGTTGCGCGCACCCGTGGCGAGGTGATCCTGGCTGCGGGCGCCATCGGCTCGCCGCACATCCTGATGCTGTCGGGGATCGGTCCCGCACCACATTTGTCGAAATTTGGCATTCCGGTCGCGCTCGACAGGCCAGGCGTCGGCGGCAATCTGCACGATCATTTGCAGCTGCGCATGATTTACAAGGTCTCCGGCGTGAAAACGCTCAATGAAACCTATGCATCGGTATTCAACCGAGTCGGAATGGGATTGAACTACGCATTTCGCCGGCGCGGGCCGATGACGATGGCGCCATCGCAGCTCGGCGCCTTTACCAGGTCCGACTCGACGCAGGATCGCGCCAATGTTCAGTATCACGTGCAGCCGCTGTCGCTCGACAAGTTCGGTGAGCCGTTGCATCCGTTTCCGGCTTTTACCGCGAGCGTGACCAATGTTCGCCCGACCAGCCGCGGCGCGCTCACGCTCAAATCAGCTGACCCAGCGATGTCACCGGCCATCAGTCCTAACTACCTGGCGACGCCGGAAGACCAGCGCGTTGCGGCCGATTCGATCCGGGTAACCCGAGGGATCGTGCGGCAGCCCGCGCTGCAGAAATACTCGCCCGTCGAGTATCTCCCCGGCGATTCGGCGCGCGATAACGATGAGGCCGGCTTGATAAAGGCGGCAGGCGACATCGGGACCACGATTTTCCATCCCGTAGGCACGGCCCGAATGGGCCGGGACGACGACTCACGAGCGGTCGTCGATGCCCGGCTTCGTGTCATCGGCATGGAAAGACTGCGGGTCGTTGATGCCTCGGTTATGCCGTCAATTACGTCCGGAAACACCAATTCGCCGACAATGATGATTGCGGAAAAAGGCTCGGCGATGATTCTGGAGGATCAAAAACGTCTATAATCAGCTGCGGATGAATGGAGGGGTGTCATGAATCTCGTGGACAGACTCAAGGGGATCCTGCTGCAGCCGAAGTCGGAATGGTCAAAGATCGATTCCGAGCCGGGCGACGCCGGCTATCTTCTTTCGAACTATGTTGCGATTGTGGCTGCCATTGCGCCAATTTGTACTTTTATCGGCACATCGCTTATCGGCATCGGTGGCGAACGTATTGGAATTGGCCTCGGGCTCTTTCGTGCCGTTGTTGTCTATGTTTTGACGCTGATAGGCTTTTTCGTTGTCGGCTACATCATCGATTTCCTCGCGGGCACATTCGGAGCTCGCAGGAATCTCGCAAGCGCCATGAAGGTTTCGGCCTATGCGCCGACGGCGGCCTGGGTTGCTGGTGTCTTCAATATCATCCCGGCGCTGAGCTTTTTGTCGATCCTTGGCTTGTACAGCCTGTATTTGCTCTACACCGGTATTGCCGTGCTGATGCGCCCGGCAGCGAGCAATGCGCTGATTTACACGATCGCGGTGATCGTGTGTGCAGTCATCGTCTGGGTTGTTATCCTCGCCATTCCGGCAATGCTGTTCGGAATGGGCATGATGATGTAGCGCCGTCTCAAGGCAGCGCCTTGAGGTGCCGGATCGGGCGGCCGGGCGCGATTGCCTGCGCCGCTGCGACGATGGCATTCGCATCGATTCCATAGTGGCGGTAAAGAGCGGCCAGTGAGCCGGTCTGACCGAAATGCTCGACGCCGAGTGGCCGCACGCGGTTGCCCGCGACCGCGCCGAGCCAGGCCAATGTCGCCGGATGTCCATCGAGGACGCTGACGATGCCGCAATGCGCCGGCACGTCGGCAAGCAGGCGTTCGATGTGCGAGCGAGCGTGCACGAGGCCGCGCTCCCGCGCGCGCTGCGCGGCGGTCCAGCCCGCGTTGAGGCGATCGGCCGACGTGATGGCGAGCAGCCCGACATCACGGCGGTCTTCCGCCATCAAACCGACGGCCTCGATCGCTTCGGGGGCGACAGCGCCGGTATAGGCGACGACGACCTGGCAATTTGGGCCCGGCTTGCGGTGCCAATAAGCGCCATCGACGATCTGCTGCTGCAGCTCAGGCGTCATTAGCCGCTTGATCTGCTCGATCGGCCGGGTCGACAGCCGCAGATAGACCGAGCCGCCGGTCTCGTCGCGCAGCCAATTCTGCTCGGATGGCGCCGCATCGCCGTCTTTCTGCATATAGGTGAAGGCCCACCGCATGACGACAGCGAGCTCGTCGACATAGGCCGGCTCGAAACTGGCGAGCCCGTCCTGGGCAAGCCCGATCAAGGGCTCGGCGATCGACTGATGCGCGCCGCCTTCGCCGGCAAGCGTTATTCCCGACGGTGTTGCGACGACAATGAACCGCGCATCCTGATAGCAGGCGTAGTTGAGCGCATCGAGACCGCGCGCGATGAAGGGGTCATACAAGGTTCCGATCGGCAGCAGGCGCTCGCCGTTGATCGTATGCGAGAGCCCAAGCGCCGACAGCAGGATGAAAAGGTTCATCTCGGCGATGCCGAGCTCGATGTGCTGGCCCTTCGGCGAGAATTCCCAGTTGAACGTCGAGGGAATTTGCTCCCGCTTGAACGTATCGGCCATCGCCTGACGGGCGAACAGGCCGCGCCGGTTCACCCAGGGGCCGAGATTGGTCGAGACCGTGACGTCCGGCGACGTCGTAACAATGCGGCGTGCAAATTCGCTGTCACCCCGACCGATTTCATTGAGAATGGCGCCAAAGCCGGTTTGCGTGGACATGACCGGCTGGATGGTCACTGCGAGGCTCTCCGGCACGTCAACGGTCGGTGCCGTGAGACGCCGCGGATTTCCCGTTGCGATCGGCACGCGCGCGAGGAACGACTGAAGCTGCTCGGTTGCCGGTTGAAGCCCTTCGAACTTGTCCCATTCGTGACCCGACCGCACGCCCATGGTGTGACGGAAAGTCTCCATCTGCTGCGGAGTCATCAGTCCGGCGTGGTTATCCTTGTGCCCCGCAAAGGGCAGTCCAAAGCCTTTGACCGTGTAACAAATGAAGCAGGTCGGCTTTGCCGGGTCGGCACTGTGGAAGGCATCGAGAATCGATGGAAGGTCGTGCCCGCCTAAATTGTTCATCAAGGCGGCAAGCTCGTCATCACTCCGCTTTTCGATCAGCTTGCTGACATCGCCCTGGTCGCCGATCTCATCGCTCAATCGCTTGCGCCAGGCCGCGCCGCCCGCAAACACCAATGCCGAGTAGAGTTGATTGGGGCAATTGTCGATCCAGCGGCGCAGGGTCTCGCCGCCGGGCTCCTTGAAGGCCGCTTCCTGAAGCGAGCCGTATTTGACGATGGCGACGTCCCAGCCGAAGTTCTTGAACAGCTGCTCGTACCGCTCCCACAAACCTTCGCGCACCACTGCGTCGAGGCTCTGGCGGTTGTAGTCGATGATCCACCAGCAATTGCTCAGGCCCTGCTTCCAGCCTTCGAGCAACGCCTCGAAGATGTTGCCCTCGTCGAGCTCGGCATCGCCGACGAGCGCGACCATTCGGCCTTCAGGCCGTGCGAGACCCCACCCATGCGTGCGCACATAGTCCTGCGTGAGCGAGGAAAACAAAGTCTGCGCGACGCCGAGACCAACCGAGCCGGTCGAGAAGTCAACGTCGTCAGTGTCCTTGGTCCGGGAGGGGTAGCTTTGCGCGCCCTTGTAGCCGCGGAATGCTTCCAGATGCTCCCGTGACTGATTGCCGAGCAGATACTGGATGGCGTGAAAGATCGGGCTGGCGTGCGGTTTGACCGCGACGCGATCCTGTGGCCGCAGCACGTCGAAATAGAGCGCGGTCATGATGGTCGCGAGTGACGCGCTCGAGGCCTGGTGGCCGCCGACCTTCAAGCCGTCATCGTTCTCGCGCAGGTGGTTGGCGTTATGGATCATCCAGCTCGCAAGCCAGAGCACCTTGCGCTCGAGAGCCGCAAGCATGTCGAGATCGTCGCGCTTGATCGGGCTACTGGTGCTCTTGGACATCGGCGTAACAGGTTGCGCGACGGCTATTTGCGATTGTCGTTGGCGATGCTGGTTTTTTTGTCGGGTGCTTCAAGCACGCCTTTGCAGGCAGCAGGCAGATCCGCGAGCATGGTCTGCCGTCCCGGCGGCCCCGGCTTTCTCGGCGGAATGACCTTGTCCGAGAACCAGTAGTCCAGCTCCTTGGGACCGCAGCCGTCGCCGCCTTGCACCGGCGGCTGCGCCTTGCATTGCGGAGAATCCGCCGGGCATCTCAGCCGTACGTGAATGTGATCGTGATGGCCGTACCACGGGCGCACCTTCGACATCCAGGCGTGCGGCTGATTGGCCTCGACGCGGCACAGCTCCTTCTTGATGGCGGCATTGACGAGCACGCGTTCGACGTCGGGCTGCTGCGCGGCCGCCTTGATGAAGGCGACGTGTTCCGGTGTCCATGTCTGCGGATCGAGGCGCTTCCAATCCGAAGCAACCAGATTGCTGGCAGGAATCGTGTCGCGTTCCTCTTTACTCAGCACACGGTCCGGCATTGGCATGAACCAGATGTCGACGTCGAGACCGGTCTGGTGGCTCGCATGATCCGATACCGTAGGGCCGCCGCGCGGCTGCGCCATATCACCCACAAGAATCCCGTTCCAGCCTGTCGCCTTCGACGCCTGGGCGGCAAATTTCTCGATGAAGTGAACGAGACTGGGATGCCCCCAATTGCGGTTACGCGACAGCCGCATCACCTGCCAGGTCGGCCCATTGATCGGCAACTCGACGCCGCCCGAGAGGCAGCCGCGCGGGTAGTATCCAATTGCCATAGATTTGCCGAGCGACGGCAGCGCCTTGGCCCCAAATAGTAGCTTGGCAGGCACCGCTTTCTCGCGGGCCTTTTCGGTCATTGCCGGCTTGGCCGGCGGCAGTGGTGCCGCAGCGGCCGGCGCTTGCGCGGCAGCGATCCGCCCCGCCACAGCGAGAATTCCGACCGCAATGAAAGGCAGTCCCGCCAGGGACGCGATCCGCGTGCGCATGTTTCCGATTTAGCGGCTTCGGTGCCGCCTGTCAGGTCAATTCGCCGTTCGCAGTCCCTGGTTCCCGTGAGTTGCCGGCCAACGGCAAGGAATATGAAGAAAACAAAGGAGCTTATGGGCCCCAATCCGACTAGACGTCGACTTTGAGCGCGGCGATGAACGCTTCCTGCGGAATGTCGACCTTGCCGAACTGCCGCATGCGCTTTTTGCCTTCCTTCTGCTTATCGAGCAGCTTGCGCTTGCGCGTGGCGTCGCCGCCGTAGCATTTGGCGGTGACATCCTTGCGGAAGGCGCGCACGGTCTCGCGCGCGATGATCTTGCCACCGATCGCGGCCTGGATCGGCACCTGGAACATGTGCGGCGGGATGAGCTCCTTGAGCTTTTCGGCCATGGCGCGGCCGCGGCTTTCCGCGCGGGTCTGGTGAACCAGCATCGCAAGCGCATCGACGGGCTCGCCGTTGACCAGCATCTGCAGCTTCACGAGATCCGCCGGCCGGTAATCGGTCAGGTGATAGTCGAACGAGGCGTAGCCGCGCGAAACGGATTTTAGCCGGTCATAGAAATCGAACACGACTTCGTTGAGTGGCAGATTGTATTTCACCATGGCGCGGTTGCCGACGTAGGTGAGCTCCTTCTGCTCGCCGCGCCGGTCCTGGCAGAGCTTGAGCACGGACCCAAGATATTCGTCCGGCGTCAGGATCGTCGCCTCGATCCAGGGCTCCTGCATCTCCTCGATATGATTGGGGTCCGGCATGTCGACCGGATTGTGAATCTCAAATTCTTTGCCGGTGGTCAGCTTGATTTTGTAGATAACCGACGGCGCCGTCGCGATCAGATCCAGGTTGAACTCGCGCGACAGCCGTTCCTGGATGATTTCCAGGTGCAGTAGCCCGAGGAAGCCGCAACGGAAACCGAAGCCGAGGGCGGCTGACGTTTCCATTTCGTAGGTGAAGCTCGCATCGTTGAGGCGCAGCTTGCCCATCGCCGCGCGCAGGTCTTCGAATTGTGCGGCGTCGACGGGAAACAGGCCGCAGAACACCACGGGCACGGCCGGCCGGAAACCCGGCAGTGGCTTGTCGACCGGCTTGCGGTCGTCGGTAATGGTGTCACCGACACGCGTGTCCGCCACTTCCTTGATCGAGGCGGTGAGCATGCCGATTTCGCCGGGGCCGAGCTCGTCCACCAGCGTAAGCTTGGGTGTGAATACGCCGGTGCGATCCACATCATAGACCGCGTTCGTGCCCATCATGCGGATGCGCTGGTCTTTCTTCAGAACGCCGTCGACGATGCGCACCAGCACGACCACGCCGAGGTAGACGTCGTACCAGCTGTCGACCAGCAGCGCCTTCAAAGTGGCGTCGCGGTCGCCTTTTGGTGCTGGCAGACGGGTGACAATCGCTTCCAGCACCTCGGGCACGTTCAGTCCGGTCTTTGCGGAGATCTCGATAGCGTTCGACGCGTCCAGCCCGATCACGTCCTCGATCTGCTGTTTGATCTTGGCCGGCTCTGATGCGGGCAGGTCGACCTTATTGAGCACGGGCACGATCTCGTGCCCGTTGTCGATCGCTTGATAGACGTTCGCCAAAGTCTGCGCCTCGACGCCCTGGCTGGCGTCGACGACAAGGAGGGAGCCTTCGCAGGCGGCAAGCGACCGGTTGACCTCGTAGGCAAAGTCGACGTGGCCTGGCGTGTCGATCAGATTCAATATGTAGTCATTGCCATCGCGCGCCTTGTATTTGAGGCGGACGGTCTGCGCCTTGATGGTAATGCCGCGCTCGCGCTCGATATCCATGGAATCGAGCACCTGCTCCTTCATTTCGCGCTCTTCCAGCCCGCCGGTGAGCTGAATCAGCCGGTCGGCAAGGGTCGACTTGCCATGGTCGATATGCGCAACGATGGAGAAGTTGCGGATATTCTGGATCGGTGAAGCGGCCATGCGCGGCAGATAACACTGACGGTGCACTGCGGCAAGAAGTCAAAGCGCGGTCCATTTGCGTCCGGAGCGATCCAATCTTTGCCAAAAAACCCGATTCCCACGTTTGCGGTCAGGTGTGTTTCCGGGGAGTCGGAAGGCCAGTACGGTAGTTACCGCGCTAGAGTAATGTCATGATGCAACAACCCCATATCGTCATTATCGGAGCGGGCTTTGCCGGGCTGGCATGCGCCAAAGCGCTAGGGAACGCGCCTGCGCGCGTCACCATGATCGACCGTACTAACTATCATCTGTTTGTTCCGCTGCTTTACCAGGTTGCGACTGCGGCTTTGTCGCCGGCCGATATCGCGCGCCCGATCCGCCGCATCCTGGGCCGCTACAAGAATATTGATGTGCTGCTCGCCAACGTGACCGGCATCGATACGGCCACGCGCATGGTAAAGACCGACACTGGCACCGTCGGCCTCTACGACAAGCTCGTGGTTGCGACCGGCTCGGTGTATTCCTATTTCGGCCACCCGCAATGGATGGCGGTGGCCAGGGGCCCGCGCAGTCTTCAGGACGCGCGCGCGATTCGTACCCAGCTGCTCACTGCGTTCGAACGTGCCGACAGTACCACAGACCCGGCCGAACGCGATCGATTGATGACAGTGATCGTGGTTGGCGGCGGGCCGACCGGTGTTGAAATGGCGGGCTCAGTCGCCGAGCTCGCGCGACATGCGCTTGCACGCGACTTCCGGCACATCGATCCGCGTCGCGCGCGCATTTTGCTGGTCGAAGCCGCACCGCGGCTCCTCGCGAGCTTCCCGCAATCGCTCGCCGATTATGCGCAAATGGAACTGACCAAGCTCGGTGTCACCGTAATGTTGGGCCAACCAGTCGAGAACCTCACGGCCGACGGCACGATCGTGGGCGGTCGGATGATTGCGGCTGGCACGATGATCTGGGGCGCCGGCATCGAAGCCGCGGCAGGCGCAAAGATGCTTGGCGTGCCGCTCGACCGCGCCGGACGCATTGCGGTCGGGCCCGATTTGTCGGTGCCGAGCTTGCCGGGCGTCTATGTACTGGGTGACAGCGCATTGGCGCGCGATGAAAGCGGCCATCCTTTCCCGGCCCTGGCGCAAGTTGCCGCACAGCAGGGCGACTATGTCGGTCATGCCCTGGCCGCGCAGGCGCGCGGCAAGACGGCTTCCAAGCCATTCCGCTTCCATAACCGCGGCAACACGGCGATCATCGGGCGCAACGCGGCGGTGTTCGACTTCGGCCGCTGGCATCTCAAGGGCCGGTTGGCCTGGCTCCTGTGGGCGCTTGTGCACGTCTATCTGCTCGTCGGCTTCGAGAACCGGCTGCAGGTCGTGGCGCATTGGCTATGGAGTTACATCACATATGAACGCGGCGCCCGGCTGATCATGCCGGACGCCGAAAGCGCAGAGCGCGACTAGTTCTCTTCAGTACCGGTAATGGTCGCTCTTGAAGGGGCCGTCCTTCGCCACGCCGATATACTCCGACTGATCGTCGCGGAGCTTGGTGAGCGTCACGCCGATCTTTTCCAGATGCAGGCGCGCGACTTTCTCGTCGAGCTTTTTCGGCAGCGTGTAGACCTTTTTCTCGTATGCCTTCGGGTTGGTCCAGAGCTCGATCTGCGCCAGTGTCTGGTTGGTGAAGGACGACGACATCACGAAGCTGGGGTGACCCATTGCGTTGCCGAGGTTCACCAGCCGTCCTTCCGACAGCAGGATGATGCGTCTACCTGACGGAAACTCGATTTCGTCCACCTGCGGCTTGATGTTGTTCCATTTGAAATTCTTCAGGCCCGCGACCTGGATCTCGTTGTCGAAGTGACCGATGTTGCAGACAATGGCACGATCCTTCATGGCGCGCATATGCTCGACCGTAATGACGTCCTTGTTGCCGGTCGCAGTCACGAAGATGTCGGCGCGCGCCGCCGCGTCTTCCATCGTGACGACCTCGTAGCCTTCCATCGCCGCCTGCAGCGCGCAGATCGGATCGATCTCCGACACCATCACACGGCAACCCGCCTGGCGCAGCGAAGCCGCCGAACCTTTACCGACGTCGCCGAAGCCGGCGACCATGGCGATCTTGCCGGCCATCATCACGTCTGTGCCGCGGCGGATGCCGTCGACCAGCGACTCGCGGCAGCCATAGAGATTGTCGAACTTCGACTTGGTGACGGAGTCGTTCACGTTGATTGCCGGAAAAAGCAGAGTGCCCTTCTTCTGCATTTCGTAGAGACGATGCACGCCGGTGGTGGTTTCTTCCGAGACGCCTTTGATTGATTTTGCAATTTCGCCGAACCAGCCCTTCGGTTTTTCCTTCAAAGTTTTCTTGATCAAGGCGAAGAGGATTTCCTCTTCCTCCGACGTCGCTTTCTCGAGGAATGCCGTGTCGCCGCCTTCCGCGCGAACGCCCAGGTGCACGAACAAAGTTGCATCGCCGCCGTCGTCCAGGATCATGTTGGGGTAGCCGCCGCCGTGCCACTCGAACAGCTTGCGGGTGTAGTCCCAGTATTCATTCAGCGTCTCGCCCTTGACGGCGAAGACCGGTGTCCCGCCAGCGGCGACCGCTGCCGCCGCATGGTCCTGCGTCGAATAGATGTTGCACGAGACCCAGCGCACGTCGGCGCCGAGCGCCTTCAAGGTCTCGATCAGCACCGCGGTCTGGATCGTCATGTGCAGCGAGCCGGCGATCCGCGCGTTCTTGAGCGGCTGCTTCGCGCCATACTCCTCGCGCGTCGCCATCAGGCCGGGCATTTCGGTCTCCGCGATGGAGATTTCCTTCCGGCCGAAATCGGCGAGGCCGATGTCTTTGACGATGTATTCGGACGCTACTTTCGCGCTCATGACGGTTCCTGGCTGATAGGGATTGCTTTGCTGGCGTGCCTATAACAGCCCGCCGCCGAAGCCGCAATGCATATATAAAGAATTCTTTATGTAGCTTGAAGTGGCCGGAAATGCCCGGTTTTTGGCACTTCCGGCCTGCTTTCTAGTGATAAAGCTGAAGTTCGGGCCGTGGATCGGGCTCGAACCCGTCTTTGTTGGGCATCGCCACCTTGGGCAGCGTTTTGGCGTCCATCGTGTCGTTCGGCTGGATGATCTTCGCTTCCGACAGCATGTAGGCCACGACGCTGTAGATGTCGTCATCGCTCAGGGAACCCGGCGCGTTGAACGGCATGGCGCGCTTGACGTAGTCGAACAATGTCGTGGCGTAGGGCCAGTAGCTTTCGACCGTCTTAACGGGTGCCTTGCTGGCGAGCGTGCCACGCCCGCCAAGCAGCTTGTCGCCGCCGATGCCTTTCGCGGGGTTGCCCTCGAGCTTATCGCCATGACAGGCGGCACACGCGCCTGCGTAGATCTGTGCGCCCTTGGTGGCGTTGCCGCTGCCCGCCGGAAGGCCGCGGCCATCCGGCGGAATCGAGAAGAATTTGGAGAGTTCCTCCGGTGTCGCCGTTGAACCAAGGCCGAGGCGTGCGACCTGTGCCGATGCCGTGTGCGTGAATGCGAGGGCGCCGATGAGCGCCGCCGCACGGATGAGTTTATGCATGGACATTGGTGACGCTCCCGTCGGCTGCAACGCCCCAGCTCTGGATGGCATTGAGGTGATAGATCGAGCCGAACGGTCCGTTCGAGCCGCGGATTGCGATGAGCTGCTTCAACGTCGGCTGGATGTAGCCGGTCTCGTCGGTGCATCGGCTTTGCAGGACGGCCGGCTGCCCGTTCCACACCCAAGGCAAGCTGAAACGCACCGTGCAGATTGGTTCCGCCACGGATTCGATGCGCGCCGGCACCCAGGTCGTGCCGCCGTCGGTCGACACATCGACGGACTGCACGCGCCCGCGTCCGGACCAGGCAAGCCCGCTGATGTTGTAGAAGCCTGCGCCTGGCAGCTTCATTTCGCCGGAGGGGAAGGTGATGACCGACTTCGCCTCCATATCGAAGCTGAACTGGCGTGCTTTGCCGTTTGCGAGCAAGTCGGTGTATTTCGACGTCTCCTCGCGCGTCATGAACGGCTTATCGCTGATCTCAAGGCGTCGTAGCCACTTGATGTGTGTATTGCCTTCGTACCCAGGCAACAGCAGGCGCAGCGGATAACCCTGTTCGGGACGGATCGCTTCGCCGTTCTGGCCGTACGCCAGGATGGCGTCCTTGAGCATTTTCTCCATCGGGATGCTGCGCGTCATCACGGCGGCGTCGGCACCCTCGGCCAGCACCCAGGCGCCACCGTCCTTGAGACCGACTTCGCGGGCGAGGGTCGAGAATTGAACGCCGGTCCATTCCGACGTGCTCAACAGGCCGTGCGTGCCTTGCACCGTCTTCAAGGTCGGCTTGTTCCACTCGGTCAGGCCGTTGCCGGAGCACTCGATGAAATACTTGCGTGTGACCGATGGAAATCGCTTCAGGTCGGCCATCGTGAACTTGCGCGGCCCGTCGACCATGCCGTGCACGTAAAGCATGTGTTTGGAAGGGTCGATCGTCGGGATGCCGCCATGATGGCGTTCGAAATGAAGGCCGGACGGCGTGAGATTGCCCAAGGTCTTGTCGAGCGGGGTGAAGCTCCACGATGTGTTTTCGTTTGCGGTGGGGAAGCGCACACGAACTTCGGTCTCGAACTGCGAACGCGTCCCGTATCCACCGTCGGCCGCCACCGGGCGACCTTGCTCCCTGGTCGGATCAGCAGGCACGTCGAAATGTTTGGCGCCGGCCGGTGCCTGCTGCGCAGCCGCGGATCCGGCGAGCAGCGCAGCTGCCGCGGCGCCGGCACTCGATCCCGCTGCAAACAGAAAGTTGCGCCGGTTGGTCGGTGCACGGGACGGAAACATGCCGTCCTTGCATTCGCATTCTTCCTCGGTGGCCCGTCGCGAAAGATGACGGGCTTCGGCAGCGATCATGTCGTCGATCATGCGCTGCGTTCGGTCGTCGATTGTGGGGGTGGGGATCGTGCTCAAGGACTCCTCCTTGGATTACGGGCAGCTGTCGATCATGCCCGTGCCTTAAATGTAGGCACGCGTTCCCTCGTAAGGAAAGTTATTTTCTTTGAGAGCGAATTCGCTGCTATCCGCAACTATGCAGCGCGTAAACGGGAGTTATTTTTTGACCCGTGCGGTCAGTCCTCTTCGCCGAACCCGTCCGCAACGAGCTTGGACAGTGTTCCGACCGCCTTCGCTGCGTCTTTGCCGATTGCCTTGATCGTGATGGAAATTCCGGGACCGGCAGCCAGCATCATCAATCCCATAATGGATGTTCCGCCGACGGTTTCGTGGCCGCGGGTGACCGTGATGGCGGCATCGAATTGTTCCGCGGTCTGCACGAATTTCGCGGAAGCGCGGGCGTGCAATCCCTTCTTGTTGACGATCTCCACCTCGCGCGAGACAGGAGTCTCGTCCGCTGAAGCGCGTGGAGTCATTTTCCGTTGAGGACGCGGCTTGCGATCGTACAGTATTTGCGGCCGGCTTCCTGAGCGGCAGCGACTGCATCTTGCAACGGGCTGATCTCGCGGATTTTGGCGAGCTTGATCAGCATGGGTAGGTTGATACCGGCGAGCACTTCGACCTTGGGCTGGCTCATCACCGAGATGGCGAGGTTGGACGGCGTGCCGCCGAACATGTCGGTCAGGATCGCGACACCTTCGCCGCTGTCCACCCGCTTCACTGCCTCGAGAATATTTTTGCGGCACTGCTCGACGTCATCGTCGGGCCCGATCGTAATCGCCTCAATCTGGCGCTGAGGGCCAACCACATGCTCCAGCGCTGAGCGGAACTCGATGGCGAGCCGCCCGTGGGTCACTAATACGAGGCCGATCATCCCTGGCTCCTCGCGGGCGCTACGCTGCACCGCACGATAGGGCGGGCATTCACGCCCATCTGAAGCCCCATTGCAAGGGCTCGGCACGCTATATAGGTGTTCTGCTGCACTGCGGAAAGGTGGGGCCAAAGTGGGCTCGGGGCGTACGGTTTGGACGGTGCGCGATCCTAGGCCCTGTATGGTTAATATTCTCAATGGGACGGGTGCCGGGGGGTAGCCCATATTTCCGCAACAGGTCAATCGGCTGCGGGGAATGTCCTTAAGGCGGCCAACACCATCGGCAGGGCGGCCATTCCTGGTGCGACGGCAAGCCGCGGGATTGTGATCCCTGCAATCGAAACGGTCGTAGCCTCGGCCGCGGGATGCCGGGCGGCGTCCGCAGCGACCAGATCGATCACCCAGCCGACAACAGCAACGGCCTCAAACGGCACTCTCCTGATGCCTAAACCGTGGATTTCGATAAGACCACTCAGCGTCTCTGCTGGCCGCACCAGCAGTCGGTTCGACTGACCAACCACGTGAATCCGGTCATCTCCTACAAGGCGAGTGAACGGCAGCAGGCCCTGTGACGCGGCGTTAATGAGATTCCATGCCAGCAAAGATTTGCCTGAGCCGGACGGTCCTCGAATGAGAACGGCCCTTGGTCCAGCGAGAACAGCCGAGGCATGAATGGTGGAATCCGCAGCCATCAGGTCGCGGGAAGACGTACAATGAAGCGGGCGCCCAATACCCGCGATGGCTGGCCACCGGTGCGATTTTCGACGCGGATTGTGCCGCCATGCGCCTCCACAATCTGCTGGGAGATCGACAGGCCAAGCCCGGAATTCTGACCGAAGCCCTGTTCCGGCCGGTCGGTATAGAAACGCTCGAAGATCTTATCGAGCGCTTCCGGCCGGATACCCGGCCCCTCGTCATCGACCACGATTTCCACTTCGCTGCGGAGCCGGCGGCAGGTGATGTGCACGGTGCCCCCAGCGGGGGAGAACGAGCGTGCATTGTCGACCAGGTTGCTGACGACCTGGCCGATCCTGGAGTCATGACCCGCAACTTTGTATTCGGACTGCGGGCCGCCGTCGAACGACAGCGTCACGGTGACATCATCGGTGCGAACTTCGTTTGTGGCCTTAACTAACGCGTCCAGCAACTTTGCGAGATCGATCGGTGCGGCCTCCTGACGCTGCAATTCCGCATCGAGCCGGCTGGCGTCCGAAATATCCGAGATCAGCCGATCGAGACGCTTCACGTCATGCTCGATCACCGCGAGCAGGCGCTGGCGGCTTTGTTCCGTTTTGGCGACTGGAAGGGTCTCCACGGCGGAGCGCAACGAGGTCAGCGGGTTGCGCAGTTCGTGCGCCACGTCGGCCGCGAAACTCTCAATGGCCTCGATGCGCGTGTACAGCGCGTTCGTCATGTCGCGCAAAGCGCGGGACAATTCGCCGATTTCATCACGTCGGCGGGTGAAATCCGGGATCTCGACGCGCGTGCGGATTCGGCGCCGGACACGTTCGGCACCGTCGGCGAGCCGACGTACCGGACCGGCGATTGTGCCCGCAAGCAGCATCGACAGAACGACCATGACGCCTGCTGCGACAAAAAACACCTTTACGATTGCGAGTCGCTCGGCTTCCACCATGTCGTCAATGTCGGCGCCCTGCGTCGAGAGCATCAGCGCGCCACGGACCGCGCGGAAGCGTTGCACGGGAACGGCAACGGAGACGATCACCTCGCCGCGTTCGTTCACGCGCACCATGCTCGCATGGGCGCCGTTGAGTGCCTGCGCGACCTCCTGATAGCCCTTGCCGTTCTCCGGACCGAGTTCGTTGTAGAGCGGCAGGTCGCCGCGGCCGAACCAGCGCCGCAACGCGATAAACGCGCGTTCCATTAGGCCGGGTCGTTCCGCATTCGGCGGTGGAAGATCAAATCGTAGCACATCGCCACGACCATAGAGATTCCGGCTGTCGAGGATCAAAACTCCATCGCGATCGTAAATACGTGCACGCGTTTTGGTGGGCGACACGAGGCGTCGTAACACCGGCGCTACCCGTTCGGGATTGATGGGAAACTCGATGCCGGACAGCGCTTCGTCGGAAGGGCCGTAGCTTTCGCCAGCCTGCAATTCTAGAAGGCGCTCCGGATCGATCGTGATTGAGTCGGTTTCAACCGTCGCCGACGCAGCGATCGCGCCGGCAATGATCTCGCTTTGCGTAAGCAGGCTCTGCACGCGCGCATCGATCAGGCCGGCGCGGAATTGCGAGAGATAGAGCACTCCAGTGACGAGCGCGACCAAGCCGGCAAGGTTGAGGAAGACAATGCGGCGCGTGAGGCTGGAGAAACTTTGCGAAACAAAGAATTGCCACGCCGAGCGCGCCATGCGCCGCACGGCCGACTCTTGCTTCGGCTCCGGGCGCGCTGTCTCCGCGCCGGAGCTTTTCGCCTCGGCGTCGCGCGCGACTGTTTCCGTGGTTCGATCAAGCACGTCGTTCAGTCCAGCCGGGTTGATCGTGATCCAATCCGAACCGGGGATTTTACCGTAAGCCGGACGTTTCGTCAGGCCGCTCAAGCGGCTGAAACGTTAAGGATTTGTCATTCCTTAAAGCGATAGCCGACGCCATAAAGCGTTTCGATCATCTCGAAATCGTCGTCGACAACCTTAAATTTCTTGCGCAGGCGCTTGATGTGACTGTCGATCGTGCGGTCGTCCACGTAGACCTGATCGTCGTAGGCTGCGTCCATCAGCGCATTGCGGCTTTTGACGACGCCGGGCCGAGTGGCAAGCGCCTGCAAGATGAGGAACTCGGTAACAGTCAGTGTGACCGGCTCACCTTTCCAGGTGCAGGTGTGCCGTTCCGGATCCATGCGCAGGAGCCCGCGCTCCAGCACCTTGGCGGAGTTGACCTCTTTGGGCGGAGTGCCATCCTTCGGCGTGGCCCGGCGCAACACAGCCTTCACGCGCTCCACCAGCAAACGTTGCGAGAACGGTTTGCGGATGAAATCGTCCGCGCCCATCTTCAGCCCGAACAGTTCGTCGATCTCCTCGTCCTTCGAGGTGAGAAAGATCACCGGAATGTCGGTTTTCTGACGCAGGCGACGTAGTGTTTCCATGCCGTCCATGCGCGGCATCTTGATGTCGAGGATCGCGAGATCCGGCGGCGATGTCTTGAAGCCATCGAGCGCAGAGGCGCCATCGGTGTAAGTCATGATACGGTAGCCTTCCGCTTCGAGCGCCATCGAAACGGAAGTCAGAATATTGCGGTCGTCGTCGACGAGAGCGATTGTCGGCATGAGCCCCTCTAGAGCGTGACGTCCCGCGCGTTTTGAACCCCATAAACGGGGTCTGAAATGTGGCCTCTTTGCAACAACTATGTGATTCGGTAGCGATTTCAAGCCCAAGGGTCGAAAACCTGCTTTCGAGCCTGCAATCGTTGATGCTCCAGTGGTCTTGGTAATGACGCCAGACAAGACATTCGATCCGCGGTTAGCAGCCAAGAAGCTGCTGCGCGAGGCACGTTCGGGAGCGCTTGCGACGCTGATGCAGGACTTCGGCGACCCCTATTGTTCGCTTGTGAATGTCGCGACAACTGTTGATGGGGCGCCTGTGCTGCTGCTGTCGAAATTGGCCTTGCACACCAAAAATCTTCTTTTCGATGCCCGCGTGTCGCTGATGCTCGATGAGCGCAAGGAGGGCGACCCCCTTGAAGGCGCGCGCGTCATGCTCATGGGACGATGCGTGAAGGACAGCGATGCTGCGACGCCGATTGCATACCTCAGACGTCATCCGGACGCAGAAATGTATGCAAACTTTTCTGACTTTTCCTTTTATCGAATGGAGGTCGGTCGCGCGCATTTGGTTGCCGGCTTCGGCCGCATTGTCGATCTAAGGCCGAAGGACATCCTGACTGACGTCTCAGATGCGAAATCTCTTATTGAAGCGGAAGCTGACGCGATTGCGCACATGAATACCGATCATTCCGACGCTTGCCGCTTATATGCGACGAAGCTGCTCGGCGCAGGCGATGGGGATTGGCGATGTGTCGGCATCGATCCTGACGGTATCGAAATGCAAAACGGGCGGATGGCGTTGCGGCTGCATTTTTCGCAGCGCATCACGGCATTGGGGCCCTTGCGCGCTATGCTTAAAGCGCTTGCCGAGGACGCGCGGTCAAGGTGACCAATTGCGCTTTGGCGCGTAGAACCACGTATTAAACAATATTTCCAGCGGCATTAACTTATTGATGCAGTGCAATGCCGTCTGACGCCTTTGGATGGCATTTTGGCTTGGCTTTGACACAGCCCCTGACTATGGTCGCGCGCCTCTGACCGAGGCGCTATACTAATGTGGTGATAAGCCGCCGGCGGGACCCAAAGACCCGCGAGGGAATTATTAAAGCGGCTGTGTTGGGAGGAATTCGCGTGCAAGAGCAGGGTATGCGGAACGGCGCCTATGGCGCTGACAAATTCGGTTTCAAAAATCTCGTCGCAGTTCACTGGAACCTGACCGAGCCGCTGCTCTACGAGCATGCCATCGCCGCGGGGGAAGCTTCGGTCGTCGCGGGCGGCGCACTCTGCGCGGAGACAGGTCACCACACCGGCCGTAGCCCGAAGGACAAGCACACGGTCGTCGACGCGCTGACCGAAAATTCCGTCTGGTGGGACGGCAATCGTAAAATGTCGAAGGAGAGCTTCGACATTCTTCTTGCCGACTTCCTCAAGCACGCGGAAGGCAGGAAGCTGTTTGCGCAGGATCTTTACGGCGGCGCTGATCCGAAATACCGGATCAAGACCCGCATCTTTACCGAGTACGCGTGGCACTCTCTGTTCATTCGCCAACTGCTCATTCGTCCGGAGCCGGCCGAGCTGCCGGGATTCGTTCCCGAACTTACCATCGTCGACCTTCCTTCTTTCAGGCCCGACGCGAAGCGGCATGGCGGCCGCGAGGGCTCCGACACGATGGTTGCGATCGACTTCACGCGCAAGATCGTGCTGATCTGCGGTTCGTCCTACGCCGGCGAGATGAAGAAGTCGGTCTTCACCACGCTCAACTTCTATCTGCCGGCACAGAACGTCGTGCCCATGCATTGCTCGGCGAACGTAAGTCATGAAGGCGAGAGCGCGCTGTTCTTCGGCCTTTCCGGCACTGGCAAGACCACGCTCTCCGCCGATCCGAATCGCATTCTGATCGGCGACGACGAGACCGGTTGGGGGCCGGACGGCATCTTCAATTTCGAAGGCGGCTGCTACGCCAAGACCATCAAGCTCTCGCAGGAAGCTGAGCCGATGATCTGGGATGCGACCAACCGCTTCGGCGCCGTGCTGGAGAACGTCGTGTTTGACCCGGTGACGCGTGTCCCCGACTATGATGACGGCTCGAAGACCGAAAATACGCGCTCGGCCTATCCGCTCGAATTCATTCCGAATGCGTCGCGTTCCGGTCGCGCCGGGCATCCGAAAAATATCATCTTCCTTACGGCCGACGCCTACGGCGTGATGCCGCCGATCGCCAAGCTCACGGCGACGCAGGCGATGTATCATTTTTTGTCGGGCTACACCGCGAAAGTCGCCGGCACCGAAAAGGGTCTTGTCGGGGTGCAGCCGGAATTCTCCACCTGCTTCGGCGCGCCGTTCCTGCCGCGGCATCCGTCGGTCTATGCGGATCTCCTGCGCGACTACATCAACAAGCACAAAGTCGATGTCTGGCTCGTCAATTCAGGCTGGACCGGTGGCAAATACGGCGTCGGCCGGCGCATGCCGATCAAGGCGACGCGCACGCTGCTGACCGCCGCACTCGACGGGTCGCTCAAGAACTCCGATTTCCGGACCGATCCCTACTTCGGCTTCTCGGTGCCGACGTCCGTGCCGGGCGTCGAGCCGCACCTCCTCGATCCGTTCAAGACCTGGAAGGACAAATCCGAGTTTGACAAGACCGCGCGCGATCTGGTGGCCATGTTCCAGAAGAACTTCGCGAAGTTCGAGAAACACGTCACCCCGGACATCAAGGCGGCAGCGCCGGAGGTTCGCATCGCGGCGGAATAGCCGACTTATCCTGGAAATAAAAAAGGGCGGCCCGTAATTGGCCGCCCTTTTTTGTTCGTTTAACGTCTAGTCATTCTGCGAAAGCTGCTGTCCGATCCGGTTGAAGCGGGCTTTCTGCTCACCGCTGAGCGACGAGTAGAAGCTGTCTAACGCCGGCTTCACCGTCTTGGCTGCGTCGATCATCGACTGAAGACGCTTTTCCATGGCGTCGAGCCGGCCCGGAGGCGTGAGCGGCGTGTCATCCGGGCACGCGGCCTGCATGATCTCCACCGCCTTGCTGGTCGCATCCTGCAGCTTGTTCAGCTCGGCTTCCTGCGCGTCGGTCGGATTGATCACGTCCTCAATCTTCTCGATCGGCAGGTTGGCAAGACCGGGCTTTGGCTGCTTGCAGGAATTGGCGGCCTGCGACGCTTCGCGCGCCTCCGCATTGGCCGCCGTCGGTTTTGGCCCGAGCTCGTTGAAGCGCTCCTTCTGTTCGTCACTGAGCGACGCATAGAAGGCCTCGAGCGCCGGCCGCACTGTCTGCACAGCCTGAAGCGTGGCGTCGAGCCGTGCCGTCATCGAAGCGAGGCGGCCCGGAGGCGTGAGCGGGAACGAATCTTCCGGCGGGCAGGAGGCCTTGAATACGGCGGCAGCGTCCTGGCTTGCCTTGCGGATGTCCGCCAGTAGCTCCTTCTGCTCGGCATTGAGCCGGACCTTGCGTTCGATGTCCGCGAACGGCCACGCCGTGACCCCATTGCCCGGCTGCCTGCAAAGGTCCCGAACCGCCGTATAGCTTGGACGGGAAGCAGAACCAGAAGACGAACGCGGGGACGGTGCCGCATAGGCATACTCTTGGGGCGGTCCGGCCTCGCCCCAGAACACGCCATCGAAGAAGTCGTCGTAAACATAGGACCAGTAGCCGTCGTCGTAGCCCGCGGGCCAGAACGTGTAGTCAAAGACGTCGGAGTAGGCGTAGGGCCAGAACACCGGCCCGTACCAGGCAACAAATGTGGCCCGGTGCCCGTGACGCCACGCCCGGTGCGCTGCGAGGTGCGCGAAACGGTGACGCCCCTTGATGCTGGCGGCTTGCCCCGCGAACGGTGCGGCAAACCGGCCGCGCCGCGCCGCATCCTGCGTTACGCGTGCAACGCCGTTGCGGCGGTTGGCGCGCTGCGCACGCGCATTTGGCTGCGTTTGCTGGGCATTGGGCTGAACAAGCTGCTGGCGGGCCAACGAGCGCTGCTGACGTGCATTCCGTATCTCTTCCCGTCGCTGGGCTCTTTGTGCGGCCGGAAGATGGCGCAGCTCGCGGGTTTCGCGGCGCTGCAAGGCATGCTCAGCACGCAGCTGCTGACGCGCATTGAGTTGCTGCTGCCGCTGCGTCTGCAAGTTGGTTTGAGCTTGCGTGCGTGGCCCATTCGGCTTTGCCTGCGCGGTCGGCGCCTGTTGTCCCTGGCGTGTTGCACGCGGTTGCTGTTGTTGCTGCTGGCGTGTTGCACGCAACTGCTCTCGCTGAATGTGCCGCTGTTGCTGAACGTGCCGCTGCTGTTGCTGGACGCCGCGGTTGACCACTGCAGGTGTCTGCTGGCGCTGCGGCGCCGCAATGTGCGGCCTCGCAACGTGGGGCGCCGACGGGCGCGCGATGTGCGGGGCCGACATTTGCGGCTGGCGACTTGCGGTCTTGCGACTTGCGGTCTTGCGACTTGGGGTCTTGCGACCTGCGGTGCTGCAATGTGCGGCGCGGCGCGGGGGGCAACATGGGGCATCGCGGGCGCCGCGGCCGCGGGTCGCGCCGCAGGGGCTGCCCTTGACGCAGCGGGTGCCGCGCCGGGTTTAGCCCTGTCCTGTGCCGCAGCGGTCATCGGAACGGCGAGGGCTAACGCGGCGGCCAACGCCATTCGTCCAGTCAAATTCAACATTGTACGTCCTCCACCAGCGCGGAACTTAGGTTCCGTCGTTCAACTGGTTAAACGGACGAGAGTTCATCAACCCGGCGGTCGATCATTCGGATGTGATTGAAGATGAACGGGCCTTAATTTGCGCCGGGTATCGGCGTCCGGCCGATGGAAGTTCCAGCACCGAGGTAACGTCAGATTTTTAGCGCCTTGGCGTGCGCAGGCGCTCGATCAGCTCCGCGGTCGGGTAAGAATCGCAGGCAAACCGACTTTCATCTGAGCTTTTTTAACGGCGCTACGCGTCTTTGAGCCGACTTTCCCATCGATGTCT
The DNA here is from genome assembly GCA_963736275.1 of uncultured Alphaproteobacteria bacterium. Taxonomy (GTDB): domain Bacteria; phylum Pseudomonadota; class Alphaproteobacteria; order Rhizobiales; family Xanthobacteraceae; genus Pseudolabrys. Next base: position 45,374 of record CAVTOP010000016.1, read on the forward strand.
CCAATGTCGTTACCTTGCTGTGCCAGCAGACGCTGCAACTCCATGACCTGCTCCGGTTGCAAGACTTCGATGTCGGGGTCGCCTCGGTTGACCGGGGCGCCCCCGCGAGCCGGGTCGCGAAATAGGCCACGGTCGTGACGTAGACTATGGAGGAATTCCATCCGAGCAATGCCTGGAAATTGTCGTAAGCCAGAAACGCCGGCCCGCGCCGTCCCATTGGCAGCAGCAAGGCCGCTTTCACCCCATCCGCGGGTAGGGAGCCGTGCGCGGCGCGCACGCCCCATGCCGTCCATTGCGAGCGTGGATTTTGGATTGCCAAGTCTGCCTGATCCCACGGCAGGTCGCGTGTGAGCTTGACTTCCTCAAGCCAGGGCTCACCACGTTTCCAGCCGAGGTTCTTCAAAAAATTTGCAGCTGAGGCGACCGTATCCGGAGTGCTCTTGACCAGGTTGCGTCGGCCGTCGCCGTCGTAGTCGACGGCATATTTATAGTAGTCGGACGCCGTGAACTGCATGGCGCCCAGTTCGCCCGCCCAGTCGCCACCCTGCATCTCATCGATCGTCAGATCGCCGCGCTGTACGATGCGTAAGGCGTCCAGGAGTTGCGGCCGGAAATAGTCCGGCCGTCGGCAATCATAAGCGAGCGTGGTGATGGCGGCGAAGACGTTGCTTTTTCCTGTGTTCTTGCCGAAATCGCTTTCCAATCCCCAGAACGCAGTGAGGATCGGCGCTGGCACGCCGAATTCCTTTTCCACTTTGGTGAACAACGCCGCATGACTTTTCATTTGCTGCTGACCGTTCTGCATCCGGTAGCCGGCGATCATCCGGTCGGAAAATTTCAGAAATGACTGATTGAACACGCCCTGTGCGCGGTCCCGGTTGATGATGCGCTGTTCGAACTGAAGAAAGGGTGAGGCATCGGCGAGCACCGATGGCGAAATTCCCTGGGCGAGCGCCTCCTTTTTGAAATCCGCCAGCCATTTGTCGAAATTGCCGGTGTTGCGGCAGGTCGCGGCTTCGGCTGGCCCAGCATTAGCCGTTCCAAATGCGAGCGCAGCTAAAGCGAATATGACGAAGCGCATGATGCCGTCCCTTGCTGCAACACTTTGCAACCGAATCTGCCCGATGCGGGGATCGGGTCAAGCACGGCGACTGCATAAATCCCGGTCGCCTAGAAGTATCGCCACCAAACATAGACGTGGCAGATCGCGATCGACACCACCATCATCGGGAACGCGTAAATCGTGTAAGTCACAAAGCTGAACGGGACGCCGTTTCGATCGCCGATGCCGGCAACCGTCAGGTTGGCAGAGGCGCCGATCAAGGTGCCGTTACCGCCAAGGCAGGCCCCTAGCGAGAGGCACCACCATAGTGGTTCGATCTTGTCGGCGCCGCCAAAAGCGGGCGCCATGCTCTTGATCAAAGGAATCATCGTGGCGACGAAAGGAATGTTATCGACGATGGCGGACAAGATTGCCGATGCCCACAGGATTGCGTATCCCGCATGGGCCATATTGCCGCCGGTCGCAGCGACCAGTTTACTCCCAAGCAGTTGCAGCAAGCCGCCGACTTCGACGCCGTGAACGACGATGAACAATCCAATAAAAAAGAAGATGGTGATCCATTCTACATCGCCGAACGTCTGATGAATGTTTTTCGCCGCCTTCTCTGAATGGTGCGCCCAGTTATCGAGCAACATTAGGACGGCGGCACCGAACATGGCGATCGTGGCGGGTTCGAGATGTAATGGGCGCGCAAGAACGAAAGCGATCATGACGATAGAGAGCACGACGAGTGACTGCTTGAGCAGCAACCAGTCCTCGATCGTGTCTTCCGGCTTCATTTTCATGACGCGGGCTTCTGCCGTCGCTGAAGCTTTAAGATCCTTGCCCCATACGAAATGAATGATGATCGCCTGCGCGACCATTACAACGATGATGACTGGCGTCAGGTGGTAGACAAATTCGTTGAAGGACAGTCCAACCTGCGAACCGATCAGAATGTTGGGCGGATCGCCGATCAATGTAGCAGTGCCGCCGATGTTTGACGCGAATATCTCCGCAAACAGATACGGATAGGCCGGCACCTTGAGGGTGTTGCAGATCGCAAGCGTTACCGGAACGATGAGAAGCACCGTCGTGACGTTATCGAGGAAGGCGGACAGCACTGCGGTGGTGATCTGAAGGATGAACAATATGCCGGCGGGATGAGCCTTTGCCGCTTTTGCCGACCACACCGCCAGATATTGAAACATGCCGGAACGGCGTGAGATCGAGACCAGGATCATCATGCCGGTCAGAAGGCCGATCGTGTTCCAATCGACGCCCTTGAGGGCCTCCTCCTGATCGAGGACTCCGACCAGAACCATGACGCCGGCGCCGACCAGCGCGACAATCGCGCGGTTGACCTTTTCCGACATGATGACGGCGTAAGTGATCGCGAGAATGCAGGTCGAAACCCACATCGCGTTCAAGCCGAAATAGACGTGAGAAACCGCCTGTGCGGTCATTGCCGAGCTCCCCCAAGTCCCGGGCGCTCGGCCGTGACGGCCTTACGCACCCCTCCGTTCCCCTTTCACAAGGTCCGGCACCCGTATTGGATAGTCAAGCCGAGCCTTTCGCGAGTGAGGGTGATGCGCGCATAATACGGCGTCCCGCACGAGGGTCGCAGAACAAGGAGGACACCGTGGCCGCCAACGTCCGATTTTCAAATCCGAAAACCCTCGCCAAGCCGCCAGGGTACTCCTACGTGGTCGAGGCGACCGGGCCGAACCGCTTGATCTTCATCGCCGGTCAGCTTGGTCTCGACATGGAAAACAGACTCGTCGGCGAACCGGGTGATTTCCGCGCTCAGGCGAACAAGGCGGTCGAAAATCTCAAGCTCGCGCTTGCGGATGCAGGCGCTACGCTGAAGGATGTTGTGAAAATCAATAATTACCTTGTCGACATGTCGCACATCCCGATTTTCCGCGAGGTGCGCGATGCGCACTTCAACATGTCGGCGCCGCCGGCGAGCACGACTGTTGCGATCTCGCAGCTGGCGCGGCCGGGTGCGCTGTTCGAAATCGAGGCGATTGCGGTGTTGCCGGCGAAGGGCGCCAAGGCCGCAAAATCGAAATCGACGGTCCGTCGGGGAGCCGCAAAGGCGCGCCGAAAGAAGCGAAGATAGCGGTTGCAGAATGGGCAAAATACCTGCCGGCCGGCGGCGCGCGAGCGCAATGCAGATACCCTGGTGGGCCTGGGCATGGCCTGCGGGAGCATGGGCCGTTCTGCTGCTCACGGCTTTCCTGCAAGTCAGCGGGTTTGTTGCAACGGTCGCCGGTACGGCCCTGATCGCCACGGTTTTTGCGGCCGTCTATCACGCTGAGGTGGTTGCACATCGCACGGGCGAGCCCTTTGGCACGCTCGTGCTGGCAGTTGCGGTGACCGTGATCGAGGTGGCGCTGATCGTTTCTGTCATGATCGCAGTGCCGACGGGGAAAGCCGCCTTGGCCCGGGACACGGTGTTTGCCGCGGTGATGATCGTCTGCAACGGGATCGTCGGGCTCTGCCTGCTGTGGGGCGGCGCCCGTCACCACGAGCAGGGGTTTCAACTCCGCGGTGCGAGCGCCGCGGTGGCCGTGCTGGCGGCGCTCACGATACTTACGTTGATTCTGCCAAACGTTGCGACGACGGCGCCTGGTCCATATTTTAGTAGATCGCAGCTCATTTTTGCCGGGGTCATCTCGCTGCTGCTCTACGGTTCATTCGTATTCGTGCAGACGATACGTCATCGCGATTACTTTCTTCCGGGGGCTGCCGGCGACGATGAAACTCACGCCCCTCCGCCTTCCGACCGGACCGCTCTCGTAAGTGCCGGCATCCTGCTCGCTGCGCTCGTTGTTATTGTCGGCCTGGCCAAGGCCTTGACGCCGATCGTGGAGATCGGGGTTGCCTCGCTCGGCGCCACGGAGGCAGTCGTGGGCATCGTGATCGCGACACTGGTGCTGCTGCCGGAAGGACTGGCCGCTCTCAGGGCGGCCAAAGCCAATAGGCTGCAGACCAGCCTCAATCTCGCATTGGGGTCGGCACTGGCGAGCATCGGGCTCACGATTCCGACGGTCGCCGTTGTTTCAATTGTGCTTCAAAAGCCCCTTGAGCTTGGGCTGAATGCCAAGGAGCAGGTGCTTCTTGCCCTGACGCTGATTGTCAGCGTAATCACGTTGGGCACCGGGCGAACCACGGTGCTCCAGGGCATCGTCCATCTCGTGATATTCGCGGCGTTCTTGTTCTTCGCCGTCGTGCCCTAGTGCGCTTCGTCCCAATTGTCGGCGGCGCGGGCATCGACCTGTAGCGGCACATGCAGTGCGACAGCCGGATCGGGTGCGCTTTGCATGACGCCCTTGATGACCGGCAACGTCCGCTCCACTTCGTTGTCCGGCACCTCGAAGATCAATTCGTCATGCACCTGAAGCAGCATCCGCGCTTTAAGCCTGTCTTTCTTGAGTTCGGGCTCGATGTGGATCATTGCGCGCCGGATGATATCGGCCGCTGATCCCTGCAGGCGCGCATTGATCGCGGCACGTTCGTTGAACGAGCGGATCGACGGATTGCTCGCCTTGATGTCCGGGTAGTGGCATTTGCGCCCGAACAAGGTGAGCACATAACCGTGCTCGCGGCAGAACTCGCGCGTTTCATCCATGTAGTCGCGGATGCCGGGAAAGCGCTCGAAATACTTCTTGATGTATTCACTTGCTTCCTTCGAGGCGATACCGAGCTGTGCAGCAAGGCCGAAGGCGGAAATGCCGTAGATGATTCCGAAATTGATCGCCTTCGCGCGCCGGCGCACGTCAGCCGGCATGTCCTTGACCGGCACGCCGAACATTTCCGATGCGGTCATGGCATGAATGTCGACACCGTCCTGGAAGGCTTTGCGAAGCGTCGGCACGTTTGCAACTTCCGACAGAAGCCGAAGCTCGATCTGCGAGTAGTCGGCCGAAACAAGTTTCATTCCCGGCGCGGCGACAAAGGCTCGCCTGATCTTACGGCCGTCTTCGCTGCGGATCGGGATGTTCTGCAGATTCGGCTCGGAGGACGACAGCCGTCCGGTCGAAGTCGACGCGAGCGCGTAGCTCGTGTGAACGCGGTGTGTCCTCGGGTTGACGTATTGGGGCAGAGCCTCGGTGTAGGTCGAGCGCAGTTTCGAGACCTGACGCCAGTCCAGGATCACTTGCGGAAGCTTATGTCCCTGCTCGGCCAACTCTTCGAGGGTTCGCGCGCCCGTCGACCATTGGCCGGTCTTGGTCTTCGTGCCGCCCGGCAGGCCCATCTGTCCGAACAGAATGTCGCCGAGCTGTTTCGGGCTGCCCGGGTTGACCTGCGTTCCAGCTATTTTGTTGATCTCCTGCTCCAGCGCCACCTGCTTTTTGCCGAACTCGTTCGAGAGCACTGACAGCACGCCGGAATCGACAGAGATGCCGCGCTCTTCCATAGAGGCAAGAACCTGCGGCATGGGGCGTTCGAGCGTCTCATAAACACCGACGACTTTGTCTGCGGCCATGCGCGGCTTCAGGGCCTGCCAGAGGCGCAAAATGACGTCGGCATCTTCGGCGGCGTAGGCCGCAGTTCGCGCAATGGGCGTTGCTTCCGGCGTGAATAGCGCCTTGTCTTTGTTCTTCACGTCATTGAAGCGCGCGGGGCTGCGCCCGAAATAGCGCGTGACGACGCTATCAATGTCGTGAGCGCCTCTACCGGCGTCCAATACATAAGACATCAACATCGTGTCGTCGGTTGCCCCGAGCCGGACCCCGCGGCAGGCCAGCACCAGCCAGTCGCGCTTGATGTCGTGGCCTATCTTTACGACGCACGCATCTTCAAGAACCGCCTTCAGCGCATCGAGCGCCTCGCGCTCAAGCACCTGTCCGGTGCAAAGCTTGGCCGCAAACAAGCCGGTCGTTTCACCCTCACTGGCTTCGCGGTGACCGAGCGGCAGATACGCTGCTTCGTTCGGCGCTACCGCGATTGCAAGGCCGCAAAGCTCGGTCTGCATCGGATCGAGGCTGCTGGTCTCGGTCTTGAGCGCGAGTACGCCTGTCTCGCGTGCGCGTGCGACCCAGTGCTGCAGGCGGTCGACCGTCTCGATTGTTTGGTATTTCGTGGCATCGATTTTTGCCTGCCGCAATGCTGCCAGACGGCGTTCTGCCAAGGACGCCGGGGTGAGCGCAGGTGCGCTCGCTTCCGGCGTTTTACGTGGCGCGGACACCTCGAGCGGCAACTGTCCCTGTCCAGAAGTTCGGCTCGAAGGAACAGGCGGACCGCCCGGCTTTGCTGAAGGCGTCGAACCCGCGCCGCCGGCCTCAACCTGCGCCGCGTCGAACCCGCTTTTCTCGGCAACGCGCTGGATCAGCGTCTTGAAGCCCATCGCCTTGAGAAAGGCGATCAGCCCCTTGTAGTCCGGTTCGTTCACGCCGAGGCTTTCGATCGGCACATCGAGCGGCACACGGACGTCCAGCGTGACAAGCTTCTTGGACATGCGCGCGGCTTCGGCGTTGTCGATGAGCGCCTGCCGGCGCTTGTCCTGCTTGATTTCGCCGGCGCGCTTGAGCAGCGTTTCGAGATCGCCATATTCGCCGATCAGCTGCGCCGCAGTTTTCACGCCGATGCCCGGGACACCGGGCACGTTGTCCGATGGGTCGCCGATCAGCGCCTGGACCTCGATGACCTTGTCAGGCGGCACGCCGAATTTCTCGATGACCTCGGAAATTCCGATCCGCGCATCCTTCATGGTGTCGTACATGAGCACGCAGTCGTTCACGAGCTGCATGAGATCCTTGTCGGACGATACGATTGTCACGGTCGCGCCGGCCTCGCAGGCCATCCGTGCATATGTCGCAATCAGGTCGTCGGCTTCATAACCGGCCTGTTCGAGACACGGAATCTCGAATGCGCGCACCGCGTCGCGAATGAGAGGAAATTGCGGAATAAGATCATCGGGGGGAGGCGGGCGGTGCGCCTTGTACTCCTTGTACATCTCGGTGCGGAAGGTTTTCTCGGATTTGTCGAAGACGACCGCGAGATGCGTCGGCCGCTCGTCCGGCTTCATTTCCTTCAGCAGCTTCCACAGCATATTGCAGAAGCCATAGACCGCATTCACGTGCGTGCCGTCGGGCGTGCGCGGCTCGAACCGGATGGCGTGATAGGCGCGGAAGATGTAGCCGGACCCATCCACAAGAAAGACGTGATCGCCCTTCTTGACGGGCCGCGAAGTGGGCGAGATCGCCGTGGATTTTACGAGCGAAGCTTTGACGGGGGCGGATTTCGATTTTGCAGGAGCAGGCATGGCCCGAATGTGGGCTGTTGGCCTGTCTTTATCAATCCGCCTCAGGGAGGCTGTGGACTTATTCCGCGGGCTGCAGCACGACGCGCTTCGGCGGCGCCAGCCAGAACGACGAGGGACGCTCAAACAGGAAGCGTGCCGGAGTTCCGCGCACCGCCCAGAACATGCAGAGCGAGCCGATGACGCCGGCCAAGGTGACGAGCGCCGAGATCGTGCCGACGTCGACGATCAAGCCGCTCTTGAGCAGCCCGGCGCGCGTTGCTGCCATCGGCAGGAAGAAGGCGAGATAGATGACGATCGAGTTGCGCCCGCAATAGCGCAGCGGTTTGAACAAATCGACCTTCGACATCAGTGCCGCGACAGCCACCACCGCGCAGGCGCCGGCGAGCCCGAGCGCGAGCGAAACGAATGGCAATCGTTCATGGCCGAGATAGACCATCGTGCCGTTGACCAGCCCCCAGGCCAGCAATCCGCCGAGCGCGAGCAGCGGTGCCGCCTGCGCGCGCGCCGCGAGCGTGAAAATTGGCTTTGCGAAGATATAGCCCGTGTAGCAGTAGACAAATCGGGCGGCGAACTCGTCCGGTACCATCCAACCAGTATTGATATGCGCGATCTCGAGCGCTGCGCCGAACAGCCAGATGACCGGCACCGGCACACGGCGCGTCAGCTTGATGAAGACGAAAAATACCGGCAGCAGGTAAATGAACCACAGAGTTCCAAACGGATCGATGAACGACAAGAGAAACAGGCGCGCGACTTCCATTGCGCCCTGCTCATGAATCATTCCAGGCGCCTTGATCGCAAACTGGATGGTCATCCAGAGCAGATAAAAATAAGCAAAGTGCACGACTTTGCGGTCGACATATTGGCGCCACGGTCGGTCGATCACGTTGGCGAGAAAGAGTCCCGAGATCAGAAAAAAGTCGGGCATCCGAAATGGCAGCGCAAAAGCGACAACAGAATGCAGCCAGCCTTCGTGTCCAACGACGGCTCCGACACCGAGGGTCGAGTGCATCATTACAACAAAGATGATGCAGAAGCCCTTGGCGTAGTCGACCCAGTCAATGCGTGCGTCGTGAATTTGAACGCCGTTCATGATGTGTGTGACAAGTCGCGGGTTCTCTTGGTCGCGGCTCTCGCCACTCGATATCGGCTCTGCTATGGAGACGCCATTGGCTTCGGCCGTAAAGGTTAACTCCGCTGCGGATGGATTGGTAAATGCGCGTTGCGATGATCGGCACGGGTTATGTCGGCCTTGTTTCGGGCGCGTGTTTCGCTGATTTCGGCCATGAAGTCGTTTGCGTCGATAAGGACAAAGAAAAAATCGCTGCGCTCACGCGCGGTGAGGTTCCGATTTATGAGCCGGGCCTCAACGATGTGGTTGCGATCAACGCGCGCGCTGGCCGTCTAAAATTCACGACGGAACTCAGCGGAGCGGTGGCTGAAGCGGATGCGGTATTCATTGCGGTCGGCACGCCCTCGCGTCGCGGCGACGGCTTCGCAGATCTCAGTTTTGTCTATGATGCCGCGCGCGAGATCGCGCGTGCCCTCGACGGATTTACCGTCGTCATAACGAAGTCAACCGTTCCCGTTGGCACCGGCGATGAGGTCGAGCGCATCATCCGCGAAACCCGGCCTGACGCCGACTGCGCCGTTGTGTCCAACCCCGAGTTTCTCCGCGAAGGCGCTGCCATCCGCGATTTCAAGCTTCCCGACCGCATCGTCATCGGTACCGCCGATACGCGCGCGCGCGAATTAATGAGCGAGATCTACCGACCGCTTTACCTCAATCGTTCGCCGATTTTATTCACCGGACGGCGCACAGCCGAACTGATCAAGTACGCCGCCAACGCGTTTCTTGCCACCAAGATCACCTTCATCAACGAAATTGCCGACCTTGCGGAGAAAGTGGGCGCCGACGTGCAGGAAGTCGCGCGCGGCATCGGGCTCGACAACCGGATCGGATCAAAATTCTTGCACGCGGGGCCGGGCTACGGCGGATCCTGCTTTCCCAAGGATACCGTTGCCCTGATCAAGACAGCGCAGGACCACGCGTCGCCACTTCGCATCGTGGAAGCGGTTGCCGCCGTGAACGATGCGCGCAAGCGCGCGATGGCACGGAAGGTTTCAGCCGCACTCGGTGGTGACGTGCGCGGAAAAACCGTGGCCGTTCTTGGACTGACATTCAAGCCGAATACCGACGACATGCGTGAGGCGCCCTCGATTCCGCTTATCACGGCGTTGCAGGACATGGGCGCCAAAGTGCGTGCGTATGACCCGGTCGGCATGGAGCAAGCCAAGAGTGTGATCGTCAATGTCACTTTTTGCGATGATGCCTATTCCTGCGCGAAAGGTGCCGCTGCGCTTGTGATTGTCACCGAATGGGAGCAATTCCGCGCGCTTGATTTTGACCGGCTGAAAACGATTATGGCGCAGCCGGTGCTCGTCGATCTTCGAAATGTTTATCAGCCCGACGAAATGTCCCGCCGCGGTTTCGCCTACGAGGGCATTGGACGGGTGCAGGAATAGCAAATGTGGGCAGCCCCGCGGCTCAATAGAAGTTGTTGTCCCCCGCGGAGGCGGGGGACACGCTAAAACGCCTTCGTTTCGCATTTCACGCAATGTTTGTGTTAGTGAACCACCCGTTTGCGCGGGCGGTGAAAGCAATCGCTGTGGCACGACAATTCGACACAACTCTTCCAATCGACGGAGCGCTTCCGGCGCTCGGTGCGGCGCTTATCGGCAGCAATTCCGTTGTGCTCGTTGCCCCGCCCGGTGCCGGCAAGACCACACGGGTGCCCCTGGCTCTGCTGGAGGAACCGTGGGCGAAGGACAAGAAGCTTCTCTTGCTGGAGCCGCGCAGGCTGGCGGCGCGTGCCGCGGCTGCCCGCATGGCGGCGACGCTTGGCGAGCAGGTGGGTGACACCGTCGGTCTGCGCGTGCGCTTCGGCTCGCGGGTCACGAAGCGAACGCGTATCGAGGTGGTGACCGAGGGTATTTTTACGCGGCTTGTGATCGACGACCCGTCGCTCGAAGGCGTTGCAGCGGTGCTGTTCGACGAATTTCACGAGCGCTCGCTGGATGCCGATCTTGGCCTCGCATTGGCGCGCGACTCGCAGCAAGCACTGCGGCCGGACCTCAAGTTGCTGGTCATGTCGGCAACGATCGACGGCGCGCGCGTCGCGGCGCTACTGGGCGATTCACCGGCGGTCGAAAGCGAGGGGCGTGCTTTTCCGGTGGAGACCCGCTACCTGGGCCGCGATCCGCGTGCTCCGGTCGAGCGGCAAGTCACGGAAGCCATCGAGCGCGCGTTGCGTGCGGAAACTGGGTCACTCCTGGTGTTTCTACCAGGCGCAGGTGAAATCCGCCGCACCGAGGCACTGCTGAAAGGAGCGTATCACTGACGCAGGTATCGATATCGTCGCACTTTACGGCGCGCTCGATGCGCGCGAGCAGGATCGCGCCATGTCGCCGGCGCCGCCGGGCCGGCGCAAAGTGGTGCTGGCGACATCGATCGCCGAAACCTCGATCACTATCGAGGGAGTCCGGGTTGTCATCGACAGCGGACTGTCGCGCGTGCCGCGCTACGAGCCCGATATCGGCATAACAAGGCTGGAAACCGTACGGGTGTCGCGTGCCTCTGCCGATCAGCGGCGCGGCCGGGCAGGGCGCGTGGAACCTGGCGTCTGCTATCGGCTGTGGGACGAGCCGCAGACCGCTTCGCTTGAGGCCTACACGCGCCCGGAAATACTGTCCGCGGATCTGTCTTCGTTCATGCTCGACTTGGCGCAGTGGGGCACGAGCGATCCCGGGGAGCTTGCGTTCCTCGACCCTCCACCACGTGCCGCGCTTAGCGAAGCCACGAAGCTTCTTGCCGAGCTCGGCGCCATCGATCGAGCCGGCCGTATCACCGAAGATGGCCGTAAGCTGCGCGCACTCCCATTGCCACCGCGGCTCGCGCGCATGGTGGTCGATGCCGCGGCCGAAGGCGCCGGAGAATTGGCTGCCGGCATTGCAGCAGTCGTCACCGAGCGAGGTCTCGGCGGCGATGATGTCGATTTGCGGCATCGGCTCGACAATTTCCGCCGCGACCGGTCACGGCGCGCCGACGATGCGCGCGCAATGGTGAGACGGTGGGCTGAAACGGCCGGCGGCAGGGATGCAGGCGGCGGGCATGCTCCGGGCTCGCTGCTCGCCTTGGCTTATCCTGACCGTGTCGCGAAAAATCGCGGCGGCGGCAATGGCAACTTCCTCCTCGCCAACGGTCGCGGCGGCAACGTCGACCCGGCGTCTCCACTTGCGCGTGAACCTTATTTGGCCGTTGCCGAGCTCACGGGAGCAGCGGCGGCGAGCCGTGTCGTGCTGGCAGCCGCCATCACTCTCGGCGAGATCGAAGCGCGGTTCGCCGAGCAAATCGAAGAGGACGAAGCGGTAACGTTCGAGTCGACATCGGCATCGCTTCGGTCGCGCCGCATCAGGAAATTTGGCGCGCTGATCTTGAGCGAACGGACGCTGCCGGTCACGTCCGGTGCCGAGGTCGCAAGACTGCTCGCCGAGGGTATCGCTGACCTGGGAATTGCAAGGTTGCCGTGGAGCAAGGCGCAGCTGCAATTCCGTGATCGTGTGAATTTCCTGCGCAGGGCCGAAGGCGATGAGTGGCCTGACTTGTCCGACCATGCACTCGGGCGCACAGCCGCGGCTTGGCTCGCCCCTTTCCTCGACGGAAAAACCGCACTGTCGCAAGTTGGCGCAGACGATCTCGCCGCCGCGCTCGATGCTTTGGTCCCGTGGAATTTGCGCAAACGTCTCGACGCTGAGGCGCCCACGCATCTCTTGGCGCCCTCCGGCTCGAATGTGCCGATTGACTACGAGGGGGAAGAAGGGCCCAAGCTTGCCATCCGCGTGCAGGAGCTGTTCGGGCTCGCAGTCCATCCGGTCATTGCGGGAGGGCGCGTGCCATTGCTGATCGAATTGCTGTCGCCTGCGCACCGTCCAGTTCAGGTCACCCGCGACCTGCCGGGTTTCTGGCGCGGCAGCTACAAGGACGTTCGGTCCGACCTGCGTGGCCGTTATCCGAAGCATCCCTGGCCGGACGATCCGCTGACCGCGCCGGCGACGCGACGCGCGAAGCCACGCGGCCATTGAACATTAGATTAGATTCAATTGTCTGAAATCGGCTAACGGGCGGCTGACCATGGGCAAATGGTGGCGAGGTGCGTTTGTCTCGTTAAGCTCCCTTTGAACCTGCTCACCTATTCTCCTGGCCTGACGTCTGGACCCGGTCATGCGCCAGCTGCTGATCTTTGCCGTTGTTTTGGTCGTGCTCGGCGGTGTCGCTGCCCGCTACGCCGATCAGGCGGTCTCGTCGCCACCGCCGCAGGCAGCGGTGGTGGAGCCGGCTTACGAGCCGCGCGAGCCGACAACGTCAGGACGCAGCATGATGCTCGAAGCGGACCGTCTGGGTCACTTTCAGGCTCAGGCCAGGATCGACGGCCGCAATGTCGACTTCGTTGTCGACACCGGCGCTTCGCTTGTGGTGCTGCGCGAATCCGACGCTGCTCGCGTGGGAATTCGTCCGCGGCCGAGCGATTACACTGCGACTGCAATAACGGCCAATGGAAAGATCAAGGCCGCGCGTGCCACGATCGACCGTATCGAGCTTGGTGGTATTACTGTCTATGACGTGCCCGCCATGGTGCTTCCCGACGAGGCGCTTGCAAAAAACCTGCTCGGCGTTTCCTTCCTGTCGCGCCTTAAGCGCTATGAATATGCCAACGGGCGCATAGTCCTCGAGCAATAAGGCAAGGCTTTTTCACTTCCAGCTGAATGCTCTTCCGATGGAGCGCTTTGCTGCGCTGCGGCGTTAGGGTATTGGATTCCCCCACCCTGTTTGAGGACCTGATGTTTCCGACGCCGAAACCTGCACTGACGCCAAACACATACGAATATGAGTCGACGCCGCTCGTGAAGCCGACCGGCTTCCGCGAATATGACGCGCGCTGGCTTCTGGAAAAGGAAATCAACCTGATGGGCGTGCAGGCGCTGGGGCTTGGTCTCGGCACGCTCATTCGCGAACTGAACGTAAAGCCCGAAATCGTGACCGGCCACGATTTTCGCAGCTATTCGTCGTCGGTGAAGATGGCATTGGTGTCCGGCCTGATGGCTTCAGGTTGCAAGGTCTACGACATCGGTCTGGCGATCACGCCGATGGCCTATTTTGCGCAATTCGAGCTCAACGTGCCGTGCGTTGCCATGGTCACAGCCTCGCATAACGACAACGGCTGGACCGGTGTGAAGATGGGTGCCAATCGGCCGCTTACCTTCGGCCCTGTCGAGATGAAGCGCCTCAAGGAAATCGTGCTTGGCGCAAAGTTCGACCTCAAGCCAGGTGGCAGTTACGAGTTCGTCGAGAATTTCCCCGAGCGATACATTGCCGATCTTACCAAGCGGCCGAAGCTCAAGCGGAAGCTCAAAGTCGTCGCGGCCTGCGGCAACGGCACGGCGGGCGCCTTTGCGCCGCGAATCCTGCAGGCCGTCGGCTGCGAAGTCGTGCCGCTCGATTGCAATCTCGATCACACATTCCCGCGGTACAATCCCAACACCGAAGACATGAAGATGCTGCATGCGATGCGCGATGCGGTGCTGGTCAACCGTGCCGATGTCGCGCTCGGTTTCGACGGCGACGGCGACCGCTGCGGCGTCGTCGACAATGAAGGCGAAGAGATCTTCGCCGACAAGGTCGGCGTGATGCTCGCGCGCGATATGTCGACGATGCACCGGAACACGACTTTTGTCGTGGACGTGAAATCGACCGGCCTTTTCCTCACCGATCCGGTTCTGAAGGCAAATGGCGTAAAAGTCGACTATTGGAAGACCGGGCACTCTTACATCAAGCGGCGCGTCAACGAGCTTGGCGCAATCGCCGGGTTCGAAAAATCCGGCCACTTCTTCTTCAACAAGCCGTTTGGCCGTGGCTACGACGACGGCATGATTTTCGCGCTCGCGGTTTGCGACATGCTCGATCGCAATCCGGGAAAGACCATGGCCGATCTGCGTAAGGCGCTGCCGAAGACGTGGGGCTCGCCGACCATGGCACCGCATTGCGACGACGAAAAGAAATATGCAGTGGTCGATTCCGTCGTGAAACGGTTCGAAGCTGCCAAGGCCGACGGCACCAAAGTTGCGGGGCAGACGATCCGCGAGCTGGTCACCGTCAATGGCGTGCGTGTGACCGTTGAGGACGGCACCTGGGGGCTGGTGCGCGCGTCGTCCAACAAGCCGGAACTGGTGGTCGTTGTGGAAAGCCCGGTGTCCGAGCAACGCATGCGCGACATGTTCAAGGCGGTCGACGGTGTATTGCGCACGTATCCGGAAGTGGGCGCGTATAATCAGACGATCTGAACTCTCCGCTTTCGCGGAGATGGGCCGTCTGCAACACTGAACCATGCGCATTGTCATCCTGGGCGCTGGTCCCGCCGGCCTCTACCTTGCCTATCTGATCAAGCGGCGGCAGCCCGATGCCGATGTCAGTGTACTCGAGCAGAATGCTGCCGACGCCACCTTCGGCTTCGGCGTCGTATTTTCCGATAGGGCGCTCGACTTTCTGCGCGAAGATGATCCGCAGACCCATGCGGTCATCGCGCCGCACATGGAATCGTGGAACGACATCACGCTCGTGCATCGCAGCGAGCGCGTGGTGATCGACGGTGTCGGCTTCGCCGCGATCGGCCGGCTGATGCTGTTGCAGTTGCTGCAGGCGAGGGCCGCCTCGGTCGGTGTGCAACCGATTTATCGCCGTGCAATTCAAAATCTCGATGATTTGGGGGAGGTCGATCTCATTGTCGGCGCCGACGGGGTCAATTCGTTGGTGCGGCGCAGTCATGCCGGCGAATTCGGGGCGACCGTTCGCTTGCTGACCAACCGCTTCGCCTGGTTCGGCACCACCAAGCGTTTCGACACATTGACGCAGACATTCATCGAAACCGAGTTTGGAGTTTTTAACGCGCATCACTACCGGTACGCGCCGGAGCTGAGCACGTTTATCGTTGAGGTCGATGAGGCCACATTCGCGCGTGCCGGCCTTGAACGGCTGGAAGAAGCCGAAGGCAGACATCTATGTGAAAAAGTCTTTGCGACTGCTCTGGACGGACATTCATTGATTTCGAACAATTCGATCTGGCGACAATTTCCAATCGTTCATAACGAAAAGTGGTCGGCTCGAAACTGTGTGCTTATCGGAGACGCCTTGCATACCGCGCATTTCTCCATTGGTTCCGGAACCAGGCTTGCGATGGAGGATGCGATCGCACTTGATAAGGCGCTGGCCGCCAGCGCCAGCAATATCTCCGCTGCATTGCAAGGCTTTGAAGTCGCGCGGCGGCCCATCCTCGAAAAGCTGGTCGCCGGAGCCAACGGAAGCGCAACCTGGTACGAGCGATTTGCAGAGCACATGCAACTTGCGCCGGTCGATTTCGCCATGAGCTATATTACGCGCTCCGGCCGGGTGGATCTCGACCGCTTGCGCAAGCTTTCGCCGCGCTTTGTCGAGCGTTTCGAACAAACGCGGGTTCCCCGCGAGCCTCCGCAGGTTAACAATTAATAAAAGCTTGCGGCCCTATAAGGTCGCACCTCGGGGCGCGCGGGTCTTGGCTTATCTATCCGAACTGAACGTCCAGACGTACGCCGTGATCATCGCTGTTCTTACGGTGGTGGCATATGCGTTTGTGCATCATCGGCGCGGCGGGCGCGCCAGTGACGCCGCGCTTCTATCCACGGTCCTCAACAACATGACCCAAGGCGTCATTCTATTTGACGCTCACGAGCGTATTCTCGTCTGCAACAATCGTTACGTCGAAATGTACGGCTTGTCGCCCAGTGTGGTGAAGCCGGGCTGCACGCTTGCCGACCTGATCCAAAATCGCATTGCGACCGGAAGCCTCAATATCGATCCGGAAAAATACCGGGCGGAGATTATGACTGCGGTGCGCGAAGGCACAGTGATGAACCGTATTGTGGAGACGCCGGACGGACGCGCCGTCCTGGTTGTCAACCGGCCGATCGAGCGAGGCCAGTACTGGATTGGGACACACGACGACATCACCGAACGCATCAAGGCCGAAAGGAAGAGTGCGGCACTGTCGGAACAGGAACGTCGCCGCGTGACCATCGAAACCGAAATCCACGCGTTCCGCGAGAGCGTTGCGGCCGTGCTGCGTACCGTCTCCGAAAGCACTGCCGCGCTGAACTCGATTGCCGGCGCGTTGTCAAATTCATCGGGCTTCACATCCGACCGCGCCACCACTGCCGTTCAGACGACGAACGAGGCCTCCGCCAACATGATCGCCGCCGCAGGCGCCACGGAGGAGTTGATCGCGTCGATCGGCGAAATCGGTCGCCAGATCAGCCAGGCCGCCGAAGTCGCGTCGCATTCCGTCGCTGAAGCGCAGACGACCAACGAGCATATGGTCCGCCTCACTGATACGGTTCAGCAGATTGGCGAGGTCGTCAACCTGATCCGCAACATCGCAGGGCAGACGAACCTGCTTGCGCTCAATGCCACGATTGAAGCCGCGCGCGCGGGCGAAGCCGGCCGCGGCTTCGCTGTGGTCGCATCCGAAGTCAAATCGCTTGCCGTGCAGACCGCCAAGGCGACAGAGCAAATCGCGAGCCAGATCGAGGCAGTGCAGAACTCGACACGGGTTGCCGTCGACGCCATCCGGCGCAATGCCGGCCGAATGCGCGAAATTGACGGCTATACTTCGGCCGTGGCGCTGTCTTTGCAGCAGCAGGACAGCGCAACCGATGAGATCTCGCACAACGTGGCGAGCGCCGCGAACGGGGCCAAGGGCATGGTCTCGGTGCTCGAGGAAGTCACGCGGGCGGTCGGTGACACTCGCAGCGCGGCCGGCAAGGTGCTGCAAGCATCGGAAACCGTCGAAGCCGCGGCAACAAGCCTCCAACGTGGCATCGAGGGATTCCTCGGCCGCGTCGCCGTGTGACGCCTAGTCCTTCTCTTCCTTGAACGTGTCGCGGAAAGGATGTGCCGGATAGACGCCGAGCACGGTCAGTTCCTTGGAGAAGAAGGCAAGCTCCTCGAGCGCGAAGACAAGCGCGCGATCGTCGGGGTGCCCCTCGACGTCGGCATAGAACTGCGTTGCAAAGAAGTTGCCGCCGACCATGTAACTTTCAAGCTTGGTCATGTTGACGCCGTTCGTCGCAAACCCGCCGAGCGCCTTGTAGAGCGCTGCCGGAACGTTGCGTACCCTGAACACGAAGGTCGTGACCACCTTGCCGGCGCCCGGCTTCGCCCATTTCTTCTCGCGCGAAAGCACGACGAAGCGCGTCGTCGAGTGGGATTCGTCCTCGACATTTTCCTTGAGAATGTCGAGGCCGTAAATCTCCGCCGCCAGCCGCGAGGCAATTGCAGCGCGACTCGGATCCCTGGCTTCCGAGACTTCGCGCGCCGAGCCCGCAGTATCGGCAGCAACGACCGGTTTCAACTTCAGCTCGCGGATGACGTTGCGACATTGGCCGAGGGCCATCACGTGACTTTGCACGGTCTTGATCGTCCTGAGGCTCGCGCCTTTCACGGCCATCAGTTGATTGCGGATTGGCAGAAACCATTCGGCGATGATGTGGAGCCCTGCCGTCGGCATCAGATGGTGAATGTCGGCGACACGGCCGGCCACGGAATTTTCAATCGGGATCATGCCGAGATCAACGTCGTTGGCTACGAGCGCGGCAAAGCAGTCCTCGAAAGTCGGGCAGGGCACGGGTTCGTGGTCCGGATAGGCCTCACGGCAGGCAAGATGCGAATTTGCCCCCGGCTCGCCCTGAAAAATGATCTTCTTCTTGGCCATGTCTCACCTTGTTGTGCGTTCCGTACGCAGACAATAGCAGTGGAGTCAACCGGCGAGCAGTTTGCGTGCGCTTTCCAAATCTTCCGGCGTGTCGACGCCGAGCGGCACGCTCTTCACGACCATCGCATCGATGCGCATGCCGTTGTCCAGCGCCCGTAGCTGCTCCAGCTTCTCGCGCCGCTCTCCCGCCGACGGAGGCAGCTTTACAAAGCGCTCAAGGGCCGCGCGGCGATAGGCATAAAGCCCGATGTGGTGATAGTGCGGTCCGGCGCCCACTGCATTTTCCCGGGTGAAGGCCCTGGCGTGAAGGCGGCCGGGCGCGATCTCGCGGCCGGATACCTTGACGACATTGGGATTTGTCCGCTCGACGGGATCGACAATGATGGCGGCCAGCGTTGCAATGTCGACGTTCCTGTCAGCCAGTGGCTTGAGCGCGGCGCGAATATCGTCAGCGCCAACGGTCGGCAGATCTCCCTGAACATTGACGACGATTTCGATGCGGTGCTCGGGGTCAATGGTTTCGAGCGCCTCGTAAATGCGATCCGAGCCGGATGCATGATCGCTGCGCGTCATGACCGCGCGACCGCCGGCCTTTTCCACCGCCGCGACGACGGCCTCCGAATCGGTTGCGACGGCGGCGTCACCAATTCCAGCGGCTTCGGCGCGGCGCAAGACGTGCACGATCATCGGAGCGCCGTGCAGATCCGCCAATGGTTTGCCGGGCAGCCGTGTCGATGCAAGGCGCGCGGGGATGAGGACGATCGTATCGGGCATCGGGGTGCCGGGGGCACGTGTGACGAATGTCGAAAATGCCGCAGGCGCTTATACGGGTTGCCAGAGGCCAGGCAAACCGGTATCTGATCGCCGACGCCAGGTCCCTGGCGGTATCCGCTCCGCACCGTCACGCCCTGCTTCGGGAGCCGAAATTCGATGAATTCCTTCGAACTGAACAAAATCCTCGGCGCCGTACTCGGCACCTGTCTGGTCTTGCTCTCGCTCAATATCGCGGCCGGCGCCATTTTCGCGCCGCACAAGCCAGCGAAGCCCGGGTTCGATATTGCCGTCAAGGAGAGCGGCGGTGAGAAACCGGGTGCACCCAAGGAACCGGAGCAGCCAATCGAAACCCTTCTCGCCAAAGCATCAGTGGAAAAAGGTCAGGCGACCGCGAAGCAATGCCTGGCGTGCCACACGTTCGAGAAGGGCGGGCCGAACCGGGTCGGCCCCAATCTTTATAATATTGTCGGGAGCGATCGCGGCGAAGGCCGCGGCGGTTTTAATTTCTCAGCCGCGATGAAGGCCAAAGGCGGAAAATGGACCTTCGACGAGCTCAACAAGTTTCTTGCCAATCCGCGCCAATATATCCCGGGAACGGCGATGACGTACGCTGGAATTTCAAAGGCCGAGCAGCGCGCTGACGTGATCGACTATCTGCACACGCTGGCGGACAATCCTGTTCCGCTACCGAAGGCTGCAGAAGGTGCGCCTGCGGGTGGAGAGACCCCAAAGAAATAGCCGTCATTACCAATATTTCATTTAGACGGCCGGGCAATTTTGTCCGGCCGTTTGCGTTTCTTGCGGCGTTTGGCCACGGATTTGTGACTGTTACGTAGTGGGCGAGAGGCCGCCCCCGCTGGCGGTGAATCGAAAAACCGACATAATCGGCAGTAATTGCATCTCGGTCGGTATGTTGTGCGTCGGAGCAATTCTATGAATTTCAGCCGCCGGTCGGTCTTGCGCGCCAGCGCCGCAAGTTTTGCGATGCCGGCCTTCAGTGCGATTGGCCTCGGTTCGTTGTCGGGAGCCGAAGCGCAAACCAAGACCTGGCATCACGGCCTGTCATTATTCGGTGACATCAAATATCCGGAAGGTTTCAAGCATTTCGACTACGTGAACCCGCGAGCTCCGCAGGGCGGCACCGTGCGGCTCGGCGCCTTCGGCACGTTCGACAACTTCAATACGGTGGTCGCCGGCGTAAAAGGCAGCATCGCTATCGGCTCAGAGTTGTTTATCGAAACGCTCATGACGCCGGCACTTGACGAGGTCTCGACGGCATACGGATTGCTTGCAGAAGCCGTCAGCCATCCCGCCGATCACTCGGCAGTGACGTATCGCCTGAGGGCCAATGCGCGATGGCATGACGGCAAGCCGGTGACGCCGGACGACGTCATGTTCTCCTATGACGTTCTCAAAACGAATAGCCCGTTTTACGGCGCCTACTATCGCCATGTCACAAAGGTCGAGCTGACCGGTGAGCGTGAGATCACCTTCACCTTCGATGGACCGGGTAACCGCGAGTTGCCTCACATCGTTGGGCAGCTGCCGGTGCTGCCGAAGCATTGGTGGCAAGGCATCGACAAGAACGGAAACAAACGCGACATCTCGCAGACCACGCTCGATCCCCCGCTTGGCAGCGGGCCGTACAAGCTCACGGAGTTCGCTCCGGGTCGCACGTTGGTCTACGAAAAGGTGGATGACTACTGGGGCAAGGACGTCAACGTCATCATCGGAACACGAAATTTTCAGCAGATCCGCTACGAATATTTCCGCGATCCGACGGTCGCCCTCGAAGGCTTCAAGGGCGACCAGCTGGATTGGCGATTCGAGAACAGCGCGAAGGATTGGGCCACGGCGTACGAATTCCCGGCTGTTCGCGAGAAGCGCGTCGTGCGCGAGGAGTTTCCGATTCGTGACCGCGGCGTGATGCAGGCTTTCGTATTCAATACCCGGCGCGACAAATTCAAGGATCCACGCGTACGCCGTGCATTCAATTTCGCCTTCGATTTTGAGGAAATGAACCGGCAACTCTTTTCCGGACAGTATTCGCGTATCGCGAGTTATTTCCAGGGCACCGACCTTGCGGCAACGGGTCTGCCGGAAGGCAAGGAACTGGAGATCCTGGAAAGTGTCCGCGACAAAGTCTCGGCGGATCTGTTCACAAAACCGTACACCAATCCGGTCGGAGGTGCGCCTCAGGCGGTGCGGGACAATCTTCGGCAGGCCCTCGTTTTGTTTCGCGACGCCGGGTACGAGGTTCGCAACACGAAACTGGTCGATTCCAAAACCGGCGAGCCGTTTACTTTCGAGTTTCTGGTGGATGATTCAGCGACCCAGCGGTTCGTCCTGTTTTACAAACCGTCCCTCGAACGACTCGGCATGAACGTGAATGTGCGCGTGGTGGACGCGGCGCAGTACGAAAATCGCCTTCGTCAGTGGGACTACGACGTCATCATTGCTAGCTGGCCACAGTCGCTTTCGCCGGGTAACGAACAACGCGACTTCTGGGGGTCGCAGGCGGCGGACCGCCCCGGCTCGCGTAACTTTATCGGCATCAAGAATCCAGCTGTTGATGCGCTGATCGAGAAAGTTATTTTCGCCAAGGACCGTGCCGAGCTGGTTGCGGCCACCAAGGCGCTCGACCGGGTTCTGTTGTGGAACTTCTACGTGGTGCCGCAGTGGACTTATGCTTACGTTCGCACGGCTCGGTGGGACCGATTCAGCCGTCCTGAAACCATGCCGAAATACGGTCGCTCGGCATTTCCTACGGTGTGGTGGTGGGACAAGGACAAGGCGGCGAAGGTGCCGCAACGATCGTGATTGCATGATATTGAGCCGGCGCGATGCGTTGAGCGTGATTGCCGGTGCTGCGGCCGCCGGCGCCGGTGCTCGTTCCGTCGTTCCCGCGAATGCGCAAAATGCCGACAGCCACGGCATGTCGGCTTTTGGCGACCTCAATTACTCCGCCGATTTTTCCCATTTCACATACGTCAATGCAGACGCGCCCAAAGGCGGTGTGTATTCCGAAATCGTCGCCACGCGTGGCTATAACGGGTCATTTCTGACCTTCACGTCGCTCAACGGTTACATTCTCAAGGGCGAAGGCGCGATGGGAATGGACTACACTTTTGCGACGCTAATGGTGCGCTCGGGTGACGAGCCCGATGCGATGTACGGACTGGCAGCGCGCAGCGTCCGAATATCCGACAACGGGTTGACCTATCGGTTCACTTTGCGGCCGGAGGCGAAGTTTCACGACGGCACGCTAATGACGGCCCATGACGTGGCATGGTCGGTCAACACGTTGAAGGAAAAAGGCCATCCCATCATCACGCAGCAATTGCTCGACTGCAGCGGCGCCGAGGCGATCGATGACCGGACGGTTGTGGTCCGTTTTGCTGAAGGGCGTGCGCGCGACGTGCCGCTGTTCGTCGCCGGTCTCCCGATTTTTTCGCGAGCGTACTATTCCAAACAATCCTTCGATCAGTCGACGCTGGAAATTCCGCTTGGCAGCGGCCCGTACAAGGTCGGCCGCTTTCAGGTCGGGCATCACATCGAATTCGATCGGGTCAAGGACTGGTGGGGCGCCAACCTGCCCGTCGCGCGCGGACTGAATAATTTCGACACCATCCGTTACGAATACTACCGCGACCGGGAGGTCGGATTCGAAGGGTTCACCGCAAAGAGTTATCTGTTTCGCGAGGAGTTCACTTCGCGAACCTGGGCCACACGTTATAATTTTCCGGCGTTCAAGGATGGTCGTGTCAAGCGGACGGTGATTCCTGACGCCACGCCGTCCGGCGCCCAGGGTTGGTTCATCAATTTGCGGCGCGAGAAATTCAAGGATCGGCGCCTGCGGGAGGCACTCATCGACGCTTTCGATTTCGAATGGACCAACAGAAATATCATGTACGGTTCGTACGACCGGACGCATTCGTTATTCGAGAATTCACCGATGAAAGCGACCGGCAAGCCGAGTGCGGCCGAGATCGCGCTGCTCGAGCCCTTCCGGGGTCAGTTGCCCGAGGAGGTGTTCGGCGAGCCTTATGTGCCGCCGGTGACGGACGGATCAGGACAAGACAGGCGGTGGCTGCGCCATGCGGCGCAATTGCTCAACGAAGCGGGCTTGAATCTGGTCAACCGGAAGCGGGTCATGCCGGATGGCCGGCCGATCGAGATCGAGTTTCTGATCGATGAGCCCACCTTCAAGCCTCATCATCTCACCTATATCAAAAATCTTGAGGTGCTCGGCCTTGTTGCAAGCCTGCGCATCGTCGATCCGGTCCAGTACCGGCGCCGCGTGGATGACTTCGATTTCGATATCACGACCGAGCGCCTGAGTTTTTCGTCTACGCCGGGAGATTCCTTGCGGCCGTATTTCAGCTCTCAGGCGGCAGCGATCAAAGGATCGCAGAACCGGGCGGGTATCGCCGATCCCGTACTCGACAGGTTGATCGAGGTTATCGTCGCCGCCAAAACGCGAGACGAGCTGGTTACCGCTTGCCGTGCGTTTGATCGCGTCTTCCGTGCCGGACGGTATTGGATCCCGCATTGGTATAAGGCTTCGCACTGGATCGCGTACTGGGATGTATTCGGCCGCCCGGATGCCCAACCGCGCTATTTCAGGGGCATCCCGGGCACCTGGTGGTCCGACCACGGAAAGGCATCAAAGCTCGAAAAGGGCGGCTAGAACCGGTGCAAAACCAGTGGCCGGGCATTTTTGGGCGTCGTGGCGCGTTTTCGTGCCGCCACGGTATGCCATACTGATAGGGTAATGAGCGCATATATCATCCGCCGTATTCTGTTCATGATCCCCACGATGCTCGGGATCATGCTTGTGGCATTTGTTGTGGTGCAATTCGCGCCTGGCGGGCCCGTCGAACAGGTGATTGCGAAGCTGAGCGGGGCCGAAACCGGCGCATCGTCACGCATTTCCGGCTCTGCGGGAGGTGACTTCGGCAGCCGGGGCGCGGCGCAAGGCGCCTCACAGGTCGATGCGGCCAACTCCAAGTATCGTGGCGCGCAGGGCCTCGATCCCGAGTTCATCAAGAAACTCGAAAAGCAGTTCGGCTTCGACAAGCCGGCCTATGAGCGTTTTACGCTGATGCTCTGGAATTACCTGCGCTTCGACTTCGGAAAAAGCTACTTCCGCGACGTCAACGTGCTGCAGCTGATCAAGGAGAAGCTGCCGGTATCGATGTCGCTCGGAATCTGGATGACGCTGCTGACATATCTGATCTCGATTCCGCTTGGTATCCGAAAAGCCGTAAGCGACGGCTCGCGTTTCGACGTCTGGACCTCTAGCGTCATCGTCGTCGGTTACGCCATTCCAGGGTTCCTTTTCGCCATTCTGCTGATCATCCTGTTCGCCGGAGGCTCTTTCTTTGACTGGTTTCCGCTGCGCGGGCTGGTGTCAGAGCGTTGGTCGGAGCTGCCGTGGTGGCAAAAGATCCTCGATTATTTCTGGCATCTGACCTTGCCAATTCTCGCTATGTCACTGTCGGCCTTTGCGACGATGACCTTGCTCACCAAAAACTCGTTTCTTGAGGAAATCCGCAAGCAATATGTACTGACGGCGCGTGCCAAGGGCTGCAGCAGCAATCAGGTGCTTTACGGCCATATCTTCCGGAATGCCATGCTCATCGTGATCGCTGGCTTCCCATCTGCCTTCGTGCACGCTTTTTTCACCGGGTCACTTCTGATCGAAACGATCTTTTCGCTCGATGGCATTGGCCTTCTCGGATTCGAAAGCGTTCTCAATCGAGACTATCCCGTCGTCTTCGCCACGCTTTACATATTCTCGCTGATCGGCGTGGTCGTTAACTTGATCTCCGACCTGACTTACACATGGATTGATCCGCGCATCGACTTCGAGACGCGAGAGGTCTGAAGTGGACGCGCGCACGGGAATAAAATCGGAAGTGGCGACCGCGCCACATGCACCCGCGGAGCGGCGCTGGATAAAGATATCTCCAATCAACAAGCGTCGCTGGGAGAACTTCAAGGCTAATCGCCGCGGCTACTGGGCGTTGTGGGTTTTCCTCGCAATGTTCCTGATTTCTCTGTTCGCCGAGTTTATCGCTAACGACAAGCCGATTTTCATTCATGTAAACGGCCGTTTCTTTTTCCCCGCCGTCTTCACATACCCCGATACGGCCTTCGCCAAGGGAGACGATCCAAGCCTGTTCGGCACGGCGGCGGACTACCGCGACGAGTACCTGATAGGGCTGATCGAGAACCAGGGCGGCACCGTGATCTGGCCGCTCGTTCGTTTTTCGTACAACACCCAGGTAAGCAAGCCGCCGTCGCCGTTTCCGTCCAAGCCCACATGGATGTTGACGAACAAAGATTGCGAGTTTGCCGCTAGTCACGGGTTTGCGAAGTGCGACGAGCTTGAGCCGAACTGGCTTGGCACCGACGATGGCGGTCGCGACGTGCTGGCACGGCTGATTTATGGCTTCCGCATTTCGGTGCTGTTCGGGCTGGCTCTCACCATCATATCTTCGATCATCGGTGTCGCTGCCGGTGCTGTCCAAGGGTACTTCGGCGGCTGGACCGACCTTCTATTCCAGCGCTTTATCGAGATATGGAATTCAATTCCATCGCTTTATCTGCTGTTGATCATTTCGTCGGTTCTGGTGCCGGGCTTCTTCGTCCTGCTCGGGATATTACTGTTGTTTTCCTGGGTGTCGCTGGTCGGATTGGTGCGCGCGGAATTTCTGCGCGGCCGCAATTTCGAATACATCCAGGCAGCGCGCGCTCTCGGGGTGTCGAACGCTATTATTATTTTCCGCCACTTGCTTCCAAATGCCATGGTCGCGACCATGACGTTTCTGCCGTTCATTCTGTCGTCGTCGGTGATGACGCTGACCGCGCTCGATTTCCTGGGCTTCGGTTTGCCGCCCGGCTCGCCATCGCTCGGCGAACTGTTGTCGCAAGGAAAGGCTAATGTGCAGGCGCCGTGGCTCGGCCTTACCGGCTTTTTCAGCATTGCGATCATGCTTTCGTTGCTGATCTTCATTGGCGAAGCCGTCCGTGATGCGTTTGATCCGAGGAAGACCTTCAGATGAGCGCGAGTGAGACGCTACTATCTATCCGCGACCTGTCGATCGCCTTCGGACGCGGCGCGCGCGAATCTCTGGCTGTCGATCGCGTATCGTTCGACATCGGCAAAGGGGAGACGGTCGCGCTTGTCGGGGAATCCGGATCCGGCAAATCGGTCACGGCCCTGTCCGTGATGAAGTTGCTGCCCTATCCGGCGGCGCACCATCCTTCGGGCTCGATCATGTTCAAGGGTCGCGATCTTCTTCCGTTGAGCGAGCGCGACATGCGGCATGTGCGTGGCAACGACATTACGATCATCTTCCAGGAGCCGATGACCTCGCTCAATCCGCTGCACACGATCGAGAAGCAGATCGGAGAAATTCTGTCGTTACACCAAGGCCTTGTCGGCCAAGCGGCAAGAGTGCGGATTCTCGAACTGCTCGATCAGGTCGGCATTCCGGATCCGGCCGGACGCCTTCAAAGTTATCCGCACCAGCTCTCCGGCGGCCAACGTCAACGCGTGATGATCGCGATGGCCCTGGCGAATGAGCCCGATCTGCTCATTGCCGATGAGCCGACGACGGCGCTCGACGTCACCGTGCAGGCGCAAATCCTGAAACTGCTCAAGGAAATACAGACGCGTCTTGGGATGTCCGTGCTTTTCATCACCCACGATCTCGGGATCGTGCGCAAGATTGCCGACAAGGTCTGCGTGATGCAGCGCGGCAAAATCGTCGAGAAGGGGGATGTGGAGCGTGTCTTTAAGTCGCCCGAGCATCCGTACACGCGCGCGCTGCTCGCCGCTGAGCCAAAACCGGATCCTGCGCTTCCTCGGCCGGAAGCGCCCATGGTCGTCGAGACCAACGACTTGAAGGTATGGTTCCCGGTCAAGCGCGGCGTGCTGCGCAAAGTGGTTGGTCACATCAAGGCGGTCGATGGCGTTAGCATTGTGCTGCGCAAGGGCGAGACGCTTGGTGTCGTCGGTGAATCAGGATCCGGCAAGACGACGCTCGGTCTTGCCATTCTGCGTCTGATTTCGTCAGACGGCCCGATCGTGTTCATGGGAGATCCCATTCAGGAGCTTAATTTCAAGGAGATGCGACCATACCGCCACAACATGCAGATCGTGTTCCAGGATCCGTACGGCTCATTATCGCCGCGGATGTCGGTGTCGGACGTCATCGAAGAAGGTCTGTGGGTACATCATCCGGGACTGTCGGCGGCGGAACGTGAGCGGCGCGTCGTCGCGGCGCTCAACGACGTCGGTCTCGACGCGCAGACGCGATATCGGTATCCGCATGAGTTCTCGGGCGGGCAGCGTCAGCGCATCGCACTGGCGCGGGCGCTGGTGTTGGAGCCGACATTTATTGTTCTCGATGAGCCGACCAGCGCGCTCGACATGCTCATCCAGGCGCAGATGGTCGACTTGCTGCGCGACCTGCAAAAGCGCCACGACTTGACCTACATGTTCATTTCGCACGACCTGCGTGTGGTTGCCGCGTTGGCAAGCAGGCTATTGGTTATGCGTCATGGCAAGGCAGTGGAGGAAGGTGCGGCCGCCGAACTGTTCAAGGCGCCCAAGAGCGATTACACGCGTGCGCTGTTTGCTGCTGCCTTCAAATTGGAAACCGCTCCCGAAGGCATAGTGTCGCAATAATGCGTCCGACGATGATCTGGCTGGTGGCGGTTGTCTGCGTCGTAGCAACGGCGGCGGGTGCGGCCCAATTTGGCCCCGACCAGTATCCCATCAAGAGCGACGAAGGCGACCCGATCACCAATTTCGATCTGAAACCCGAGCTGTCGGCGCGGCTCGCAAAACTGCCGGGCCAGGTCGCCGTCGGAAACCCGAACGGCGACGTCACCCTCGTGCAATTCTACGATCTCAATTGCCCCTTCTGCCGGCAGGCGGCTGCTGACGTTGACGCGCTCGTGCGAGGCGACAAGAAGCTCAAATTGGTTTTCGCGCCCTATGCGGTTCTGTCCGTGCAGTCGGCTCAAGGCGCGCTGGTCGAGCTTGCGGCAGGTGAACTGCTGACGCCTGACAAATATCTGGAATTTCATCGGCGTATATATGCGGGTCGCGGCCTCATCGATGCACCGCGCGTGCTTGCCGCCGCAGAAGCCATAGGTCTCGATCGTCAGGAACTGGCCGAGAGCGCCAATACCGAAAGTATGCTCGCTATTCTCAAGAAAAACGCCGACTTCGGCTCGGATGCCAAGCTGATCGCAACGCCTGCCTACGTCGTCAACGGCGTGGCCATTCTCGGCCATCCTGGTCTGAAATCATTGCAGGGCGTGATCCGCTCAGTACGCAGCTGCCGTAAGGTAGCCTGCTAGAGTTCTGCGCACGCTGGTGACTTCTGAGCCAGCCGCCTTGATGCGCGTAATTGCGTCGTCGGCCGGTTCGGTTGCAACCATCATGTGATGGGCATTCGCATGAATGAGGGTGTCAGGGTCGATCGCGATAGCGACGTGCCCTTTCCAGAACACGAGATCGCCCCGCCGCAGGCTTGCAAGCGAAGACAGTTTTCCAAGCGCAAGCTCCTGCATGTCGCTATCGCGGGGGCACGAAATTCCGGCCGCCTGCAGCGAGATCTGGACCAGGCCCGAGCAGTCCAGCCCGAGAGAGGTCTTGCCTCCCCATAAATAAGGTGCGCCGACAAAGCGCTCTGCGACGGCGACGAAATCTGACTGCCGAACCTTAAGCGGCGCCAGGTAGACCTCGGGTACGTGCCAGCCCAGAGCCGTGACGGCGAACCGCTCGTCCTGTCGCGTGACGGTGAGGCGTGCGCCCATCGGCAAAGCGGCGGACGGCGACAGTCTGATATCCGGGACGGCGAAGGCAAATGCGCGCGGGACCACGACCTTGTGGGTCGGCGTGGCTCCGACGGCTCCGAGTGCATTGGACGACAGCCAACCGACATAACTGTCAGTCTCCAGTTGGCCCCACGCCCAGCCTTCATCAGTTGTTTCGTAGATGGTCACCCGTTCGCCCAGCAGGGCCTCTGTATCGAGCCTTGCATCGTGCGACGGCGCGCGGCGGAGCGCCGTGGTCGGCTCGATGATCCGATGCCGGCTGCCGTCGACGAAGCGCTTGGCTTCGACGTGTCCGCGCAGATGGCTTGCGGCGATCTCGGGCCGGAAGGGATTGGTGCGGGGGTCGAGGGCGACCATCGGTCAAGAATATCGGGAGCGGAGCAGGGCGTAGAGGGCTCGCGCCGATTGGCATTCCGCACCTTCCGGACGTCCAGGCCTTGCCGCCGGCGTCCAGGCGAAAATATCAAAATGCACCCACGCTTTCGTGTTCACAAACCGGCGCAGGAACAATGCCGCAGTGATTGCTCCGGCTTGTCCTCCGGCTCCTACGTTGTTGAGGTCGGCCACTTTCGAGTCGAGCAGACCGGCGTAGGGACGCCACAACGGCAGACGCCAGAGGGGATCACTCTCGGCTGTGGCTGCTCGAATCAGTTCGTCGGCCAGCGCGTCATCATCCGTAAAGAACGGTGGCACATCGGGACCGAGAGCAACACGCGCCGCGCCCGTGAGGGTCGCAAAATCGATCATCAGCGATGGCTTGTCCTCTTCGGCTAACGTCAGGGCATCTGCCAGGATCAGTCGGCCTTCGGCGTCAGTGTGACCGATTTCAACGGAAATGCCCTTGCGCGAGACGTAGACGTCGCGCGGGCGGAAGCTGGTCCCGGAGATTGCGTTCTCAACCGCGGGAATGATCACGCGCAAACGGACTTTCAGTCCGCCCGCCATGACCATGTGCGCAAGGGCCAGCGCGGTTGCTGCGCCACCCATGTCCTTCTTCATGTTAAGCATGCCGGTGTCGGGCTTGATATCGAGGCCGCCGGTATCGAAGCAAACGCCTTTGCCGATCAGCGTTATCTTCGGATCGCTCGCCTTGCCCCATGTCATGTCGATTAGCCGCGGTGCCCGAGGCGATCCGGCGCCAACCACGTGCACAAGCGGAAAATTCTTGGCAAGCGCGTCGCCACTTGTCACTTGCACTTTCGCGGCGTGTTTTTTGGCGAGCGTCCGAGTTGCAGCCTCCAATTCGGCCGGCCCCATGTCGTTCGACGGCGTATTCGTGAGGTCGCGGCAGAGCGTGACGCCTTCGACGACGCTGCTCAGTACGTCGCCGTCGACGCCGTCAGGGAGCACGAGACGTACGTTGCGCGCTTCCGGTTTGCGATATCGCGAGAATTGATAACTTCCCAGCGCAATTGCCAATGTGGCGAGCCGTGCATCGTGAGGCTTATTGGCAAAGCAATATGTACCGGGAGGCAGAAGATCGGCGAGCTGACCGGGCCGGAATCGGTCGAGATCCCTGTCGTCCGGGCCTTCAATACCGAACAGGACACCGGCAAGTTTGCCGTTGCCACCCGGCAGCAGCAACGACCGGCCAGGCTTTGCCTCGAAGGCAGCCGCGGTGATAAACCCCTGCTCGGAGCTGCCAAGTTTATTGCGTATGGCGTCGAAGTTGGCGGCATGGACGAACCAGATCGGGATTGCCTGGTTTTTCCCGGCGTTCGCAAAGACGGGATGCATGATTACTCCGCGGCGTCTCGCATCGAGGGCCTGGGTAAATAACCGTCCCGCCTCTGTGGCAGTTTCCAGCCCAGCATTTTCGAAGCGACCAAGGTGCGAAGCACCTGCGCGGTGCCACCGCCGATCGTGAACATCCGTACGTCACGTGCCATGCGTTCCAGCGGAAGCTCGCGCGAATAACCCCGTGCGCCGAAAAACTGGAGCGCGTCGTTGACGACCTTTATGGCGGTCTCGGACGCGAATATTTTTGCCTGCGCGGCCAGCATTGGATCGGGGAACGCACTGTTCTCGGGGCCGCGCGAGCGCGCGGCCTGATAGAGCATGAGTCGTGCGGCGGTCAGTTGGGTTTGCATGTCGGCAAGCATCCACTGCAGGCCCTGAAATTCGCCGATGGGCCGGCCGAATTGCTCGCGGGTCTTCACCCACTCCATGGCGTGGTCCAGCGCGCCGGCAGCGACGCCGAGCGCCACGGTGCCTGCGCCGACACGCTGGCTATTGTAGGCATTCATCAGATCACCGAAGCCGCGGCGAAACCCCGACGGCGGCAGCACGGCCATGCCCGCCGGTAACTCGAGATCTTCGCAAATGATTTCTCCTTCAGGCATCCCCCGCAGTCCCATGGTCTGCTCGCGTTTGCCGATCCGCAGGCCTTTCGATTGCTCGCGCACTGCGAGGAATCCACCAATGCCAAGTTCTTCGCCGCGCTCGTCGAATACGCGCGCGAAAATCAGGTGCAGACGTGAGACACCGGCGCCGGTGATCCAGTGCTTCTTGCCATTGATTACGTACGTGTCGCCGCGCTTGTCGGCGCGCGTGGTCATCGCGGTCGTATCGGAGCCGGCCTCCGGTTCGGTGATGCAGATCGCCGGCTTATCACCTTCGAGCACCAGCTGTGCGGCCAAGCGTTTTTGGGCGTCGCTGCCGTAGGTCATAACGGTCGAAATCGCGCCCATGTTCGTTTCGACGACGATGCGCGACGTAACCGTGCACGCCTTCGCCATTTCTTCGATCACCAGCACCGCATCAAGGAAGGAACGGCCCTGGCCGCCGAGAGCCTTCGGGATCGTCATGCCGCAGAAACCAGATTGGCTGAGCGCCTTGACGATGTCCCACGGGTACTGCTCGTCGCGGTCTATGGCCGCGGCGCGCGGGCGTACGACCTCGGTCGCAAAGACGCGAGCACGGTCGCGCAGCGCGATCTCGTCGGCGGTGAGGCCCAGGTCCAGATCCATGATGACGACCATAAATGCAATGCGGCCGGGAGTTTACAAGTTAACCAGCCGTTAGGGTTAACGTTTTATTGCTGGACCATGCCATCGAGGATCCGCTCCGCTCATTTGCTTGCCTCGGCTGCCGCGGCGGTCCTCCTCGCCCTGTCGGCGGGCGGCTGTTCCAATATTGGCCAGCGCGAGACGACGGGCTCGGTCGGTGCTGCGGACACCGCCTCGCTCACCAAGGACCAAACCCAACGCGCGCTTGAGACGCTCGGTGCCCGCTATCGGCAGAATCCGAACGATGCGGATGCTGCCATCGCCTACGCGCGAGAGCTGCGGGCGAACGACCAACGCGCCCAAGCTGTAGCCGTACTTGAGCAGGCGTCGATCCGCAATCCAAGCAACATGGCTTTGCTCGGCGCCTACGGGCGCGCGCTGGCCGATGCGGGCCAGTATCAGCAAGCGCTTATGACGCTTGAGCGCGCGCACACGCCTGACAATCCGGACTGGCGCATTCTCAACGTGCAGGGGGCGGTGCTCGATCAGGTGGGCCGCCACACCGAGGCGCAACGACATTATGCCTCCGCGCTGAAAATCGTGCCGAACGAAGCGTCGGTGCTTTCCAACCTCGGCCTCTCCTACATGCTCACAAAGGATCTGAAAAATGCCGAGGCGACTTTGAGGCGCGCCGCCGCCCGGCCGAACGCGGGGCCGAAAGTGCGGCAAAATCTCGCGCTCGTCGTCGGCCTACTTGGCCGTTTTGATGAAGCAGAGAAGATTGCAAGCGCGGACCTCCCGGAACGCGAAGCGGCGGCAAACGTCGCTTATCTGCGGCAGATGCTTGCGCAAAAAGGTGACTGGAAGAAAATGGGGCGCGCCTACACTACGCCCGACGCCGGATCCTGACCTGATTTTCGTACAAATATAGGGTTTAGGTGCAGGTCTTGCTGTCGTAGACCGGCGGCGTGATGCGCGGGCTCATGAACATCTGGTCCGCAAGCGGCAACGTACCCGTAATCGTGTAACCCACGATCGGCGTATAGTTGTAGTTCACCTCGCTCCACACCAGGTAAGAATTCGGAACCGCGAGCGCCGACGATGGAAGCGTTACGCTGGAGCCGATCGTGCGCGCCGTACCGTTCAAGGTGACGGCTCCATTTGACCTTGGCGATGCCCTCGTCATCGATCTTAAGACAAGTGATCGTGGCTGCGAGATTGCCGACCGAATAGGGTTTTATGATCGCCGCAGAGGCATTCAGAATATTGGTCATGCCATCGACGGTAATCGTCTGGGATTGAGACGTCAGGTTGGCAAGCGCACCGGCTGTCAGCGTGACCTTACGATCCGCCGCAATGCCATCGGTTATTTCGACGCAGCCAAAATAGAGCGTGATCAGCAGCGGTGCCAGAATGGCAAATTCGACCGCGGAAGCTCCATCGCGGTCACGCTTGAAGGACCGCAAGAGCTTGGTCAAACGCAATGTCACGGTTTTCATGGCGGATTGCCTAGTGGCAGGAGTTTGCGGGTGTTGCGGTCGAGAATGGCTCGTTGCAGAAGACTGCCGTCGCGACCAGCAAACGTTTGTTGCCGTTTATGTTGCTGAGATTGTTTCCGAGCAGCGAGAGGTAGATCGGCCACTGATAATAAAGCGTCACGACTTCAATCTGACCGGGCGTTCCCGGGCTGAAATTCAGCTTCGACTCGTCAAATTTTCCATCTGTGAGCGGCAAATCGTTGTTGATGGCAGCGAAGTTGTCGTACGTCTTGACGTCGACATAGACGCCGCCGATGCAATCAAACAATCCATGGATGCGGCTGCAAACTTCCGTCTTGAAATCGTCCTTCGTCCAGCTCTTGTCCTGAGCCTGTCCCGTCATGATCAGACGAGCAGAATCAGTGACCGCTGTTTCAAGGGTCTGGCCGGCGAAAAAAACGAGCGCTGTCTCGAGGATCGCAAACGTCAGACCCAGGAATGGAATTGCGACCAAACTGAATTCGACGGCGACGGCTCCATCCTGTTGCCGGACGAAGCGCCGTGCCAAACGGGACGGCACCAACCGGCGAAACCAGGCTGAAAGCTTACGTCGTGTGGGTCTATGCATGGCAAACGTCTCGATGGCTGACGGTGTCGAAACACCGGCCTGCATAGCAAAGGCACCTTGTCGATTTGTTGCTTAAACGCGTCGATCCCAGGCGTCGGCGTTAACCGATTGGTAAGCGTGAGAGCCGCGAACGGCGCCTATTTCGCGGCCGCCGCCTGGCCGTTGCGCGCGCCGCTTTGACTCAAGGTCGCATTGAAGAAGGCCGGCGAATCTCCAAGTGTAATCCGGCGCTCGCAATTTGGCGCGCAACTGTAGGATTCCCGTTCGATTCCCTTGTAAACGGTGACGATGTCACTAGTGCCAGGGCCACGGACTTCCACCATTCTGCTCATCAGCACGCGACCGTTCCGATCGAGCGCCAACAAATTCGTCATGCCAAAGCCCTTGCCCGTAACCACCAATATGCCGCCGTTCTGTACGGTAGCATCAGCGATCAGTGGATTGCCGATGATGATGGTTGCGACCCGGTCAGGCAAATTAACGAGTTGGGCCTGGTCGACATTGACGTTGATCGGATCATCGGCCCGTGCAGGTGCTGACGCCCAAAGACCAACGACTAGGAACGCCGAGACCCACAAGCCGCATGAACGCCTGCAGATCCTCGACAAGGCCGACATCAAGCCCTCCAGCCGTTCGTACAAAACCGGCGTAATGGCCGCCGGCGTCCATGAACCAAGTTGAACCAAGTTGAACCAAGTTGACTGCAAATTGGTGAATGAAGTGCAAAGAGCGGTATCTGCAGCCGGACTCTTCACCTCAAAGGAAGCAATAATCCCCGCTAACTGTTCGTTTACCAGCTGAATTTGGCCTCAGAGCTGTAGGAATTTCCGCCACTCTCATTGCAGTTGTGAGCGGAGTTCGAAGCAAATTGAACGACAAATTTGACGCGATTTCCACCCAGCTGAAGTAGAGGCAGCCTGGAAACTCGCCCACTTCGTTTCGGCGGTAACCGAACCGCAAGCTTGAGGGCCCTAACGTGCGTAAGTATTTCGATCGCGAGTTGCAATGCAGATGATGGCCGCAGACGCAGTCAGATTGCTTCTTTTCCCCGCGTTGATGGCCTTTGCTGCCTCCAGCGACCTTTTGACGATGACCATCTCAAATCGGCTATCAATTGCTCTCGCTGCTGGCTTCTTCCTGTTGACGCTGGTTACGGGCATGGGCCTCCACGCCATCGGCATGCACCTCGCTGCGGCCGCGGTTGTGCTGGCCGTGGCTTTCGTTTTCTTTTCGCAAGGTTGGATCGGCGGCGGCGATGCGAAGCTCGCGGCGGCAACCGCCTTGTGGTTTGGCTTCGATCATTTGCTCGACTATCTGGTCTATGCCTCGCTTTTCGGCGGCGCGCTCACTCTGGCAATATTGCAATTTCGCAAACTGCCGCTGCCGGCTGTGCTTTCTCGCCAAGCCTGGATCCTGCGCCTGCATGACAGTGCCGGCGGTATCCCTTACGGCATTGCGCTCGCGGCCGCCGCGCTCGTGGTCTATCCCAAAACCGGATGGATGCCCGGCCTCTGAATGCCGGCGTCGTTAGCGGCGCAATACAATATTAACTCGATTTAGATACCGCTCCTTAACCATACCTTGACCTTTAGCTGTTGAAATCCGGTGCAAAGGCCGCACCAGCGGTCATGTGATTTACGCGGCCAAATTGGCCGTCAGGTCATGGTGAGAGTGAGCGTATGAAAGCTGCACGTATCGTAGTACTGACAGTCGCTCTGGCCGCAGGTGGCGTCGCCGCACTGCTGGCTGGCCGTTCCGACAGGGGACCGGCGCCGAAGGCCGAGGCGCCCAAGTTCGACACTGTCGATATCCTTGTGGCCAAGTCGGATCTTCCCAGAGGTCAAACTCTGTCTCCAGCCGACGTGAGTTGGCAGGCCTGGCCTTCGACCACAGCCGCAGGGAATTTCATCCGCAAAAGCGATCGTCCGAAAGCGCTTGAAAATCTTACAGGCATGATCGTGCGCGCGCCGTTTGTCGCCGGCGAGCCGATTCGCGAAGCCAAACTCGTGAATGCCAAGGGCTCGGGCTTCATGGCCGCAATTCTTCCGTCAGGCATGCGCGCCGTGTCGACGCAGATTACCCCCGAAACGGGGGCTGGCGGCTTCATCCTGCCGAATGACCGCGTCGACGTCATCATGACTCCGCGAAATCGCGACGATAAGGGCGGTGATCGCACCAGCGAGACAATTCTCCGTAACATTCGCGTTTTGGCGATCGATCAGAACGTCGAAGAGAAGAATGGCCAGAAGGTCGTCGTCGGCAAGACTGCGACGCTCGAGCTTACGCCCGGTCAGGCGGAAACTTTGGCGCTCTCGCACCAGGTCGGCGTCCTGTCGCTGGCGCTGCGAAGCATTGCCGACGGGACTCTCGAAGAAAAGACGGACGATTCGGCGCGTCAAAACGTCAACGTTGTCCGGTTTGGCGTGAGCACCACGACCACACCAAGGTGAATGATTGGGGGATCAAGGGGACATGGCGACCAGGACATTACGACCCACGCTGCCTCATTGGGGGCGCTGATCGCCTTCATGGCGCTTACGCCAATCTTGCCCGCCTCCGCGGCAGACGGGCCGCAAAAGGCCGCCGTCAAGGTCGCCGCGAGTGAAGGGACGTCGCGCTCCATTCCACTCGGAATTGGCAAATCGGTCGCAATCGACCTTCCGTCCGATATCAAGGACGTGCTCGTCGCCGATCCCAAGATTGCCAATGCGGTGGTCCGGTCGTCGCGGCGGGTCTACATGATCGGTGTCGCGGTCGGGCAGACGAACATCTTCTTTTTCGATGCCGACGGCAAGCAAATCGCTGGATTCGATATTGCCGTGACGCGTGACCTCAATGGGTTGCGCGCTGCGCTTAAGCAGTCGATGCCGGAATCCGACATTCATATCGAGGGTGTCGGACCGGACGGCATCATGCTTTCCGGAACGGCTGCCAGCGCCGCTGAATCTCAGCATGCTTTCGACATCGCTGCGAGGTTGGTCGGCGCCGAAACGAAGGTGGTAAACGGCCTCGCGGTCCGCGGGCGAGATCAGGTGATGCTCAAGGTGACCGTCGCCGAGGTACGGCGCGACGTCATCAAGCAGCTCGGCATCGATCTTTCGGGAAGTCTCAACTACGGCACCGCCGTGGTGAATTTCAACACCAGCAATCCTTTCTCCGCCACGGGTCAGCCAATCAGCGACACCTTTTTTCGCGGCGCGTTCCCGAGCGTTACGGCGACATTGCGCGCCATGGAGCGGGCGGGTGTCATCCGCACGCTGGCGGAGCCCAACCTGACCGCGATCTCCGGAGAGACGGCGACATTCGTTGCCGGCGGCGAATTCCCGATCCCGAACGGACTGTCTTGCGACACGACTCGTTCACCGCCGATCTGTCAGCCGCAGATCACCTTCAAGAAATTCGGCGTGAGCCTCGTGTTCACCCCCGTCGTCCTTTCCGAGGGCCGTATCAGCCTGAAAGTCATGACGGAAGTGTCCGATCTTTCGACCGAAAACGCGATGACCCTGCAGGTCACCGGATCCGGCAGTTCACTGACGGTTCCGTCGATCCAGACACGCCGCGCCGATACGGTAGTCGAGATTCCGTCGGGCGGCTCTCTGGCCATGGCGGGCATGATTCAAGAACAGACGAAACAATCGATCAGCGGCCTGCCTGCCCTTCAACAAGTTCCCGTGCTGGGCGCTTTATTCAGGAGCCGCGACTACATCAATCACCAGTCCGAGTTGATGGTGATTGTCACACCTTACGTTGTGCGCGCCGTGGCGCAAAAGCAGCTGTCGCGGCCGGATGACGGATTTTCTGATCCAAGCGACCCACAGTCCGTTCTGCTCGGCACCCTCAATCGTATCTACGGCGTTGCGGGCAAGACCAATTCACCGCGCGGCAACAACTATCACGGCAAATACGGCTTCATCCTCGATTGAGTGGGGGAAATTTTGATGACGGCAATTATCACGGCGTCGGTCAGAGGCCGCAGCAGAGCGGCGCTTCGCGCACTGATGGCAAGCTGCGTCGCCGTCACATTAGCCGGCTGCTACCAGACCGAAGTCGCGCAAAAAGAATATCCGACCGACTATCGCCAACGCCACCCGATCGTGCTGCGTGAAGGCGCGCAAAACGTCGATATCCTGCTTGGCCGCAATCGTGGCGGACTGACCGCGAGCCAGCGCGCCGAGGTCGTTTCTTTTGCCCAGGCATGGCGCAAGGAAGCCGGCAGCGGAATCATCATCGAGATTCCAAAGGGTGGCCCCACCGATCACGCCGCCTCCGACGCAACGCGAGAGATCCGCTCGATCTTTGCCGCCGTCGGCGTGCCGTCGAACGCGATCTACGCGCGCAGTTACCGGCCGCCGAAGACTTCCCTCGCCAGCATCAGGCTCAATTATACGAAGATGATTGCGGAGGCGGGTCCCTGCGGAGAATGGCCAAGGGATCTCGGGCCTTCGTGGGATTCGGGATATACAAATAATCAGCCGTACTGGAATTTCGGCTGCGCCATGCAGCGCAACCTCGCGGCTATGGTCGACAATCCTGCCGACCTGGTGCAGCCGCGCGGCGAGATCCCGGCTTACGCACCGCGCCGCTCGGTCGTGCTCGACAAATGGCGCAAGGGCGAGAACCCCTCCGGCGCCTACTCTGGCTATGAAACCGGTAAAATCAGCGATCTAGGCAAATGATAAAGCACGCTCAGCAAGCTGCCGTCGCAGCCGATGCTTCGGCACCAGCCGGATCCAATGCCGCTGCCGAGGCACATATAGCGCCGGCGCCGCGCATATCATTGCAGGCCTTCTGCGAGACGGTTGAAAGCGCAGCCGCTGTCCAGGCCGCAGGTGAAGATCGGCGTCTTGGCAAGGCCCACGTCAAAATCCAGATGGGCGGTATCGGAGCCGCGGTCGAGGCTTTCCGCAGCTCGCCTACTCCAAACGTCATCCTGATTGAAACCGACGCACGTGCCGCCGACATTCTTAGCGGACTCGACCAGCTGGCTGAACATTGCGACGCCGGAACGCGCGTTGTCGTTATGGGGCGCGTCAACGACGTCTCGTTGTACCGCGAGCTGACACGGCGCGGCGTGAGCGAATATCTGATGACGCCGGTCAATACCATCGACGTGGTCCGGGCGGTTTGCCATCTGTTTTCGGCACCCGACGCCAAGCCGGTGGGCCGTATCGTCGCGGTTGTGGGCGCCAAAGGTGGCGTGGGCGCGTCCACCGTGGCGCACAACGTGGCCTGGGCGATCGGACGCGATCTCACGATCGAATCGGTGGTTGCGGATCTCGATCTTCCTTTCGGCACAGCCGGTCTCGATTACAATCAGGACCCGCCCCAGGGCATCGCCGACGCCGTTTTCTCTCCTGATCGAGTCGACACCGCGTTTGTCGACCGTCTGTTATCGAAATGCACTGACCATCTCAGCCTGCTGGCGGCGCCGGCGACCCTCGAGCGGGTCTACGACTTCGGTGCGGAAGCCTTCGATTCGATACTGGATTCGTTGCGCGCGACCATCCCGTGCATTGTTCTTGACGTTCCTCATCAATGGGCGGGCTGGACAAGGCGCCTTCTCATCAGCGCGGATGAAATTCTGGTTGTTGCCGGCCCGGATCTGGCCAACTTGCGCAATGCCAAGAATCTCATCGATCTGCTGCGTGCGTCGCGGCCGAACGACCATCATCCCCGCTACTGCCTCAACCAGGTCGGCGTTCCCAAGCGCCCGGAAATCTCCGCAGCCGACTTTGCGAAGGCGCTTGAAACAAGTCCGCTCGCGGTCATTCCGTTCGAGCCACAGCTGTTTGGGCCGGCCGCCAATAACGGGCAGATGATTGGGGAAGTGTCGGCTGGCCACAAGACCGCGGAAATCTTTCGCCAGATCGCCCAGGCGCTTACCGGGCGCGGCGAAGTCAAAAAGCCTCGCCGTGGCCTGCTGCCGCCTTTGCTTTCGAAGATCGTGAAACGCCGCAAAGGCTGAAATTCGTCGGGAGTAACTCGCCTTGTTCGGTAAGCGAAGCGCAACGTCAGAAGCCCGTGTCGCCGTACAGCCCGCGCCGGCAGCGCCGGCCCCGACGTCGCTTCCGTCTATCGAGTCTCCACAGACCGCACCGGCGGCTCCCGTTGAAACCGGGCGCACACCGTTTCCGTCTGACGGGCTAGGCGCGCCGATCGTCTCGGCGCCGGCTGCGTCGCGGCCGCCTGCCAATCCCGCGCCGACTGCCGTCGATACGCGGCGATCGGAAGCTTATTACGCGACCAAGACCACAATTTTCGGCGCGCTGATCGAGGCGATCGACCTGGCGCAGCTGGCCCGCCTCGATGTCGATTCCGCGCGCGAGGAAATCCGCGACATCGTCAACGAGATCATCGCGATCAAGAACATCGTGATGTCGATCGCGGAGCAGGAAGACCTGCTCGACGATATCTGTAATGACGTTCTTGGCTTCGGCCCTCTCGAGCCGCTGCTTGCGCGCGACGACATCGCCGACATCATGGTCAATGGAGCCGGTACGGTCTACATCGAAGTCCAGGGAAAGATACAGAAGACCCCCATTCGTTTTCGTGACAATCAGCAGCTGCTGAACATCTGCCAGCGAATCGTCAGCCAGATCGGCCGGCGCGTCGATGAATCCTCGCCGATCTGCGACGCCCGCTTGCCGGACGGTTCGCGTGTCAACACGATTGTTCCTCCGCTTGCGATCGACGGACCGGCACTCACGATCCGAAAATTCAAAAAGGACAAGTTGACGCTCGATCAGCTCGTCAGATTCGGCACAATTACGCCGCAGGGCGCCGAAATTCTGCGCATTGTGGGGCGCAGCCGCATCAATACCCTGGTCTCGGGCGGCACTGGCTCCGGCAAGACCACGCTACTCAACTGCCTTACGCAGTTCATCGACGACGACGAGCGCATTATCACGTGCGAGGACGCGGCGGAATTGCAACTGCAGCAGCCGCACGTCGTACGGCTGGAAACACGCCCGCCCAATCTTGAAGGCGAAGGTCAGGTCACGATGCGCGATCTCGTGCGCAACTGCCTGCGTATGCGTCCGGAACGGATCATCGTCGGCGAAGTCCGCGGACCGGAGGCGTTCGATCTCCTGCAGGCGATGAACACAGGCCACGACGGTTCGATGGGCACGCTCCACGCCAACAACCCGCGTGAGGCTTTGTCACGTCTAGAGTCAATGATCACGATGGGCGGGTTTGCGCTTCCATCACGCACGATCCGCGAGATGATCTGCGCTTCGGTCGATGTGGTCATTCAGGCCGCGCGCCTGCGCGACGGCTCCCGTAAAATCACTCACGTCTCCGAAGTGATGGGGATGGAAGGCGACGTCATCGTCACCCAGGATATCTTCCTTTACGACATGACCGGGGAAGACGCCAAAGGCAATATCATTGGCCGTCATCGCTCGACCGGCATAGGCCATCCGCGTTTCTGGGATCGCGCCCGCTACTACGGCGAAGAGAAAAATCTGGCTGCGGCGCTCGACGCTGCAGAGGCCACCAACGAGGCCTAAGCGGAGTAAGCCGTGCAGATTATTGCCGTATTCTTTCTCGCTTCCGCTGCCATCGGCGGTGTTGTCTATGTTTTTCTTTATCCGCTGCTTTCCGGCGAACGCAAAGCCGAGCAGCGGATGCAAAGTGTTGCACGCACGACCCCGACGACAAGGGCGACCCGGGGACCGCAAAAATCGCGCCGAGACGCCATTGAGACGACGCTTAAGGATTTCGATGAGCGGCACAAGAAGAGCAAAAGCGTACCGCTTTCAGCGCGGATTGCGCGCGCCGGCCTGTCCTGGTCGAAACGACAGTTTGCGATAATTTCGGCCGGCATCGGGCTTGCGATGTTCGCCTTCGGCACGTTTTCCGGCGCCGGCCTGCTGGTTTCGGCCGTCCTCGGCTTCGCCGGAGCCTTTGGCGCCCCGCGGTGGCTGTTGTCATTTCTCAGAAAACGCCGCGAGGCGAAGTTTCTCGACCATTTCCCGGATGCCGTTGACGTTATCGTTCGCGGCATCAAGGCCGGGTTGCCGCTGCTCGACTGCATCAAAATGATCGTGTCCGAGGCACCGGAGCCGCTCAAAACCGAATTCCGCCTGATACTCGAAACGCAGGCGATCGGAATGCCGCTCGGTGAGGCTTGCGGCAAGCTGTATGAGCGCACGCCACTGCCCGAGGCAAATTTTTTCGGAATCGTCATCGCGATTCAGCAGAAGTCGGGCGGCAATCTCTCCGAAGCGCTCGGGAACCTGTCGAAGGTTCTGCGCGATCGCAAAAAGATGAAGGCAAAGATCCAGTCAATGTCGCAGGAGGCCAAGGCGTCGGCCGCCATTATCGGCGCGTTGCCGATCGCGGTGATGACGTTGGTGTATCTGACGAGCCCGCACTATAT
Source organism: uncultured Alphaproteobacteria bacterium (assembly GCA_963736275.1). Lineage (GTDB taxonomy): Bacteria > Pseudomonadota > Alphaproteobacteria > Rhizobiales > Xanthobacteraceae > Pseudolabrys. The sequence continues at coordinate 87,618 of CAVTOP010000016.1, forward strand.
TTCGCTGCTTTTCACCAATCCAGTCGGTCATATCATGCTGGCGGGATCCGCGATCTGGATGACCATGGGCGTGCTTGTGATGAAGAAGATGATCAATTTCGATTTCTAGCCAGGCAAAAGCATCCGATGCTCGAACTCCTGATTAACGCGCTCAACGTGAAGACGATTACGGCACTGTTTGCCGGCGTCGCCGCGGCCGCAACGGTGCTCACGCTGGCTATGCCCTTCGTATTTGTCGATCCACTCGATAAGCGCATGCGCGCGGTCGCGCTCGAGCGCGAGAAAATTCGTCAGCGCGAACGCGAGCGGCTGGCTCAAGAAGGTCAGAAGGCCAAGCTCCGACAAACGCCGAAGCAATATGTCCAGGTCATTGTTGAGCGCTTCAACCTGAGCAAATGGGTGGGCCAGGAAGAAGCGCGCCTTAAGCTCATTCAGGCCGGGTATCGCGGTCAGGCGCCCTACATTACGTACCTGTTTTTTCGCATGGTCACGCCGGTGGCGTGTTTTCTGTTCGCGCTGCTCTACCTGTTTGTGATTCTCAAGCTCGAGCAGCCGGCAATGGTCAAGATCGGTGCCTGTATCGCTGCAGCCTATGTCGGCATGCAGCTGCCGTTGATGCTGCTGAAGAACAAGATCCAACGACGGCAATTGTCCATCAGACGGGCATTTCCCGATACGCTCGACCTGCTTCTGATTTGCGTTGAATCGGGTATGTCGATCGAAGCCGCCTTCAGAAAGGTCAGCGACGAAGTCGGCACGCAATCGGTCGCTTTGGCCGAAGAGCTCACGTTGACCACCGCCGAATTGTCGTATTTGCCGGATCGGCGTCAGGCCTACGAGAACCTTGCCAAGCGCATTGACCTGGACGGGGTGAAATCGGTCTGTATGGCGCTGCAGCAATCGGAACGCTACGGCACCCCGCTTGCCACAATGCTCAGGGTCATGGCGCAGGAAAATCGCGACATGCGCATGTCGGAGGCCGAAAAGAAAGCCGCGGGATTGCCGCCAAAGCTGACCGTTCCGATGATTCTGTTCTTCCTGCCGGTATTGTTTATCGTCATTCTTGGACCGGCTGCGATCAAAGTGATGGCGCTGAAGTAGGAGCAGACCGGAGCTCGCGCGTCCGACCCGCTCACCTCACCTCTGCCAGCGGCAGCGCCGTTGTCGACTTGATCCGCTCCATCGCAAATCGCGACGTGACGTTCTTCAGCGGCACGGTAGCGATCAGTTTCTTGTAGAACGCATCATACCCGGCAATGTCGGCGACGACGACGCGCAACATATAATCGACATCGCCGGCCATCCGGTAAAACTCCATCACTTCCGGCATCGCCCCCACCATGTCGGCGAAGCTTTTGAGCCATTCCTGCGAATGATCGCCGGTCTCGATCGAGACGAACACCGTGATGCCAAGGCCGACTTTTTCCGGGTCGATGATCGCCACCCGGCGGGTGATGACACCGTCGGCCTCCAGGCGCTGCAGCCGCTTCCAGCATGGCGTCGATGACAGGCCGACCCGTTGGCCGATTTCGGCGACGGATAGCGATGCATCTTCCTGCACGACGGCGAGGATCTTCCGGTCGATGGCATCCATTCTTCAGTCTCGTCAGAAAATAGAATTAATTACTACAATTATCATGTAATATAGTAATCTTTTCTTTTTTGACACCTATCCTTGTCTTTACAGAGAAAGATATTCTATTTCAATAGAAATCATCGGCCGCCCCGCGGCGACCAATCCAACCTCGAAGTTGTGTCATGAAAACTCCAGTCCAATTTAACCCCTTCAATGCGGTTCGCCGGCTCGGCGCAGCGATGCTGTTTAGTGCGGCGCTGGCTGTTTCGGTAGCAGGGGCGCATGCCGATCCGCTCGTGACCCCGCAATGGCTCAACGAGCACCTCGCCGACACCGACTTGGCCGTGCTCGATATCCGCTCTGCCATTGATGGTGGTGGTGCGCAGGCTTATGCGGCCGGACACATCCCAAAAAGCGTGCACAGCGACTACGACAAGGCCGGATGGCGGGTTACGCGCAACAATGTGCCGTTCATGGTCCCGACCGTTCCGGAACTGGAAAAACTGATCGGCGATCTCGGCATCGACGAAGATACGCGCGTGATCGTTGTTCCGGCGGGCGTGAATGTGCTCGACTTCGGATCGGCGGCACGCACGTACTGGACGCTGAAATATGTAGGCGTGAAGAACGTCTCCATCCTCGACGGCGGCATTGCCGCCTGGCGCAGCGCTGGGTTGCCGGTCGAGACGGGAACGAAGGCGCCGTCGCCGAAGATTTTCACGGCGACCGTCGACAAGAGTATTTTGGCCGAAGCGGGCGATGTCGAAACGATCGAAGGGAAAGGTGGAGCGACCCTGGTTGACGCGCGTCCTGCGTCATTCTTCCTTGGCAAGGAAAAAGCGCCGGCATCCAAGGCTTACGGGCACATTCCCGGCGCGCTGAATATCGACAGCGCTGAATTTTACGATTCGAAAAGCAATCGCCTGAAGTCGAAGGCCGAGCTCGCCGCAATCGCGAATGCGGCTCCGGCGGGTCCCGTTGTGAATTATTGCAACACGGGTCATTGGGCCTCTACCGACTGGTTCGTCTTCCATGAAATTCTCGGCCGCAAGGATGCCAAACTGTATGCGGGCTCGATGGTCGAGTGGACCAGCAATGACAGCCGGCCGATTGAATCTTCACGCACGAAATGGGACGATCTGAAGAAGGCCCTCGGCCTCGGATCCTGATCTGCGTCTCGGAGTTCCAATGACGACTGCAAGCCTGGCCGCGTCCGAGCAGGGCGCGGCTGTCCGTATCGATCGTCTTTTCCTCGGGCTCGCCCTGGCGGCCACGGCAATCTTGGTCACGCTGGTGCTGCTCGATCATCAGCTGGCTTCAGCGGCTTTGATTATCGGCGGCTTCGGCCTGGGAGTTGCGTTTCTCAAGGCCGAGTTCAGCTATACCGCGTCGTGGCGACGCTTCCTCACGCGCGGTGAGGCGGGCGGTCTTCTTGGCGGCCTGATCGTGATTGCGGTCTGTGCGCTCGCGGTGGTGCCGGTGGCAGCACTTCTGCCGAAATTCGGTGGCGCGATCGCTCCGCTCGGGCCATCGCTCGTCATCGGCGCGTTTGTTTTCGGTATCGGCATGCAGCTGGCGAACGGCTGCGGCTCGGGGACGCTCTACACAGTCGGCGCCGGCTCGGGGCGAATGCTCGTCACGTTGTTATTCTTCGTCATCGGCAGCGTGTTCGGCAGTCTGTCGCTGCCGGCCTTTCTTGCGCTCGGCGGAATAGATCCGATCCTGGCGTCTGACTATCTCGGCGCCTGGGGCGGTCTGATCGCGACCCTTGCCAGTATTGGGCTTGCGGCGCTGCTGATCATCACGGTTGCGCGCCGGCGTGGCGCGAACTTTATGCCGTCACCCAACTACGTCATCGGCGGCCTTGCGATCGGCCTGCTGTGCGTCGCCGTCTTCTTCGCCGGGGGCCATCCCTGGAGCGTGACCTTCGGCTATACGGTGTGGGGTGCGAAAGCTGCGACCGCGCTCGGCTTCGACCTTTCGCAGTCGGCGTTCTGGCAGTGGCCGGGTCCCAGGCATGCGCTTGCGGAATCCGTCCTGTCCGACACCTCGAGTCTCACGGATTTCGGCATGATTTTCGGCGCCATGGCTGCGGCTGCTGCGTCCAAGCCGTTCGCGCGTGCCAGCTGGCCGCCCGCGAAATCATTGCTCGCCGCCGTCATCGGCGGCCTGTTGATGGGGTGGGGCGCCCGCCTCGGTTTTGGCTGCAATATTGGGGCCTTTGTCGGAGGCGTCGCCTCGGGTTCGCTGCATGGCTGGATCTGGTTTCTCGCCGCCTTGCCGGGGTGTCTCATCGGCATTCGTCTGCGGCCTTGGTTCGGCCTGTCGCGGGAGTAGCGCCATGCGGGTCGTTTACATCATTGTTGTGCTGCTCGGCGTCGGAGCAATCCTGACCGATCACCTCACCAGCCCGTCGAGCGGACGGGCGGTGTCTCCGGAAGATTTCGCCGGCGCATGCGCGCCCTGCGGCGCTCCCTGTCCTTCAAAGAAGTAGAATTACGCCGGATTTTTTTTGAGAAAGTCGTCTACTTCGGCACGCGTTGCCGCGCCCATCAGCCCGCCGAAGCGGGTGCATTTGATGGCAGCGGCCGCCGCAGCGAACTGCATCGAAATGCGCAGGTCGCCAGACTCCACGAACCGAAACGTGAATGCGCCGTGGAAGACGTCACCGGCGCCGAGCGTATCGATCGCCGTCACCTTGAACGCATCCATATGCCGGACCCCGCCATTTTCGAGCCAGTAGACTCCATCTGAGCCGTCGGTGAAGGCCAGAAAGCCTTTGAAAGACTGCCCGAGCTTTTTGAGCGCGGCACGCAGATCGTTCAATCCGGTGCTTCCTCGCAGTGCCTCCGCCGAGGAGATCACGTGGCTGCAAGCCATCAAAAGCGGATCGTCGAGCGGCGCCGCCTTGTCGAGGTCGAGCACGCGCGGAATCCCGCGCGTCTGCGCCGCCTTACAGATGGGTGTCACGAAATTCGGGTAGCGGTTATCGAGAAGCACGGCGTCGGCGTCAGCGACCGCGCGTTCGGGATGCTCCGGCGCGATCGAGCTCAGCCCGTGGTCGCGCCGCGTCGCGATTGTTTTTTCTCCACCGGCGTCGACCAAAATCAGCGACACCGACGAAATCGCACCCGGAACACGAATGGCGCCGCTGCAATCGATTTTTTCACGCGTCAGGCTTTCAAGAATACGCCCGGCGAATTCGTCGTCCTTTGCACCGAGTGGACCCGCAAAGCTCACGTGGCCGCCAAGGCGTGCGACGGCAACCGCGGCATTTCCAGCCTGACCTCCGGATGTGATCAGGAATTCGGAAGCCTGAACCTTAGTGCCGGCATCCGGGAACTTGTCGACCCGCATGATGATGTCTTGCACGGCGCCGCCGGCGCACAGGATACGGGGATGCTTCTTTTCGCCACGCGGATCACTCAAACCGGACCTCGTTCTCTATCCATGCGCGGATGATGTGATGTGCGATCGCTACCGGAGGTGGCGTTGTCAGCCCCTGCGGGTGTTTACGCATCAGCATGGTTCCGATCTCGTCCTTGCTAAACCAGCGGGCGTCCTCGAGTTCCTTGCGATCGACGACGATCTCGTGCGTCAATGCCTCGGCGTGACAGCCCACCATCAGCGATGCGGGGAACGGCCAAGGTTGCGAGGCAAAATAGACCACGCGTCCGCAGGTGATGCCTGCTTCCTCGCGGGTTTCCCGATGCACCGCATCTTCGATCGACTCGCCGGGCTCGACAAAACCGGCAAGACACGACCACATCGTCGGCACGAAGCGCGGACTGCGGCCAAGCAGGCAGCGGTCACCGTCGATTGCCAGCATGATCACAACAGGATCGGTGCGCGGGAAATGCTCGGCCTTGCACTGCGGGCAGTCGCGCCGCCAGCCACCGCAGACGAGCCGCGTTGCAACCCCGCAATTGGGGCAGAAGCGGTGGCGCACATGCCAATGCAGGACGGCTTTCGCCTCCGCGATAGGCGGCAAGTCATCCGCGGCGACCAACCCCTGCACGGCGATCGAGCGCAGGTCCGTCACGAGCAGATCGTTGCGCCCTTTCAATACCTCGGCTGACTGAGGTGCAAGCCCGTGTCCAAACCGCGGCGCGCCGTCAAGCAGGCCGAGAAAGATTGTCTCGGCGGCCGGGCCGAGGTCTTCCGCTTCGGCTGGCGTGAATAGCGGTGCACTAAAAGGCGAACCTTTTTTCGCCACGATCCATTCGCCGCCAATCACATAGGTTCCTGCCCCGGGATGCTTTGCCAGCGCGGCTAAGGCGGAGGCATCGGAGCGCAGTTCCGCGGCGCGCTCGATACGGCTGTTTGTATATCCCAGACGTGGTTTAGGGCCGAGACGGGATGACATGCGTCGCTCAAATTCGCATGTGGGCACGCGCTGCGCAATGCGCCGGTCTGTGGGGGTCAGGCGAGCGCCTGGTCGATGGCTGCTATTACCTGCTCGGGCTTGAGCTCGTCGAGACAAGCGCTGCGGCTGCGGATGTTGCGTTCGCAGCCTTCGAAGGTGCAAGGCATGCATGGCAGGGGATTCTGCACGATCCAGACATTGCCCTGGTTCTGGATGGTGCCGCTCGCCAGCCACGGCGCCGCGAGTCCGCCAATTGGCCAAGGCCCCCACACGCGCGGGTCCATCGGGCCGAACAACGCCACCGTCGGACAGCCGGTAGCGGCGGCAAGATGCGTCGTCGATGTGTCGGGTCCGATATAGATTCGAGCGTTGGCCAGGAGTTTCACCGTCTGCGGCCACTCCAGTTGATGGAATTCGCAGACGCCCCGCCAGACCTTTTCGAGATAGCCGCGCTCCGCTTCGCCAGGACCCCCGATTGCAACAATCGAGAGGCCGCGCATTGCAAGGTCCGCTGCGACCGCGCGCCATCCTTCCGGTGTCCATTCCTTGTAGGCGAACATCGGTGCGGCGTGGATGACGGCGTATTTGCCGATGATCGCAACAGGCGCGGTCTGCGCCGCGGCAGGGCAAACGAGTTCCGGAACACGAGGAATGTCGAGCGCATCGGCAAGCCGGAGATTCTGCTCGACGCGGTGAAGTTTTTCCGCTGCGGGAACCGGCCGATGCAGCGCGATGCGCTTGAGAATGCGCGCAAGCCAGGGATCAGTGTCCGTTGTTACGCCGACACGTCGCCGGCCGGCAGCGAAAGCAAAGGCCGTCGGTCGGTCTCCGCTTTGTGTCGATATCGCAACGTCGTAGGAACGCCACAGGCGCCGGATCAGGCCCAGATTTTCCACAGCCGTCGGCCGCTGAGGGATCGTGAGGATACGGTCGATGTCTGGGTTTCCGGCAATAATTCCCGCAGTGCCGTTGAATACCAGCACGTCGATCTGCGAATTCGGCCAGGCACGGCGCACGCTGCGGATGACCGGTGTCGTAAGCAGCAGATCGCCGATCCGGCGCAGCGAGATGATCAGGATTCGGGAGGGGGTCGCGGCCATGCGGATTTTTCGCAGAACCGGACTTACCGGTCCATGGCGGTGAGGCCTTCGGGCTTGAGTGATTGCCGCAGCAATTCCAGAAACGCGCGCAATTTCGCTTGTTCATAGGAGAGCGGTGGTCTTACGCCCCAGACCGGTTTGGGCCAGGCGGCATCGCTATGACGGCGTGCGATTATATGCACATGCAACTGCGGCACCTGGTTTCCGAGCGCGGCGATATTGAGCTTGTCGCATTGCGTGATGCTTTTCAGCGCACGCGCCGTTGCGGCGATTTCACCGAGCAACTGCACTTGCGCATTCTCCTCGAGATCGATGAGCTCCACGAGACCGGGCAGGCGCGGCACCAGGATCAGCCACGGATAGTTGGCATCGTTCGTCAGCAACATGCGGGCAAGCCGCAGGTCGCCGACCGGAACCGTGTCTTGCGCTAGCTGAGGGTGCAGCGACCAGGCCTTGGTAAGCCCTGAATCCATTGGACAAATCCGCGCGATTCTTTCGGAGGAAAGCTATCAGAGACGCTGCCCCGCTGCTTGCTTTCCCGGTTTAATGGCCTGATATAGACCCCGGGAGGTTGGCGGTGGACGAGCCACTCGCCAACCGGGTCAGGTCCGGAAGGAAGCAGCCCTAACGAGCGCGGTTCGGGTCGCTCGTCAGCCTCCCACCAATTCCTAGACTTGTTCGCGATCAGTCCGCGCGTCGCGCGGCGGCGAAGCGGATGGCACGATGAGCGAGCCCAGAAAATCCGCTGTTTCCGGTTCCACCCCGGCTGAGACGCCGGATGGATACCGCGTGCTCGCACGCAAATACCGGCCCGCGAGCTTTGAGGACCTGATCGGCCAGGACGCTATGGTGCGCACGGTCTCGAACGCGTTCGAGAGCGGCCGCATCCCGCAGGCCTGGATCCTGACCGGCGTCCGCGGTGTCGGAAAGACGACCACCGCGCGCATTCTCGCGCGCGCGCTCAATTACGAGCTGCCCGACGGTTCGGTGAAAGAGCCGACGATCACGATGCCGGTGATGGGCGTGCATTGCCAGGCCATCATCGAGAGCCGGCATCCGGACGTACTTGAGATGGATGCCGCCTCGCACAACAGTGTCGAGGACGTGCGGCAGATCAACGATGCGATCCGCTACGCACCGATGAGCGCGCGCTACAAGGTCTACATCCTCGACGAAGTGCACATGTTGTCGCCCGCAGCCTTCAACGCGCTGCTCAAGACGCTGGAAGAGCCGCCGCCGCATGCGAAGTTCGTTTTCGCAACCACCGAAATCCGCAAGGTGCCGGTGACGGTGCTCTCGCGCTGTCAGCGTTTCGATCTGCGCCGCGTCGACGCGGCGGTTCTGGTGGAGCATCTGCAAGGCATCGCCGGGAAGGAGAAGGTCGAGATCGAGCCTGCCGCGCTCGCCTTGATCGCGCGCGCGGCGGAGGGGTCGGTGCGAGATTCACTGTCGCTGCTCGATCAGGCGATGGCGCATGCAGCCGGTCCGGTCCGGGCCGACGACGTTCGCCAGATGCTTGGGCTGGCGGATCGCGTGCGGGTGGTCGATCTGTTCGAAGCACTCATGAAGGGCGATGTCGCTGCGGCGCTGAGCGAGTTGCGCGAGCAGTACGAGATCGGTGCGGATCCCGCGGTGATCCTGGGTGATCTCGCTGAGTTCACGCACTTCGTCACGCGCGTCAAAGTCATTCCCGCGGTCGCCGACGATGTCTCGCTGTCAGAGGCGGAGCGCACGCGCGGGCGCGCCTTCGCGGCGCAGCTGTCGATGCGCGTGCTGTCGCGCGCCTGGCAGATGCTGCTCAAGGGAGTCTCCGAGGTGCAGGCAGCAGGGCGTCCCGTCGCCGCCGCCGAGATGGTGCTTGTTCGCATCGCCTATGCGGCCGATCTGCCGACGCCCGACGAGGTCGTTCGCTCTCTCGGCGAGAATGGTGCTGCGCCGCCCCGTCCGCAGGGGAACGGCGGCAGCGTTCAGGCCTCGTCCCAAGGTTACGCGCCCCGCTACGATGCGCCGCGCGGTTCGCCCCGGTCGTCCGCCGCCGTGTCGCCACGGCCGGCTGAAGAGTCCGTGCCGCATCGGGACGAGCCGGTCGCCGCGCCAACTCTGTCGATCAATTCGTTTGCGGATCTGATTGCGCTTGCCGCGGAGAAGCGCGACATCACGACCAAGATGGCGCTTGAACGCGACGTGCGGCTGGTCCGCTGTGAGGATGGCCAACTCGAAATCGCACTCGAGGCGCGCGCACCGAAGACGCTGGTTCACGACCTCCAGCGCAAATTGACCGGCTGGACCGGCAAGCGCTGGATCGTGGTCGTGTCCAAGGAGCAGGGCGCGCCGACGATGCGCGCTCAGGCCGATGCGCAGCAGGCCGAGATCGAGCGCGGCGTACAGAGCGATCCGCTGGTGCAGGCCGTGCTCAACCGGTTCCCGGGCGCAAAGGTCGTGGGTGTGACGCAAAATGGCCCGGATCAGGCGCCGGATGCCAGTTCCGATGACGAGCGTGAGGACTAGCGCATGGCGGATTTCCTCGGCCTGATGAAACAGGCCGCGCAATTGCAGTCGAAGATGGAGGCGATGCAGGCGGAGCTCGACCAGATCGAGGTCGAGGGCACCGCTGGTGGCGGCGTCGTCACGGTGACGCTTTCCGCCAAGGGCGACCTCAAGAGCGTGAAGATCGACGATTCACTGCTCAAGCCATCGGAAAAGGAAATTGTCGAGGATCTGATCGTCGCGGCACATGCCGATGCGCGGCGTAAAGCGGAAGGCGTACTCCAGGAAAAAATGAAAGAAGTCACCGGCGGGCTGCCGCTGCCGCCGGGACTAGGTTTGACCTGAATGCCTTGCGAATGCCTTGAGATCGTCATGCCCGGCCTTGTGCCGGGCATCCACGTCTTGCGGCGAGTAGCAAGTAAGCCGTGGATGGCCGGGACAAGCCCGGCCACGACAGACTGAGATGCCCACCGCCGTTGCCGGACCTGAAATCGAGCGCCTGATCCAGCTGCTGGCGCGGCTGCCCGGTCTGGGCCCGCGTTCGGCGCGACGCGCGGCGCTGCACCTCATCAAGAAACGCGAACTGCTGATGGCACCGCTCGCCGCTGCCTTGGAAACGGCGATGGAGAAGATCGAGGTCTGCAAGGTCTGCGGCAGTATCGACACGCAAAACCCGTGCACGGTCTGCACCGACGGCAAGCGCGACCCCTCGATCATCGTTGTGGTTGCCGACGTTGCAGACTTATGGGCGCTCGAACGCGCGCACGCCGTGAATGGCCGCTATCACGTGCTCGGGGGCACACTGTCTCCGCTCGACGGCGTCGGCCCGCGGGACCTGTCGATCGACGCGTTGATTTCGCGCGCGCACGAGACGCCGGTAAAAGAGGTGATCCTGGCGCTCAACGCCACGGTCGACGGCCAGACCACGGCGCACTACATCACCGAACTTCTGGCCGATGCAAAAGTGAAAGTAACTCGGCTTGCGCACGGCGTGCCGGTCGGCGGCGAGCTCGACTATCTCGATGAGGGCACGCTCGCCGCCGCGATCAAGCAACGGACGTTATTCTAGGCCGCTGCCATACGTCTCGACGGCGCCGTAGGCTGCAGGAGCACCGTAGGTCACTGGGGCCATGTAAACGGGTCTCGCGATGCCATCGGGTCCGATTGCGACGTGCGAGCAATCGCCGTACTTATTCAAGTGCGTGTTGTTGTCATAGGAATTGTGCGAGAAGTAATAGTTGCATATGCCGTCATCGTAACGGACGTTCGTCCAACTTCCGTTGGATTCCCGGTAGATATACGGCTTGTGCCAGTCCGCTGCGGCGGGCAATGACGAAGCAATCACGCCGGCCAGCGCGCAACCCAGCACTGAGAGTTTCAAGTTCAGACGCATGGCAGCCTCCTTCAACGTACGTGGGGCCAAACGCATGCGCCGGGTCATCGTTCCGCGCGTGAAAGCTTCATGATTGTGGCGACGGTGTGCGAACGCGTCTTCTTTATGTCCGCTTCGCGGATAGCGTTGCGAAATGTCCGCCGCGCTGCAGCCAGACGAGCAGAATGAAACTCGGAATGCTAGCGGCAACGCAGATGACGAAATACCACATCCAGCCGGTTGCCGCCGCGAGATAGCCGGAACCGAGCGCGAGCACCGTGCGCGCCAATGCAAACAGTGCGGTCAACAATGCGTATTGCGTGGCCGTGTGAAGCGGGTTGCCGCAAAGCGCCGAAAGATACGCGACGAAAATCACGGTTCCGATACCGCTGGTGAAATTTTCGGCAGTGATGGCGAAGGTCAGCCACGCAACGTCACGGCCGACAACCGCCTGCCATGCGAAGGCGAAAATCGCAACCGCTTGCAAGATGCCGCCGATCCAGAGGCTAGTCGCCATCGGCAAGGCGCGCGCCAGAAAGCCGCCGGCAAAACCGCCTGCAATCGCCGCGGCAAAACCGACGCCCTTGATGATGGTGGCAAGTTCGACGCGCGTGAACCCGGTCTCGAGAACAAACGGCGTCGTCAGCGCGCTCGCGAGGGTATCGGCAAATTTGAAGAGCATCACGAAAACCAGCACCACGATGGCCATGTCGCGCGACAGGAACTCGGAAAAGCTGGCGATTGCCGTATCGGTCACGCGTTTCCACGAGCCCTGGCGTGCACGCGCCGAATGCTCGGCGGTGGCAGCCGCCGATTTTTCCGGTTCCCTTGCCAGCAGCGTCGCGATGATGCCGACCAGGACGAGCGCCGACATCGCGACAAAAGTCGCGCGGTAGGCGGCCTGTTTGTCGAGCCCGAATCCCATGAGGCCGCTCACCAGGAACAGCGCACCGGCGCTCGAAACCAGCACCGCGATACGGTAGGCGGCGACATACGACGCCATGCCCGCGGCCTGTTCGTTCTCCGGCAGGCTTTCGACACGGAACGCGTCGATGACGATGTCCTGCGTCGCCGAGGCGGTCGTGACCAGCAATGCCGCGCCGGCGACTGTCCATGGCGAGGCCGCCGGGTCGCTGATCGCAAGCAGGATGATCGCGCCGACGAGCAGAATTTGGGTCAGCATGAGCCAGCCGCGCCGGCGTCCGAGCAGGCGCGAGAGGACGGGCACGTCGAGCGCGTCGACCGCAGGCGCCCAGAGCGGCTTCGCCCAATACGGCGTTCCCACAGCCGCGAACAGGCCGATTGTGCGGATATCGACACCGGTTTCCGTCATCCAGGCCTGCAGCGTCTGCCCGGCCAGTGAAAACGGCAGCCCGGCCGAAAAACCGAGCAGCAGCACGATCAACACGCGCGGCTTGAAGTAGACGGCCACACCGTCGAACCATGACGGTCGCGGCTGCGCGTCAGGCGATATAGTCATGGGCTACTCGCCCGCTTCCAGCTTGTGCCGGATCGGTGCCTGGATGACCTCGGCGCTCGGCGGTTCATCGTCGAATTCGACGCTTTGAATCCTGTCGCCCCGGTTGATGATTTTATCTGCGGAAACGACGATCTGTTTGATGTCGGCGTTGGCCTGGCCGAAATGCTTGTCGAGATTTTCGACGCGGTCGCGCAAGCGTTGCACATCGGTGACCAAATGCCCGACCTCGGCAAGGATCTTGTCGGCAGCCTCGCGCATTTTTGCGTCCTTGCGAATCTGCTGGATTACCTGGATCGCCAGCATCAGGAGCGAAGGTGAAACGATGATCACCTTGGCGCGATAGGCCTTCTGAAAAATGTCGTCGAAGCCGTCGTAGAGTTCCGCGTAAATCGATTCCGACGGAACGAACATCAGGGCCATATCCTGGGTTTCGCCGGGGATCAGATATTTGGTCGCGATATCGCCGACGTGCCTGGCAATATCCGCACGCACACGGGCAACCGCGAGCTTGCGCTCCTCATCGCTCTTTGCCTCGCGAAAGGCCGTCACCGCCTCGAGCGGAAACTTGGCGTCTACGACGAGGGAGGGACCGTCGGGAAGGTGCACGACGCAATCGGGGCGCGCTTTATTGGAGAGCGTGGCCTGGAATTCATAACAATCCCGCGGCAGGCCGTCCTGAATGATCATTTCCATTCGCACCTGGCCAAAGGCGCCGCGCGTTTGCTTGTTGCTGAGCACATTCTGCAGGCTCGTCACCTGTGAGGCCAGGTCAGTAATGTTCCTTTGCGCGCTATCGATCACGGCGAGCCGCGCGTTCAGCTGTTGGAGATGCTCGGCCGTATGCTGCGTCGAGTTCTGCATCGACTCGCCAAGCCGGGCTGTCACTGCGTCTAACCGCTCGTGCACCGTCTGCTGGAGCTGCGATTGCGCCTTGGCGAGCAATTCGCCCATGACCTGGACACGCGCATTGAGGTCGGCCATCCGCTGCTCGGCGGCAGGATCTTGGAGCGGCTTGCGCGGCCACAGCAAAATCACAATGACAACGATGACCCCGATTGCGACAATCGTGCCGATCACCAGCGCAAGAGCCGGCGCATTCGCCAATAGCGCGTTAGCCAAAGAGTTCAAATCGTCCATTCGGCGCTTCTACAGTGATTCGCTGTCGCGGGCGAACGAACGGCGAACGGTAGGGCGGTTGCGCCGGTGGCTCAAGGGGCAGTGCGCATTGACCGCACCAGCCCTTGCCCTTACATCGCCGCCATGGCGGTTCGCGACATTCTCATCATCCCCGACAAGCGGCTGCGGCTCAAATCCGAGCCGGTGAAGGCTGTCGACAAGACATTGCATGCGTTGATCGATGACATGTTCGAGACAATGTACGCCGCTCCCGGTATCGGGCTTGCTGCGATTCAGATCGGTGTGGCGCGACGCGTTGTCATCATGGATCTCGCAAAAAAGGACGAGCCGAAGCAGCCGCGGGTTTTCGTCAATCCGGAGGTGGTCTGGGCCTCGGATGAAAAAGCAATTTATGAGGAGGGATGTCTCTCAATTCCTGAATATTACGAGGAAGTCGAGCGCCCGAAGTCGGTTAGGGTGAAATACCTCGATCTCGACCTCAAGCCGCAGGAGATAGAGGCGGATGGGCTGTTCGCCACCTGCCTGCAGCACGAAATCGACCACATCAATGGCGTGCTGTTCATCGACCATATTTCCAAGCTCAAGCGCGACATGGTGATGAAGAAATTCAAGAAAGCGGCAAAGAAAACCGAAGGCGTAAAGCCGCTTTCCGAGGACGAAGAGCCTTCGCATCACATCGGCTGACGGCGGGCGCGCCCGCGCGCAGCATGGTGCCTCAATGCGCCTGATTTTCATGGGCACGCCTGATTTTGCAGTGCCGACGCTGATCGAGCTCGCGCAGCGCGGGCATGAAATTGCTGCGGTCTATACGCGAGCAGCCAAGCCGGCCGGCCGCGGCATGGACGTGCAGCGCACGCCCGTGGAGCAGGAGGCGCGGCGGCTTGGGCTTGCCGTTCATACGCCGAGAACGCTGAAGGATGAGGAAGCCCAGGCTGCGTTCCGCGCACATGATGCCGACGCAGCTGTGGTCGTCGCCTATGGCCTGATCCTGCCAAAATCCGTACTCGATGCACCGCGGCTCGGCTGCTTCAATATCCACGCGTCGTTGCTGCCGCGCTGGCGCGGCGCTGCGCCCATTAACCGCGCCATCATGGCGGGCGATGCCGAATCCGGCGTTACCATCATGAAGATGGATGAGGGGCTCGATACCGGCGCCATGGCGATGGCGGAGCGAATGCCGATCGGATCCGACATGACGGCAGGCGACCTCCACGATGCCCTGTCGCGGCTGGGGGCCGATCTGATGCTGCGCGCGCTTGCCGCGGCCGAGCGCGGCTCGCTGACGCTCACGCCGCAACCGGTCGCGGGCGTGACCTATGCCGAGAAGATTTCAAAGAGCGAAACGCGCACCGACTGGTCGAAGCCATGGAAACAGGTGCACGATCATATTCGCGGACTTTCACCGTTTCCCGGTGCGTGGTTTGAGGTCGACAGCGTGCGGATCAAGGCGTTGCGCTCGACAAAAGCCGAGGGTTCCGGTACGGCCGGCACGACACTCGATGAAAAGCTCACTGTTGCTTGCGGCACAGGAGCGGTGCGTCTTTCGCAAGTGCAGCGCGCCGGTAAACAGCCGATGTCGGCGGATGAATTCCTGCGCGGCACGCCCGTGAAATCCGGCGTGCGGGTTGCCTGATATGCCGCGCTACAAGTTGATAGTCGAATATGACGGGCGGCCTTTCGCAGGCTGGCAAATCCAGGTTGATCAGCTCACCGTTCAGGGCCTGCTCACGTCTGCGGTTGAAGCGCTCTCGGGCGAAAAAACGCTGGTGCAAGGCGCCGGCCGTACCGATGCCGGCGTCCATGCGCGTGCTCAGGTCGCCCACGTCGATCTCACAAAGGAGTGGGACACCGACACCATACGCGACGCACTCAATGCGCATCTGCGCCCGCATCCCGTTGCGATTCTGGCTGCCGAACGCGCCGCAGAAGATTTCAGCGCGCGGACCTCGGCGATCCGGCGGCATTATCTCTATCGCATCATCAATCGCCGCGCCGATCTCACGCTCGATGCCGGGCGTGCCTGGCGCGTGCCGCGCCCGCTCGACGCACTGCGATGCACACAGCGGCGCAGCGCCTCATCGGAAAGCACGACTTCACAACGTTTCGATCGACCGAATGCCAGGCCAAGTCGCCGGTGAAAACGCTCGATATTCTCAAGGTCGAGCGCAGCGGCGAGGACGTTTATGTGACCGCGGTCGCACGGTCGTTCCTGCACAATCAGGTGCGCTCGATGGTCGGCTCACTCGTCCTGGTCGGTGAGGGCAAATGGAGCCCCGACGACCTCGCGAAGGCGCTCGACGCGCGCGATCGCGCGGCCTGCGGCACGGTCGCGCCGCCGGACGGACTCTATCTGATGAAAGTGGAATATTGAGCCCGCCCTGCGCGAGACAGCGGCCTGTCAGGCGAAATACCTGTCGATGATCTTCCGATAGATCGCGGTGAGCTTCTGCAGGTCCGCAACCGGCACGCGCTCGTCGATCTGATGCATCGTCTGGCCAACCAGACCGAACTCGACCACAGGACAATGGTGCGTGATGAACCGCGCATCCGATGTGCCGCCGGTCGTCGACAGCGCCGGCTTGCGGCCGGTGGCCTCGGCGACGGCGGCCGCGACCAGATCGGTGAACGGCCCTGGCTTGGTCACGAATACGCCGGCGTTCGACGGCTCCCACTGGAACGTGAATTTGATCTTGCCATCGGCCGCTTTTGCCGCTCGCTGCTCGATCAGCTTTTTCAGCGAGTTGAGCGTGTGCTTGTCGTTGAAACGGATATTGAAGCGCGCGCGTGCCTCGCCCGGTATGAGATTGACCGTCTTGTTGCCGACGTCGACCGATGTGAATTCGAGATGCGACGGCGCGAATTGCGCGCTGCCCTGGTCGAGTGTCTCAGCCTGTAACGCGGAAACCAGCGTCACCAGGCCACGGATCGGGTTACTGGCGCGCTGCGGATAGGCCACGTGCCCCTGCGTGCCGTTCACGATGAGATGGCCGTTGAGCGACCCGCGCCGGCCGATCTTGATGGTGTCGCCGAGCTCGTTCTGGTTGCTCGGCTCGGCCAGGATGCAGTGATCGAACTTTTCGCCACGATCGGCCGCCCATTTCAGCAGTTTCGGCGTGCCATTAACCGCGATTCCTTCCTCGTCGCCCGTGATGAGAAACGAGATCGAGCCTTTCGGCTTCCCGCCGTGTTGGCCGAGATGATCGAGCACTGCCGCGACGGCGCAGGCGATGCCGCCCTTCATGTCGACGGCGCCACGACCGTAGAGCTCACCGCCCGCGATCTCGCCGGAGAATGGCGGATGTTTCCATGTCTTCTCGTCACCGGGCGGCACGACGTCGGTGTGGCCGGCGATCACCAGGTTCGGCGCAGCCGTTCCGATCCGCGCGTAAAGATTTTCCACGTCGTCCGTGCCGGGTTCACGGAACGTCATGCGGTGCACGGTGAAGCCGGCTTTTTTCAATACGCTTTCGAGAAATGCGAGCGCGCCACCTTCTGCGGGCGTCACCGAGGGGCAGCGCACCAGATCTCGGGCGATGGCGACGGGGTCAGCGGACAAGGTCGGCCTTCAGTCTCTCAGCAGTTCGTTGATGCTGGTCTTTGAGCGCGTACGCTCGTCCACGCGTTTGACAATCACGGCACAGTAGAGGCCCGCGCCGCCACTTTTTCCCGGCAATGTGCCGGGCACGACCACGGAGTAAGGCGGCACCTCACCTTGCGTGATTTGTCCGGTCTCGCGGTCGACGATGCGGGTCGAGGCGCCGAGGTACACACCCATCGACAGGACCGCACCGGTGCGCACGATGACACCTTCCGCCACTTCGGAGCGCGCGCCGACGAAACAATTATCCTCGATAATGACCGGCCCAGCCTGCAGCGGCTCCAGCACCCCGCCAATGCCGGCGCCGCCGGAGATATGGCAGTTCTTGCCAATCTGCGCGCAGCTTCCGACCGTTGCCCAGGTATCGATCATCGTGCCGGAGTCGACATAGGCGCCGAGATTGACGAAGGACGGCATCAGCACGACGCCGGGCGCGATGAAGGCGGAATGACGAACCACGCAACCAGGAACGGCGCGGAAACCCGCCTTGCGAAAGCGCGCCGCACTCCAGCCCTTGAATTTGGATTCGACCTTGTCCCACCACGCCGCTTTGCCGGGCCCGCCCGGAATCACGCTCATGTCGTTGAGCCGGAACGACAGCAGCACCGCTTTCTTGAGCCACTGGTTGACCTGCCATTGCCCGTCAGGCTTTCGCTCGGCCACGCGCGTCTTGCCGGAATCGAGCAACTCAAGTGCCACATTCACCGCCTTGCGCACCGCGCCCTTGGTCTTCGGGCCGATCTTGTCGCGCGCTTCGAAAGCTTCGTCGATGGTACTGGCAAGCTTGTCGTTGGACATGGATGCTCCGGCTCGTTCGGCTGCGGTTTGTCGGGGGCGCGGCAGGGGATGTCAAGCCGCGCGAAGCGGGCTATGGTCGTTCCGGGAAAAAGCAATGAATCGGCAATTGGTACGTCTTGGGTTGACCCTTGTCGCATCGGCATCCGGTGCGGCGCCGGCTCTCGCGCATCACGTCATGGGCGGTCGCATGCCGGCGACCTTCGGTGAGGGCTTCCTGTCGGGATTGGGTCACCCCGTGATCGGTCTCGACCATCTGGCGGCGGTCGTTGCGGTCGGATGCCTCGCCGCCGCGCATCGCTCGGCATCGGCGTTGGCGGTTGCATTCGTGCTGGCGATGATGGGCGGAGTTGCTCTCCACCTGCATGGCACGACGGTGCCGGGTGCGGAGATTCTCGTTGCACTGACGGTCCTTGCGCTTGGTTTGCTGATGGTTTTTCGCCGGGACATGTCGGTGGGAGCCGCGGTGGTGCTGTTCGCGATGGTGGGTGTGATCCACGGTTATGCCCTGGGTGAATCGATCTATGGGGCCGAGCGGACACCGCTTTACGCCTATCTCGTCGGGCTTGCCGTCATTCAAATCGCGATTGCGCTTGCAGCGGTGCATCTGACCCGCTCGCTGGTGCGTGGAGCGTCCGATTTGTCGGCAGTGCGGCTGGTCGGCGCCGGCATTGCCGGCATCGGGCTTGCTATCCTGATGCAGCAGGTCATACCGGGCGCCTAATCAACGCCGCACGATCTCTTCAAGAAACCCGCTGAGGTCGTCGGTCAAATGATCGACATAGGGCGCGTCGCGTCCTTCCAACTCCCAGGCTTCGCGAAAAACGTCACGCTGCCCTTCCGGTACGACCAGGACGGTCGTCATGCCGAGCGCGTGTGGCGTTTCCAGATTGCGCGCCAGGTCTTCGAACATTGCGGCTTTCGCGGGATCGACGCCGTGGCGCGCGAGAAAGCGCTCGTAGACCTGTGGCAGCGGCTTGGGGTCGAGATTGGCTGCGGCAATGTCGAAGACGTCTTCGAAATGATGGTGAATGTCGAGCTTCTGCATTACTGCGTCGGCGTGCTTGCGCGTGCCATTGGTGAGAATGAGCTTGCGGCCCGGCAACTTTTCCAGCGCTGCGCCGAGCGTCGGATTCGGCTCGAGCGGTGAATGATCGATCTGGTGGACGAACTCGAGATAGTCATCGGGCCTCATGCCATGCTCGGTCATCATCCCGCGCATGGTGGTGCCGTAACGCCGGTAATAGTCCTTCTGCAGCCGGAATGCTTCGTCCTTCGAGACCTGCAGAAAATCGGAAACATAGGCGCGGATGCGCTCATCGACCTGCTGCCAGAGATTGAGGTGATGCGGGTAAAGCGTGTTGTCGAGATCGAATACCCAGGTTTCGACGCGGCCGAAACCGCGCGGCGGAAGACGGGACGTGGGCGGCACGACGTTACTGGTCCTTGAAACGCACGGTCGTTGCGGGCTGGTTTCCCAGGTCGATGACTGCAAATCCGGCCGAATTCAAGCCCCGTGCTGCGCAGTCCTTGTGGTCGGCCAACTCGAAGCGGCCATCACGTGTGCATAGCGCGACAGTTCCGCCCCAGGAAAGCGCCGTCTCGCCGTGCCTGACGGCGCGGCCATTGGCATCGACGGCCTCCGCGTAGCTGTAGAGGCGGTGTGGATCACCGCGCAGATCCGGGCGCACGCACTTGCCCGACTCCACGCGATACCAGCCGCGGGTTACGATCGCGCCCATCTCGGCAAAGCCCAGTGAAGCCATCACCGCGTACTTTGTATCGTTGCACCATGAAAAGCCGACGCCCTCCGGATTGCGCGCCGCTTCAATCAGGGCGTCGAAGAATGCAGGCGTTGCAACGGCATCGGCGCCAAGTTTTCGTTCGTTCAGGAATTTTGTGATTGCGGCCTGCGTCCTGGCGCCCTGCACGCCGTCGATCGGATAGGCGTCAAAGCCCGCAATCACCAGGAGACGCTGAATGCCGGCAAGTCGCGCCTGCACATCGTCGTAATCGGCTTCTTCCGCAAGGTTGATCATAGGTCCCTTCGGAGAGTCTGACGGCTTGGCCGCGCTGAATTGTGCCTGCTGGGTTGTCGGGCAGCTGCGCGCGTTGGCAATGTCGAAATCGCCGTTCTTTATACAGAAGTCAGCCTGGCCATTGAGCGGAAGCGGCGCGCTGCCGTAGACGGGCGGGGTGCGCGCGTGCACATAAACCATGTCGGCATCGAGAGTGCCATCGAGCGCCTGACGACACTGGCCCGGGTCGAGCCGGAACCAGCCGCGTGTCTCGACGTTGGCGCGCTTTTCGAGGCCGATGGCCACATCCATCCGGTAGCTGGTGCGGTTGCACAGGGTAAGGTCAGCGCGGGCCGATACGGTCAGCGCAATTGACGCGGCGATCGTGAGGATGAACGCGCGAATCATACCGCTATGCTAGCGGAAGATGCATAAACCCGTCATTCGACGGCATTTGCGGGCCGGGATGACGGCGATCAGCGGTGCATCAGGGTACCGACGCCGTGATCCGTCAGCAGCTCGAGCAACACGGCGTGCGGGACCTTTCCGTCCATGATGACGACGCCTTCGACACCCTGATCGAGCGCGTAGATGCAGGTTTCGACCTTTGGGATCATGCCGCCGGAAATCGTGCCGTCAGCAATCAGCTTGCGTGCATCCGCGACCGAGAGATCCGCAATCAGGTTCTTCGATTTGTCGAGAACGCCGGGCACGTCGGTGAGCAGAAGCAGACGCTTGGCTTTCAATGCGCCGGCGATCGCTCCCGCAAAAGTGTCGGCGTTGACGTTGAACGTCCCGCCGTTGGCCGAGGTCGCTACCGGCGCCAGCACAGGGATCATTTCACGCCCGATCACCTGGCTGAGCATGGCGGTGTCGACTTTTTCAGGCTCGCCCACGAAGCCGAGGTCTATGACCTTTTCGATGTTGGAATCCGGATCGACCACCGTGCGGCTGACCTTGCGTGCCTGCACCATGTTGCCGTCCTTGCCGCACAGCCCGATGGCCTTGCCGCCGGCGGCGTTGATGTAGCCGACGATCTGCTTGTTGATCGAGCCGGCCAGGACCATTTCGACGATCTCGACGGTCTTCGCATCGGTGATGCGCAGGCCGGCGGCGAATTCGGACTTGATGCCGAGCTTCTTGAGCATGGCCTCGATCTGCGGGCCGCCGCCGTGCACGACGACGGGATTGATCGCCGTCTGCTCGAGCAGGACGATGTCTTTCGCAAAGTCGCGCGCCATCTGCTCCTGGCCCATGGCGTGCCCGCCATATTTCACCACGACGGTCTCCTCGTCGTAGCGCTGCATGTGCGGCAGCGCTTCGGACAGGATTCGGGCCTGCGTCTGCGGGTCGATCTTGGGCGCTTTGCTCATCGCCTGGTCTCAATTGGCGTAGGGTGCGCCCTTTTACCGGCCCCGGTCACGCGACGGAAGGGGCTTACGACGCCCGGAGCGCCTTAAGTGCGGCAACAACCAGCAGCAGCCAACTCATGATCTGGATGATGCCGCCGGCTGGCGCCGCGAACGGGAACAAGCGGCTGCCAATATACGCGCGGGTGGCGACGTCAGCGGCAAACAGTCCGCTACCGAGCACGAAGCCCCAAAGCGCGAGCATGCCAAAGGGCCGATCCGAGCAGACCAGCGCGCTCGGCAGAAATGCCCGCGATGATGGCCGCAGCGTGCAGCAGCAGGAGATAGCCGGCGCTGTCGAGACCTGAGCCCGGTTTGCCGTGCGCCGACGCGGCGGTGAGAACAATACCAGCCGCGCCCATCAATCCGGCGAGCGCAATTAGGATCTGCTCCATTAGGTCAGCGCCATTGCTGCAGCTTTTGCTTCTGGAACGACATCGTGGTCATAGAGGCTCTTCCTGAACGCGGCGTGCGCAGTGATCTCGGCATCGCGCACGCCAAGGTCCGAATATGCAGAATCGTACGCGTAGCCCGTTTTCGCGAGCGCCGCGCTGCACCTGCGTCACCCGCTCACGACGAAGCCGCTCGTAGGCACGGAGCGCAGCGGGCACGCTTTTCCGGTCGGAGTGCGCCAGGATCGTCGCGAGGGCCATGCCATCCTCGATCGACTGATTGGCGCCCTGTCCGAGATGTGGAAGCATAGGGTGCGCGGCGTCGCCCAGAAGCGCGAGCCTCCCGTTGGTCCAGGAGGGTAGCGGCTCTCGGTCGTATAACGCCCAACGGAATGTCATCTGCACCTTGGCCAGAAGCTTTTCAATTCGGAGATCCCAGCCTGAGAACTCGCGACGCAGGGCTTCAGGATCTCCGGGCGCGGACCAGGATTCCTTCATTTCTTCGTCAGCGGGCACGAAGCCGACGTAGTTTATGAGTTTGCCGGCGCGTAGCGGAAAGGCCAGGAAATGTTTTCCTTTGCCAAGCCACATCAGCCAGGCGTTGTTCGGCAAATGCGGAACGCGCTCGTAGGCAATTGCCCCGCGATAGGCGACGGATCCGGAGAACACCGGGCGTGAGGGCGGAAACACATACGGTCGCAGTTCGGAGTGGATACCATCTGCACCCACGACGATATCGCCTTCGGCGACAGCGCCATTGGCGAAAGAGACGCGGGCTAAGTCGCCGTCCTGCGCGAAGCCGATGCAACGGTGACCGGTGTGAACGACCTCTGCTGGCAGGGCACCCGCAAGGAATTCGACGAGGTCGGCGCGATGCATCCCGAATGTTGCATTCCAGCCCGAGGAGTCCGTAACCTGGACCGGTGCGATAGACGCTCCGTCATGGCGAAAATACCGAGAAGCGGGTCCGACCCTGGCTCCCCATTTCTCGACCGACGGTCCCAGTCCTATGCGCTGCAATTGCCGCACGCTGTTTGGGGTGATGAACACGCCGGCGCCTACCTCGCCCAGGGCTGGCGCCTGCTCGTAAACAGACACGCGCAACCCGTGTGCGATCAATGCGTTCGCTGCAAACAAGCCGCCGATCCCGCCTCCAATGATTACAACGTTTGGTCGCAAATCCGCCATACGCCACGCTTGCTCGATTGCTGCGATGTTCCGCCCGATGGCTGATTGAAGCTACTCTCCACTGTCGAAAAAACCAAACAGCCCAGGCGCGGGAGAGACGTCGCCAACGGTGGCTGATCAATGTTGTATACTTGGGTCCGCTGTTGCACTGTTTGGAAGAAGTCCGCGGATTGAACCGCCCGGGAGGCTTTCGCCAATGTATGACGCGAGCAGACGCCGCTTCATCGCTCAATTTGCGATTGGACTGGTCTTCCTTACTGCGCTCAATTGCTTTGCGAGCCCGGCAAGGGCGCAGGTCTATCCCGACCGCACCGTCAAAATCATTGTTCCGTTTCCCGCCGGAGGCACTGCCGATGCCGTTCCGAGGCTGGTCGCAGATTGGCTGTCGCGCAAATGGGGCCAGTCGGTGGTCATCGAAAACCGCACCGGCGCGGCCGGAAACATCGGTGCCGAAGCGGTCTACCGTTCGGACCCCGATGGCTACACCTTGCTCTCGGCGCCGCCTCCACCGCTTGTCATCAATCAAGAGTCTCTACCCAAAGCTCGCATTCGATCCAACGAAGTTCGAACCGATTATCGTGATGGCACAGGTGCCGACACGGAGCGCAAAAATGTTCGGTGTCGATGTGCGGGACACCGGCGCGAATTTTTCCGCCGTCCATCGACATGTTCACTCGGTTATCGCTGCCGTGGCACCGGCCGATTCGGCCGAACGTTTCACCGGGCTCGGCATTCGCGTCATCC
>CAVTOP010000017.1:0-75251 GCA_963736275.1 uncultured Alphaproteobacteria bacterium
TCGATGAGGAAGTACTGGCCCGGGAAGCGCAGGTTGTTTGAGGCTGATCCGGTGATTGCGTTGACGTCGCCGAAGGGGTTATAGACAGCATCCCAGACGACGGCTTCGGTGCCGTCGGTCATCTTCAGCGGCCGGTCGAGATGATCGGCGTGCACGAAGTAGAGATGGGGGCTTGCGGTATCGACATCGGCAACGACCGCGAGCGGCATGTCGTCGAACCAGACATATTCGCGGGTGGTGGTCCCGGTGTTGGTTGCTTCCGCAATGAGGTGGCCGTCGCGATCGTAGACGTAGTGCGTGGCGCCCGCCGGCGTCATGTTCTGGGTGGTGCGGATCGCCAGCCGCTCGAGCCCGTCATAGACATAGTCGGCGGTGACCGTTGAGCCGATGCTGAGCTCATCGAGCCGGTTGCGGTTGTTGTAGTGGTAGTTGTAGGCGGTGCTGCCCCTCGTATCGGCGCTGATATTGCCGGCGCCGTCATAGGAGAACGAGCGCACCGTGCTTGCGCCCTGCGAGATCGAGGAGAGCTTGTTGTTGGTCCCCGGGTAGTTGTAGGTGCTGGTAGTGGTTGCGCCCGAGGTGAGCACCTCGGAGCTGCGGTTGCCGGTCGCATCATAGGCCCAGGTCAGCGTGCCCCAGATGCCGTCGCCTTCCTGCAGGCGGTTGGCGTTGGTGTAGACGTAGGTTTCGTCGCGTGCCGGGGTGAGGTTGTCGGTGATGCCGGTGAGGTTGATGGCGTCACCGAAGGCATAAGAGCGGTCGAGCACCACCGTCGAGGTCGCGATGTCCTGCACCTGCAGGCCGCTGATCAGGTAGTCCTGCGTGTAGATCTTGCTCAAGGTGAGCCCGTTGCCATAGGTCAACGCCGTCAACGGGCCGAGCGGCAGGTAGGCAACGCTGGAGGCGAGCGTCACGGTCGAACTGCCGGAATCCTTCTTGGTGGTGACACCGGAGATGCGGCCGGCGGAATCGCGGCTGATGTTGACGATGCGGCCGGACGGATAGGTGATCTGGGTGACCTTGCCGTCGAGGTCGTAGGTGTAGTCGACGGTGTAGACGACCGACGATGTCGTCTTCTTCTCCTGGGTCACCTGCCCGAGCGCGTTGTAGAACCACTCCACCGAGCCTGAGGCATCCTCGATCTTGGTGATGCGGCCGATGCCGT
Organism: uncultured Alphaproteobacteria bacterium; assembly: GCA_963736275.1. Lineage (GTDB taxonomy): Bacteria > Pseudomonadota > Alphaproteobacteria > Rhizobiales > Xanthobacteraceae > Pseudolabrys. The sequence goes on from CAVTOP010000017.1 coordinate 1,166, forward strand.
TGTTGCCGGACGTGGTCGAGTCCCAGGTGTAGGTGATGTTCTCGCCCGTTGCCGCCGGATACTGCTTGGTCAGCAGCCGCCCGGCATTGTCGTAAGTGAGATTGGTAACGATGCTGCGCCCGTCGGTGATCTGCGTCGGCTTGCCGAGCGCGTTATAGACATAGACGGTGGTGCCGCTGTCGGGGTTCGAGCACTGGATGATGTCGCCGAAGCCGTCGCGCACATAACTTGTGCTCAATGAGCGCGGATCGCTGTAGTTGGTGACCTGGTCCCGGCCGTTGCGGGTCAGGGTGACCATACCCGAATCCTCATCCGTGGTGCTGATCAGGCGGTTCACCGAATCAAAGGCTGATTGGAAGACATGCGAGCGCGGATCCGTCACCGACACGCGATTGTTGGTCTTGTCGTAGGCATGGGTCCAGGTCTGCGTAGCGCTGCCGACGAAGCTGAGCAGGCGGCCGAGCTCGTCGAAGGTCGCGGTTTGCGAGAGCTTCAGCGTGCCGCCCGATGTCTTGCCGCGTCGCGCCGTTACGTTACCGAGGTTGTCGCGGTCGTATTCGACGTAATCGCCGGAGTTGTCCTCGACCTTGGTGATGCGGCGGGCATCGTCATAGGTGTATTGGAGATAGGAGCCGTTCGGCCGCGTGATCTTGGTGACATCGCCCATCGCATTGTAGTCGATCGCGGTGACAGCATTGAGCCCCGAGGGATCGACCGTGATTGTCTTGAGCCGCCCTTCCGAATCGTAGGTCAGATCACTGGTGATGCCGCCGGCATCGACAACCGTGGTTGGCTCGCCCCGCCCGTTGACGGCCGAGACCGTGAGCACCTGGCTTAGTTCGTTGGTGATCGAGGCCAGATAGCCTGAGGTGTCGTAGGTGTAAGTGACGGTGTCGCCGGTGCCGCTGAGCGGACCATCGACCGTGAGCAGATAGCCGTAGCTGTTGTAGGTATAGGCCCAGGTCCGCGTCTGGCCGTTGGTCGAGTACGGCACGCTGGTCGTCGTGGTGTCGGTCTGGGTGACCTGCGTCAGCTGCCCCGATGTGTTCCAGGTGTAGTCAGTCGTCAGCCCCGGCTGGACCACTTGCGTCGGGACATGCAGCGTCGAATGCCAGGTGATGTTGGTGGTTCTCGCACTCGCAGTGCCATAGCCGTTGATGATCTGGGTCGGCTGGCCGAGCGTGTTGCGCGTGTAGTTTGTGACCCGCCCTTCTTCGTCAGCGATCGATGATAAGAACGACGACGTGTTATACGCGTAGGTCGGATTACTGGTGGGGCAGTTGGTGCTGGCGGCGCCCGAATAGCTGAGCACCTTGACATCGGTTGTGCTCGCGAAGTTGAACGTGAAGGTGCCGCTTTTGCCCGCCGCGTTGGTTACCGTGCGGGTGAACGAAGGCGATGCTACGGTGCCGTATGCGACGGTGGTCTTCTGGAAGTCGCCGGGCCCTTTGCTCTCGGTTCCGCCCCTCCGAGTCGTAAACCACGGTCCAGCGCCGCGTCCCATTGGCATCAAGCACGCCGGTGACGTGCAGCGGCAGGTTCGCATCTTCATAAAGGTAGCTGGTCTTGTCGAGCAGATTGTTCGAGGCGTCGCGATGCTCGACATCGGTCAACCGGTCGGAATCATCAAAAGACGTGACGCCGCCTGAGAGCGCGTCGTACAAGTATTTCAGGACCGTGCCATCGGGCAGCGTCGCAGACGTGACGACTCCGGGAGTTGCTGTACCGCCCCCTGCCGGGAGCAGAGTCCAGGTGAAAGATATCGTCTTCCCATAGCTGTCCTGGATCGAGGTCAGCTCGTTGTGCGTGCCATATGTAAAGGTCCACTGCAGTCCGCCGCGGAACGTGACGCTGATCGGCCGTCCTTGCAGATATTTTCCGCTGTAAGCGTTCAAAAATGTCTGGAACGTCCAGACTCGGTCTTCCGGGTCGTGGAATTTCCACTGGCTGCTCGACAATGCGATATCCGATGGGTTTGCTGGCCAGGAGCCGACCAGCTCCATCCGATAGCCCGTCTGATTCTTCGGACCGGGCCCTCCCCATGACTGCCGATCCATCGCCCCGGACGACAGCCGCTTAAAGGCCACTGCCAAACCGTCAGCAAGATCGACCTCGAGGTTGTAGGGGAAGTTCGCGTTGAACAAGATCTCGTGCTGGAACCAGAACTTCCAGTAGTTTCCGAGCCCAACTGGCGCACCGACCGAAAGGGCGCGGTAATAGCTGCCACTGTAGCTGCGCGAATTGTAGACCCGCTCCAGAAGCAGCGAGCCGCCGGCCGTCCTGAAGTCGACCGCGCGGAATAGTTTTGCGCCGGTTATGACGTCGATCGGATTTTCGGTCCGATAACCAAGGTTTAAATCGTTGTTGAAGCCGTAGCCCTGGCGCCAGCCGTGTTGGCGCAAGAGTTCTTTTCACGTCCGTCGTCCGGAAAGATCGGCTGGAGTTCATTCGTCTTGACGCACGTCCCACCGAGCAAATATGTGTAACCGCTCTTGCAGCTGTAGCTGACGGTCGCCGGATACGGTCCGAAGGCACTGTGTCTGTCCCACGAACACTTTTTTATATACCATCTTGTGCCCTCGTCGTACCCCAAGAACTCCGCACCCGGCCACGCATCAGCATCAAATTGCCGTTTGCACGCCGCGCCTGGACTGCCGAAGCACTCGACCACTCCGGCGGCAACGGCAGTACACCAACCATTTTCACCGGCCGATAATGCACTCGCGTTCTGCGGGTATGACGAAACCGTCGCGAGAACCCCGAGAACGGCCAAAGCAGCTTGCCGCGGTGATGCCCTTGTAGTCATTTCAAAAAGCCTCTACTTCGCGGCGAAACTAAAAGCTTCGCCCAGCCATGCCGCTCGCCCATGTCAAAGGCTAACTCGCGTATAGGTTGTACGCTATTTCAATCCCGTTAAGCGTCAACGGCCGAGCGTGCAGGAAAATTTATTTCCACAAAATTTTGAAACATATTTTTGCTTTGTCAGCCAAATGAATGAGACCAATAAGCGAACATTAGACGATGACCAGCATGCCTTCTCGCGGTAAAGTACTTCATGCTCGATCGCACCGAACTCGATCCCGTTTTCTTCGCGCCGTTCGTGTCGTCGTTGATGCACGTCGAGCCGCAGTGGATCGACTATAACGGCCATCTCAACATGGCCTACTACAACGTGCTTTTCGATCGCGCGGTCGACGAAGTGTATGAGCTCATCGGTATCGGGGCCGATTACCTTAAGCGCGCAAACCATTCGACCTTCACTGCCGAGGTGCATGTGCGCTATGTGCGCGAATTGCACGTGAACGATCCCGTGCGCGTGACGTTTCAGCTGCTCGACTACGATTCAAAGCGGATCCACTATTTCGAGCAGCTGTTTCACGCGACCGAAGGCTGGGTGTCGGCCACTTCGGAAAATATGACGCTGCACGTCGACATGGCGGCGAAAAAGGTCGCCGCGTTCCCCAACTCGGTCAGGCAGTCGCTCGCGCGCATGAATTCGGTACATGGGCAACTGCCACGCCCGGAAGCAGCCGGGCGGCGCATCGCGATGCCCGGGCGGTGACGCGCTCTACTTCCCCGCGATCTTGGCGGCGTCGGCGTTCACGCTCTTGTCGACGATCGATTCGATCGGCACCGTCTGCTTGATCACGCCTGCCTTCACAAACAGGTTTTGCATCCAGTCGAGGCGGTCGAGCGGAATCGACAGCGTCGGATCGATCTGCTTGTTCTTGATGGCCTCGTCGGTGATGAATTCCGCACGCTTGTCGTCGGGCTTGGCGTGCGTCATCTCGTGCGAGACCTTGATCGTCTCGGCGCGGTTCGCCAGCGCAAACTTGTAGGCGTCCATCTCGGCGGCGACGAATTTCACCAGGTCGTCGCGGCGTTCGCTCAGAACTTTTCCGCTGGTCGCGATACAAAGGCGGAGAAAATTCGGCACCGCCGTGCTGCCCTTCGCCAGCACCTTGATGTTGGACGGCATCACTGCCTCGAACTCGTTCGATACGACGGCGGCATCCGTGATGCCGGCAACCAGCGACTTGTAGCGGTCGAGGTCTGCACCCTGCGTCGCCAGCTTCACGTCTGCGAACGGCACATTTGCCTCGTTCAGCATGCCGCGGAACAGCAGATCGGGCAGCGAGCCGGGCGAGGAGATCGCGACGGTCCGGCCCTTGAGATCGGCCAGCGACTTGATTTCGGCCTTGGCCAAGACGACCTGCGGCACGCCGGGCCAACCGCAGCCGACGATCTTCACGCCGGTGCCACGCGCACCCGCAACGATCGATTCCGCCGCGCCCATGTCGACGCTGTCGATCTCGCCCGAGAGCAGGGCCTTCATCAGCGTCGCGCCGGCCTTGATTTGCAGGAGCTCAACTTTCAGCCCGCGCTTGGCGGCAAAACCGCCTTTGTCGACCATAGCGATGAAGCCGGCGTCGCTCTTGGCTTCAAGGATGCCGTGTTTCCAGACTTTCTCTTGCGCTTGTGCGGCGGTGAGGCCGGCGGCGAGCGCAATGGCAGCCAATGCAAATGCCTTGTGCACGGATGAATCCTCCCGAATTGACGGCTTTGTTTGGCCGGAGGCTACGTCCTCCGGTATTCGGGTGCAATACGCGCTAGATTCTGTACTCGGCGCCTCGCTTTCGACCTTGATCGACGTTCAGGAACAGGTCCTCCAACTTCGGCTTCCTCTTGATCAGCCCCTGTTCGTGCGAATAGCCCACCAGCGTCTCGAGCACCTTGCGGTTATTTTCCGAGAGCCCGTACTCCCACGGATCGGCGCCGAGCACGCGCTCCTGCTCTTCCCAGGCGTCACGGTACCAGGCAAGCGGTACGATGCGCGGGTTTGCCATGCGCTTCATCGCGGTCGCTTTTGCCGCGTTGAACGCCCGAAACAGGTTGACAGCGAGCCACGGATGCTCGTCCGCCAGCGACTTGCGCAGACCAAGCACGTGCATGATCGGAAAAATTCCGGTGTGCTTGAAATAGGCCATCTCTTCCGCCTTGTGGTCCGGGAAAAGACGCGCCACGCGCGGATCCCCGGCAAGGAACGGCTTGACGAAATCTGAATGAAACACCGCGTCGAGCTCGCCCTCGGCCAGCATCGTCTCGACCGACTTGTCGTTCGGCAGGCAGGAATATTTGATGTCCGGCGGCAGACTGACTTTTACATCGTCCTCGATCTCCGCGACCCATTCGATGCTGTTGAGCGGCACGCCGTATTCGCTCTGCAGGATGCCGCGCATCCACAGCACTGCCGTCGTCATCATTGTCTTGACGCCGATCCTGCGGCCCTTCAGATCGGCCGGCTTCTTGATGCCCTTCGACGTGTTGATGAACATGAAGCCGTGACGGAAACGGCGATGCAGGAACACCGGGACCGCACGAAAGGGTAGATCGTTATCGCGCGCGGCGAGATAAGATGAGGCCGAGACTTCAGCAATGTCGAACTCGCCGTTGTTGAGGAAGCGCCAATGCCGCGTCGCCGAGTCCATATCGGTGAGGATCGTAAGATCGACGCCGTCGACCTCGACCTTGCCCCTCAGCAAGGGCCGGATCATTTCGTAGTCACCGCAGGCAAGCGTCAGGTTCAGTTTCTGGGGCATCTCGCATGTCTTGGCCGGGCTTGACCCGGCCATCCATGATGAGTGGCAACACAACAGGGCCTTACGTACGGCCATCCTTGTTGAAAGTCATCATGGATTGCCGGGACAAGCCCGGCAATGACGGCCGAGAGGTTAACGCGAAAATACAATTCAATGCCCTGTGGCCACGGCAGCCAGCTTTCCGGCGTCGGGCAAATGATTGCCGCGCCAGACCACGTGGAGATCGGGGCGCAGCAACAGGAGATCGTAGCCGTAGACGTCGCGCGGGCCTGCATCGGCGATATCGAGGACAGTGAACGGCGCGCGATAGCGTGCAAAAGCCCTTGCCAGCAACGTGCTGTCGGCCGGGGCACCGGCAAGGCGAAGGAGCGTAAATCCGTCGCCGATCCGGTCCTGCGGCGCCGTGCCGTCGGAAAGCCAGACGTGCGGCAGGCGCGCGCCCGGCCATGACGTCGGCACATATTTCATGAAGTCGTCCGCCGGGCCTTCGCCTGCATCCGGCCAGATAACCGGGGAATCCCGGTAGCGGTAACCGAGCTCCGCGCCGATCATTTCGTTGCTCTTGCGCTGCTCGACGTCGGCAATCGCCGCGAGCCTGGCGCGCGTCTCGGCACCCTCCGGTGTCTTGTCGCGAATGTTCGGCTTGAAAGCCGCGCGCCAGGCGCGCCGCCCGCGCGAGGCATGACGCGAGGCCTCGACATTGCGCGCGCCGACCTGCCTGCGCTCGACCTCATAAGACGCAAGCAGCTTCGGCCCGCCCCAGCCTCGCAGGGTTGCCGCGAGCTTCCACGACAGGTCGATGGCGTCACCAACGCCGCTGTTCATGCCGAGTCCGCCGGTCGGGATCACCAGATGCACGGCATCGCCGGCGAGAAAGACGCGGCCCTGCCCATAACCATCGGCGAGCAGCAAATTCTGCCGCCACGGCGCACAAGACAGCATTTCATATTGTACCGGCATCGCGACGACCTGCTCGAACATCCACGTCATCGCATCGTCGTTATCGACCGTTGCATGCAGCGTGAAATGCTTTGTCGAGTCCTGCACGATCAGGAACGAATTGTACGCATCAGCAACGTGATAATGCCGGCCCTTCCCGATCGGAATGCGCTCGAACAGATCGTCGCAACGGTAGAGCGCCTGCCGCAATTGCAGCAGGTTGGCGTCACCGCTGAGTTTGATGCCGAGCTGGCGCCGCACCCCGCTGCTGCCGCCATCACAACCGACAAGATAGTGCGCAGTGAGCTCCGATGCCGCATTGCGGGTCTTCACTTTTGCACGCACGCCGGCGGCATCCTGCGCAAAGGCGACAAACTCGCAGCCATAACGCACATCGATAGTCGGCAGCGTTTCGGCGACCGACTTGAGCAGCGGTTCCAGGGTGTACTGCGAAATAAGCTGGTACGGCTCGAGCGGCATCGCGCCGTCGGTGCAGGTGGCGATCTCGGCCTGCGCCTGCGCCACCGACGGATACGGCAAGTGAAGCAGCGGCGGATCGATCAGCGACGTCACAATAAAGACGTCCATCGGCACGTCGCCCGGGAAGCCGGCATCGCGGACTTTCTGCGCAATGCCAAGCCGCCGGTAGATTTCCATCGTCCGGGCGTTGCACCGTTCCATCTTGGGCAGAAACTGCGGGGCGTCCTTCTGCTCCAGCAGAATGCAGCGCACCCCCCGGCGCCCAAGATCGATCGCGAGGGTCAAACCCACGGGTCCGGCGCCGACGATGATGACGTCTGTATCCAAGTTAGGGACCTGACTTAGTCAATCCTCCCGCCCGAGAATCTCCGCCCCGGCACGCCGAGAAAATAGCCGACCGCCTGGCCGCCGTCGGAGCCGACCACACTGCCGGTCGTGTAGCGGGACTCGTCGCATGCCAGAAACACCGCTGGCCCCGCGATATCCTCGCCCGAGCCCACGCGACCCATCGGCACGCCTTTGCGACGGCCCTCGTAGATTTCGGGGTCGGCGTACATTGCTTCCGTGCCCGGCGTGCGGATGTAGCCGGGCGTGATCGCATTGGCGCGAATGCCGTAGGGCGCCCACTCCATCGCCTGCAGCTTCGTGAGCATGATGAGCCCGGCCTTCACGACGCTGTAGGCGCCGGCCCAGTTGTAGGGGAAGAGCCCGGCAATCGACGCGATGTTAACGATGGCGCCGGACTTCTGCGCGATCATATGCTTCGCCGCCGCCTGGCTCACCAGGAACGCGCCCTTGAGCCCGATGTTCATCGTCGTGTCCCACGCGGCCTCGGGCAGCGCCTCCAGCTTGCCCGGCACGATCTTCATCGCGTTGTTGACCACGATGTCGATGCGCCCGCGCTCATTAATAATGGTATCGACGAGCCGGTTGATGTCGGCGGATTTTGCAACGTCCGCGACCACCGGAAGGCTCTTGCTGCCGAGCGCCGCGGCGTCCTTTGCCGTCCTATCCGCGGTCGCAGGGTCCACGTCATTGATCACCACGTGCGCGCCCTCACGCGCATAGGCGAGACCAATGTCGCGGCCGATGCCGCGGCCTGCGCCCGTGACGAGCGCCACCTTGTCCTTCAGTCGCACGGAGTTCCCCCAATACTGAAAATAACACGGAAAAATCACGCTAAATCCGCGCCTCGGGGCGCACAAGGCCACTTCCGGTCTCGAAAATGGCGGCTGCGGGTGCCATCTTTGCTATTGAGAATCATTCCGGCGGCCCAAGCTCTGACAATGGCCGCCTACCCCGGACAACATGGCCGAACCGAAACGTAATGACCCCGCGCCTTTGAGCCCGCAGCCCGCCGCGGGCGGCATCGCCGCGCGCGCGCTGGGCGCCCGCGCCGCGCCCTATCTCGCCGACCTCAACCCGGAGCAACGCCAGGCGGTCGAGACGCTCGATGGGCCGGTGCTGGTGCTCGCCGGCGCCGGAACCGGGAAGACGCGCGTGCTGACCACCCGCATTGCACACCTATTGAATCTGGGCCGCGCGCATCCGAGCCAGATCCTTGCCGTGACCTTCACCAACAAGGCGGCGCGCGAGATGAAGGAACGCGTTGGCCAGATGGTCGGACAGATCGTGGAAGGCATGCCCTGGCTCGGTACTTTTCACTCGATCGGCGTGAAGGTTCTGCGCCGGCATGCCGAGCTGGTCGGGCTGAAGAACAACTTCACCATCCTCGACGTCGACGATCAGATCCGCGTGATCAAGCAGATCCTCGAAGCCGAGAAGCTCGACGAGAAACGCTGGCCGGCGCGCGTGCTCGCCATGCTGATCGACGGCTGGAAGAACCGCGGGCTTACGCCTGAGCACGTGCCGTCCGGCGAGTCCGCGAGCTTCGCCAACGGCAAGGGCAAGAAGCTCTACATCGCCTACCAGGAGCGGCTGAAGACGCTCAACGCCGCCGACTTCGGTGATCTTTTGCTCGAGAACATCCGGCTGTTCCGGCAGAACGCCGATGTGTTGCGCTCATTCCAGGAGCAATTCAAATTCATCCTGGTCGACGAGTATCAGGACACGAATGTTGCACAGTATTTGTGGTTGAAATTGCTGGCGCAGACGAGCGGGCCGAGCACCGCGCTCACACCGTCATCACCGGGCCGGCGCGAAGCGCCGAGTCCCGGTGATCCACGTCTTGAGGATTTGCAGGAAGACGTGGTTGGCCACCATGACGGGTCCGAGAACGTGGCCCACCCGGAGATCGCATCTCAACGCCTCCCCAAAAACATTTGCTGCGTTGGCGATGACGACCAGTCGATCTACGGCTGGCGCGGGGCGGAGGTCGACAACATCCTGCGCTTCGACCACGACTTTCCTGGCGCCAAGGTGATCCGTCTCGAGCGGAACTACCGCTCGACCGGCCACATCCTTGCAGCCGCCTCGCAGCTCATCGCGCACAACGAAGGCCGGCTCGGCAAGACGCTGCGGACGGAAGACGTGCTGGGCGAGAAGGTGCAGGTCACCGGCGCCTGGGACAGCGAGCAAGAAGCCCGCGCCATCGGCGAGGAAATCGAGCAGCTACAGCGCGAGGCGCGCGAGCGCGGCGAGGACCACCCGCTCGACGAGATTGCCATTTTGGTGCGCGCGTCGTTCCAGATGCGCGAATTCGAAGACCGCTTCATCCAGCTCGGACTGCCCTATCGCGTGATCGGCGGGCCTCGTTTCTACGAGCGTGCCGAAATTCGCGACGCCCTCGCCTACCTGCGCGTGATCGCGCAGCCGGCCGACGATCTCGCCTTCGAGCGTATCGTCAACGTGCCCAAGCGCGGCCTTGGCGACGCGACCGTGCAGATGTTGCACGACTATGCGCGCAAGAAGCGTGTTCCGCTCGCCGAAGCCGCCAGTGCCCTCTCCGCCACCGACGAGATGAAACCGAAGCCCCGTCAGGCGCTGCGCGACCTGATGACGAGCTTCGAGAGCTGGCGTCTGCGAAAGGATTCAATGCCGCACACTGAGCTGGCCGAGATCGTGCTCGACGAAAGCGGCTACACCGACATGTGGCAGAAGGACCGCTCCGCTGATGCCGCCGGCCGCCTGGAAAATCTGAAGGAACTGGTGCGCTCGATGGAGGAGTTCGAGAACCTGCAGGGCTTCCTTGAGCACATCTCCCTGGTGATGGACCGCGAGGGCAACGAAGCCGAGCAGGCCGTCAATATAATGACGTTGCATTCCGCCAAGGGCCTCGAGTTCGACTGCGTCTTCCTGCCCGGCTGGGAGGAAGGCCTGTTCCCGCACCAGCGCTCACTCGACGAAAGCGGCCGCGCCGGCCTCGAGGAAGAGCGCCGCCTCGCTCATGTCGGCCTGACGCGCGCGCGCAAGCTCGCGAAGATCTATTTCGCCACCAACCGCCGCATCCACGGCCTGTGGACCTCGACCGTTCCGTCGCGCTTCCTCGACGAGCTGCCCGAGGCCCATGTGGAGGTGAAGGAAGCCGCGGGCGGCGGCTTCGGCATGTCGGGATACGGTGCTTCGCGCTTCGATGAGATGAACGCCTTCGGCTCGGGCTACACAACGCCGGGCTGGCAGCGCGCGCAGGCGCGGAAGGGACGCGGCGGCTTCTACGACAACGGTCAGCCGCGCTATGTGCCCGATGGCGTTTTTGATGAAGGCGGCGACGACGATGTCCGGCAAACCGGGCCTGAAAAAATCCGCCGTGGCAGCGCAAAGCGCGAAAGCGGACGAAAAGCTCTCGTCATCGAAGGCGAGTTGATCGCCAAGTCCACTGGCACCGTCTCTTCTTTCACGGTCGGCGAGCGCGTCTTCCATCAGAAGTTCGGCAACGGCAACGTGGTGGCCGTCGACGGCAACAAGCTCACCATCGCCTTCGATAAGGCGGGCGAAAAACGCGTGGTGGATAGCTTCGTTGAAAAGGTCTAGGTTTCGTGACGGCTGGCGCGATTGTCGGCCCCTAGGAGGCGGCGATGAAGGCGTTTCGCGTCGTAACTTTGTCTGTGGCGACCGCGCTCACGGCGCTGGCAATCCAGGCCGCCCAGGCCCAAGACAACAAAAACATTCGCGAAGACGATTACGTCCGCAAGGTGCCGCTTGAGGACTTTAAGGTCCCGATCGTTCCGATCATTCCGCCGGGCTCATCGCTCGACCTGCGTCCTGGGCGGACGCCGGATTCCGCCGACCGTATCTACAATTCCACGCCGTTCTCCAGAGACCCGACGACGCCTTCGATCGGCCTTTCGATCAAGTCGCCGTTCGACGACCGAAAATAACGAAGGGCTCTTTTTTACGCTCGTCCCCGCGAAAGCGGGGACCCAGTGCTGGATTCCTGTCGCAAGTCGGCTTTAGCCGACTTGCGCACTTAATACGCCGACATTGGATATATCCATGTCGGCGCGCGGGAATGAGCGGAGATAAGGCGCGTCATGCACGCTTTCGATCTGACGGAGCCTGCGCCGCTGCATCGACCAGGCCATTCAGCACCGCCGGATCATCGACACTGCGCACGATCATCGGCTCGTCGCGGCCGCGGATGGCGACTTCCGAGCGCGGCAGCGTGTCGGCGGCAATGCCTGCAGTAGCGCAGACCTCTTCCGAAATGACGGCCCTGCAGTTCATTGATTTGGTCAGGTCCTGCAGGCGCGCCGCGACGTTGACGGGGTCGCCGAGCGCCGTGAACACGGTGTGTTCCTTGAACCCGATGTCGCCGACAATCACGTCGCCGCCATGGATGCCAATGCCGTACTGGATCGGCTCGCGCAGGTCGGCCTTCATCTGCCTGTTCATGCTCTCGACATTGGCGGCGACTTTGGCGGCCGCACGCAACGCCTGACGACACGCTGTCTCCGGGTTTGTTTCGAGGCCGAACAGCGCCAGCGTCCCGTCGCCGACGAACTGATTGGGCTGGCCGCCCGCGTCGAGCGCGGCCTGCGAGACGGCAGCAAGGAAACGGTTGATCAGGAACACGACGTCGAAGGGCAGCCGCGCTTCCGCGAGCTTGGTCGAGCCGCGCATGTCGACAAACATGCTGACGATGTAATGCTCCTTGCCGATGTTCATGCGGCGGCCCTTGCGCAGCAAGTCCGCATTCATGGACGACGGCAGGATCGGAATCACGCCGATGTCGGAGTCCGGTCGCAGCTGACAGGCAAGACGAATCGAGGGATTCGCTGTAACGCCGACACGATCCAGCACGAACGCCTCGCGCCCCGACGGCGGCGGCAGAACGCTGACGTCGCCAAGAACACGAATGCGGCAGGTCGAACAGCGCGCCCGGCCGCCGCATACGCTGGCATGCGGGATGCTGTAGCGCAGGCAGGCTTCGAGAACGCTCACGCCCTTCGGCACGCGCACTTGCCGGTCGGGAAACGAAATCGCGATCAGGCCGCCCCGGCGCTCGCGCAAGGAGCGCACGCCGCGCGCAACGAAAACAAGGCCGATCGCCGCGGCATAGCCGAGCGGGAAATAGACAAGAACGATGCTCTTGATGACCCGCGCCTGCGGTGCGGTCACGCTCTGCAGGTTTTCCTTGCGCCACTCGGCGTCGTCGGCGAGTTGGGCGACTTCGCGTCCGCCCTGGTGCGCGCCAACCATCGCGAGCGTCGGCAACAGGATGGCAACGGCGAGAAGATACGGCGCCGCCTGGTCGTAGAACGACTTCATCCGCAGCCAGAAATAGAGACCGATGCAGGCGTGCGTCCAGGCGACCGTGAGCGAGATGAACTGGATGGCGATGTTGTAAGGCGCGCTGACCCAATAGGCGAATAACGGTGTTGCGTAATTGAATGGCGGCGTATCGAACAACGCGGCCGTCAGCCGTTGCGCGCCGAAATGATCGGCGAGCCAGAGCGGAATGCTCAGGCCGAGCAGAAGTTGGGTGAGCTCGGCACCGGTATAGCGAAAATGCCGGCGCTGATAGAGCGCCCACAGCCCGAGCGAGAAATGGATGACGGCAGCGATATAGAGCGTATCGTTGACTACCGGCAGCCGCCAGAAGGCCACGTGGTACTTCAGCCACGCCTCCATCGCGTCGTAGGAAATGACGCCGAGCGCGTGGTTGAAGAAGTGCGAAAAGATGTAGGCGAACATCACCAGGCCGGTGATCAGACGCACCTGACGCACGCCGATCCCGCGCAGCCATGTCCGGACGTCGGCGCTGCCCGTTGCGCGCGTCGCCGGAAGATCAACGTACGCAGGGACCTCTGCCGTCACGATGAATCACCGTCAAATGGCCGGTCGGTTTCGGCACGCTAGCTGCGAGACTTCCGGCGATCAACTGGCGCCATACCGTCATTCCATCGCGCAGGCGCTTGCGCGCCGCAATATCCACGCTTTTCCAGCCCAGGCGCCACTGCGGAGCCAAAGCAATTCCTTGGATCGCCTCTTCTCCGGAATCGGGAAGCAAGCACGCACGTTGTGAACGACACGACGGAAGTAGAAATTATTCCGTGCGGGGACGATCAAGTCGGCGCCCGGAGAAAATTTGCGAAAACGCGAATCTGTTTTTTCGAATCAGCGGCGCGGCGCGTAACCTAATTGCCCCCGTTGAGCCGCATGTCGGGCGAAAATCGCGGCAAAGCGGTACCGAACGCCGCATAGCTCCTATACCGATTTACCGTTCGCACATTCCTGCCTTGCTTCTGCCACGTTAGCCCGCCCTACCGGTTCCCAATGCAAATCATTGAAGGGGACAATATTCAATGAAGCACGTTGGCATTGCGATTCTCGTGAGCATTCTTTCGTTCAGCACGGCCCATGCAGCGGGCTGGGGCTCAGTTCATAAGTACGTCAAGAAATCCGGCAATTGTGCGGGACAGGAAATTCTCGCAAGTCACTACTCGTCCGGAAAACGCACCGCCAGCGGCGAGCGTTTCGATCCGAACGGCAACACTGCGGCTGCGCGCACGTGGCCGATCGGCACGACGCTGACGGTGACCAATCCGAAAAACGGCCGGTCGATCACCGTCCGGATTAACGACACCGGGCCTTGGGGCATTGCGTACCGAATGGGCGCCCGTCTCGATCTCGCGCGTGGCGCTGCGCAGCGCCTGGGCATGAGCGCGTCGCAGTACGTTTGCGTCGCGTGACCGACGGCATCAGCCACAGCACGTCTGACCTGCATTGAAAATCGGCGGCACTTCGGTGCCGCCGGTTTATTTCTGGGATGCGCGCGGTCGCGTTCGGAGCTCAACCGGGCTGGCTTGCCGCCGTCGCAAGGATATATTCACCTATCGAATTGCTTCGAATTCCATGTGTGAATTCTTGCGCGATTTCAGCAGACGGCACGCCGGCTCCTAAAATTATCCAATCCTCGGTAGCGTGCATTAACCAATGAATTCTTTGGTGTCACAAATCACGCGATGGAACCGCATGGAAAACGGAATGATTAAATTATTTGCATTAGCAACGCCGTATAGCGAGCGACGGGTCTTTCGTAAGCGGGCTTCAAAGTGCGGTGGATATCCAGACTTGCATCAGCGCAGGACGCGCGCCGGCAAAGCGGGATGCCGACGCCTGCGCTGGATTTCTTCAGTCCGGTGCGGCTGATCCTTGCCTGCGCGGTCACGCTCGCACTGATCGTTGTCGGCAGCGCAGGTTTGATTGCCTATAACCTGCGCGCGCGGGCCATGTCGGAAAGTGCGCAGGCCCTGTCGAACTCGGCGCTTATCGTTGCAAAACAGATCGAACAGACGTTCACAGCTGTGCAGGCCGTCGAACGCCGCTTTCACGATGACCTGTCCGGGCTTCCGGTCATCGACAGCGAAACAATCGAACGCGAATACAAGCGTCACGCAGTGCATCTCAAGCTGCGCGACAAGGCAGGCGGCATGCCCTATGTCGGTTCGCTTGCCATCTTCAACGCCAAGGGCCAGCTGATCAATTTTTCGCGCCAATGGCCGATTCCCGACGTCAATGTCGCGAACGAAGACTACTTCAGGGCACTCAGGACTAACCGCGGCGTCACGTCTTTTCTCGGTGAGCCGGTCCGCGACTACGCGACCGGCAGTTGGGTTATCCACCTTGCGTACAAGATTTCCGGTCCGAACGGAGAGTTCCTAGGCGTCATCTCGACAGCGATCGAGCTGCACTATCTGCAGAACTATTTCCGCGACATCAGCCCGAACCCGAACAGCACCTTCGCACTATTCCGAAACGACGGCATGCTGCTGGCGCGCTATCCCGAAGCGGATGGGGAAATCGGCCGCAAATTTCCGACGGCCCTGTCGCTGAAGCTGGTCGCCAACTCCGACCATGGCGTCGGCTCGAGCGACGGCTTGTTCGACGGCATCCCGCGAATGGTCGCCGGTCATCGTGTCGAAGGCTACCCTGTCGTCGTCAGCGCCACCCGCGCCACGTCGTCGATCCTTGCGCATTGGCGGAGAACGACGCCGTATCTTGCCGGCGCCGCGGCGATCATCCTTGCGGTCATCGCCGCCTTCGCACTGCTGTTCACCCGCCTGTTCCGCAATTACCAGGCGCTCGAGCAGGTACGCGAAGAACGCAATCGAGCCGAACAATTGCGGGGCCAAAGCCTGCGTTTCGACGTCGCGATCAACAATATGTCGCACGGCCTGGTGATGTTCGACGCGATGTCACGGCTGGTCGTCGTCAACACGCGTTTCCTCGAGATCTATGATCTGTCTCCCGATGTGGTCAAACCGGGATTGTCCCTGCTCGACCTCCTGAAGCACCGCAAGGAGCGCGGCTCGTTCGGAGGCGATCCCGAGGAATATCACGCCAAGATCCTGGCGCAGATCGCCAAGCGGACGCTTTCCAAGCAGAACGTGCCGACGCCGGCCGGACACATCATCCAGATCGTCAACCAGCCAATGCCCGACGGCGGATGGGTGGCGACGCATGAGGACATTACGGAAAAGATAGAAGCCGAGACTGCGATCAAGAAGCAGAAGGAGCAGCTGGACGCGGCGCTCGCCAACATTTCGCAGGGCGTCAGCATGTTCGATGCTTCGAAGCGGCTGATCATCTGCAACAAGCAATACGTAGACCTCTATGAATTGACCGAGGACCTGACGAAGCCGGGCACGCCTTTCAAGGCTATCCTTGAGCACACGATTGCCAGGGGAAACGGGCCAAAGGATTCCACGGCCTATCTCAAGGCCCGTCTCAATGACGTCGCCGGCAGGGTCCCCTACCAGACCACCAACAAGCTGCGCGATGGGCGTTACGTCGCCGTCGTCCACAGGCCAATGCTGAATGGCGGCTGGGTGGCAACGCATCAGGACATCACCGAAGACAAGCACCGGGAGGAATCCTTCCGCCTGCTGTTCGAGGGCAATCCGGTGCCGATGTGGGTGATCGACCGGGACACGCTGCGCTTTCTTGCGGTCAACGAGGCCGCGGTCGCGCATTACGGCTTCAGCCGCGAGCAGTTCATGGCCATGTCGGTCGCCGACCTGCGGCCGGCCGACGACCGCGAGCGCTTCAAGGCCTTCATCCACGGCCTGTCCGACGATCAGTTCGTCGAGAATGTCGGCCAGCATATCAAGGCCGATGGAACGAAGATCGACATTGCGGTGTACTCGCGCGCCCTCAACTATAACGGACACAACGCGCGGTTGACCGTCATCCACGACGTCACAAAAACAAAACTGACCGAGGCGGAGCTGCGCCGCACCAAGATCTTCCTCGACGCTGTCATCGAGCACGTCCCGCTCCCGATCGTTGTCCGTCATGTCGATGGCACGGGCAAGAACGCACAGGGCGGGCGCTTCCTGCTGTTCAATCGGGCCTACGAGGAGCTGACCGGCGACTCGCGCAGCCGCATGATCGGTCAGACCGCGCACGAGCTGTTTCCACCCGAGCGCGCGGACATCATCGTGAAAACCGATTTCGAGACGTTGCAGGGCAACGCGATTGTCTCCACGCCCGAGCACTACATCAATACGGCAAGCAATGGCCTGCGGTTGATCAAGGCGAGCAAGATCGCCATCCGCGACGACGGGGGCGATGCGCGATATCTCCTCACCGTGCTCGAAGATATTACCGAGCGCCGCCGCAGCGAGCAGCACATATCGTATCTCGCCCATAACGACTCGTTGACCGGACTGCCGAACCGCACCTCGTTCCTCAAGCACCTATTTGACACCCTCGATGGCGCGTCGAAAAACGGCACCCGCTTCGCCATCATGTGCCTCGACCTCGATCGCTTCAAAGAAGCCAACGACACATATGGCCACCTGGTTGGCGACGCGTTGCTGCGGGAAGCGGCACGGCGCCTGCAGACTGCCGCCGAAGGCGCATTCCTTGCCCGCATCGGCGGTGACGAATTCATCGTCGTTCTTTCGGGCGACGAGCCGGAGGCCGCAGCCTCCACCGTCGGCGAGCGCATGATCGAGGCATTCAAAGAGAATTTCGACGTTGACGGCCACCAGATCCAGGTCGGCTTGAGCGTGGGCGTGGCGGTCTATCCTGCCGACGGCGCCGATGCGACGGCATTGATCGCCAACGCCGACGCCGCGCTCTATCAGGCGAAGTCGGAAGTGCGGGGTTCCGTCCGCTTCTTCGAGGAAAAGCTCGGGTCGCGCCTGCGCGAGCGCCGCGAGCTGCAGACTGACCTGCGCAGTGCACCAGACCGTGGCGACCTGCTTTTGCACTACCAGCCGCAAAAAACCATCGCCTTCGGCAAGGTCGTCGGCTTCGAGGCGCTCGCGCGGTGGCACTGCCCGAAACGCGGCTGGGTGTCGCCCGAGACCTTCATCCCGATCGCTGAACAAAGCACGCAGATCATTGCCCTCGGCGAGTGGATTCTGCGCGAGGCTTGCAGGGAAGCTGCCTCATGGCCGAATCCGCTCAGGGTTGCGGTCAATATTTCGCCGGTCCAGTTTCACCATGGCGACCTGGCAAAGCTCGTCCACTCCATCCTGCTCGAGACCGGGCTGAAACCTGACCGGCTCGAGCTCGAAATCACCGAAGGCGTGCTGATCGACGACTTCTCCCGCGCTGTTTCGATCCTGCGCAAGCTCAAGCTGCTGGGCGTCCACATCGCGCTCGACGACTTCGGATCCGGGTATTCCTCGCTGTCCTACCTGCACGCCTTCCCGTTCGAGAAGATCAAGATCGACCGGGTCTTCGTCGGCGACCTCGAGAACAACCATCATTCGATGGCAATCGTTCGCGCGATCGTCACGCTCGGACACAGCCTCAACATCCCGGTGCTCGCCGAAGGCGTGGAGAACGAAAGCCAGCTGTCGTTCCTTGCGCAGGAAGGCTGCGACGAGGTGCAGGGCTATTTCACCGGCAAGCCACAGCCGATCGAGGCCTATGCCGATCTTGTCGGCAACGTGATCGCGAAGGCGCGCCCCAAGGCCTTGGCGGGTTAGCGCCGCGCATTGCGTCCGCCGCAACTATCGCGGTGAAAACTCCGGCGCGCAGGTGTGCGCAGACCTCTCGACAAGCGGTCCGCCCGATTCCGATGCCCCAATGTGCAAAAAAGAAGCGGCCTCTTGGAGGCCGCCAGGAAGTTTGGAGGATCGTGAAACGGGGGGCCTGCCCCTTGGGTGGGGGCAGGCCTTACGACGGTCAGATTGCGTTCAATATCCTGGCCGTCAGGCCGCCTATGGTGTGGGGACTTACCACCAGGCTAGCCAAACTCGTGGAAGGGCCTTCGATGGTGCGCGCAACGCCTGTTACCACCGTCATGCAAGCGAGGAGCAAAGTGGCTGCGGCGAGGATGATGGTCTTACGCATGGTCGTTGGCCCTGAATGGTGCGGGAGCAACCGCGCTCCCTATGACCATCACACTAGGCCGGCAGATCCCACGGCGATGTGACCAAGGTCACAGATAACCGCTTTTTTCGTCGGGCACGAAAAAGCTGAAATATCTAGAGTTTTGTTTCTCTTTCGAGCTTGTCTTTGTTCTCGAGGCAGTAATAGCCGGACAGGCGGGTCACCATTTTTGACCGCATCCACTCATTGAGAATCCGGCTGACATTCTCGCGCGCGATTCCCGCCATCGCCGCGACGTCGCTCTGGCTCAGCTTTTGCCGGATGACGACACGGCCGCCACCGACGTCGTTTCCGAAGGCCTTGGCCAGGTCGAGCAGCGCACGCGCCACGCGGCCCTTGACCGGCAGGAATGTCCCCGCCGCCACAACCTGGTCGGTATCGCGCAACCGCGTCGCCACCAGGTTGAGAAGATGCTTGTAGACCTCTGGATTCTTGAGGGCCACGGATTCGAAAGAAGCCCGGCTGATGAACCTGAGCTTGCAGTCGCGCAGGGCCGACACCGATGCCGAGCGCGGGCGGCCGTCGACCATCGCCATGTCGCCGACGATCGACCCCGGACCGAGAATGGCGAGGATACGTTCGGCGCCCTTGGGCGAGACCATGCTGACCTTGAGCAGACCCTCGTCCAGTCGATAGCAGCCATCGCCCGGATCGCCTGTGAAAAACAGCGTCTCATCGGCCGCCAGCTTGACTGGCTTGGCATTGGTCAAAAGCAAAGTCGCCAGCCGATCGGGCAGGTCCGACAGCAGATCGGTGGTACGCGGCGGAGAAACCATCGAAAACCCGGCACGGAGCACATGTGGCGCCAGGTTTTCTAGCAGAAATCCGGGCGAAATGCCTCAATTGCCGGTGAGGGCAGCTCGCGCGATCGTCTCACGGTTAAGGCCGCGCCGGGCAAGTTCCGGCGTCGAAAGCCGCGATAATGCGTGGTAGCGCGCGGCAATTTCCTGGCCTTCTCGCACGCCTTCGACGAAATGGGTGCACCAGGCGGCGGTCCGCGACAATAAAGCGCTCGGGCTGGCTATGCCGGTCGAGGCGGTCTGGTAGGTGATGTCGGTCATCGGTCCCTCCTGGTCCGTCCCCCACGGAGCGAGATGCTCGCAACGTTAACCAGACTAGGCCACCTGCCGTCGCGCGCTGTGTTGGCCGTCACAAATTCACGAATTTGATGAGTGCGCGCAGGCTCCGTACGTCGCTAGTGACGCGTGCCCTTCCGCTTGTGGCCCTTCTTCTTGCTCGCGGCGGCAAGCTGGATCGCCCCCTTCCCGCCTTTGCCGCGCGATTTCCCGTGCTTGGTCTCGTTTTTAGCGCTCTTGCGCTCGGCGACCACGATCGTCGGCGTCTTCTTTCCGGCAATGGTTCGGCGCGCTGAAGAGCCGGCCACCTTCGCGGCAATAACCGTGACTGCCTCCTGACACGGCGCTTCGTGTGGCAGGACCGCGGCGAGCTTGGCGTTCACACGGCCCTTCCAGGTTTCAGCCGGGCGCCCGGTGATCGTTTTTACATAGTGCTGCGTTTCTTCCGGAAGCTTGCCCTTTTTGTCGAGCCAGTCCTGGATGCGCCGTGGCCCCGCATTGTACGCCGCGGCGGCAAGTCCGAGATTTCCGAACCGGCGCATAAGATCGCCGAGCAAACGCGCGGATGCCGCGATCGCCTGGATCGGATCGAACGGATTGTTGAGACCGACGGTCGCCGCGGTCTCCGGCATGAATTGCGCAATGCCCTGAGCGCCGGCACGGCTCACAACATCCGGCTTGAAACGACTTTCCTGAAAAAGAAGATGAATCAAAAACGGGAGCGGCAGGTCGTTCGAATGCGCCGACTCCGTTACGGTGGTGCAAATCTCATGGCGCGAGCGGGCCACCACGCGATCTTTGACGGGCGGCGGGCGCTTGACCGGAATTGGCACGTCGGCCGCGACCGGCAAGTTCTCCGCCGCACCCGCTTTCGGTTCAGTGCTCCCGCCCTGTTCAGGAGATACTCCGGCCGGAACATCGGTAACCGATGCCGGTGCCTTGCTGCCTTCGGCTTTCGACGCGGACAATCGCTGAGACGGAATTTCGTCGGCGCCGGCCGTACCCGACAGAGTCATCAAGCAGATACAGGCCGGCAGAAACAGATGCCGCATAGTGTCTCCAAACTGGCGCGAGCACGCCCGCGCGGCACATCGCAATGCGCCGGTGCCGATTTCGAAAAGGAGGGGTCCCCTCGCGTGGGCCGCGTCATGCGGTCGAAACGGGACTGTTTTTTGGTGAGCGTGTGGAAAGAATAAGAACGAATCCGCCCACGGGTTGCCGCAGTTCCCCGTCGACTCGCTTAACCAATCTTCCGGCAGCGGCCGGTCCCCAAGGGATCACAGCGTGCCGTTGCCTATGGGTCATTCGGACAAGGGCTGGTATATCGCGCGGCGACCACTTAGCATCGAGTCGGCTGAGGCTTTGGCGGGCGGGGGAATAACCATGAGAAAGCGGGCGGTGCTTGTGGCGGCGCTGGGATTAACCTTGGCCTCGTGCGTCGGCGTTTATGGGCCGAAAGGCAACGATACCGGCGGCATTATTCCGTGGTCACCCGACGCCGAGCGCGATGCGCTCAACATCGCGCAAGCCAACTGCAGCCAATTCAACAAATATGCCGTGATCACCAGTGTCCATCGCGTCTACGGCGATTACATCGCCTATGCCTGCTGGTGGCATCCGCCGCGCGGCAAACGGTATCGCTCGTAAGTCTGGATTTCGAGTCCGGCACTTTGACCCTCAACCGTCATGGCCGGGCTTGTCATAGCAAGTCGGGTTTACCCGACTTGCTACACGTAATTCATGCGGAAGTCGGGCATGCCCGACTTCCGATGCCATCCACGTCTTGGAGTGTGCACCTAAGACGTGGATGCCCGCGCCATAGGTGTGCGAAAGCACGCCGTCCTTCGGACGGCTATGCGCGGGCATGACGAGCGGAGAATTAAGCCGCACCACCCCCTCGGACAGTCTCGCACGCCGGTGTTATTCTCGCCTTATGAGGCGCGGGCTGGTCATCGCTGCACTGACGTTGATCGTTCTTGCGGATACATCGTCCGCCCTCGATCTCAATTCATTCCGCGCACAGCACGGCCGTCCGCCGCTGTCGCCGGGCGGCGCGCTCTCGGGCGCCGCCTATAGCCACGCACACAGTCTCGCCTCCCGCCAGCGGCTCGACCATGCCGGCTTTCGTCAGCGCGTTTCGACTGCGGGAGGCACTGCTGCGGAAAACGTTGCCTTCGGGTGCGAGACGGAAGATTGCGTTATCCGCATGTGGGCGAGGTCCGGCCGTCATCGCGCGAACATGCTGCGGCGGGACGTGACGAGCTATGGCATTGCATCGGCCGTCGGCAGCAACGGACGGCGTTATTGGGTGCTTGAGTTGGGAAACTAGAATTTGATCCATTCTGGCTGAAACGATTTCGTCATGGCCGGGCTTGTCCCGGCCATCCACGTCTGTGGAGCTGCAACGAAGCAAGACGTGGATGCCCGCGACAAGCGCGGGCATGACAAATTCCAATCCAGATGAGGCAAACTCTGAAGAACGCGCCCTACTTCTTTTCGAGCATCAGCTGGCCCTTCTGACCGATCACACGCTGTGCGGCATGGGCAAAGCGCGCGAGCAGCCACGGCAGCGTGACCTCGACCCGCACGCCGGCCTCATAGACTTCGATGAAACCGGTCGCCGCCTGGCCGAGCGCCGAGGCGCGGAAAGACAGACGGTCGCCGCTCCACACGTCCTGATCGATCGAGAGCAGCCAGGCGAATTCGCCTTTGGCGCGGCCAAGCCCTTCCTTGATCCGGCGCACGGCCTCGTCTTTTCCGAGGCGATGCGGAATGACAACCACAAGCGGTTCCGACATTGCAGACGATCTCCCGGACGCTTCCGGATATGTAAGGACGGCATCGACGCAGGAAAAGGTCTTAAAGCAAAGGATAGCCGTCGGAACCTGTGCTACCCTTCCCCGCATCATGATGAAACGCGAGACCTTCGCGGTCGACACCATCTACGTGCCAGTCAGCCGGCGGACGACGCTTGATCCCAAACGCGTCGAAGAGATAGCGCAAAGCATGCTCGCGGACGGCCAGAAGACGCCAATCCTCGTGCGGCCGGACGGCGCACGCTTTGTGCTTATCGAAGGCCTGCATCGGCTGGAAGCTGCCAAGGCATTGGGGGAACAGACCATCATTGGCTTCCGCGTCGACGCGCGCAAGCACTGACGCCGCCAGCCGGCCGTTAAGGCGGGTCGCCTCTATTTCCGCTCGCTGAGCATCTTGGCGCAGGCGTCGGCCACCATGCGACTGGGCGTGCTGCCGGGGAATGTTGCCCAGCCGCCTTTTTCGATGAAGGCGTCCCGATTCCAGTCGTTGGTGGCGTTCAGTGCGGCCATAGTGACCTTGGCGTCGGTCGCATTTTGAAACTTGTCGACGCAGATCGGCGCCAGCGCTGCGACCATCGCTTCATCGGCGCGCTGCTGCGCCAGCTTTTCCGACTTGCTGTGCAGCTGCCAGCCGCCCCAGCCAAAGCCGATAGCGATCGTGACAACGGCGCCAACGACGGCACCCTGCAATAGACGCGTCAACTGCTCGCCCTGCAGCATGGGTGGCAAATTCATGAGTTTTCCTTTCGCCCGATCTAGGTTCGGTGCGTGGGCAACGGATCCCGGATGGGGTCCGGTCACTGAGTTGGATTGGAGGTCCGGCCGCTTTGATCTGGCGTTTCGGTCGTTGTCATTGTGCGCTCTATCCGGGATAAAGTCGATGATGCCGCGCGACCTCCCAAATCCGCGCCGAATCCTCAGGTGACGCCATGCTCTCCGACACCATCAAGACGCTCATCCGCAACGCCTGGGATGACGGCTATCCGTGCCTGGTCGCGACCAATGGGCCGCAGGGACCGAACATCACGCCGAAGGGCAGCATGATCGTGTTTGACGACCAGCATCTCGCCTGGTGGGAGCGCAGCAAGCGCGCCGTGCTGGAAAACCTTGGTCACGACAAGCGCATCTGCGTGATGTACGCCAACTTCAAAGCGCAGCGCGATGGCATCCTGGAGTCGGGCTTCCTGCGTTTCTTCGGCTCGGTCGACTTGCACGAGACCGGGCCCGTGCGGGAGGCCATCTTCGCGAAGCTGTTGCCGCGCGAGCAAACTCACGCCGGCGCCGAGGCCGGCATCGGTGCGCTGATCAGGATCGAGAAAGCGATCGACGCCCGCGGCAAACCGATCATGTGATCGGCGCCGCGGAGCGTCGTTTAACGTCAGGGATGCTTCTCGTTCTTCGCGGCGCGCATGCCCTGGCTCTGGGCATCGCGCTCGCACATATACGCACCCGCTTTGGTCTGGCCATAGGTCTTGTTGCCGGTGAAGTGATAGATCTTTGAATCGAGATTGGCCCACACAACCGTTCCGCCCACGCAGCGGAACTTGGCCTGCCCTTCCGTCGCGTACTGATTTGCAGCGGTTGGAGCCGTCGCCGCAGGCGGCGCAGCCCCGGTTGTCGTCCTTGGCGCCTGTTGCGGCGGTTGCGCAGCTGGCGGCGGCGCTGTCGTCGTCCGCGTCTGTTGCGGCTGCGTGGGGAACAACGTCGGCTGCGCCGTCGTTGCCTTGCCGGCTCGGCAATCCGCCACGAAGGCCTTGAGCGTTACGCCCTTGGCCTGGTTAGCGTCCTTGTTCGCCCGCCATTCGTCGCTACAGGCCTTGACGGTCTTCTGGCCGGTCGCCGCAGGCGCCGCCGTCGTCGTTTTCTGCGACGCCGGTGGCGGAGCGGATTGGGTCTGTGCCGCGCCTCCCGCGCGGCACTGCGTCACGTAGGACTTGAGCGTTACCCCCTTCGCTTCATTGGCGGCCTTGTTAGCCCGCCATTCTTCAGTGCACGCCTTGACCGTTTTTTGCTGAGCTATAGACGGAAAAGACAGAAGCGTTGCGCCGATAAAGGCGGCGCCGATGACAGCGATGGTACGCATCCTCAACTCCCGATGTTGAAGTGATTAGGCTTCCTTCTCGCACTTGGCCATGAAGCTGTTCTTCGCGGCGCCGGCGAGCGGCTTGCCGTCCTTGCTGACGGCCTTGCCTTCGCAGGCGTCGTGCTTGCACTTCTTGACAAAACTGGATTTCGCGGCGCCGGCCAGCGCCTTGCCGTCTTTACCCATGGCCTTGGTTTCGCAGGACTGCGCGAACGCAGAGCCGGCGGCAAATGCCGTAATCAGCGCTGCAAGAAGAATGCGCTTCATTATTTCCTCCCATTATTTGGTAACGTTGAAATTCATGGATTGCGACGACAACCCATAGCGAATTTTTGTCCTGCTGCGACAAATCGTCAATTCAATTCGCCCAATAAACTTTTGTTCGCTCGCGCGACGAAGATTTCCGATGAACATTTGTTCAGAACAATGACGACGCACGTCGCGTTTTTGCGAAAACCAAAATCGGCGAGGAATGTACGGAGCTGCTTGCCAGACGCAGGCGGTGTCCCGACACCGCCTGCGCGTTTGCTACTGCTTCGACTTCTTCAGCTTTTGGATCAGCTGCTGATTTTTCAGGTTTTGGATCAGCTGCTCGGTCCGCGTCTGGCTGATGCGCACCAGCGGCGGCGGAAAATACTTTCCGTCCGTGACATCCTTGGTCGGGCCATAAAAGCGGTAGGTCATGTTGTATTTCTTGCCCTGCGGCGTCGGCAGCCAGTTCGACTCCGGAACGCCCTCGGGCTGTTTCGGTGCAAACGCAAGCGTGAGCGAGCCGTCGTCGTCGAATTGCAATGCCGACTGCTTGTTGAGCAGGACCCGGTTGAGAGCATTCGGGATGACCTTGTAGTCGACGGCATCGACCACGATCACCGACCAGAAATAACGCGTCTTCGTTCGCGGCAGCGCATCTTTCGGGAAGGTCTGCGTATAGCTCTGGCTGCCGTCGAGCCCCTGCCCGGCGAAATAGACGACTTCCTTGCTGTTGTTGGCCCATATCCCGGCATAATTCGTGATGGTGCGCATCGCATAGTCGGTGCGGTAATTACCGATCACGCGCGGTCGCATCCATCCATTCTCCGCCTTACCCATTTTCAGGATCTCGCCGTGAAACGCGGGAATGGCCTGCTTACGAATCACCTCGTCGATGCGCGCGCGTTGCGTCCGGTCCACCGCGGCTTTGGCGATCGCGCTCGCCTTCTCGCGCACGTCGATCATGCCGGGATTGATGTCGGCCTCACTTGCAAGGATCGCCTCGGTCTTGTCGAAGGCTTCGACGCCGGGAAGCGCGCTGTTGGTGAAACTCGGTTTCACGACGGCTTCATCGATGACCGGCTTGCCGGTCGCCTTCATCGTCACCTTCTTCTGCAGGGCGATTGCATTCTCGGGATGGGCGCCGAGCTCGATCCGCATCAGGATGCGCGACTTCGGGTTTGGCAGGTTGACGCGTTGCGTGCCCTTCGGCAGGACGGCGACCGTCTTCTTGAGACAAAAGGCGAATTTTCCCGACGGATGCTTGGGGAAATTCCGTTCGTTGATGTTGGCGGTCACTTCACCCCAGCCGTTGAGCGCCTGCACGGTGAAATAACGGCCCTTGATCTCGGGAAGTTCGATGAGGGTGCAGCTCTTCTCGTCGAGCGCGATCCAGGCCTCGCTATAGACGACGTCGAGGTTGGGATTTGCCCAGTCGACACCGCCGGGAGCGCGGTGGATGATCTCGTTCCACTTGAAGCCTTCCTTGAAATCGAGGTTTTCCTGGCGGAGCACCAGCAGGCGGCCGAGCAGGTATTCGTAGGCTTCGACGATGTCACGGTCGGCAAGACGTGCGGGTTGCGCGTTCGCCGGCATAACAATGGCGAAGGCCGAAAGCGCCGCGAGAATGACTTGCTTCATGGTCCTCCCCTTCTGCACGCTGAGCATACTCAATTCACGGCCTTTGCCTCCGGGAATTTCCATTTGCCGCTCAGGATTTCGTCACGTGGACGATAGAGCCGCACCATGTAATTCCAGCCCTGCATCGTCGGAATACAGTTCGGAATTTTGCCGTCGCAACCGCCGAATTGGATTGCGGCTGATCCATCCGCACTTTTCTTAGCA
This sequence comes from uncultured Alphaproteobacteria bacterium, assembly GCA_963736275.1. GTDB lineage: Bacteria > Pseudomonadota > Alphaproteobacteria > Rhizobiales > Xanthobacteraceae > Pseudolabrys. The sequence continues at coordinate 28,005 of CAVTOP010000017.1, forward strand.
GTGATGCTGTTGAGCGAATACGCGTTGTACTGATTCTTTTTCAGGTGGCCTTCGGCGTCATAGACGATGACCGACCAGAACGCGTTGACCGGCACCTTTGCCGGAACACTCAATCTGTAGATCGTTTTGCCGTCGTTCCTGTCCGGCGTGACATTGAGGTAGAGCGCATCCTTGTCCGGATTTCCTCCCCAAGCGGCGGCCGTTGCGATCAGGTGCCTCACCTGATCAACCTGAAACCGCGCACCGAAAGCCCTTCGCAGGTCAGGGAGGCCCGAATTCAGCGCCAGCAGCGAATCGCGCACCTTCTTCTGGCTGACCGGATCCCAGTTCGGCGTCTCGAAGCGCCCGGCACTCTTTTGCCTGACAATGACCGCATCCTGCAATGCGTGCGCATCTTTCATGTCTTTCGGATTGGCAGGGTCGACAAGAATCCGCATCGCCATGAAAACGTAGCGCGTCCCGACTTCGGCTCTGGTGAAATTGTAATTTCCGGGTGTGTAATCGACTTCGTACACATAGTGGTCTTCGTTGACCACCATCATCGACATGAAGCGATTGCCTGCTTTCGGCAAGGTAATCCGCACCGGCCCGGCGTCGAGATCGAACACCGCCTCGGAATAGAGCGTATCACGATTGGGACGCACACCGGTGCCTTCGAGCGGCAACTCGCGGAGGTGGATGAACTTTCCGAGCGCGCCCCGCTTGGCGAACATCGCGAAATACATGTCGGTCTCGGCGCGGTTGAAATTGTCGGCCGTGACGGGAATGACGCGGCCAACGGGCGATTGCCCATATGCGCCGCCCATCACACCGCAAATCGCGAGTGCCGCAAGAACCCCCCACCTCATCATCCTTCTCCGCTATCTGCTCGACGCCTGCGCTGGATTCTTGAGCGAATTCTTCAACGCCAGGTTTCGCCGCTACGCATAGCGCAGGACTCTACATCATGCTGGGATATTTGGCGCGCCGGCGTCGATTGGACCGAGGTCCAACCGAAACTGCCGATCGCAAAATTTCCGATTCACTTTTCAAACAGCCGATGTCGCTTGGAGCAAGCGCCATCGCCCGTATTCTTTGTCGAGGCCCCGGGCAGGCCCGTCTTCCCTTTGTCTCTCTCCCCTCCGGATGCGAGGGGATGGCGCGCCAGGGGGCGCTGCCGTAATCGGTTCAATATCCGCATCTCCTTGCGAAGATGCGGAAGCGCCTCCCGGCGCGCCACCCGGACAGTCTTATGTCCGGGCTCATTTGCGGCCGTCTTCTTCCGCTTCGCCCAATGTCGGAAGCGGAACTGCTGCGCCGGGCCGCGCTTTGCGTTTTCGCGCCTTTGGCTTGCCGCTCCTTCCCCACGTTCGCCGGCCCCTTGTGAGTAGCCATTGAGCGTCAGGCGCTTGCGGCAGGCTGCCGGCGGTACTCTGCGTCAGCCAGCTCCTGGCAGGCGGCTCCTATTGGCCACCGGGCGGAGCCCCGGCGCCGCCCGGGTGCTTGGGAGGAGCGTTCGTCTCCCGCCCGCGGGCGCCGCATCCGGCTCCATCATCAGACGCCTCTAGATGACGCCCCTCGATTGAGCCGGACCTGATGTGACTACTATCCTATAGGAATAAAGTCAAGAGGCGGTTTGGCTTTCGGTCCGTTACGGAATGCGGTGGCAGGTTACTCTCGTGCGAACAACTGGCCGCTGAAAGCAAATCTTTGGCGCCGCACAACAGGACGCGCGTCTCGAACTTCCCGTAGATACAGCCGTCCAACGATGACGGTCCTGACGCCGCGCCATTCGGTGAAGCGTGGGACACAATGGAAACGTCCCGATGATTGATGTCGATAGTCCACCCCTGGCGCCCATCTGCGCCGCATGCGGCACGCACTTGATGCTGACCCCCAGCGGCCATCCTTTTTGTACCGATCCGACCTGCACGGACGGATTTGGTACCGACATTCTCCGTCAACTTTTCGGTGCCGCGCTCAACACCAAGCCGATCAACCTCCACCGGAAACAATCGCGATAACGTACGCGTTCTTGCGGCCCCGTCGCGCGTCGTTACGCCACCGGCAGCCATGAAGCGACAAGCGAAGTCGGCACCTGTTACCTCTGGTTTGCGTCCAGTTCCTTGATGACTGTTTGAGCGTTGTCGCCGACTTTGGCAATCGCGGCTTCGATCTCAAGGCGCGACTTTTTCAGACGCTTGCACCAGTGACGCGTCATATCCTCGCTGGATATGTCGACACGATTTCTCGCCGGCTTCGCGGCTGAAGCTTTCACCATGATTGACGGTCCTTTGTGATCATAGACAAGCGGCGAATTGTCTTTTTGTTCCTTGTTCCCCCGGCCTGCAGGGAACGACCGCGGTTCAACCGAATTGTTTGGCATATGCCAACGCACCAAAAGGCGGCGCGTCAAACAACACAGGAGATGAGCCATGGATTGGAATCGCGTCGAGGGAAACTGGAAACAGTTCAAAGGCAAGGTCAAAGAGAAGTGGGGTGATCTCACCGACGACGACCTGGACACGATCAACGGGCAGCGCGATCAGCTCGAGGGAGTGATCCAGGAACGCTACGGCATCGCAAAAGATCAAGTCAGAAAAGACGTCGATGCCTGGCTGGAAGGGGAAAAGGTGTAAAGCCAAGACAACTGCCAGGTGGCGGTGTCGCTGTCGCTTGCCAATCGCTACACGAGCCTGCCGGTGGCCTACCGTCTGTATCTGCCGGAAGACTGGTCGCAGGACAGCAACCGGCGGCGCAAGACGGGCGTGCCTGAGGATGTCCGCTTCAAGACCAAGCCCGAGATCGCGCTGGAGCAGATCGCGGCCGCCTGCAAGGCCGGCCTTCCTCTCGGCGTGGTGCTGATGGACGCGGGCTATGGCTGCAACACCGACCTGCGCACCGGAGTCAGTGCGCTCGGATTGCGCTATGTGGCTGGCATCCTGCCGAACACCTCTGTGTGGACATCGGGCACGGGGCCGTTGCCGCCCAGAAAATGGTCGGGCCGGGGGCGTCCACCGAAGCTCATCCGCCGGGACGACAAGCATCGACCGGTCTCGGTCAAGCAATTGGCTCTCGGCTTGCCAAAGCGCGCTTGGCGCACGATCCAGTGGCGCGAGGGGACGGCTGAGTGGCTGTCCTCGCGCTTAGAGCGTCGTTTCACGAACATCAGGCATTGGCGGACATTGCTGCCGGGCAATGTCCGCTTTGCTGCATACGTTCCCGTCAAAACGGGTTGACGTAGTTCACGATCGCGATCTGCCGCAGGATCACTTTGCGGATGATATGGCTCGGCTTGATGTGGTCGGTGTAGATCGCCGCGGCGCCGGCGGTGCCGGCCGGCAGGCTGGCGGCGAGCTTGGGGTCGTCGAGCTTGACGCGAACGACAAATGGCGCCGCCGTGACTTGCCTCGGCGTCACGGCCGTACCCGAAGCGAGAACCTGGCCTGTCGACGTCGCCTGCAAGACGGCGTCGACCTTGCCGTTGAAGACCTGGCCGGGGAATAGCTTGAACGTCACCTCAACCTCCTGGCCGGGCCGGATGTAGCGGGTATAGATCTGCGGGATCTCGACCCCGACGACCGTCTCGGACGTGTCGATGAAGGCCATCACGGGCGAGAGCGGCAGGCTCGCAACGCGCGCGCCCTTCATAAGTCCGACATTGGTGACGTAACCGTCGGCTGGAGCACGCACGACGGTCTGGTCGAGGTTGTATTTTGCGCCAAGAAGCTGTCCCTTGAGCTTGTCGACATCGGCCTGGCGCTGCTCGACATCAAAGGCGCGGCCGGCGTCGCTGAGTTGCAATTGCGTCATCTGGGAGAGCCGCAATTCCTCGAACTTGACTTGCGCGCCGATGGCATCGACCTGCGCCTGGTAAGGGATTGGATCGATCTTGAACAACACGTCGCCCGCCTTGAGCGGCTTGTTGGGCTCGACCGGGACCTCCGTCACCTCCCCCGCCACGTTGGGAACGATCTGCACCGAATTGCGCACCACCAGCGCCACACCCTGCGGAGCGCCCCACCCCATCGGAATAAAGAGCCCAAACATCAGCAACAGAAGAACAATGAGCGGCGAGCACTTCCAGAACAGGTTGAAGGGGACGATCTTGGTCTTCACCAGGATAAAGAGGATGACGAGATAGACGTTCAGGATGGCGACAATCATCGTGCCGCCTCCCCCTTGCGCGCCGGAATGTCGACATAGGCCCAGATCAGGGCCACCGGCCACAGCGCAAACCCACAGATCAGCGTCACCCAGCCTGCGACGGTGACGGCCTGCGCCCACGGATGGCCGCGGCTTTTGGCGATGTGTCCAGGCAGCGAACCGGCGATGAAGAATATCGCGATCCCGCTTGCCACGAGAATGAGAAGGACGATCCAGGCGAAGATATCGATCATTGTTGTGCTCTGTTATCTCAGCGCCAGATCGTTTCCATGGCTCGTGACGTTCTCCCTTCTTTACAACGCCCGTGAAGCGGCGCCCTCGCCGTCAGGGTCCGCTGAAGAAGAGCTCGCGCCTGTTATTTCTCGGTGTCGACCACCTTCTTCCAGGTGTGATCGGGGCTGAACGACGTCATGCGCGAGGCTGTTCGCGCCGTGCGGTCGCCGAGATCCTTTTGATAGATGTCGCCGTCATTGTTGATGATGAAGGTCATGATGCCGGAGTTGCCGTATTCCGCCGGATAGGCGACAAGCCCGAAACCGCCGATCATGTTGCCGTTGACGACATAGTCCACGGCGCCGCCGGGCGCGGTCGGGCCCTGGCGTGTCAGGAGCTTGAAGCGATAGCCGTTGAAAGGCTCGCCGGCGCCCGGGCGATAGCCGCGTTGCGTCGCCGCCGCGACCGCATCACCGAGCGGGCTTGGCTTTTCGTTTCCGCTCGTCGGCCAATAGAGCCCGTCCTTCTTGCCGGGCGAGCTGACGATCCGTTGCGCATAGACCGCCTGGCCGCTCTTGTCCTTGTTCATGTCCGCAAATTCGTTCTGCGCGTCCCAGTAGGCGAGCATGGCTTTCAGGGTCGCGAGCTCGTTGCGGCCGATGCGGCGCGCCAGGATTTCCTCACGGCCGGCAACGGTATCGAAGGCCCATTGGCCGTCCTTTTGCGCCATCGGAATCGGGAACGGCCAGTTGTCGGGGCCCATCACCAGCGTGGCAGGCTTGCCGGGCTCGGAGACAATGCGATGCCCGGCGTCATAGGCCGCCAGGAATTCCTTTTTTATGTTCTCGTCCTCCACCGGATCGCCGGATGACACGATTTCCTGCGATCCGGGGCCGAGGATCGTAAGCACCGACCTGCGGTCGCCGCTGCGTGCCGCGTTGATGAGCGCGTTAACGGCCTCCTGCGGCGTGCTGAAACGCTGCTGCGCCTGCGCCAGCGAGGACAGCGCGAGGATCAGCGTCGCCGCGCCGACCAGGATGGTGATCTTGCTCAAGAGACGAACGTGCTGTGATTTGATCATGGCCGTTCACCTGTCAATGCGGTTGCGGAGCAGCGGACGGAATCCGCGCCCCCGTGGCGAGCCACTGGTCGTAGGTTTGGAATTGCAGCCCGAGCTTGTCGTAGAAGACGCGCAGGTAGCCGTCGTGACCGCGGATGACGGCATCGGGCGCAACGACCTGCACCTCCTGCGCCATCACGCCGACATAGGCCTTGTCGCTGCCGTTGTAGCTGAAGCGATAGTAGCCGAGTCCGTTGTCGAGATGGCCGAGCAAGGTGACGTCATGCTTGAGCGCGATGTCCGAGCGACGTCCGCCGCCCCCACCGCCACGGCCACCACCGCCGCCACCGCCGCGGCCGCCACCGCCACCGCCCATGCGCGCGCCACCACCGCCGCCGCCACGCGCGCCCATGCTTGCATGACCGCGTGATGCCGAGGCCATCGCGCTGCGGCCGCCACCGCCGCTGCCGGCGAAGGCATTGTGGCCGCCACCGCCAGGACGGGATGCACCTTTTTGTCCGCCGCCAGCCGGACGCGTTGCAGCTTTTTGACCGCCACCGCCGCCACCGGGCCGATTGCCGGCACCCGGACGGTCGCCGCCGCCGGGACGTTGCACGCCGCCACCACCCGCACCGGGACGATTGCCGGCACCTGGGCGGTCGCCGGCGCCGCCCGGCCGCAACGCGGCCTGGCCGTTGTGACCGCGGAAGTCCGTGCGGTTACCTGCACCGCCGCGGATGTTGTTGCCCTTGTTCATTCTGTCGGCGACGCCTTTGTTGTTGTAACGGACGCCATGCCGGTGATCGACGTTATGATTCCAGTTGCCACCGCCGCCGCCTGGCCGATTGATGTTGATGTTATTGTTGTTCCAGTTGATGTTGGCGTTACCGCCCCAATAACCTCCGCCGCCGGCCCAGCGCCCGATCGCATAGCCCGCGCCGAATGCCAGACCCGCGCCCAAAACTGCGCCGCCATACGGCCAGTAGCTGGCGCCCCAGTAGTAAGGCGGATACGCCGGGTAACTCCACGCGCCATAAACCACTGCCGGATCGTAGTAAGGCACGTACATGGTTTGCGGATCGCTCGGCTCGATCACGATCACCTGCTTGCTGCCTTCACTTTTCTTAGTGACTTTCTGCTGCTTTGTGGTCTGCAGCTTGTTGTTCGCGTCGGCTTTTGCGCGCAGCCGCTGAACGCCATCCATCACATCGGTCTGCTGCGCGAGCATGGCGTCGCCGAGCTTTTGGGTCCAGTCGAGCTTGTCGCTCATCATGTCGAGCACTGACGGGGTCGCGACGAGCGAGGTCACGCTTTCATCCCACCCTTGTTTCTCGGCGGCAGCCTTCAGCGCATCGTCCTTGAGACCCTTGTTTTCCTTCGCCCATCGGCTCGCCTGGACGACCTCGAGTGGATAGGTTGCTGCCATCAGCACCTGGGACAGCAGCGTGTCCGGATAAAGCGCGACCGGCGAGAGGAGCGCATCGATTTCTCCGGGCTGAGCAGAAGTTATCCGTGCTGGAGCGCTCGCCGGTGCGGGACCCGGCTGGGTCTGCGCGCTTGCCACAGGGGCAACGGCAACAAACAGGATGAATGCCAGTGATTGCGCGAGGAATTTCGACATGGTCACTCCCTCGGTTCGCCCATCGTCGAGCGAGCTCAATGTAATCTTAGTCTGCTCGCGGCGCCTTGACCTAGGTCAAGGCTAGAAAAAGAGCCGTGATTGATCGAGTTGGACCGAAGTCCAATAGCCGCCATCGGGGGCTAAAGTTTGACCCTGTCGAACTAACTCGATTCACTCCCCGCTCGTCCCCGCGAAAGCGGGGACCCAGAACCAAAAGCACTGGATCCCCGATAGGCGTGCGAAAGCACGCCGTCCTTCGGACGGCTATGCGCGGGAATGAGCGGAGAATGGCTAAGGAGACGGAAAGATCTGCTTCCAGTCGGCCTTCATGTCGACGACGGTCCAGTTGCGTTTGCTGGCCTCGTCGAGCGCCTTGTCGAGCTTGCCGATGTGCGATTTCCGGTCATAGGCGTATTCACGCTCGACGTCGGTGTGATGGACGATGCCCATAAAACGGGCGCCCGTGCCACGCGGCCGTCCACTGCAGCATCTGCAGGTCGCCGTCCGAATTGCCGAAAGCAAAAATTGGATGACCCCCGATGAAGCGATTGATGCCCGACCGGCTTGCCCGGACCGTCATCGACAAACTCGACCTTCGGCAGCTTGAGCAGCGAAGCGCGTCCGTCGGGCTTGATCTCGAATTTTGTGACACCGGAAGAGCCGACGACCTGCTCCGGCGGAATGCCATAAACCTTCTCGGTCCACGGGCGCATGAACTCGATGCCGCCGCCGGACACGATGAAGGTCTTGAAGCCATTGGCACGAAGGTATCCCAGTAGCTCGAGCATCGGCTGGTAGATGAGTCTCGATATAAGGCCGCTTGAAGCGCGGATGGCGCGCGGTTGTCGTCCACTCGCAGCACGATTTTTGAGAAATGATCGACCGTCATGCCGGTGTGGGTCGCCGCTATGATCTCAAGCAGACCTTTTTCGCCGCTCGCCGCCAGGGCTTTGATGTCGTGGTCCAGCACGGCCTTGAACGGTTGCTTCGTTTTCCATTCCGGATGCTGCGGCGCCATCGCCTTGAGGCGGTCGAAAGCAAAGGCGACCTGGAAATAGACCGGCTGCTCGCATCACAGCGTGCCGTCATTATCGAACGTCGCGATGCGCTCCTCGGGCGGCACGAAGTCCGCAGAACCCTGCGTCGTCACGCGGGCGACGAAATCCGTGATGGTTTTCTTCGCCGCGCCGTCGTTCCAGGAGGGCAACGGGTCGGACGTTTGCGCAAAGGCGCCGCCAGCGAGGGCAACCGCAAAGACTGCCGCAAAAATCGTGCGGCGACTGACCGGCAAAGTCATCGCAAGCGGGTCTTTGGCGGGGTTGCGGTCGAGGCAGAGGACTCCGAATTCTTTACGGGCTCGATCACTGCGCCTGAAATGATCGAGCACGAAGACGCGGATGGCAGACGACAGATTGCTCGTTGTGCGGCTGTGATCGATCGTCGCCACCAGCGTCGAGATCGCCACGTGCTTGTCGTCGGCAATCTCGCGCAGCGCGTCCCAGAACTGATCTTCAAGCGAAATGCTCGACTTGTGCCCGTTGCGTATGACCGAACGCTTGATCACCGACGAGTTCTTGCGGCCTTGCGGCGGGTGAACGCGACCGGCGGTTTCAAAGGCCACGGCGTGATCCATGACTGTCTCCGTTATTTCTGCGACTCCGGCGAATTTTCATATGGCGAGATTAAGCGCAGACATGCGCCGGGATCGAGTTGGACCAAGGGGCAAGTCCGGGCGAGAGCCGGTCAGCGCTCTTTTCGCAATATCTGCCGGGCTTTTTCCAAATCGCGGTGCGCGGCCCCGGTCACCTTGGGATATTTGAGCTCAAGCCTGCCCAGCGCCTCCACCACTTCGGCGGCGACGACGAGGCGCGTGAACCACTTGTTGTCGGCAGGCACGACGTGCCAGGGCGCTTCCGGCCGGCTGGTATGGCGGATCATGTCCTCGTAGGCGGCCATGTATTTGTCCCAGAGCTTTCGCTCCGCGACGTCACCCATCGCGAATTTCCAATTCTTCGCGGGCTCGTCGATGCGCTCGAGAAACCGCCGTTTCTGTTCCTCCTTCGACACGTGCAGAAAGAATTTCAGGATCAGCGTCCCGTTGCGCGCAAGGTAACGCTCGAAGGCCCGGATATCCTTGAAGCGCTCCTTCCAGATATCCTTCGTGACAAGCTTGGCGGGCATCTTCTCTTTCGCGAGAATCTCCGGGTGCACGCGCACCACCAGAACTTCTTCGTAATATGAGCGGTTGAAAATTCCGATCCGCCCGCGCTCGGGAAGACGGCGTGCGGTGCGCCACATGAAGTCGTGATCCAGGTCCTCCTGGCTTGGCTGCTTGAAGGAATGCACCTCGCAGCCTTGCGGATTTACGCCTTTCATCACGTGTTCGATCGCGCTGTCCTTTCCGGCCGCATCCATGGCCTGGAAGATCAGCAATATTGCCCACCGATCCTGCGCATAAAGCCGCTCCTGCAGCTCGGACAGCCGCTTGACGCCCTCCTCCAATAAGTCCTTGGCCTCCTTCTTTTCGATGTCGAGGCCCTTGGTATCGCCGGGGTCCCAATCCTTGATACGGAAATTGTCGGGATCATCGACGCGGTAGAGCTTGGCGAACTTCGTGAGGCTCATGCAATGTCTCTTGGTCCAATCATCGGGCTACCGGGCACCAACCGAGCATGCCACAGCATATTTCTACGGGGCATCACGAATAGCAAACCGGCCGGCAAGCTGCCGGCCGGCGACTAGCCAAGGCTCGTGATCAGCGAACGCCGCGCTGCTGCATCTGCTGCTGGATCATCCTGTTTAGCGCGCCACGAACCTGCTCGGGATCCAACCCTTCCTTCAGCATCTTTCTCGTCTTCATGTCGTCGAGCGTGCTTTCCAAGACGTTTGCGGGGTTGAAGCTCGGTGGGAACGAGCGTGGCGGGAAGTCCTTGAATGTGGCCACGAACCTGAAGACTTCATCCATCATCCCGTAGGCGCTTCCGACGTGGTTGATCTGCCAGTCCCAGAAGGTATTGGAGGTGATGTCGGCACGCTCGAACGGGTCCTGCATCAGATTGAAGATCTTCTGCAGACGGAGCGTCGTGAACGGTTCGGCCCACACGCCCATCGTGCCTTCCTTGCGCTGTTCGGAGAAGACGTACTTGTAGTCGCCCTGCCGTAGGGCCACGAGCAGGCCGTCGTCGTCGCAATAAAAGAATGTGTTACGAGCACTTCTCGTCCCATTGTTGTTCGCCGCAGTGCCGTTCACGTTGCGCAGGAACTCCGACTGATCATATCCGTCGAGGTGCACTTTGTAGCTGATGCCATTGGCCGTGTAGCCGCTGCGCAGCTTGTTGACGATGTCGGGCTCGCCGGCAATAGCACAGAGCGTTGGTATCCAGTCGTTGTGGCTCATCAGCTCGTTGGTGACTGTCCCGGGCTTGAGCACCGCGGGCCAACGGACAAGGCACGGAACGCGGAAGGCGCCCTCCCAGTTGGTGTTTTTCTCGGAACGGAACCAGGTCATGGCGCCGTCCGGCCAGGTGTTCATGTGAGGTCCGTTGTCGCTGCTGTAGATGACGACGGTGTCGTTCGCGACGCCCATGTCGTCGAGCGCCTTGAGCAGTGTCCCGACGGTATCGTCGTGCTCGAGCATGCCGTCGATGTACTCACTGTCGCCGTGCGTGTAGCGGCCACGATGCGAGGCACGGACGTGCGTCCGCAGGTGCATACGCGTTCCGTTGAACCAACAGAAGAACGGCTTGCCCGCCGTTTGCTGCCGCTTCATGAAGTCGATGGCTGCGGCCGAAGTTTCGTCGTCGATCGTCTCCATCCGCTTCTTGTTGAGCGGCCCGGTGTCCTCGATGGTCTGCTTGCCGATCTTGCCGAAGCGCGGATCGACTGTGGGATCATCCCGGTCGGTCGCCTTGCACTTGAGAACGCCGCGCGGTCCGAACTTGGCCTTGTAGGCCGGATCCTTCGGATAGTCCGGCAGCTCCGGCTCTTCCTCGGCGTTGAGATGGTAGAGGTTGCCGAAGAATTCATCGAAGCCGTTCACGGTCGGTAGCGATTCGTTGCGGTCGCCGACGTGGTTCTTGCCGAACTGACCGGTGGCGTAGCCGAGATTCTTGAGCAGGCCGCCAACGGAGGGGTCGAGCTGGCTCATGCCCATCGGGGCGCCGGGGAAGCCCACTTTGGTCAACCCGGTGCGAATGCCGTGCTGGCCGGTCAGGAACGCGGCGCGGCCCGCGGTGCATGACTGCTCGCCGTAGTAGTGCTGCATCTTGATGCCTTCGCGGCCGATGCGATCGATGTTCGGCGTCTCGTACCCCATCAGGCCGTTTGAGTAGGCACTGATGTTCGCAATGCCAACGTCGTCCCCCCAGATGACGAGTATGTTCGGTTTACGCCCGGACGGTGCAGCTGCGGGTCGCTGCTGCTGCGCCTGTGCCGTTTGCACTGGGGCACTGGCGGCAAACGCCGAGGCGGCAGCCATCGTCGTGCCGGCGAGCAGAATATTGCGCCGGCTGACGTCGGTTGCGCTCTTTTCATCAATCTTCTTGGTCATTTCTTTCTCCTAAGAATAGCTTACCGACGTCTCCCGGATGCGGTCATGTGCCCGTCCTGTTCGTGTCGATCGCGAATGCTTGCCTCACCGCGCCGGCTGACCCGACATCATGTTCTTCACGAGGCCGACGATGAACGTAAGGATCGCGCCGGCAACGCCGCCGCCCACGGCCTGACCGAGCACCGCACCAATATCCAGACCGCCACCCGCGCCCGCAAGCATCGGGATAAGCGATGAAAGGACCGTGCCGCCAGCAACACCGCCGATTGCACCCGAGATCGAGTTGCCGAGCGTGCCGAGGTCGTAGTTCTTGAGCGCGTTACCCGCCGCATTGCCGCCGATCGCGCCCGCGATGAGCTGAATGATGAGATTGATCAGTGTGCCTGACATGAGCGCCTCCGTTGCTGCCGCGTTTGAAGTGGGACGTCCCTCCTCGCTCACCCTGTGTAGAATTATTCGATCTGTTTCAAGATTCCGCGCGTGTCCGCACGACACACCGAAAGCCGACATGACTGGTTGATGTGTCGACCGGTTGCGCGTGGCGCGCGGCCGGACGGTAGCGGCGGCAATAGTTCGGCGCGCAGAGATGCGAGCCGCCCTTTAAAACTTTGCGCGGAATCCTGATGTTCGGCTGGCAGGAATTGTAACTCGCGCTCTCCGGACCGCCGCGTGGATTTTCCGGAATGCAGCACGCTTTCGGCGCGTCGGCCTGATGCTTGGCCGAGAACCAGTCGCTGGTCCATTCCCAGACATTGCCGATCATGTCGTGAACGCCATAGCCGTTCGGCGGGAACGCCGTCACCGGCGACGTGCGCCTGAACCCGGGCTTGCCGCTGGTGCGGAAAGTCGCCGTGCCATGTGTTCGCCATCGCACGGTTGTTTGGCATGAACTCATCGCCCCATGCGAATTCCGTGTCCTCGAGACCACCGCGCGCCGCGAATTCCCACTCGGCTTCGGTCGGCAGATCCTTGCCTGCCCAGCGCGCGTACAGAAACGCATCCGAATAGGCGATGTGCACGACCGGATGCTCGTCGAGGCCCTTGATGTTGCTGTCGGGGCCGTAAGGATGTTGCCAGTTCGCGCCTTTGAGAAACGTCCACCACTGGCTCCAGTCGCGCAGATCGACCGGATGCTTCGGCGGCGTGAACACCAGCGAGCCCGCGAACAGCATGATCGGGCAGCGCGCCGGGATAATCCTTCGGATCGGGCGGAATTTCCGCGAACGTCACATGTCCGGTCGCCTTCGTACAAATTCCCGGAACTGCCGGTTGGTGACAGGCGTGCGGTCGATCCAGAAATCGCTGACAGTGACGCGGTGGACCGGTGCTTCCTCCGGATAGTGCTTGTCCGAGCCCATGCGGAACGTACCGCCCGGAATCCGGATCATGTCGGTGGTATTGACGTCCTGCGTCTCAGCCAAATTGCCCGCAACCCGAAAGCGCGGCTTGGCGTCCGTCCACGCGTGCTCGCTCATACGGTCATGCTACGCGGGGCAACGCTACAATCGAGTTGGACCGTGGTCCAATGTTCCCCCGGGGAACCAAAACGCGCGAGGCGGCAGGGGGACGGGGAGGTGGGGGGATTGCCGCCTCGCGCATCATGAGGCCGACATCACAATGGATGTCTTAACGTGGGAGTTTCTGCCCAATAAACGATCGTGTCGATTGGACCGTGGTCCAATACCCGGCATGTATTTTTGTAAAATCGCCGCGGCCTCCCTTGGCCGAATGGTGGATGCTATAAATACCGCTCCCCGCCGAAGGACGGACGATGGATCAAATTGCGTCTGACATTTCAGTGCGATCACTTCTCAAGCGCAGCGCACGTTTCGGCGGCACTAACACAATTCGCAAGGTCTTTATCGTTGCGATCGCGTACTACCTCGGCGCTGAAATTGCCTTTCTGATCGGCACGCTGTCGGACAGGATCTTTGCGCCATTCTGGCCGCCGAACATTGTTCTGTTTTGCGCGCTCCTGATCACGCCACCACGGCAGTGGTGGATTTACATCGCGGCCACCCTCCCCGCCCATACGATCGCCGAGATCGGCGTCGGCATGCCGATGCCGCAATTGGTCGTGGCCTTCGTGACGAACTGTCTGGTTGCAATCGCCAATGCTTTTGCTGTGCAACGCCTGATGGTCGGGCCTCCCTGGTTTGGCACCATCGGCAAGACAATTATCTACGTTCTGATCACCGCATTTCTGAGCCCGGCCTTTTGCGCGCTCGGCGGCGCCTTCGTCCAGGTTCTCGGCAGCGGGTCTATGGACGATTACGGACTCTATTGGGCGCGCTGGTACGCATCCAATGCGCTCGGCAGCCTGACGCTCGGGCCCATCGCCATGATCTGCATGGAACGCACAACGCGGCCGACTCTCGCGCCGACCGGACGCGCCGTGGAGGCCGCCATCATTGCGGCGTTGTTGATCGCGGCCTGCATCATTGCATTTGAAGACTTGCCGTCGATTGCGAGCGGCTATCTGCCGCTGCTTTTGTATCTCCCTCTGCCGATCATCGTCTGGGCTGCGGTGCGCTTCGGCGCCAAGGGTTCAAGTGGGGCAGTATTCGTGATCAGCGTCGCCCTGATATGGCGCACGCTCAACGGCCCAAGCCTGTTCGACATCGGCTCGCCCGAAGCAAACGTGTTTGGCATGCAGCTTTTTCTGATCGGCCTGTCGCCACCGATCCTGTTGCTTGGATCCGCTATCGAGGAAACGCGGCGCGCGGAACGAACGACGCGCGAGAGCGAGGAGCGGATATCATTCGCGGCAGCAGCCTCGAACGTGGGACTTTGGCAGTACGAATTTGCGACGGGCGTGTTCTGGGCGACGGATTACTGCCGGACACTGTTCGGCCTGTCTCCAGGCGAGCCCCCGAATCTTGATACGCTGGTGAGCCGGATTCATCCAAACGACTCGCCGACAGCGAGCGCGGCACTGGGAGCAGCCATATCTCGCGCGACACCACTGGACGTCGAGTTTCGCGTGCAGGACGGCGAGGAGATTCGGTGGATCTCGGTGCGAGCACGGCCGGTCCGCGGCGACGACGGTAAGCCGGCGGCGATGTCGGGCGCATTCGGCGATGTGACATCCCGCAAGTTGGCCGAAGCCGAAGCCGACGTGCAGCGCCAGGAAATCGCGCACCTGATGCGGGTGTCGATGCTCGGCGAACTCTCCGGCGGACTGGCGCATGAGCTGACGCAGCCGTTAACCGCGATTCTTTCCAACGCGCAGGCCGGAAAGATGCTGCTCGCAAAGGGCAACAAAGCTCTGTCAGAAATCGGCAACATACTTGATGACATAATCGCGGAAGACGAGCGCGCCGGAGAAGTGATTTACCGGCTCCGCGGCATGCTGAAAAAGGGCGACGTCAGACACGAACCGATCGATATGAACGAACTCATTGCCTCGACCTTGCGGCTCCTGCACAGCGAGCTGATCGATCGCCGGATGTCCGTGAGTTTCGATAATGCCGCCAATCTGCCGGCAACGCATGGCGACCCCGTGCAATTGCAGCAAACATTGCTCAATCTTTTGGTGAACGCGATGGACGCGACGGAAAATGTCCCGCCAGCCCGACGCACCATTTCGATCAGCACCACAACGACCGACGATGGCGGGGTCGAGGTGCACATTTATGATCGTGGTAGCGGATTGCCTCCATCGCGGGAGCAGGAGGTTTTTCAGCCGTTTTTCACGACAAAGAAGCGAGGTCTCGGCCTCGGCCTGTCGATCTGCACGTCGATCGTAAAGCTGCATGGCGGGACGCTTTCGCTTCAAAATAATGTGAGAGAAGGCGCGACCGCGATTTTTCGGCTTCCACCGCCGCTGGATTGAGGTAACCTTTGCCGCCGTGAGGTGTGTGAGTGATGGGCGACGCGGGCTTCACTACCTATCTGGTCGACGACGATCCGGCCGTGCTTCGGTCGATTACGCGGCTTTTAAAAGCGGGCGGGTTCAAGACCAAATCCTTCTCGTCACCGCAGAAATTTCTTTCCGTTCATGATCCATCCGTTCCCGGCTGCGCGATTATCGACCTCGTGATGTCGGAGCTCGATGGTCTGCGCCTGCAGGAGGCCCTGGCCCGATCGGGCTCCCAACGGCCCATCATTTTTTTGACCGGGCGCGGTGACGTCTCCACCAGCGTCAGGGCGATGAAAGCCGGCGCCGTCGATTTTCTGACGAAACCTGTCAAGCGGGACGCACTCTTTTCGGCGGTCGTGCAGGCGGCTGAGCTCGATGCCGCGTCGCGACAAAAACGGCAGGAAAGCAAATCGATCGACGAGAGGTTTGCCGCCCTTACCCGCCGCGAGCGCGAAGTCCTGGAGCATGTGATCGCCGGGCGGCTTAACAAGCAGATCGCTGCAACCCTGGGTACTGTAGAAAAAACGATCAAGGTGCACCGCGGCCGCATGATGGCCAAGCTGGGGGTACGGAGCGTGGCCGAGCTGGTTCGCCTTGCGGACCGGGCCGGAATCGCGCCGGCGGGCAGTATCCCGCAGTAGGCCCTTCGGGCAACTCGACGGGGCTAGCTGTTTCGCATGACAATACAGCGGTATGTCAAAAGCCCCTATCCGGGTCGCGATTGTGGACGACGAGGCATCCGTGCGCACGGCGCTAGCGCGCCTGTTGTCCGCATCATCATTTGAGCCGACGACTTACGGCTCGGCCCGGGAATTCATCGATTTCAATCCGTACCGACATTCCCGAGTGCCTGATCGTCGATGTGCATATGCCGGAGTTCACGGGGCTCGATCTGCAGCGGTATCTCAATCGCATCAACAAGAGGATTCCCACAGTTGTCATTACGGCTTTCGACGATGCCGGCGTGCGCGAGCGGAGCACGGCGTCGGGTGCAAAGGCATTCCTCACCAAGCCGCTGCACGGCCCGACCCTCATCGATGCAATCCTGAACGCAACAGGGAGGACGTTGCCGGCTGCGTCGCCGGCGCGGGCGGCGAATTTGAGGAAAAGGAGATCTTAAGCGTTCTTGCAACGGGCCGTTCGTGTAGATTTCGAGCGGAGCAAATAAGGGGGACTAACGATGAGGCAGATCGGTTCTGCAGGCCTGGTAGCGGAGAATTCATCAGCCCGTTTGAAGAGATATTTGCGATCCGGCGGAGTTGCGGCAGCGCTTCTGAGCCTCTGCTTTTCCAGCGCCGCACGGGCGGATGAAGGCGGCGTCAGCTTCTGGGTACCGGGATTTTTCGGAAGTCTTGCGGCAACGCCGCAACAGCCGGGATTTTCATTCGCCAACATCTACTATCACACCTCGGTCTCTGCGGGTGGGAACGTCGCGTTTGCACGACAGGTCAGTCGCGGCAACATCACCGCCAATTTCACCGGCGGTGTGAATGCAAATCTTGACGCCAGAGCCGATCTCTACATGGCGATTCCCAGCTACACGTTCGCAACCCCCGTGCTGGGCGGCCAGGCCAATGTGCTTCTCGTGGTTCCCTACGGACGAAGCCGCGCCACCGTCGACGCCACGGTCGCCGGCGCACTTGGTCCAATACCTTTTACAATCTCGGGCGGCAGAACCGATGAGGTCACCGGCTTCGGCGATCTGGTCCCGCAGTTCAATCTTCGCTGGAATCAAGGCGTCAACAATTTCCTGGTCTATGCCACAGGCAACCTGACGACCGGGCGTTACGATCCGACGCGACTCGCCAATCTCGGCATCGGCCACAATGCGATCGATGTCGGCGGCGCCTATACTTACTTCAATCCGCAAACCGGATACGAATTCTCGGCTGCGCTCGGCTTCACCTACAATTTCGAGAACGTGCACACCGATTACCAGAACGGCATCGACATGCACCTGGACCTGGGTGCCTCGAAATTTGTCACCAAGCAGCTTCAACTCGGGCTCGTTGGTTACTGGTACAATCAACTTTCCTGCGACAGCGGGACGGGCGATCGGGTCGGCTGCTTCAAGTCGCGGGTTGCCGGCATCGGACCGCAGATCGGCTATGTAATACCGATGAGCAAGGACGTTCAGGGCTATCTGAACCTGAAAGGCTACAAGGAATTCGCGGCGGAAAACCGCCCGGACGGATGGAACGTATGGCTGACTTTCGTGATCTCGCCTGCGGCACGTCAGGAAGCCGCGGCAAAAAGGCCTATGATCACGAAATAAGCGTGTGGGCGCGTTTCGGGGCGCGTAGCAATATGCCTCAGAAGAACTTCTGCATTTCGGGTGCATTTCAAGGATTGCGCACCGGCATCCGTCTACTTGCCGGCCTGCTTGCGGCCGTCGCCATGTCAGGCTGTGCGACACTCGATCGCCTTCCGGCTGTCACCTATGCGGAAGCGCGGCAGATAGACATTCTCGATCTTCCCGACGCGCGCTTCTACGTGAGCGACACCAACCGGATCTACGACGTCGCAATAAAGGCCTATCAACGCAGCAACCGCGCGCGGCCAGCACACACCCGCAATTTCCTCGCACTTTCCGGCGGCGGCGACGACGGCGCATTCGGAGCCGGGCTTCTGGTCGGATGGAGCACGCGCGGCGACCGGCCTGCGTTCGACATGGTGACCGGCGTCAGCACGGGAGCGCTTTCGGCTCCGTTTGCATTTTTAGGCCGCGCTTACGACCAAAAGCTTGCCGGGATGTATACCGAAACGAGCGCGGGCGACATCTTTCAGAGACGTGCGACGTTAATTGCGGCTGTTACGTCCGATTCCCTCGTCGACAACGCACCATTGCGCAGATTGATCGAGAGCAGTGTCGATACAGAAATGGTCCGCAAGATTGCCGAGGAATACGGCAAGGGGCGGCTGCTGTTCGTTCTGACGACGAATCTCGACCAGAGCCGTCCCGTCATCTGGAATATCGGGGCGATTGCCGCAAGCAACAATCCGAAAGCCCGCGATCTCATCGTCGACGTGCTGCTGGCGTCGGCTTCCATCCCCGCCGTGTTTCCGCCCGTCATGCTGGATGTCACGGTCGACGGTCAGAAGCGCCAGGAAATGCACGTCGACGGCGGCACCGTGGCGCAGGTGTTTTTCTACCCGCCTTCGTTCTCTATCCGAGGCGCTGCCACCCGCTTTGGCATCGACGAACAACAATTGCGGGCGCGCAAGCGGGTCGCCTATGTGGTCCGCAACGGCCGCTTCTTCCGTCCGGACGAAAGTGTGCAGCTGCGGACCATCGCGATTGCCAAAGAGGCGCTGTCGACGATGACCATGTCCAGCGGTATCAACGACACCTATCGTATGTATACACTTGCCAGACGCGATGGCGTCGATTTCAATCTTGCTTCGATCGGCGAGGATTTCACGGTGCCTTACAAGGGGCCTTTTGATCCAGGCTACATGCAAGCGCTTTTCGCCTATGGGTTCGAAAAAGGCCGCGCTGGCTATCTATGGAAGAAGGTGCCGCCCGGATATACCAACTAGAGCCAAGCGAGGATGCTTTCTCAATTCCGATTTCGTCGTGTCTTTTCAATGCAACAAACAAGGAGGCAATGATGTTTGGTTTTACGCGTGCAATTAAGTGTGCCGCAGCGGTGGTCGCAGCGGCGGCAATGTTGGTCGTGGCGACCTTACCGTCACAAGCAGACAGCGGCTCGGTCCGGCTTCGCGTTACCAGCGCCGGATTCATCATCGGCGCCGGCGGCGGCAACGGCACCTTGCATTTCCGCGGCAAGACCTACCCGCTGAGCATTGGCGGCGTCAGGCTCGGCATGATTGGCGTCAGCAGCGCCGACCTCGTCGGCCGCGCGCGCAACCTGCGCCGGGCCAGCGATATCGCAGGCACATACACCGCAGTGGGCGCCGGCCTTTCCATTGCAGGAGGTGCGGCGACTGCCCGGCTGCGGAATGCGAATGGTGTGGTGCTCGAGGTGCGCGGCACCCAGGTCGGATTCTCGGCGTCGATCGATCTCAGCGGACTGCAGATATCGATGCGATAAGCCGCGATTTTTCGCTGTTTGGCCCCGGCAACGAATACGCCGGGGCCGACATGACCGGCGCGCGCTCGCATCCAATCCGGTATCGTTTGCCTCCCTCGCCGCATGAAATGACTATTGTGTGAACACATAGTCAGAGGGCGGGAGCGTGCTAGGCTGCGATGGTCGGGGTTGAAGCTGGAGTTTTCGTATGCGTCTCCATCGTTTCGCGTTCCCGTTGGCGGCAATCATTGCAGTATTCACATTGGCCCAGGCCGCGCACGCCAATGTCATGATCATCATCGACAAGTCGGCACAGAAGATGACGGTCACCGTCAACGGCGAGGACCGTTACACCTGGCCGGTGTCGACGGGCCGTAGTGGCTATGACACCCCGTCGGGCGATTTCCAGCCGTTCCGTATGGAGAAAGATCATTACTCGCGCGAGTGGGACGACGCGCCGATGCCGAACTCAATCTTTTTCACCAAGATCGGCCATGCCATTCACGGCACGACCGAGGCCCGCAATCTCGGCAGACCGGCATCGCACGGTTGCGTGCGCCTGGCGCCGGAGAACGCAGCGACGCTCTTTGCCCTGGTCAAGGATGAAGGCGTGTTCAACACGCGCGTGAGGCTCGTCGGCGAAATCCCGAAGGCGAGCGACCTTGTCGCAAGCCGTGATCGCAGCAACAGCACACGTGAATCGACCCGCAACGCCGATAGCGACCAGCCGCGCAGGACCTACGTGCGGAGTTACAGCACGGACAACGCCGATCCGGACGACACGCCGTATCAGCGGAACTATCAGGTCCGCAGCGGGCGCGAAACGCAGTACAATTCCCGTTCCTACTCCTACCAGCAGCGTCCCTATCCGTACTACGAGCGCCGCTACTACGGCCGCGGCTTCTTCAACCAGAACGGCTGGTGACGGCGTGATCCGCAAGCTTGCGGGCGGAAAATACAGGCTCTATTCGCGCAAGAAGAACCCGCGCACCGGTAAGCGCCGTAACCTCGGCACCTTCAGCTCAAAACGGGCGGCGCAGAAGCACGAGCGCGAGATCCAGTACTTCAAGCGGCACTGATAGCCAGGTTGACCTAGAGTCAAGCTTCGGTCTTTGCGCCTGCGACACACTCCCGCCGTCATGGCCGGACTTGTTCCGGCCATCCACGCCTAGAACAGCCGCGCCGTTAAGACGTGGATGCCCGCGACATAGGCGTGCGAAGCATGCCGTCCTTCGGACGGCTATGCGCGGGCATGACGAATTCGAGGTGCTTACTCGATCGATCAGGTCTTAGGCTGGATTCCCGCTTACGCGGGAATGAGCGGATGAGGTTCTGCGAAACTCGTCTAAGCTTACTCGCCGACGTCCTCGTAGACTTCGGCGTCGGCCGCCCCGGGAAACATCACGCGCCAGGCCTGCAGAAAATTCTGCATTGTTGGGTCGCTCGCCATCTTCTGCCGGCTACGCTCGACCACCTGATCGGCCTGAAATTCGATGATCTGAAGAAACTGGGTCGGGTCGTCCGCATTTCGCAACAGCCGTACCTTCGTATCGCCGAAGGTCTGGTACATGGCGGCGGTGTTCTGCATCATCGAGCCAAGCACCTTCGCTGCGTCCGGTGTCGGCGCTTTCAGCCGGAGAAGAAGGGTCCGTTTCAGCTTTGCCGATTGCTCAGCCATGGTGGTCTCTCCTCAGCCGTGATGCGCGACGCCCAGCTTTTCCTCACTGCGGTCGAGGATCAACGGCACGATCAGATCCTCCTCGTCGTCGAGGTGCCGGACGAGTCCTTTAAGCAACGTTCCGCTTGCGTCGGCATAGTTGTCGCCGCACCGGCGCATTGGGTCCCCGCCCTCCTGCAACGCGCGCAGCAGCGCGTTCGCCGTCTCGGCGGTGCGCGCCATGTCGGCATGGATGTGGTGGTGATCGCCCTCCAGCACGTCGAAGCCGCGGGCCAGGTGCCCGTCGGCTGCGCGGAAGATCGGAAAATAATGCAGGTCCTCGATCTGGTGGTGGGCGTTGAGCTGGTCGAGCATGAACTGCAGCCGCGGCACGAACTGGCGCGCAAACTCCTCCGGTGGAAGCTTGCCGGCGCGGAAATGTGCCGCGATCTGCTCGATCGCAACCGACAGCTCGCGAAACATGTCGTGGCGCGAGAGCCAGAAACGCGCCATCTCACCAAGGTTCGGATGGGCGTCCCACTGCTCGCGCGGATAGCGCGCGACCAGGACGCGCAGGTCCTCAGGCCAACCGCTGCGGCGGGCAAGAGCGAGGGCGTCCAGATCGGCGGAATTGGGGATTTCGATGGTCACAGCCGCCTAGATAGTCGTTGCGCGCCGGATTGCGAAGGGCAAACTTGTTCCGCATGAATTCGCCCACCACGGTCGCAAGGCTCGCCTGCGACGAACAGACCGCACGCCGATTGGCGGCATTTCTCGCGGAAAGCCTTGACGCCGAGGACACGGCCTGTGGGGCCTTTGAGGACGGCGCCGGCGGCTGGCAGGTGGCCATCCATTTTTGCCAACCGCCCGAGGAGACAAGCCTGCGCAGTCTGGTCGCGATCGCGGCGGGCGAGACCGCGTCGCGACTGCTGACCATTGAGCCGATCACGGCGCGAGACTGGGTGGCGCAAAGCCTCGCCGATCTCAAGCCTGTGCGTGTCGGCCGTTTTTTCGTGCACGGCGCGCACGATCGCGCAAAATTACGCGCGAACGACATCGGCATCGAGATCGAGGCCGCGCTCGCCTTCGGCACCGGCCACCACGGCACGACGCGCGGCTGCCTTCAGGCGCTGGCCGATCTCGCAAAGCGCCGGGATATCCGCCGTGTGCTTGATGTCGGCACCGGCAGCGGGATCCTGACGATTGCCGCGGCAAGACTTCTTCATGCCCGCATCACGGCAAGCGACATCGATGTGCGCGCCGTCGAGGCGGCGCGCGGAAATGCGCGTTGCAATCACGCAATGCCCCTGGTCACGTTCGCGCGCGCATCCGGCACGGCGGCGCGCATCATCGCGGCTGCTGCGCCCTATCAGCTGATCTTCGCCAATATTCTGCTGGGCGCGCTCACGCGGCTGGCCGTACCCCTCGGCAAGTTGACCGCGCCCGATGCCCGGGTCGTGCTGTCCGGCCTGTTGCCAAATCATGCGAACGCAGTGATTGCAACCTACCGCGCGCAAGGTCTCGTGCTCGAGAAGCGCATCACGCTGGAGGGCTGGGTCACATTGGTGATGCATCGAAAAACGAAACCGCCCCGGGCGGGGAGGACGCCGGGGCGGTTTCGCCGGTGAAAGCGGCTGCTATTACCAGCCGCGGATCAATTTGTTAGTTCCACTCAGTGGACGTTGCGCGGGCCGCGTTTGTCGAACAGGTACGCGCGCTTACCGATTTCCCGGTACGCCTGCTGCAAGCGCGCTTCCATCACCGCGGTGAAGAAGCGGCCGATAATGTTTTGACGCGGCCTTGCGGCGCGCGCGCGCTCAGCGTTTTTCGGGGCCGCAACGTCGGCAACGCCATATGTGATGGCAACCATGGCAATCTCCTTTCAAAAACGATGCGTCAGCAAATCCCTCACATCTGCCTTCGACTGTCTGTTGCATTGCAACATAAACCTTCCCGCGCGGATTAGTATGCACGGCGCTGCATGGAAGCCCCGTAATTACAGCATGAACTCACCAATAACAAACCGCGATGGATGCCATCACAAAACCGGATTGGTGCGATGCACAAAACCCGGTCAAACGCGTATTCTTTGGATGGATTCGGCGCCGCTTAACCGGTTGTCGGGCAGGATCGATGTGGTGATGCGCCTCCTGCGGTGCCGGCATGCCTGCATTGCCCGGCTTGCGTAGGACGCTAGAGTGCGGACATTCCATGTTTGAAGCCCGCTTCCAGACTTTCGAGGATGCGAGCGCGCGCGCCCAGAGCGCCGCGCGCGTCGCCGCGTTGCGCGCGGAGCTCGAACGGCGCGGGCTCGATGGATTTGTCGTGCCGCGCGCCGACCGCCAGCAGAACGAATACCTGCCGGCGAGCGAGGAGCGCCTGGCCTGGCTGACCGGCTTCACCGGCTCGGCAGGCGCTGCGGTGGTGCTGCGTGATGCCGCCGCCGTGTTCGTCGACGGCCGCTACACGTTGCAGGCTGACGCGCAGGTCGATGGACGAGTTTTCTCGATCGAGCATCTGGTGGAACGGCCACCCGATCAGTGGATCACGGACAATCTCAAAAGCGGCGCCAGGCTCGGCTACGATCCGTGGCTGCACACCAGCGAGCAGGCCGAAAGGCTCAGGAAAGCGTGCACGGCCGCCGGAGGCGGGCTGGTCGGCGTCGACAGCAATCCGATCGACGCGCTGTGGCAGGATCGTCCGCCCGCACCTGCCGGCGCGGTCAGCCTGCGCGATTCCAGGTTCGCGGGAGAGGCAGCGCCCGACAAGCTCAAGCGCGTGCGCGCCGAGTTGGCGAAGCTGCGCGCCGACACGCTGCTGGTGACCGACCCGCAGAACGTCGCCTGGGCTTTCAACATCCGCGGCGCCGATGTCGCCCATACGCCTCTCGCACTCGCCTTCGCGACGATCCCGAAGGACGGCAGGCCCGTGCTCTATGTGGATAGCGCCAAGCTCAACAATGCCGTGCGGCATGCGATCGAGGCCTTCGCCGACGTCCGGGCGCCGGACGAGCTTGCACGCGATCTCGAGACGCTTGGAGGCAAGACCATTCGCATCGACCAGGCGAGCGCGGCGGATGCTTTTACGCAGATTCTCTCGCGCCACGGCGGCAAGCCGCAGCGCGGGGCAGACCCGATCACGTTATTGAAGGCGATCAAGAACCACGCCGAGATCGTCGGCAGCCGCAGCGCCCACCGGCGCGATGGTGCCGCCGTGACACGCTTTCTGGCCTGGCTCGACAAGGAGGCTTTGGACGGCAAGCTCACCGAAATCGACGTCGTTGCGGCGCTCGAAAGCTTTCGCCGCGACACCGGCGCGCTCAAGGACATCTCCTTCCCGACCATCGCGGGCGCGGGGCCGAACGGCGCCATCGTTCATTACCGCGTGACCAAGGCCAGCAACCGGCGGATCGGCAAGAATCAGCTGCTGCTGGTGGATTCCGGTGCGCAATACGAGGATGGAACGACCGATATCACGCGCACGGTCATCGTCGGCGAGCCGAGCGAGGAGATGCGCGACCGCTTCACCCGCGTCCTCAAGGGCCATGTCGCCATTGCCACCGCGGTCTTTCCCGAGAACACCAGTGGCGCCCAGCTCGACCCGCTGGCGCGCACGGCGCTGTGGCAGGCCGGCCTCGATTTCGATCACGGCACCGGCCATGGTGTCGGCAGCTATCTGTCGGTGCACGAAGGCCCGGCACGCATCTCAAAGCTCGGCAACATCGCGCTCCGGCGCGGCATGATCCTGTCGAACGAGCCCGGCTACTACAAGACCGCCGCCTATGGCATCCGAATCGAGAACCTGGTGCTGGTGATCGGTGCGCCCGAGCCGATGGGTGCCGAAAAGCCGCTCAATGCCTTCGAGACCCTGACGCTCGCTCCGATCGACCAGACGGCTCATCGAGCCGGGCATGCTCACGCACAAGGAACGCGCCTGGCTCGACAGCTATCATGAGCGTGTACACGAGATCATCGGTCCGCTGGTCGATCCGCCGGCGCGCAAGTGGCTCGAGAAAGCGACGCAGCCGATCGATCCGGTGCCGTCGAAGCAGAGGAAACGCCGTCCGGCTGCAAAGAAGCGGAAACGGTCACGCAAAGGCAGACGCTGAGACTGTCCTATGTTGAGCCAACTACGGAGATACAACGTAAAAACGAATTGGAGCGCAGGGGCTGGAGTTGTCATGTGGTCTCACCACCTCGTCCTCGCCTGCGCCCTGCTCGTACTGCCCGCCCAAGCTCTGGCCGGTGCCAAGGAAAAGGTCGCGGCGCTCGCTCCGTCGGGGCTAGTGCTCGTGATGGACGAACAGGGCAACGAGTTGGTGGCTCAGAACGTTGACACTCCCTTCGTCCCTGCCTCCGTCACCAAAATCGTGACTGCGTGGCTGGCGATGGAGGTCCTGGGCGGCGACTATCGCTTCGAGACCCGCTTCTATCTGGACGGCAACCGGGTGCTCTATATTCGCGGGGGCGGCGATCCGTTTCTGATCTCCGAAGAGCTGGCTCAGCTCGCCTCGGAGCTGGTCGCCGCAATCGGCAAGAAGCCGTTAAGCGGCATCGTGCTCGACGCGAGCTACTACCCCTCCGACATCCGCATCCCGGGCATCGAGGACACCGAGGAGGCCTACGACGCGCTGAACTCCGCGCTCGCGGTGAACTTCAACACGATTAACGCCATGCGCAAGGGCAAGACAGTCTCCTCCGCAGAGCCGCAAACCCCGATCACGCCGCTCGCTATCAGCCAGTTCCGGGCACGGGGACCCCAGGGTCGCAGTCGCATCAGCCTGACCCAGGAGCCCGCGGTGGGGCTGCAATATGCCGGCGAGCTAATCGCCGCATTCATCGAGCGGGCCGGCGGCAGCGTCAAAGGCAAGATCTCGACCGGAGCTGTGCCCAAGGTCCTGGAGCCCGTCTACGTTCATCGCCAGTCGCGCGCCCTTTCCAAGATCCTTGCCGAGTTGCTCATTGGTTCGAACAACTACATCGCCAACCAGGTCTTCCTGGAGATCGGCGGGCATCGCCTGGGCGGGCCGGTCAGCCTCAAGAAGTCGCTCCAGGTCGCGAACGAGATGCTCGCCAAGCACGGCCTCGCCGACTCCATCCATCTCGAGGAAGGTTCGGGCATCAGCCGCGGCAATCGCTTCACGGCTCGCGGCCTTGCCCGGTTGCTGCACCTCTTCGAGCCCAATGCTAACCTGCTACGGCGCGGCGAGGGCGCCCGCTTCAAGACCGGCACCTTTTCCGGCGTCCGCACCCTGGCAGGCTATGCCGACACCGCCAAGCATGGGCGAGTACGCTTCGTGATCGCACTCACCAGCAACGACAGCACGATGCGCTTCCGGCTGCTCAAAGCCGTCCAGTCAGAGCTGTAGACGGAGGCGCGCGCCGAGTTGACGTTGTCCACGCGTCACAGAAATCCGCAATGTCCACTTCGGGTTGCCGGTTCAACCGGTCGACGCAACACTAGCGGCTGGGGCTCCTAAGGTCTTACGTGGCCGCACGTTTTGCAGACCCGCCGCTTTATTCGGATGACCTCCCGAATACCCCGACAAGTCGGCGCCTTTCGGAAAGTACTGTCTCGGCAGATCATTGGCGTTCTATTGGACCCGCGCTGCCACGAACTTTGCGTATCGGAGAAAGTGTTGCGTCGACCGGTTAAATCCACTAGCGGACGTTGCCTCCCAAAGCGACATGCTGAAAAAACTGCTTACCGGGAGATCAGCGTCAGCCACTCGTCTTCGGTAAGGACTTTAACGCCAAGCTTCTTGGCCTCGGCGAGCTTCGAGCCCGCGCCCGGGCCGGCGACGACATAATCGGTTTTTTTTGAGACGGAGCCGGCGGCCTTGGCGCCCAAACGCTCGGCCCGGGCTTTGGCCTCCTCGCGCGTCATCTTTTCCAGCGAGCCGGTGAAGACCACCGTCTTGCCGGCAATCGCGCTGTCCGTTTTCGGCTTCTCAGCGTCGAGAACTTCGACCTGCTTCTTCAGCCGCTCGACGATGCCGCGGTTGTGGCTTTCCCCGAAATAGGCCTTCACCGCCTCGATGACCGTATCGCCGATCTGATCGAGCGCATCCATGTCAGCAGCGGTCTCGATATCGCCCTTGGCGATCTTCAGACAGGCATCATGGAATGCCTGCCAGGAGCCGTAGCCGCGGGCGAGCGCCAGCGCCGTGGTTTCGCCGACATGTCGGATGCCGAGCGCATAGATGAACCGGTCAAGCGCAATCCTGCGCCGCGCGTCGATCGCGCTGAACAAGTTGCGCACAGAGGTCTCGCCGAAGCCTTCCTCGTCCTCGAGCCTGATCTTCTTGTTGCGCTGAGGAAGGGTGAAGATGTCAGCCGGCTCCTTGATCCATTCCTTCTCGAAGAACAGCTCGATCTGCTTTTCGCCGAGCCCCTCGATGTCGAAGGCCCGCCGCGAGCAGAACAACTTCAAGTGCTCGATCTTCTGGAACGGACAGGCGAATTCGCCAGTGCACCGGGCCCGGGCGCCCTCCTCGCCGGTTGCGGTCTCTTCGCGCACAATGTCGGTGTGCAGGTGGCACGGGCATTTCTTCGGAAACTTGTAGGGCTTGGCGGTCTTCGGCCGTTTGTCGATCACCACATCGACGATCTGCGGGATGACATCGCCTGCGCGCTGGACGATCACGGTATCGCCGATGCGGATGTCGCGGCCTTCGCGGAGAGTTTCCCCCTTGCCACCGACGCCCTTGATGTAGTCCTCATTGTGCAAGGTCGCCATCGAGACCATCACGCCGCCGACACCGACAGGTTCCAGCTGTGCGGTCGGCGTGAGCACGCCGGTGCGCCCGACCGTGATCAGCACATCGCGCATCACGGTGATCGCACGTTCGGCTGCAAATTTGTGGGCGACGCCCCAACGCGGCGTACGCGACACGAAGCCGAGCCGCTCCTGCCAGTCGATACGGTCAACCTTGTAGACCACGCCATCAATTTCGTAGTCGAGTTTGGCGCGGCCTTCCTCGTCTTCCGGTGAAAGTCGATCAGCTCGTCGGTCGAGCGGCAGAGCCTGGTCAGCGGATTGGTCTCGAAGCCGCACGACACGAACCATTTGATCATGCCGGTTTGCGTATCCGCCGGCATATCGCTCATTTCGCCCCACGCATAAGCGAAGAAACCGAGCGGCCGCGATGCGGTGATCCCCGGATCCTTCTGGCGCAACGAGCCCGCCGCCGAGTTGCGCGGGTTGGCGAAAACCTGGCCGCCGGACGCCTTCTGCCGCTCGTTCAGTTCGAGAAAGGCGTGCTTGGTCATGTAGACCTCGCCGCGCACTTCGCAGACCTTCGGCACGTTCCTGCCCTTGAGCTTTTTGGGCACGTCCTCGAGCGTACGGATATTGGCGGTCACGTCTTCGCCCTCGGCGCCGTCGCCACGCGTAGCGGCCGTCACCAGCTCGCCGCCCTCATAGCGCAGCGACATCGACAGGCCGTCGATCTTTGGTTCGGCGCTGAAGGCGATTTTCTCGCTTTCTATCGAGCTTCAGGAAGCGGCGGATGCGGGCAACGAAGTCGACAACGTCCTGATCTGCGAAAGCGTTGTCGAGTGACAGCATCGGGAGCGCGTGGCGGACCTTTTTGAACTTGCCGCTGGGCGCAGCGCCGACCTTCAGCGACAGCGATTTAAGCGTGCGCAGATCGGGAAAGCGCTCCTCGATGGCGTTGTAGCGCGCCCGCAACGCGTCGTATTCGGCATCGGTGATGCTCGGCCGGTCGTCCTGATAATAACGCTTGTCGTGCTGCGCAATTTCAGTCGTCAGGCGTGCGTGCTCGGTCTTCGCCTGTTTTGCGGTGAGTTCCGAAACCGGAATTTTGCTCGGGATTTTGGCGGCCATTTTTCCCGTCATCATCGGGCTTGTCACCCGCAAGTCGGGTTTACCCGACTTGCGGCTCGAATAATAAGCTGTGGAAGTCGAGTAAACTCGACTTCCACGGCCATCCACGTCTTACTGCTTGAAATCTAAAGACGTGGATGCCCGGCACAAGAGCCTGTGCTCGGGCCGGCCCAACGGGTCCGCCAAAGCGCGGCCCGATGACAGGCTCCGGCCGGACCCGAGTGCCGGGCATGACGATTGTGGCTAGCTCGCCGCCTTGATCAACCGTTCGGCAGCCGCACGGGCCTCGTTGGTGATTTCGGCTCCGGCCAGCATGCGGGCGACTTCCTCGCGCCGGCGGTCCGCCGCCAGTTCCGTCACGCGCGTTGCAACGCGCTTGCCCTTCTCCAGCGCATCTTTGGTGATGAGGTAGTGGTGGTCGGCGCGCGCCGCCACCTGGGGTGCATGGGTCACCGCCAGCACCTGGACATCGCGCGCGAGCCTGGCAAGCCGCATGCCGATGGCATCGGCAACCGCTCCGCCCACGCCGGTGTCGATTTCGTCGAACACCAGAAGTCGGCGCCGAGCCACGATCGGCCAGTACGACTTTCAGCGCCAGCAGGAAGCGTGCAAGCTCGCCGCCGGAGGCGACCTTCATCAGCGGCCCAGGCCGCGTCCCCGGGTTGGTCTGCACCCAGAATTCCACGCGATCAATCCCGTTTGGCCCCGCGGCGGCCGGATCGGTGTCGAGCTGGGTGGAGAACTTTGCTCGCTCAAGCTTCAGCGGCTTGAGCTCGGCATTGACCGCCTTGTCGAGGGCAGATGCCGACTTGCCGCGCGCTTTCGACAAGGCATCGGCGGCCTTGCGATAGGCGGCGTCAGCCTCCCCGGCCGCTCTTTCGAGCGCCTTGAGCCTGTCCTCGCCAGCACCGATCAGGGCGATGTCGGCATTGTATTTGCGCGCAAGTTCCGCGAGATCGTCGACCGCGACGTTGTACTTGCGCCCCGCCGCGCGCAGCGCGAATAGCCGCTCCTCGATGCGCTCGAGTTCGGCCGGGTCGAAATCGGCAGCGCGCAAGGCCGCCTCGAGCTGGGCGCGTGTCTCGTCCAGCGCGTTGAGCGCGGTATCGAGCGCCTTGACGGTGGGGTCGATCAGACCGGGCGCCTGCGCCGCGCGCCGTTCCAGACGCCGGATGACGCCAGACAGGGCCGGCACGCTGGAATTCGTGCCCGCGATGACGTCATGCGCGTCACGCAGATCCTCCGCGACTTTCTCGGCCTGCATCATCGACGCGCGGCGGTCGGCAAGCGCGGTCTCCTCCCCGCCTTGTGGGGCAAGCTTGTTGAGCTCATCGACAGCGTGCCGCAGCCAATCGCCCTCGCGCTTGGCGCGCTCGACCTCGGCGCGATGAGCTTCGGCCGCCTCACGTGCGTCACGCCCCGCCTGCCAGAGCGTTTCCACCTCGGACGCCTGGCCCTCCAGCCCGCCGGAAGCATCGAGCAATTGCCGATGCGTGGCCGCGTCGGTCAGCGCGCGCTCATCGTGCTGGCCGTAAATCTCGACCAGGGCGCTGCCCAGCTGCTTGAGCACTTGCACGCTGACCGGCTGGTCGTTGATGAATGCGCGCGTCCGTCCGTCGGACAGCTGCACACGGCGGAGGATCAGTTCGTCGTCCGACGAAATGTCATTGGCCGCCAGCAGTGCGCGCGCCGGGTGGCCGGGCGCGACGTCGAAGACGGCGGTCACCTGACCCTGGTCGAGACCCTGACGCACCAGCGTCTGGTCGCCGCGCCCACCCAGGGCCAGCGCAAAAGCATCAAGCAGGATTGATTTTCCGGCACCGGTCTCGCCGGTGAGCACGGCAAGGCCGTCGGCAAAATCGATGTCGAGCCGCTCGATCAGAACGATGTCGCGAATGGACAGTCGGGAGAGCATGTCGTGCAAATCCCTTGTCATGCCCGGCCATAGCCGTTCGAAGAACGGCGTGCTTTCGCACGCCTATGTGCCGGGCATCCACGCCTTTCTCAGATTCGCATCATCAAAGACGTGGATGGCCGGGACAAGCCCGGCCATGACAATGTGGGTAATTCCGTGCCAGTCTGCCCGGGCGCTAACCCACGATGCCCTTGAAGGCCCTGCTGATCCAGGAGCCCTGGTTTTCCTTGGGCTCGACCCCGCCGCTCTTCACCACGGCATAAGCGTGTTTGTACCATTGGCTGTCCGGGAAATTATGCCCGAGCACAGCGGCGGCGGTCTGCGCCTCTTCGACGACACCAAGCGCCATATAACTTTCCGTCAAACGCATGAGCGCTTCTTCGACGTGACGAGTGGTCTGGTACTTTGTGACGACCACTTTGAAGCGATTGATGGCGCCGGTGTAATCCTTCTTCTTCAAATAATAGCGGCCGACCTCCATTTCCTTGCCGGCGAGCTGGTCGCGCGCGACTTCGATCTTCTGTTTCGAGCTGTTCGCATACTCGGTTGTCGGATATTTCCGGATGACCTCTTCAAGCGAGGCAAGCGCTCTTTCGGTGCGCGCCTGATCGCGCGTGACGTCCGGAATTTCTTCGAAATAGGACGAAGCGATCAAATATTGAGCGTATGCAGCATCCGGACTACCGGGATGCAAAGTGACGTATCTCTTCGCCGCATTCACGCAGTCATCATATTCGCCGGCCTGATAGTACGCGTAGGCCGACATGAGCAGCGACTTGCGCGCCCATTCGGAATATGGGTGCTGGCGGTCGACTTCCTCGAACTTCTTGACCGCGTCTCTGGCGTCCTTCTTCGCGTTGAGAAGATAGAGGCCTTCATTGTAGAGCCGGTCGGCAGGCTCGTCGGGCGGCGTGTCGTCCTTTTTGGCGAAAAGGTCGAAGCTGCTGCACGCACCGAGGCTCGCGGCCAACGCTGCGACAGCCAACACATGGGCGACGCGCGACCAACCCGCCAATCTTGCCGGCGCGGTCATGTCTGCGGTGCCTTGGGGCACGGCGTCGCTGGCTGCAAAAGTTTCGAACACGGACCCTCTACGCGAACGTGTCGCTTCCCCCGCTGGCCTGGTTTCCAACAGCGGCTACACGCGCCGGTTTATACGAAACGGCAGGCTCTCGCCATGCGACTAAGCCGACATTCGGCCCGGATTAAGGCGAAGGTTAAGGCCAAATCGCTAGATTTTCAGGACACTTCCGGCCCATAGGCCGGCGCCACCAGGCCAGTCGCCAGACTGGCGCTAGCGCGAACGCGGCGGACGGGCTCGGCAGCTTCCACCACCCGCCAGGCGCTCGGATCCGACATCAGCGCGGACAGCACCGCGTGATTGAGCTTGTGGCCGCCACGGACGGTTTTGTAGACCGCGAGGAGCGGCTGACCTGCAAGCGCCAGGTCACCGATCGCATCCAGGACCTTGTGCCGCACGAACTCGTCGGCAAAGCGCAGGCCTTCCGGATTGAGCACGCGGTCTTCGCTGACGACCAGCGTGTTCTCGAAGGATGCGCCAAGCGCGTAGCCCGCGCTCCACAGCTTTGAAACGTCGCGCATGAAGCCGAATGTTCTTGCGCGTGCAATTTCACGGCGGAACGTGTCGGGTTCGATGTCGAGCGCAAGCGCCTGCTGGCCGATCAGCGGGTGATCGAAATCGATCTCTGCCTCAACGCGGAAGCCGTGCTCATAAGGGCGCAATTCGCCGCGGGCGCCGTCTTTGGTCACCGAGACCGGCTTGATAACTTCGATGTAGCGGCGCGGCAACGCCCGCGCTGTCAGGCCCGCCTGGTCGATCGCGTCGACAAATGCCGCCGCACTGCCATCCATGATCGGGACTTCCGGTCCGTCGATTTCGACAACGACGTTGTCGACGTAGAGGCCACGCAGCGCCGCCAGCAGATGCTCTGCCGTCGAGCAAAGCGGACCTGAGGCATCGCCAAGCACCGTGGCAAATTCAGTTGCGGTAACGGCCCGCACGTCGGCGCGGATCTCGCGCTCGATCGAGCCATCCGCTGCAATGCGCTGGAAAACGATGCCGGCATCGTCGTCGGCCGGATGAAGCGTAAGAGTGACCGGGAGGCCGGAATGGACACCGATGCCTGAAACGGCAATCGGGTGGCGTAGCGTCGTCTGCTTAGCGCCCTTCATCTACCCAACTTCCGCCGGCTCATTACAGCCTGCGGCCCCATCCCCGATGGCCCCCGCGGGGCCATATTTCTGCCTTCGTCGCAGCCGCCGTTAAGCTTAGGTGGCATCCCCCAGAGACTCGAAAAGTCCCTTTCGCCGCTGAAACTTAGGCTATTGGTGAAGGGCCTCCAACTCACGCTTTCTTACCGTCTGTTACTCTTTTTTGCCGCAATTTCGGACCCCCCAGGTCGCGGCCGACACCGAAATTTCCGCGTCACAATGACCGCCAAGACTACGATGAGAGCCTTCTGCTCTTTCGCCGGTCAGGGGCGCTGAAAACATCTGACTGCTCAAACTGTTAGGTTGGCCTTATGACGAGCAACGGCCCCGCTCCGGAAATGAGAGCGGGGCCGTTATCGGGAACTCCTGGCGTCAGTTGGCCTGGCGGCGGAGGAAGGCCGGGATATCGAGCTGGTCGTCCTCGCCGGAATTATGCACAGGCGCGTTCCGGCCGTGCGGGTCGAGGCCGTGCGGTCCGCTCCTGCGCGCATATTCCGAGACCGGTTCGGGCGGGCGGCCTTCAGGATGGCGGGCACTGGGGCGCTGCGGCGGGCGCTCCAACTGCGGCACTGGCCGGGCCGGCCGCGGCATTGGCGCCGAAGGCGGCGCTTCGTTGTCCGCGCGGCGGCCAAGCCCGACCGAGGCCAGGCGCTGCATCAGCGACATGCGGCGCTTCTCGGGATGATCGTCGGGGATCTCGCCGCGCTGGGCCCGGATCTCGTTTTGCGCGGGCAGTGGCAGTTCATCGATGCGCGGCATGCGCGGGGTCCGCGCCATGCGCTCCGGCGCCGGCGGAATGAACGCCGCCGGCATATGCGAACTCGGGAGCCAGCGCCTCAGCGTGCGCTGGCTCGAACAGAGACGGCTTCATCGGCATAGGCCGGATCGACACGTCTTCGATCGCGGTTGGCGGAAGGATGGCGGCCGCAACGGCGGCATGCGCGGCGGATTCAACGGACGGCGCCGCGTGCGCCGTCGCCGGGGTCCGCTCAATGCGGTCGGCGATGCGCCGGCTGTCGTTGCGAATCTTGCCCGCGAGCTCCTTGAGTGCGCTTTCAGCAGGCTGCGCCTGGCGCATGTGACCGGTGTTGTCGATACCGGTCGCCACCACCGAGACGCGGATGATGCCTTCGAGCGTCTCGTCGAAGGTCGCGCCGACGATGATATTCGCGTCCTGATCGACTTCCTCGCGGATGCGAGTCGCCGCCTCGTCGACTTCGTAAAGGGTCAGATCCTTGCCGCCCGTGATCGAGATGAGCAGGCCCCTGGCGCCCTTCATCGAGGCGTCGTCGATCAGCGGGTTGGAGATCGCGGCTTCGGCCGCGGTCAGCGAGCGCTTCTCGCCTGATGCTTCGCCGGTGCCCATCATGGCTTTGCCCATTTCGCGCATCACGGCGCGCACGTCGGCAAAGTCGAGATTGATGAGCCCTTCCTTGACCATCAGGTCGGTGATGCAGGCCACACCGGAATACAGGACCTGGTCCGCCATCGCGAAGGCGTCGGCAAACGTGGTCTTTTCGTTGGCCACCCGGAACAGGTTCTGGTTCGGGATGATCAGCAGCGTGTCGACCACTTTTTGCAGCTCGATGATCCCGGTTTCGGCAAAGCGCATGCGGCGCTGGCCTTCGAAGTGGAAGGGCTTGGTGATGACGCCGACGGTGAGAATACCGAGCTCGCGCGCGCACTTTGCAATGATCGGCGCAGCGCCCGTTCCGGTGCCGCCGCCCATGCCGGCCGTGACGAACACCATATGGGCGCCGGTGAGGTGATCGCGGATTTCATCGATCACTTCTTCTGCCGCGGCGCGTCCAACTTCGGGCTGAGAACCCGCGCCGAGACCTTCGGTCACCTGAGTGCCCATCTGAATGATGCGTTCGGCCTTGGACATCGTGAGCGCCTGCGCGTCAGTGTTGGCGACGACGAAGTCGACGCCCTGCAGGCCCGCCACGATCATATTGTTGACCGCATTGCCGCCGGCGCCACCGACGCCAAAGACGGTGATGCGAGGTTTCATCTCGCGAATATCGGGGATCGTCAGGTTGATGGTCATGTTTGCCTCATGATTGCACGAGCAGCAGGCCTTGCGCCGCGCCGAAGGCGCCAATGCAATTGCAAGCCGCCGAATTGGGCCGGTCCGTCACCGGCCATTCGTGGTTCTGTTGATGAAGGGTCAGAAACTTTCGCGCAGCCATCGTCCGACCCGTGCCATATAACCGCCCGTTCCTGTCATCAATTGCCGCGTTCGCCGCGGTTCGAAGTGTTCGAGATGGGCTGCCTGTGGATAGACAAGCAGTCCGGCCGCAACCGCAAAGGCAGGGCCCTTTGCCGCTTCCGGCAAACCGGCCAGGCCAAGAGGACGGCCAATTCGTACGGGGCGCCGCAGAATGCGCGCGGCGAGATCGGCGAGGCCCGTGAGCTGGCTCGCACCCCCGGTCAACACGACGCGCCCGCGCGGCTCAGCCGCAAACGGCGAAGCTGCGAGGCGATCGCGCACCATTTCCAGGATCTCCTCGACCCTTGGACGAATGATTCGCACGAGCGATGCGCGCGAAACGAACTGCGGCGGCTCCCGCTCGTCATCTTCGACCGGAGGTACGGTGATCATGTCCCTTTCATCCGATCCACCCGCTAAAACACTGCCATAAATCGCTTTGATTCGCTCAGCATCGGCGACGCGGGTGTTGAGACCTCGGGCAAGATCCATGGTCACGTGATTGCCGCCGAGGGCAAAGCCGTCGGCATGCACAAACTTGCCGCTCGAAAACACCGCCAAAGTCGTGGTTCCGGCGCCCATATCGACGGTCGCGACGCCCAGATCGGCCTCGTCATCGGCAAGGGCGGCAAGGCCCGCGACATAGGGCGACGACACCATGGCTTCCACAGACAGGTGACAGCGCTCTACCGTGAGCATCAGGTTTTGCACGGTCGCCACGTCCGCGGTGACCATGTGCATGTCGACGCCCAGTTGGTGGCCGAGCATCCCGCGCGGCTCGCGGATGCCGTTGGCGGCATCGACGGCGTAGCTGCTCGGCAAAGAATGCAGGACGGCGCGGCCGTCGCGCACCGAATGACGGCTGGCGGCTGCCAGCACACGGCCGATATCCCGTTCGGTGACCGAGCCGCCGGCAAGATCGATGTTTGCGACGAAGCGCTCGCTTCCGAGACGACCTCCCGACATGGAGACCACCACCGACTGCAGCTGAACGCCGGCCATGCTTTCGGCGATGTCGATCGCCTGGCGAACCGTCTCCTCAGCCTCCACCAGGTCGACGACGGAGCCGCCTTTCATGCCGCTGGCGGCGGTGTGGGCAAAGGCCAGCAGGCTGACCCCGTGACTGCGCCGGCGCAGAACATCCTGGGGCGCCTGCGGCTCAAGCCGAGCGATCAGGCACACGACCTTGCTGGTGCCGATATCGAGACCAGCGACAACCGCCGCGCGCTTGGGCGAAACCGGCTTCATCTTGGGGGTGAGTCCGAAGCGGAGCACGGTCATGCTTCGCCTCCCTTGGCCGGCTTCTTC
The DNA here is from genome assembly GCA_963736275.1 of uncultured Alphaproteobacteria bacterium. GTDB lineage: Bacteria > Pseudomonadota > Alphaproteobacteria > Rhizobiales > Xanthobacteraceae > Pseudolabrys. Next base: position 64,662 of record CAVTOP010000017.1, read on the forward strand.
TTGGCTTTTTCCAGATCCTTAAGCGCCTGCTCACGCGCGGCCGCCGCACCATCGGACAGGCGAACGGTGACGCGGTCGGACAGCCTCAGATCGACAAGAATGATGTCGCGCGACAGCAGCTTCTTGCTGCGGTCGAGCTCGACGAGAGTTCGCATCGCCCGTTCCGGCTCGATTTCAGGCAGAAGAATTTCCACACCGCTTTTCAGGTGCAGATTCCACCGCCTTTCGGCGACCAGCACGGAGGATTCGGTGACCTGCGCAATTTCAGGAAAGCTTCGGACCAGGTCGAGGAAGGCATGCGCGCCAGTTTCGGCGCCGTTGCCAACGACCATGGGAAGACTGGCAAAGCGCGGCGGTGCCGTTGTTTCAAGAACGGTGCCTTCGCTTGCGATCAGCGCAATGCGCCCGTCCTTCTGCCAGAGCGCAAACGGTTTGCGCTCCTTGATCTCGATGCGCAACCGGTCGGGATACAATTTAAGAACAGTTGCATCCGCGATCCATGGATTGTTCATCAGGCGCGCGCGGGCTCGCGCCGCGTCAAGGAACAAAAGCGACGAGTGGTCGCTGATACCGGCCAGCGTCAGGATTTCGTCGCGGCCAACGTCGTGCTCGCCGGTCAGCGCGACTTCGGCGATGCGGAAGCCGGCTTTGTTGGCGGCGGCATCGCACAGGTCTTGCAGATTTTCGAGGATCTGCGGCCCGTGACCGCCCTTGATGGCGCCGTAGCTGACACTCGCGAGCAGCAGCATCGCGGCAGCCGAGGCGCCCGCCCCTTGCGGAATTTTCAGGTTGACGAGCCGGATGCCGCACCGTCGTGCAACACGCAGCCAACGCGGCTCATAGGACCGCGTCCACAAAGCAAACGATGCACGTCGTTTCAGCGTGAGCGATTGAGCGAGGCGTCCCCGGCCTTCCATCGCGACCTACTATCCAAACGTTGTGCCCGGGAGGGGCACGCAAGCGCCGCCGTCAACGGTATCGTCCGCACGCACGACTCCACGGCAGCCAAGCGCGCGGTGCGCCGCCAGAGGCCTAGTCTTCGGCTCTATTGGTAAATGATTAGTAAAATTTGAACGGTTTTACGCGCTAGACGCTAACTTTAGCGGTCCAGCGACGCATCCTTGACCATCCACTGCACCAGGTCCTCGAAGCTGATCCCGGCATGCGCCGCAAGCTCGGGAACCAGCGAGGTTTCAGTCATGCCCGGCTGGGTATTCACCTCCAGGCAGAACAGACCCTTCGCCACGCCCAGTCCGTCGTCAAAGCGAAAGTCCGACCGGGTGACGCCACGGCAGCCGATCGCGCGGTGCGCCGCCAGCGCGAGACGCTGCACTTCGCGATAGGCGTCGGCGGCAATCGGCGCCGGCAACAGGTGCTTCGAGCCGCCCGGCGCATACTTGGCTTCGTAATCGTAGAACTTCACCGTCGGCACGATCTCGATCACGCCGAGCGCCTGCTCGCCCATCACCGCGCAGGTGAGCTCCTTGCCGGGAATGTACGGCTCGACAAGAACCTGGTCGCCGAACGCCCAATCGGCGCGCGTCAACTCCTGCGGCGGATGCTTGTGATCCTCACGCACGATGAAAACGCCGACACTGGACCCTTCCGCGACCGGCTTGATCACGTAAGGAGGCGGCAGCAGGTGGCGCTTGGCTGCATCCTTGCGCGCGACCACCATTCCACCCGGCACTGGCACGCCCGCCGCATTGAGCACGCTCTTTGCAATGTCTTTCTTCATCGCCAGTGCCGAGGCGAGCACACCGGAATGGCTGTAAGGGATGCTGAGGACTTCAAGCAGGCCCTGCAATGTGCCGTCTTCACCGGGGCGTCCGTGCAGAACGTTGAGTGCGACGTCCGGCTTGCGCGCGCGCAAAGTCGCAGCGACATCACGATCGACATCGATCCGGCTGACCTGATAGCCCGACCGCTCAAGCGCGTCGGCGCACGCCTTGCCGGAGCGCAGCGAAATCTCGCGTTCGGTCGACCAGCCTCCCATCAGAACGGCGACGTGCTTCATCGCGTCAGGCCTTCACCCCAACCCGCTTGATTTCCCATTCCAACGCAACGCCGGAATGGGCCTTCACACGCTCGCGCACCGTCTCGGCCAGCGTCTCGATATCGGCCGCGCTGGCGCCGCCGAGATTGATCAGAAAATTGCTGTGTAGCTCGGACACCTGCGCGCCCCCGACGGTCAAGCCACGGCAGCCGGCATCGTCGACCAATTTCCAGGCGCTGTGACCCGGTGGATTTTTGAAGGTTGAGCCGCCGGTCCGATTGCGCGGCTGGCTTGCTTCGCGCTTCTTTTTGATCGCCGCCATTTCTGTCGCAATTTCTTCGGCCACACCGGCACGACCCTGCAAAACCGCCGACGTGAAAGTCACGTCATCGGGTACCGCGCAATGACGGTAAGAAAAGCCCATGTCGCCGTTGCTGAAGGTGCGGATATTTCCCTGCCGGTCGACGCCGCGCGCCTCGACAAATATATCCTTGGTCTCGCCGCCATAGGCACCGCCGTTCATGCGCAGCGCGCCGCCGATGGTGCCTGGAATGCCGCTCAAGAACGCCAATCCTGCGATACTGGCGGCCTGCGCGGCCCGTGCCGCCATCACGTCCAGCATCGCGGTCCCGACATTGACGCGATGCTCCTCGACCTTCACCTCATTGAAGCCGCGTCCCAACCTGATCACGACGCCTGGCACGCCGCCGTCGCGCACGATGAGATTTGAGCCCGCGCCGATGACGACCACCGGAATTTCCGGCGGCAGGTTGCGGAGGAAATACGCAAGGTCGCTTTCGTCTTCAGGCATGAAAAAGGCCTGCGCAGGACCGCCCACCCGGAACCAGGTGAATTCTCCCAGCGATTGTTTGGCGAGCAGCCGCCCCCGCAATTCGGGCATTTTCGCCTTCAGCTCGGGAACGATGTCGCGAAAACTCATAGCGCCTTCAATTCCGCTGGAAGGGCGTAGGCCCATTGCGTGATCGAGCCGGCGCCAAGGCAAACCACGTAGTCATCCGGCTTCGCCAGACTTTTTATCAACGGCGCCAGTTTTTCCGGCCCGTCCAATGGCATTGCCTGCTTGTGTCCGCGCGAGCGCAAGCCGGTCACCAGCGCGTCGCGGTCGGTGCCGGGGATCGGCTGCTCGCCGGCCGGATAAACAGGCGCGATGATGGCGACGTCGGCATCGTTAAAGCAGGTGCAGAACTGCTCGAACAGATCGTGCAGCCGCGTATAGCGGTGTGGTTGCATCACCGCGATCACCTGGCCTTTGGCGCTTTCGCGGGCTGCGCGCAGCACCGCAGCGATCTCGACCGGATGATGCCCGTAATCGTCGATGATAACCGCGCCGTTCCATTCCCCGACGCGCGTGAAGCGCCGCTTGACGCCACCAAAGCCAGCAAGCGCCTTTCGAATGACATCGGCCTCGACCCCGAGCGCGTGAGCGACTGCGATGGCGGCGGTTGCATTCAATGCGTTGTGGCGGCCCGGCATCGGCAGGCTGAGCTTGTCGATCTTGTGCGCGGTCTTGCCCTCGCGATCGCGGAAGAGAACGGAAAACCGGGACTCGCCGTTGAGATGGCCGAGATCGGCGAGACGGACATCGGCCTGCGGGTTCTCACCATAGGTGAGAATGCGGCGATCTTCGAGCTTGCCGACCAGCGGCTGGACAACCGGGTGATCCGTGCACATCACCGCAAACCCATAGAACGGAACGTTCTCAACGAAGGCGCGGAACGCGTCCTGCACGGCCTCGAACGTGCGGAAGTGGTCGAGATGTTCGGGGTCGATGTTCGTGACGATGGCGATGTCGGCGGGCAGCTTGAGAAAAGTGCCATCCAATTCATCCGCCTCGACCACCATCCAGTCCCCTGCGCCGAGCCGCGCATTGGTGCCGTAGGCATTGATAATGCCACCGTTGATCACGGTGGGGTCAAGACCGCCGGCGTCGAGCAAGGAGGCAACAAGCGAGGTCGTCGTCGTCTTTCCATGCGTTCCGGCGACAGCGATGCAGCTTTTCAGCCGCATCAGCTCAGCCAGCATTTCGGCGCGTCGCACGACCGGCAAACGTTTGGCGCGCGCGGCGACAAGCTCCGGGTTGTCACGCTTGATAGCGGAGGAGACGACCACAACGTCGGCACCGTCGATATTTTCAGCCTTGTGCCCAATCGCGACTTTCACGCCCTTGTCGCGCAACCGTTTGACGTTGGCACTTTCGGCGACGTCCGAACCGGTCACGCTGTAGCCGAGATTAGCCAGGACCTCGGCGATGCCGCTCATGCCAATGCCGCCGATGCCAACGAAGTGCACCGGGCCAATGTCGCGCGGCAGTTTCATGAAAATCGCCCTCAGCCTCTAGCCGTCATGCCCGGCCCTGTGCCGGGCATCCACGTCTTTTATGACTAATGCAAGACGTGGATGGCACACGCAACTCGGGCCTGCCCGAGTTGCGTAAACGTCTTAATAGATTGTCGCAAGTCGGGTAAACCCGACTTGCGATGACATAGGCGTGCGAAAGCACGCCGTCCTTCGGACGGCTATGCCCGGCCATGACGAAAACCTAAATTGCGGCAACTTTAATGACCAGGTCGGCCAGCCTTTCGGCGGCGTCGGTCGTGCCGCAGCTTTTGGCCCTTTGCGCCATCCTTGCAAGCCGCGCCGGTTCATTCGACAGCGCCGTGATTTCTCCGGCCAGACGCTCGGCCGTGAAATCCCGCTGTTCGATGCGGATCGCTCCGCCGGCGGCCTCGAGAAGTCCCGGCATTGGCGAGCTGGTCTTGATCCAGCGCGTGCGGCAGCGGAACCAGGATGGCCGGACGGCCGATCGCCGAAAGCTCGGCCACGGTCGATGCGCCCGAGCGCGAAACCACCAGGTGCGAAGCGGCAATGCGCGCGGGGAGATCGGCGAAAAAGGAGGCGACTTCAGCCGCAACCCCGAGTCGGGCGTAAGCTGCGCGCACGGCGTCGAGATCCTCGGCCCGGCTTTGCTGGACGATATTAAGCCGCATGCCAAGACCTGCATCCAGCTGCCCGACAGCAGCCGGCACGATTTCCGACATCACGCGCGCGCCCTGGCTGCCACCGAACACCAGCAGGTTGAGCTTCCCATCCGCCGGGGCGACGTAGGGAATTTTGCCAGCTGCGATGACCTGAGGCCGCAGCGGATTGCCGGTGAACGTTATTTTGCTCTGCCAGTGCCGATTGAAATTCTTCAGCAGGCGAAACCCGGTAGCGATGGCCGTTACCCGGGGCGCGAGGAAAGCGTTCGCACGGCCCATGACGCCGTTCTGCTCGTGCAGCACCGTCGGTATTTTGCGCCAGCTTGCCGCGAGCAGCGGCGGAACGGTCGGATAGCCGCCAAAGCCGACCACGGCCCTGGGTGCAACGCGGCCCAGCAGCAGCCATGCCTTGACGCTGCCTAGAGAGAGCAAAGTCGCAGTCTTTGCCAGCGATATCGGATCGCGCCCGCGCAATGTTGCACTCGGGATGATGTGCATGACGCGCGCCGGAAATTTGTAATGCGCGGCGCGGTGGTCGGTTGCAAGCTCAACCGCGATGCCGCGCTTGTCGAGCGCGATCGCCAGAGCCTCCGCCGGAAACAGATGGCCGCCGGTGCCGCCGGCTGCGAGCAGGACGAGCGGCGCGCCGCTCGCAGGCATCAGACCCGGCTCCCGGCCACCGCAAGATCGGGCGGGATCATCGCCGCGCGCGGCTGCTCCCGCGTCAGCGCCAGCAGCATGCCCATCGCATAGCCGAGCGAAATCATTGAAGAGCCGCCATAGGAAATGAACGGCAAGGTCATGCCTTTAGCTGGGATCAAATGCAAGTTCACCGCCATGTTGATGGCCGATTGCGTGGCGAAAAGAATGGTAAGGCCAGCCGCCGCAAAGCGCGTGAACGGGTCGTCGTTGCGCATGGCCCGTAACAGCATGCGGATGACGATGAAGGCGAACAATGCGACGATGACAAGGCAGAGCGCGATGCCGAATTCCTCCGCGGCCACCGCAAACACGAAGTCTGTATGGCTCTCGGGCAAAAGTCGTTTCACGGTACCCTCGCCCGGTCCCTTGCCGAACCAGCCGCCGCGCATGAAGCTTTCGGTTGCAATGTCGATATTGAACGTGTCGCCTGACGCCGGGTCGAGAAAACGCTGAATCCGGCGCGCGACGTGCGGCACCGTGTAGTACGCACTGAGGAGGCCTACGCCGGCTAAACCGGCAATGCCGGAGACCCAGACGACACGCATGCCGGCCATGAAGAAGAGCGCGCTCCACACCAGTGCGATCAGCATCGTCTGGCCGAAGTCGGGCTGCACAACGAGCAGCGCGACGACCATCAACAGCAGCATCAGGGAGAACGTGTTCGCCGGCATATCGGGGCGCTTTGCTAATTCGCCGAACAGCCAGGCGACGATGATGACGAAGGCAGGTTTGAGGAACTCCGACGGTTGAATGCTGATGCCGGATATGACCAGCCAGCGCCGCGCGCCCTTGATCTCGGGGCCGAAGAAAGGTGTCGCCGCGACCAGGATGAGGCTCACGGCAAAGATGAGCAGTGACAGTCGGCGGACCTGATGGGGATTGAGGAAGGACACGCCGAGCATCACGGCGATCGACGGCAGAAGAAACAGAATATGGCGGTTGACGAAATAGAACGGGTCGAGACCGAGCCGGCCTGCGACCGGCGGGCTTGCCGCAAGCGAAAGCACGACGCCGGCCAGCATCAATGCGCCGATGGCGGCAAGCGTCAGCCGGTCGACCGTCCACCACCATTCGCCGAAGAGCGTGCGTTGCGCGCGCGAATGCATCCTTAAGTCCCCGTCGGCCTCAAGCTGACGCTTCGCGGTTTAGGAAGCATTAACAGTCGCCGTCATGCCGGGCATTGCCAGCACGACGTCGGTAAAAGCTTTGCCGCGCACTTCAAAATTGCGGTACTGGTCGAAGGAGGCGCAGGCCGGTGAAAGCAGCACGACCGGTTCGTTGAGCCTGGCAGCCGCGGCATCGCGGGCCGCCGCTTCGACCGCAGCCGAAAGCACCCCGCTGATCTCGTAAGGCACCCGGCCTTCCAGAGTCTGTGCGAACTCCTTCGCCGCCTCGCCGATCAGATAGGCCTTGCGGATGCGCGGGAAAAATTCGGCAAGACTTTCGATCCCGCCGCTTTTCTGCTTTCCGCCGGCGATCCAGTAGATGTCATTGAAACTTGCCAGCGCCTTGGCCGCTGAATCGGCATTGGTCGCCTTCGAGTCATTGACGAACAGCACATTCCCCTTGCGGCCGACCTGCTGCATGCGGTGCGCAAGGCCCGGGAAACTGGCGAGACCTTTCTGAATTGCGGGCAGATCGACGCCAAGCGCAACACAGGCCGCCACCGCGCAGGTGGCGTTCTGCGCGTTGTGCGTGCCACGCAGCGAGCCGATTCCCGCCAGGTCCGCAACAGCCTGCGCTTTACCGCCGACAGCGCGCATGATGCGGCTTTCTTGCGCAAAATATCCGTCACGCAAGGACAACTCGACGGAAACACGAACGACATTCTTGCCCGAACGTTGAATCCGGTCAGCCGCTGCACGGGTGTAAGCGTCGTCAATATCGATGACGGCCGTGCCATTGTTCTCGACATCGGCCGGAAGCCGCTCTTTGATTGCGGCGTAGCGTTCCATCGTGCCGTGACGGTCGAGGTGATCTTCCGTGACATTCAGGAGCACGCCGACCGTCGGTGCCAGTGAAGGCGCAAGATCGACCTGATAGGACGAAACCTCAAGGACGTACGCACGGCCCGTCCTGAACGGCGCGAGCGCAAGAACGGGTACGCCGATATTGCCCCCTATCTGCGTGTCAATGCCGGCGCTCTGCAGAATATGGGCGACAAGCGCGGTTGTCGTCGATTTTCCGTTGGTGCCGGTGATCGCCACAAGCGGACACGTCGCGCCGGATTTAGCGCGCTCGCGGCAGAACAGCTCGATATCCCCGATCACTTCGACATTGGCCTTGCGTGCCAAGTCGACCGTCCAGTGCGGTTGCGGGTGCGTCAGCGGCACGCCGGGCGCCAGCACCAGAACCGCGGTTTTCGTCCAGTCGAGATTGCGCAGATCCTGCGTCTTTATCCCTGCAGCCCGCGCTTCGGCGATTTTTTGAGCGTCATCATCAAAGGCGATCACGTCGGCGCCGCCGTCTTTCAGCGCGCGCGCAGCCAAAAGACCGGAGCTACCGAGGCCGAAGAGCGCGACCTGTTGTCCGGTGAACGTCGTGACGGGAATCAATGGTCATCTCAACTTCAAAGTCGCGAGCCCTGCCAAGGCCAACACGACCGCGACGATCCAGAAACGGATGACGATCTGCGGCTCGGTCCAGCCAAGCTGCTCATAGTGATGGTGGATAGGGGCCATTTTGAAAACGCGTTTGCCCGTCAATTTGAACGACACCACCTGGACGATCACCGATACGGCTTCGAGCACGAAAAGCCCGCCGACAATCGCCAGCACGATCTCGTGCTTGATGGCGACGGCAACCGCGCCGAGCAACCCGCCGAGCGCGAGCGATCCCGTATCGCCCATGAAGATCGATGCTGGCGGCGCGTTAAACCAGAGAAAACCGAGACTGGCGCCGATCACCGCCCCGCAAAGCACAGCCAGCTCGCCAGTGCCGGCCACGTAATGAATCTGCAGGTACTCCGCGAATACGGCGTTGCCGGCGAGGTACGAAATCAAGCCGAAAGTCGCCGCCGCGATCATGACCGGCACGATCGCCAGACCGTCCAGACCGTCGGTGAGATTGACGGCGTTGCCGGCGGCGACGATCACGAAGGCGCCGAGCAATACAAATGCGACGCCGAGATTGATCATCAGATCCTTGAAGAACGGGAAGACCAGCGATGTCGAAGTCGCTCCACGGCCGAGATGCGCGAACGCCGTGCATGCCAGCACCGCGACCACAGCCTCGACTATCAGCCGGGTCCGGGCGGAAATCCCTGCGTTGGTCTGCTTCGTGATTTTGAGATAGTCGTCGTAAAAGCCGATGATCCCGAACGAGAGCGTCACCCCGAGCACGACCCACACATAGGGGCTCTTCGGATTGGCCCAGAGCAATGTCGACACCAGCAGGCCGGACAGAATCATCAGCCCGCCCATGGTCGGCGTGCCCTTTTTGGTAACGAGATGCGACGCCGGACCGTCATCGCGGATCGGCTGGCCTTTGCCCTGCTTGAGGCGCAGGACGTCTATGATCGGACCACCGAACAGGAAGACGAAAACGAGCGCGGTGACGATCGCGCCACCGGTGCGGAAGGTGATGTAGCGAAAGACGTTGAAAAACGAGATTTTGTCGGAAAGCTCAGTCAGCCAATAGAACATCGGGTCGAACCCTGGATTTCAGCCTGGCGCCCTCTCGAGCGCGGTCTGCTTGGGGAATTGCTTCTCCAATGCCTTGACGATCGGACCCATTTTCGAACCGAGGGACCCTTTCACCATTACAGCGTCGCCGGCACGAATGGCTCCGAGCACAGCCGGCGCCAGCGCCGCCGCCGTCTCGGCATACCCGCCCCGGGCTCGCGAGGGAAGAGCCTCCCACAATTGATGCATGAGTGGTCCCGAACAAAAAACGACATCGATGTTGGCCGCAGCGATCACATTTGCGAGTGCACGGTGCAATTCGCCGCCTTGCGGTCCGAGTTCAAGCATATCGCCGAGAACGGCAATGCGGCGGCCATGCTGCCCAACCGGGCCCTGACCCAGCAGGTCGATCGCTGCGCGCATGGAGGCAGGATTGGCGTTGTAGCTTTCATCGATCAGCAGGATGGTTCCTCCTGGAACCGTCAGCACGCTGCGCGTGCCTCGCCCGCTCGGAGGCTGGAGCTTGGCCAGCGCAAGCGCGGCGAGCGCGAGGTCGGCTCCGGCGAGCGACGCGGCCGCGAGGACGGCAAGCGAGTTAAGGGCAATATGGCGGCCCGGCATCCCGAGTTTGTAGGTCACCGACTGCCGCAGGATGCTTGCTTCCACCGTGGATAAGTCAGCCTGCAATGAAATGCGCAACGGCCGCGCATCGGCTTCCTTATGTTCGCCGAATGAAACAATGCGCTTGATACCGGCCAAACGCGCCGCATCAGCGAGCTGCGCATACTGCGCACTATCGCGGTTGAGCACGGCGGCGCCACCCGGCTCGACGCCGGCGAATATCTCAGCTTTGGCATCGGCGATCTTCTCGATCGTGCCGAAGTATTCCAAATGCACCGGCTCGATGGCGGTAATGACGGCAACGTGTGGCCGGGCAAGCTTCGTCAGCGGCGTTATTTCGCCGGCGTGGTTCATGCCGATCTCGAACACCGCGTATTTCACCGAAGCAGGGCAGCGCGCCAGCGAGAGCGGAACGCCCCAGTGATTGTTGTACGAGGCGATGGATGCATGGGTTTCGCCATCCGCCGACAGCGCAAGTCGCAGCGCTTCCTTCGTTGTGGTCTTGCCGACCGAACCGGTGACCGCGATGACCTTGCCGTGCAGGCGTGCACGTCCGGCGCGCGCCAGCCCGCGCAAGCCTTCAAGCACGTCGTTGACGATCAGCAGCGGCGCGCCGGCAAACCGCTGGCGCTCGCAATTCGCCACCACC
>CAVTOP010000018.1:0-177811 GCA_963736275.1 uncultured Alphaproteobacteria bacterium
TGAGCAAAACCGGCCTCCGTCAAAGCCCAGACCATTTCGGCGCACATCAACATAATCGTTCGGCCGCGCCAGCGAAACCCTTGTATTACGCGCCGAACAGGCTGCCCTGCCCGCCGGAACCTTCGCCCCCTCGCGTGCGCGGCTTGGATTTCGCGGGCGGTGCCGCGGCGCGTTCGCCGTCTGCCGTTGCGCCGACGCGGCCGTCGGAAAATTCGATGTCCATACGCGTCCCCGACCCAACCGCCGCCGCTGTCCGCAACGGACGGCCGTCGCCGTCGCGCACCAGCGCAAAGCCGCGCGCGAGCACGCCGCGATAGGAATAGAGCGGCCAACAGTTGTCCGGCGCTGCGCAGACGCTGAACGCGGCGGTCACGGACAATCCGCAACGCACGGCGCGCACGGTCGCCGAATGCTGCGGTCTGCTCCCGGCACCGGTCGATGCGATGCGAAAGTAACCGGGGTGACAGCCGCGAGGCGGCGCGCGTCAGTTGCGTATGGTGGATCTGCGCATTGGCGCGTAGCGCGCGCGGCAGCCGGCCGGCGCACGCATCGAGACGCTGGCGTGGCACTGCGAGCAGATCGTCGAGCGCCGGCAGCGCCCGGCGCGAGCAGGCGCAACTCCTTGCGGGCCGATCGAGATTGCGCCGCCAGCAGGCCAACGTTCGGCGAGCCGAGACTGACAGCGCGGTCATCAGCTCGGCGCGAACGGGAACGGCGATTTCAGCCGCAGCAGTCGGCGTGGGCGCACGCCGGTCGGCCGCGAAGTCGATCAACGTGATGTCGGTTTCATGACCGACGGCCGAGATCAGCGGGATCATGCTCGCCGCTGCCGCACGCACCACGGCCTCTTCGTTGAACGACCAGAGATCTTCGAGCGAGCCGCCGCCGCGCGCGACGATAATCAGGTCGGGCCGCGGCAAAGGGCCTGCTTCGGGCATTGCGTTGAAGCCTTGAATGGCCGCCGCGACCTCGGCTGCCGAGGTTTCGCCTTGCACGCGCACGGGCCACACCAGCACGCGGCGCGGAAACCGGTCTTCGAGGCGGTGGAGGATGTCGCGGATCACCGCACCGGTCGGTGACGTGACGACGCCGATAACCTCCGGGAGAAACGGCAGCAACTGCTTGCGTGCCTCGTCGAACAGGCCTTCGGCGGCGAGTTTCTTCTTGCGCTCCTCGAGCAGCTTCATCAGCGCGCCGATGCCGGCCGGCTCGATGCTGTCGATCACGATCTGGTACTTGGATGAACCGGCAAAGGTCGTGAGCTTACCGGACACGATGACGTCGAGGCCCTCTTCGGGCCGGACGCGCATTCGCCCGAACGTGCCCTTCCAGATCACGGCCTCCAGCACGGCCTTGTCGTCCTTGAGACGGAAATAGACATGGCCGGAAGGCGAGGCCCCCTTGAAACCGGACACCTCGCCGCGCACGCGGACAAAGCCATAGGCGTCCTCGACCGTACGCCTGAGCGCCGAAGACAACTCGGACACGGTCCATTCCACAGCGTTATTGAGGGCGGGCTCTGCCATTCGGGTCGAAATCTCTTGCAGGATGAGACACCATGCTACATCAAACAGCGATCATCCTCTAAAGGCCACCTGCGCGTTCCATGAATATCCTTATTATTGGCTCCGGCGGACGCGAGCATGCTCTGGCCTGGAAGATGGCGGCCAGCCCGCTCACCGACAAGCTCTATTGCGCGCCCGGCAATGCAGGCGTCGCGCAGGAGGCCGAGTGCGTGCCGCTCGATATCGGCAACCACGCGGCGGTGATCGCTTTTTGCAAGGAGAAGAAAATCGGTCTCGTCGTCGTCGGACCGGAAGTGCCGCTCTGCAATGGCATCGTCGACGATCTCGAAGGCGCCGGTATCAAGGCGTTCGGCCCCACGAAATGGGCGGCGCGGCTCGAAGGCTCGAAAGGCTTCACCAAGGACCTCTGCAAGGCCAACAACATCCCAACCGCCGCCTATGAGCGTTTCAAAAGCGCAGGCCCCGCGAAGGACTATGTGCGCAAGACAGGTGCGCCGATCGTCGTGAAGGCGGACGGGCTCGCCGCCGGCAAGGGCGTCGTCGTTGCGGAAACCGTGCAAGAGGCGGAAGCCGCAATCGACATGATGTTCGGCGGCGGCCTCGGCAGCCCGGCATGGGAAATCGTCATCGAGGAGTGCCTCGTCGGCGAAGAGGCCTCGTTCTTTGCGCTGTGCGACGGGGAGACCGCGGTCCAGCTCTGCATCCGCGCAGGACCACAAGCGGGTCGGCGACGGCGACAAGGGGCCGAATACCGGCGGGATGGGCGCCTACTCGCCGGCGCCGATCATGACCGACGCGATGAACAAGCGCGTGATGGATGAGATTATTCATCCGACCGTGCGCGCATTGGCACGCGCAGGCGCCCCCTACAAAGGCGTTTTCTTTGCCGGGCTGATGATCACGAAAGATGGTCCGAAGCTGATCGAATACAACGTTCGTTTCGGCGACCCGGAATGCCAGGTGTTGATGCTGCGCTTGATGTCCGACCTGGTGCCGGCACTGCTGGCCGCGTGCGACGGGCAACTGAAGAATTTCGACCTGCGCTGGTATCCGGACGCGGCACTCACCGTGGTGATGGCGGCGAAGGGCTACCCCGGGAACTACAACAAGGGATCGGTCATCGAAGGCCTGGAAGCGGCATCGCAAGTCGAGGGCGTCGAGATCTTCCACGCCGGCACGAAAGCCGAGGGCGGCAAGATCCTCGCCAATGGCGGACGCGTCATCAATATCTGCGCGCGAGGCAAGACCGTGCGCGAGGCGCAGGCGCGCACCTATGCGGCGGTCGACCGCATCAAATGGCCGGACGGCTTCTGCCGCCGAGATATCGGCTGGCGCGCGATCGAGCGTGAGAAGTAGTTATCGACCGCGCCGCAAGTCCCACTTCCCCTCTCCCCTTGTGGGAGAGGGTGGCGAGTGCGAAGCGATAGCGAGCACGAGCCGGGTGAGGGGTTTTGTCCTCGATTATAAGGCCGCCCCTCACCCGCCCTCGCGGAGTTTATCATCGGGCCGGCCTTCGGCCGGACCCGTTCGCTCGGCACCCTCTCCCACAAGGGGAGAGGGTTAAGTAAGGTCAGCCATGCCCGATCTCGCTGACCTCTTTCCCGGTTTTGCCTCGCAGTGGATCGACACGTCGATCGGAAAGATCTTCGCGCGGACCGGCGGCAGCGGGCCGCCGCTCCTGCTCCTGCACGGCTACACGCAGACCAACGTGATGTGGCACAGGGTGGCGCCGCCGCTTGCCAAGCGCTGCTCCCTGGTGGTCCCTGACTTGCCGGGTTACGGCTGGTCGGACGTGCCGCGGGCCGACGAAAAGCACGCGCCCTACGACAAGCGGTCGATGGCGAAGGTGATGGTCGAGGCGATGGAACGCCTCGGCCATGCGCGCTTCCGGCTGGCCGGCCACGACCGTGGCGGCCGCGTCGCTTACCGCCTCGCGCTCGACAACCCGGGGCGCGTCGAGCGGATGGTGACGCTCGACATCGTGCCGACCTACGACATGTGGCACCGGATGGATCGCAACATGGCGATGAAGGTGTGGCATTGGCCGTTCCTCGCGCAGCCGGAGCCGTTGCCGGAAATGCTCATCACCAAGGCGCCGGTCGAGTATCTCGAATGGAAGATGGCGAGCTGGACCAAGGCCAAGAACCTGTCGGCGTTCGACCCACGCGCACTGGATCATTACCGCGCGGCCTTTTCGGACCCGCTGCGCATCCACGCACATTGTGAGGACTATCGCGCTGGACGCTACGCTGATCTCGTCAATGACGAAGCCGACCGCAAGGCCGGCAAGACGATTGACTGCCCCCTGCTCGCGCTCTGGGGCGGCGTCGGCATTGCCAATGAGACCGGCGGGCCGCTCGAGATCTGGAAAAATTGGGCGCCGGGAGCGACCGGCAAGCCGATTGACTCCGGGCACTTCCTCACCGAGGAAAATCCGGACGCGACGGCTGCGGCGATGCTCGAATTCCTTGCCGCGTGATTCAGGAGTGATGAATGCATCCAACGATGCGGCTGTATGAAGATGTGCTGTCCAGTGCCGAGAACGTCGAGTTCCGGCTCCGGCCCGTGCCGCGGTTTATTTTCATCGTGCATGGCTCAGCCAAGATCGCCGGCGCGACTCTCAACGAAGGTGAAGCCTGGCAGGGTGAGGCGCCCATCACGGTAAAACCGGGCTCCGGCGGCGTCACCTGCTGGCGCTGGGAGCTCGCGCGCGGCGACGAGGGCAGCACGATCGCCAACGCGCCCGGCATGACCACGCATGAAAAGCTGACTGCGTATCTCGAGACACTGCCAAAGGGCGAGTTGCTGATGCGCGGCGACAGCGTCGCTTTTCCGCCCGGCGGCTGCGCCTATCAGCATCGTCATCAGGGGCCGGGCATCCGCTGCCTGATCGAGGGTGGCATCCGCATCGACACGCACAGCCGTTCGACATCATTCGGCCCCGGCGGCGCCTGGTATGAATCGGGACCCGATGCCGTATTCGCGCAGGCATCTTCTGACAAGCCCAGCCGCTTCATCCGCGTCATGATTTTGCCGCGCGCGCTCGTGGGCAAAAGCTCGATCCAGTACGTCAACGAGGAGGACAAGGCCAAGCCGAAGTCCCAGCAATACAAGATCTACGCCGACGCACCGATTTCGTTCGGGGCGAAGAAGTGAGGGTGTAACGGCAATGGCGACGGTCGACCGCCAGCAGGTGTTCTCCGGCACCAAGGACGTGTCGGCCGCGCTGCGGATCGATATTGCCGGTCTCGACCGTTATCTTGGTGCGCAAATCGAAGGCTTCGCCGGACCGCTCGCGGTCCGTCAATTCAAGGGCGGGCAGTCGAACCCGACTTACCTGCTGGAGACGCCTCAACGCCGTTACGTGCTGCGGCGGAAGCCGCCTGGCAAACTGCTTCCTTCCGCGCACGCGGTTGACCGCGAATACCGCGTCATTCGCGCGCTGCATGCGCAAGGTTTCCCGGTCGCGGAGCCGTTGGTCTATTGCGCCGACGAGAACGTGGCCGGAACGCCGTTCTACGTCATGGACTTTGTCGATGGCCGTGTGTTCTGGGAACCGCAAATGCCGGAGATTGACCCGGCCGAGCGCGCAGCCGTCTATGATTCGATGAATGCGACGGCCGCGCAACTTCACGGTTTCGATCCCGCGAAGATCGGCCTGGCTGATTTCGGCAAGGGCGAAAATTACGTCGCGCGGCAGGTCGAACGCTGGTCGAAGCAATACCGCGCATCCGAAACCGAAAAGATCGACGCCATGGAACGCCTGATCGAATGGTTGCCGAAGCACATTCCGGCGGGCGGGCCGGTGCGGCTGGTGCACGGCGACTACCGGCTCGACAATCTGATCGTCGCGCGCGGGGGGCCGAAGGTCATTGCAGTGCTCGACTGGGAATTGTCGACGCTTGGCGATCCGCTCGCCGACTTCAGCTATCACCTGATGACGTGGCACATGCCGCATTCCGAAAGCGCGGCAGGAACGGCGACGCTTTCCGGGCACGATCTCAAGGGGCTCGGCATTCCATCGATGAATGATTACGTCGATTCCTACGTCGCGCGCACGGGGCTGGATCCGCGCCCTCACCTGCCCGTCTATCTCGCCTATAATTTCTTCCGCATCGCCGCCATTCTTCAGGGCATCATCGGTCGCGTGCGTGACGGCACCGCGACAAGCGAATTCGCGCCCGGCAAGGCCGAGATGATCCGACCTTTGGCGGATAAAGCCTGGAATTTTGCGCGCCAGGCCTGAACGGGACCGGCACGGTCAATAAAACCTTTCGCGGCAGCGTCGGATTTGGCGCCCGGAGAACGCACATCATTGAGAGCTGCAGGCCTATTTTTGCCGCCGGAATTGGAAGAGACGTTCATGTCGGGCAGCACCATAGGCATTCAGCTCATCATGCCGAGGACCGGAACATCACCGAAGGCCACGCCGGAGCAGCAGGCCAGCGAGCGCGAGGCTGCAACGCAACCGGTCGTGAAGGCGCCGCCGTCGCCCGGCACGGGCAAGATCGTCGACAAGATCGCGTAGCCGGAAAACCAGCTTCGAAAATTATCGCCGCGCCTGGAAGAAATCCTTCAGTAGCGATGCGCATTCGCTTTCGCTGATGCCGCCGTAGATCTCGGGACGATGGTGACACGTCGCCGCCGCGAAAAACCGCACGCCGTGCTCGACCGCGCCGCCCTTAGGATCGGCAGCGCCGAAGTAGAGCCGGCGGATGCGCGCGAAAGATATCGCCGCCGCACACATGGTGCACGGCTCCAGCGTCACATAGAGATCGCAGTCGGTGAGCCGCTCGCTGCCCAGCTCGGCAGCAGCCGCACGAATGGCAATGAGCTCGGCATGCGCAGTCGGATCACGGTCGGCCAGCGTGCGGTTGCCGGCACGGGCGATCACCTTGTTGTCGCGCACGATGACGCAGCCCACCGGCACCTCGCCGCGCGCGCCTGCAGCGCGGGCGTCTTCTAGAGCAATTTGCATGAATGATGCCATTGATGCCGTCATGCCCGGCCTTGTGCCGGGCATCCACGTCTTTATACACGGAGCGGCATAGAAGACGTGGATGGCCGGGACAAGTGGCGTAAAGACAGCGCTTCGCGCCTTTTGCCGGCCATGACGAACACTCCAAATGGCTGAAAAAGTCGAAACACACGCAGCCGGCGAGCGTATCGCCAAGGTCATGGCCCGCGCCGGCCTCGCTTCGCGTCGCGAGGCCGAGGCGTGGATTGCGGCCGGGCGCGTTTCGGTCAACGGCTCGGTGATTTCTTCGCCGGCGCTCAATGTCACACCGTCGGACCGGATTGTGGTCGACGGCGCGCCACTACGGGCGCGCGAGCGCACGCGGCTTTTCCTCTATCACAAGCCGCGCGGGCTGATGACGACGCACTCCGACCCGGAAGGCCGCGACACGATCTTCCGCGCGCTGCCGAGAAGCCTGCCGCGGCTGATCAGCGTCGGCAGGCTCGACATCAACACCGAAGGGCTCCTGCTGCTCACGAATGACGGCGGGCTCGCGCGCGTGCTGGAATTGCCGGCGACGGGCTGGCTGCGCCGTTACCGCGTGCGCGCGCTCGGCCGCGTGCGGCAGGACGCGCTGGACCGGCTGCGCGGCGGTATCACCATCGACGGGATCCGTTACGGGCCGATCGAGGCGACGCTCGACCGCGAACAGGGCGCCAATGTCTGGCTGACCTTCGGCATCCGCGAGGGCAAGAACCGCGAGGTGCGCAAGGTACTTGAATCGCTCGGCCTGAAAGTGAACCGGCTGATCCGCGTCGCGTTCGGACCCTTCGACCTCGGCGATCTTGACGACGGTGCGGTGCGGGAAATCGAAACATCCGAGTTGCGGGCGAAGCTGGGCGAACAGATCGTCGCCAGTTCCGGCGCCGATTTTGATGCCCCCGTGTTGGAAGAGAAACCGGAGCAGCCCTCGCCACGTCATTCCCGTGACGGCCGAAGGCCCAAGCCCGGAAAGCAAGAGCAAGCCCGCGCGCGTAATGAAAAGAAAACTCCCCGTCGCCGCGACCGCGCGGGCGGTCCGCGGCCGAAACATCCGAAACCGCGTGCATGATCCCGAAAAGTGGGAACCGGTTTTCGGATAAGATCATCCGCAAACGGAATGAACTTTGATGCGCGTCGTCGGCGGAAAACTGCGCTCACGCCCGCTCGCCGGGCCAAAGTCGAACGCCGTGCGGCCGACATCCGATCGGCTACGCGAAGCCTTGTTCAATATCCTAGCGCACTCCTACGGCGATCCGATCACCGGCGCGCGCGTGCTGGACCTGTTCGCCGGCACCGGCGCGCTCGGCATCGAGGCCATTTCGCGCGGCGCGGCCTATGCGCTCTTTGTCGACGACGGCGTGGACGCGCGCGCGCTGCTGCGCGACAACGTCGAGACGCTTGGCCTTGGCGGCGTCACCCGCATCTTCCGGCGCGACGCGACCAGGCTCGGCCCGGCGCATCCGATCGAGGCGTTTACGCTGGTGTTCCTCGACCCGCCCTACGGCAAAGGCCTGGCCGAGAAGGCGCTGCTGTCGGCGCGCGACGGCGGATGGCTCAAATCAAATGCCTTGATCGTCGTGGAGGAAGCAGCCGATGCCGGCTTCAAGCCGCCGGAAGGCTTCGCCGAGCTCGAGCGGCGCAGCTACGACGACACCGAATTTGCATTTTTGCGCGCGACCTGAGCCGCATCTACCGCCTGCCGAACAGCCGCTCGATATCGGTCAGCTTCAGCTCGACATAAGTCGGCCGGCCGTGATTGCACTGGCCGGAATTGGGCACCGACTCCATCTCGCGCAGCAGGGCGTTCATCTCCGCCGGCTTGAGCCTGCGCCCGGCGCGCACCGAGCCATGGCAGGCCATGGTCGACGAAACGTGCATGAGACGCCGCTCCAGCGGCAGTGAGTCGTCCCATTCCGCCATGTGCTGGGCGAGATCGCCGATCAAGCCCCTCGCATCGACCTCTCCGAGCATCGACGGAGTCTCGCGCACCGCGACGGCGCCGGGGCCGAAAGATTCGATTACCAGACCGAAGCGGGCAAGGTCTTCGGCGCGCGCGGAAAGCCGTGCGGCGTCGGCTTCATCGAGTTCGACGATTTCCGGGATGAGGAGGATCTGTCGCGCCACGCCGGATTTTTCCAAGGCGGCCTTCATGCGTTCGTAGACGATGCGCTCATGCGCGGCGTGCTGGTCGACGATCACGAGCCCGTCGCGTGTCTGTGCGACAATGTAGGTTTCGTGCAGCTGTGCACGGGCAGCCCCGAGCGGCCGGTCGATCTGGTCGGCAGCGGGCTCGAAGCTTGCAATTGCCGCGTCCGCGGCCGGCTCACCGACATCGAAAGCGGCCTGCGCGACTTCTGCCAGCCCGCCGCGTATCGGCGCGAAGCCTGCCGGCCGCGCCGGCGAGCGCCGCCAGTCATAGCTGCCCCGCCGCGCCACCGCGGCCGGGCGGAACGTTGCAATGGTCGCGCTGCCCCCGGTCGTTGCCGCACGCTGGCCTTCGCGCATCAGCGCATCTTTCAGCGCGCGGACGATCAGCCCACGCACCAGCGCGCCGTCGCGGAAGCGTACTTCGGTCTTTGCCGGATGCACGTTGACGTCCACCTCGCGCGGATCGAGCGACACGGAGAGCGCTAACACCGGATGGCGGTCGCGCGGCAGATAGTCGGCATAGGCGGCGCGCACCGCGCCGAACAGAAGTTTGTCGCGCACGGGACGCCCGTTGACGAAAAGGTATTGTCCAAGCGAATTCGCCCGCGACAGTGTCGGGAGGCCGGCAAAGCCGGTGACCCGCACGCCTTCGCGTTCCGCATCGATGGCGACGGCATTGGCGCGAAAATCTGGTCCGAGCACATCCCCGAGCCGCGCAAGCTCGTCACCGCCCGCGGCCGCGCCCCAGGTCATGGGCGCCCGCTCCTCGCCGGCGAGCGTAAAGGACACGTTCGGCCGACTCATCGCCAGTCGGCGAACGACCTCGCGCACGGCTTCGGCCTCGCTGCGGTCGGTCTTCAGAAACTTCAGCCGCGCGGGCGTGGCGTAGAATAGATCGCGGGCCTCGACCGTCGTTCCCTTCCCCAACGCTGCCGGCTTCACCTCCGATTTTTCGCCGGCATCGACGGTGATGCTCCAGGCGTGCGGCTCATCGGCGTGGCGCGTTGTGATAGTCAGACGCGCCGCAGCGCCGATCGACGGCAAGGCCTCGCCGCGAAAACCAAGCGTACGGATCGCCATGAGATCGTCGTTCTGCAATTTCGATGTTGCATGCCGCTCAATCGAAAGTTGGAGATCGGAGCGAAGCATGCCTTCGCCGTCGTCGCTGACACGGATCAGCCGGCGACCACCTCCGTCTGTGAGCACGTCGATGCGATGTGCGCCGGCGTCGAGCGCGTTCTCGACCAGCTCTTTCACCACGCTCGCCGGCCGTTCCACCACTTCGCCGGCGGCAATGCGGTTGACGATGGCCTCGGACAGCTGACGGACGGGCATTTTTGGGGCGCCTGCTCGAATCGTGCAGACTTTACCGGCGGATAGCGGCCGCCGGGAGGCATGGAAGGGAACTGCCCCCGCTATCCCAAGGCCAAGGCCGGCCGGAGGTCAGTCCCAGGCCGGCCGGGCCCGGCGCAGGCTTTTGATGCCGGAGCGATGCTTCTTGCTTTCGAGCCGCTCCTTGCGCTGGGCTTTTGGCACTTTCGTGGGCCGTCGCGGCGTCGGCCTCACCGCAGCTTGCCGGATGAGGTCGAATAGCCGCTCGCGCGCGTCCTCACGATTGCGCTCCTGGGTCCGGTGCTGCTGCGCAATGATGACGATGACGCCTTCCTTGGTGACGCGCTTGCCGGCAAGGCGCATCAGGCGAACCGCCACCTCATTGGGCAGCGACGGCGAATGGCGCGCATCGAAGCGAAGCTGAACGGCCGATGACACCTTGTTGACGTTCTGGCCTCCGGGACCGGAGGAACGCACAAAGGATTCCGTGAGCTCGGACTCATCGATGGAGATCGTGTCGGTGATCCGGATCATCGCCAGCGCCCGCGTCAGGATGTCAGATACTTCTTCGCCAATACCTTACCTTCTTCCACCGCAGGCTGGTCGAACGCATCGATCCCGAGCAAATGCGCAGCGATGATCGTCTCCAGCATGAAATGCATCATCAGCTCGCCGAGGCTTTCCTCATCCAGCCTGTCGATGTGGATTGTGCGCACCGGGCAGCCGTTCTTGGCGAGCGTCTCGGCCGTCGCGCGGCCTTCCGCCGCGACCAGATCGCCGATCGTCTTGCCGGAGAAACCCGGCTCACCGGCGAGGCTGGCAAGCTCGCCGTCGATGCGCGGACCTTGCCCCGCCGCCCCGACCGTGACGACGGTGAAGAGCTTGTCGCGCGGACCGGCAATGAACAGCTGCAGCTGGCTGTGCTGATCGACCGGCCCGAGCGCCGCGAGCGGCGTGGTCCCCTTGCCGTTCTTGCCGAGACTCTCCGCCCAAAGCTGCACGTACCAATGGGTCAGACGCTGCAAGCGGTCGCAATAGGCGAGCAGGACGCTGATCGATTTGTTTTTGCTTTCCGCCAGTGCAACCGACAGCGCGGCACCGAGCGCGGCCGGCACTTGCGCCGCCGGTTTTTTCGCCAGTACCGGCGCAAGCGCGAGCCCGGCGCCTTCGCGGATCGCGCCAACGTCGAGACCGAGCATCGCCGCAGGCAGCAGGCCGACATTGGTCAGCGCCGAATAGCGGCCGCCAACGCCAGGATCGTGGTCGAGCATCGGCACACGAAACTTTCCGAGCAGATCACGCAGTCCGTTCTTTTTGCCGGATTTGACCGGCTCGCTGATCCCCAGAAAGAGATCCGGGATGCGGGTCTGCAGACCCGCATCCTTCAACGCCGACAATGCCGCGATCGTCTGCATCAGGGTCTCGGCCGTGCCGCCGGATTTCGAGATTGCAACGAACCGCGTGGTTGCATGTGGCAGCCGCGCAAGCAGCTCCGCATAAGTGTGCGCATCCAGATTGTCGATGAAATGCAGACGTGGAAGCGGGCGCAGCGATCCGACCCCCGGCACCGCGAAGCCTGCAAGCTGCGCCAGAGTCTGCCCTCCGAGACTTGAGCCGCCGGTGCCGAGTATGACGATGTCGCTCGCGCGGTCGGCCAGCTGGCGCGCTGTATCGCGGATTACCTCTAGATCACCGCGCGTTTCCGGCAGCCGCAACAGCGGCAGGCCGCGGTCGGCGTGCCGGGCACGCAACCATTCCAGCGCGCCCTCTGTGCGCTTCAACGTAGCGTTCAGCGCATCCGATTTAACGCCGTGCGAGCCGACGTTTTCCTCGCGCGCATTGTCGATGGATTGAAGGACGCCCATGCCGCTATTTGCCAAGAGTTCGCGCGCCGGGCGCAACGAAAACAACGCGACGGCTATTCCGTTCCGCTCGAGGTCAGGCCTTTCGGCCTGCCAGCGACCGTTACCAGCATGCCTGCACCATAAAGCCGGCGCGCCGCTTTCTTTGCATCCTCGATCGTGACTGCATCGATGAGGCTGCTGCGGCGCTGGATATAGTCTATGCCGAGATTGTCGATCTGGATCTGGGTGAGCTGCGCGGCGATCTTACCGGACGTATCCAGCGTGAGCGCATATGAGCCCTTGAGAAATGACTTTGCAGTGGCAAGCTCCTCGGCGGTGGGGCCGTTCTCAGCCATGCGCTTGGTTTCCTGCTCGATGACGGCGAGCGCTTCCGCGGTCGCATCGGCGCGTACGGCCGTGCCGCCTAGCACGACCGCGGCATGGCGGAACCAGACGAGACTGTTGGAAACCCCGTAAGCAAGTCCGCGTTTCTCACGGACCTCTCTGTAAAGTCGCGAGGAAAAACTGCCGCCGCCCAGGATATGGTTCACGATATAGGCGGCCATGAATTGAGGATCGTTGCGCGCGACGCCTGGCCCGCCAAACGTCATCACGGCCTGCGGGACATCGACATCGATCACAATGCGACGGCCAAGCCCGGCCGGGGTAGCGTTTGCCACCGGCTTGAGGTCGTTCTTTGCCGGCAGGCTACCGAAAGCGCGGTCAATGAGCGCGCCGGCCGTTTTCTCGTCGACGTCGCCGACGATGGACACTTTCAGCTCGTTGCGCGCGAAGACGCGGCGCACATAGTCGCGCAGATCATCGGCTGTGACGCGCGCCATGGTGTCCAGCGTGCCCTTCGTCTCACGTCCGTAAGGGTGGCCGGGAAATGCCGTTTGCCACCAGCGGCGGCTGGCGAGATCGTTGGGGCTAGTGGTGTCGCGCCGCAAGACAGACAACTCCTGCTCGCGAACCCGCTCGACGGCCTCGGCGTCGAAACGCGGCTTGGTCAGCGCGAGTCTCAGCAGGTCGAAGGCCTCGTCGCGATGCTCGTTCAGCGCGCGCAGCGAGCCGTGAAAATAGTCGCGGCCAACCTGAAAGCCGAGCTCGATTGCACGGTTTTCCAAGCGTTCGTGAAAGGTCTTGCTGTCCAGCTCGCCCGCGCCTTCGTCGAGCAGATCGGCGGTAAAATGCGCCGTTCCGGACTTGTCGGCTTCGTCCTGACTGGCCCCGCCATGGAAAGAGTAATTCAATGTGGTCAGCGGCACCGACTTCTCGCGCACCAGCCAGGCCTCGATGCCTGACGGGCTCACGATCTTTTCGATCGTCATCGCCGACGCGGCATTCGTGAGGGCGATCAGCACCGCCGCGGCAATAAACATGCATGCGCGCCGGATCATGACCGCTTCTCCACCTGGGGGCTCTTATCCTTGTCCTTGATCAGGTAGCCGGTGACCGAGCGCTGCTTTTCCAGCCATTGCCGTGCCGCATCCCGCACCTGGTCGGCTGTCACGGCGCGGATCCGGTCGGTCCAGCTTCGCACGTCGTTGACAGTTGCACCGGTCGTGAGAGCCGCACCGTACCAGCGCGCCATGGTCGCCTGGTTATCCTGCGCATAGACGGCGTCCGCAATCAGGCGCGTCTTGGTGCGTTCCAGTTCTTCCGGCGTCACGCCCTTGTCGCTGACTTGCGCGATGACCGTGTCGATTTCCGATTCAAGCTGCTGCAGCGTAACGCCGGGGCGCGGCCCGCCCACAACCGCAAATTTCGACAGGTCGAGCGCGTTGGCGTCGTACCAGGCGCTAGCCATGACGGCGATCTGCTTGTCGACGACCAGCGCGCGATAAAGACGGCTGTTCGAGCCGCTGCCGAGAATATGCGCGAGCACCTCGAGCGCTTCCGACTCGCCGCGCTTTGCGGTCCTGAAGGAAGGCACCAGATAATCGCGCTGCAAGGTCGGCATTTCGACCCTTGGGTCGGCAACCGTAAGCGAGCGCACCGCGACCGGTGGCGGCTCTTCTGGCCGCACACGCGGAGCGACCGTGCCGTGGCGTGGAATTTTCCCGTAGGTCTCTTCCACCATCGTCCGCACCTTGAGCGGATCGACATCGCCGGCGATCACCACGATGGCGTTATTCGGCGCGTAGAATCGCCGATAAAACCCGATGGCGTCATCGCGCGATAACCGCTCCATTTCGTGCCGCCAGCCGATCACCGGCTTGCCATAAGGATGATTGAGATAGAGCGCGGCGTCGATCTGCTCGCCAAGACGCGCGCGCGGGTTGTTCCCGACGCGCTGGTTCTGCTCCTCGAGAATGACGTTGCGCTCGGGCAAGACGACGTCATCGGTGAGCTGGAGTCCCGTCATGCGGTCGGCCTCGAACTCCATCACGGTCCGAAGGTGTTCGCTCGGCACACGCTGGAAGTAACCGGTGTAGTCCTGCGACGTGAATGCGTTCTCCTGCCCGCCGATGCGGGCAACCACTTGCGAGAACTTTCCGGCCGGATTTTTCGCCGTGCCCTTGAACATCAGGTGCTCAAGAAAGTGCGCCAGCCCCGATTTGCCGGGCGTCTCGTCAGCCGCGCCGACCTTGTACCAGATCATATGCGTGACGACAGGCGCTCTATGGTCGGGGATGACGACCAGCTCCAATCCGTTGCCCAATATGAAATCCGAAATCTGCGGGCCATTGGGAGCGGACTGCGCACTGCTTGCAATCGCCAGTAACGCAGCCATGGCTGCTGCGGTGGTCAAACGATACGGCACGGATCGGCCTTTTTCGCGTTTGCTTGTGGTGGAACTACGCCCGTCGTTGCACAAAGACGTAGCCAGATCGCGGATCTCGCGACACATGAAATTTTCAGCGAGTCTTACTCGGGTCGGCGCGATCGGTGTAGTCGTTGTAGGCCTTCTTCGGCGCTACACCGGTGGCAAGGCCGTAGGGCTGATCGGGCGACGGGGTCTGATAGCCGACAGGCGGTTCAGTCAACGAGGTGCGCGGCGGCTCTCCGGTAAATTTTGCCTGCTCTTCCTTTTTATTGTCGAACATCGCACCAAAAATTCCGCCTGTGTAGCCGAGCTCGGACGGACGCAGTTGGCTGCTAAAGCCGGATGCAGGCGCTTGATAACCGTCGTCGGGTCGCGCCGCCTGTTGCCGCTTCTGTTTACCGCGAGCGCCCGGCGCCAGTTGATCAGGACGCAACGGATTTTGCTCGCGCTCGCGCTCGTCGCTGATGTTGCGGTTCTTCTCTAGGGCCGCATCGCGCTTGCGGCGCTCCACGTCGGGATCCTTAGGCCAGGCAGGATTGCTCGCCGCCGCATCGCTTCGCTCGGGCGGCATAAGATCGCGGCCCGGCGGGATCACGAGCGGCGCCCGTTCCTGATAGTTGATGCTCGCCTCTCCGTCGCGCTTGAGGCCCAGTCCGTCCATGATGCCGCGCGTGAGTTTTTGGTCCCACGTAGATTTCGTCGTCGGCTGCACGTGCGGACGCCGAGCCCAGAACCGCAGCGGCGCCGAACACCAGCAGGCTGGCAGCACACCCTCGGAAGACCTTGCTCAAACGCATGATGCTCATCCGGAACCGAACCCTTAAAACCGTCGAATTGTCGCAGACTCTTGCGGCGGATCAGGGCGCTTTTGCGGCGCGGTCCATTACAAGAGAGTCATACAACAGGCCGATAACCCCGGCAACGATGGCCACGTCGGCCACGTTAAATACGTACCAATTGAACCGCCAATCAGCCGTGGAAATGTGGAAAAACACGAAATCAGCGACCCAACCATAGGCCAGGCGGTCGATGGCATTGCCCACGGCGCCACCGATGATCAGGCCAAGGGCCAGCGCGGTGAGTCGGTCTTTCGCATGCGCAAGCCACAGCCACAGCAGAACCACGGCACCGGTCTTCAACGTCAGCAGCACCCATTGCCCCACCGGGCCCTGGGTCTGGAACAATCCGTAGCTGATGCCCGTGTTGCGTGTGAGGACGAAATCGAAAAAGGGGCCGAGGCGGATGGGATTGTTGGCAAGATCGTGAACGAACAGAAGGTAGAGCTTGCTCGCCTGATCGATGAGACAGGCGACCGCCGCGACAGCGAGCCCGAAACGCGTTTGTGGCCCGAACAGCGTCATCGTTCGATCGACTACTCCGCCGCCTTGCGCATGGCTTCCCATTCGCGCAAGGACTGCGCGTCACGCGGCGAGACGTCGGGATACTGCGGATCGGCACCGATATTGGTGAGAATCTTCCACGAACGCGCGCATTTTTTTCCTTCGGCGAGATTGGGAACTACGGCAACGCCGGAAACATCCGGCAGCCGGAACGCGTTCGCCGGCCCGTCATCCCGGACAAGTGTCGCAGCCGAGGTGATGCACACCTCGGCGAGATCGCAATCGATCACGGCCTCGTAGAGCTCCTCGTTCGACACATGCACGATCGGATGCGCCTCGAGCGATGAGCCGATGCGCTTCTGCGCACGCTCGATCTCGAGCGCGCCGGTTACGACGCCGCGCACGATGCGGATCTTGCGCCACTTTTCGGCGAGCGAGTCGCTGCGCCAGGCCGCCGGTACCTCGGGAAAGGTTTCCAGATGCACCGATTTGGCGTCGGCGCCGTAGCGCGACAGCCAACTCTCTTCCGCGGTGAAGCACAGCAGCGGTGCAAGCCAGGTCACGGTGCAGCGGAACAGATGATCGATCACGGTGAGGCTGGCCTTGCGCTTCACCGACGAGATCGGGTCGCAATAGAGCGCGTCCTTGCGGATATCGAAATAGAACGCCGACAGATCCGATGTCATGAAAGCGGACAGGGCGGCGAAGATGCGTTTGTAGTCGAATTCGGCGTAAGCCTTGCGCACAGCTAAGTCGAGCTCGGCGAGACGGTGCAGCATCAGCCGCTCGAGCTCCGGCATCGCGTCGTGCTTGACGCGCTCGTCGTCGTGGAAATGCGCCAGCGTGCCGAGCATCCAGCGCACCGTGTTGCGCAGCTTGCGGTAGGTGTCGGCTGTCGATTTGAGGATCTCCGGGCCGATGCGCTGGTCGTCCCAGTAATCGCACGAGGCCACCCACATGCGCAGGATGTCGGCGCCGGACTGCTTGATCACGTCCTGCGGCGCGATGGTGTTGCCGAGCGACTTCGACATCTTGCGGCCGTCCTCGGCCTGGGTGAAGCCGTGGGTGACGACGACGTCGAAGGGCGCGCGGCCGCGCGTACCGCAGCTTTCCAGAAGCGACGACTGGAACCAGCCGCGGTGCTGGTCGGAGCCTTCGAGATACAACACCGTGTCGCGGCCGCCGTCGCGCTTGCGCTTGATGCCGGCGAGCGAAGGGAAATGCTTGGGATCTTCCAGCACGAAGGCGTGGGTGGAGCCGGAATCGAACCAGACATCGAGAATGTCGTCGACCTTTTTCCAGCTCTCGTTGGCGAGTTTGGGGCCGAGGAAACGCTCGCGCGCGCCGGCGGCATACCAGGCGTCGGCGCCCTCTTTCTCGAAGGCCTCGATGATGCGCAATTCGACCTCGGGATCCTGCAGGATATCGACCGACCCATCCGCTTTTTCCGTGATGAACACGGCGATCGGCACGCCCCAGGCGCGCTGGCGCGAAATCACCCAATCGGGGCGGCCCTCGATCATGCCGTTGATGCGGTTTTCACCCTGCGGCGGCACCCAGCGGGTATCGCGGATCGCCTGAATGGCGCGCGCGCGTAAGGTGTCGGCGGGCTTGTCGATGCCCTTATCCATGGCGATGAACCACTGCGGCGTGTTTCGGAAGATGACCGGCTTCTTCGAGCGCCAGGAGTGCGGATACTGATGCTTGAGGCGGCCACGCGCGATCAGCATATCCGCGTCGATAAGCGCCTTGATCACGGCCTCGTTGGCGTCGCCCTTTTCGCCCTTGTCGTTGATGACACGCTTGCCGGTGAACCCCGGCGCCGCTTCGGTGAAGGCACCGTTCTCATCGACGGTGTAGGGAATGGCCGGGTTGATGCCGCGCCCTTCCAGAGCGGCGCGGCTGGCAGTCCAGACTTCAAAGTCCTCGCGGCCGTGTCCAGGCGCGGTATGCACGAAGCCGGTGCCTGCGTCTTCGGTCACGTGCTCGCCGGCGAGCAATGGAACGTGGAAATTGTAACCACGCGTCAGGAGCGGATGGGCACAAGCTGTTCCGGCCAGCACCTTTGCCGGCACGGCGGCAATTTTTTCAAATGCCGCCACGCGCGCCTGCTTGAACACGTCGGCAGCGAGCTTATCGGCGAGTGATCAGACGTCGCCCGTCTTCGCCCAATTATCGGCCGGTGCCTCGGTCACACGATAGACGCCATAATCGATCTTTGATGAAAAACTGATCGCGCGATTGCCGGGCAGCGTCCAGGGCGTCGTGGTCCAGATGACGACGCTGGCGCGCCAATCGGTAAGGTTGACAGCCAATGCCGTTGCATCCCGGTCGGCCGAGGACTCAAGATCCACGGTCGCCACGGGAAACTTCACCCAGACCTGGTCGCTGGTGTAATCCTCGTACTCGACCTCCGCCTCGGCGAGCGCGGTCTTCTCCACCACGCTCCACATCACCGGTTTCGAGCCGCGATAGAGCGTGCCATTGGCCGCGAACTTCATCAGCTCGCGCGCGATCTGGGCTTCGGCCGGAAAGCTCATCGTCGTATAGGGATGAGCCCAGTCGCCTTCGACACCGAGGCGCTTGAACTCCTCACGCTGCACGTTGAGCCAGTGCTCCGCATAGGCGCGGCATTCCTTGCGGAACGCGATCATGGCGGCGGGGTCGGACAAGTCCGGCTTCTTCTTGTTCTTCGAGCGGTAGTTCTCCTCCTCGATCTTCCATTCGATCGGCAGGCCGTGGCAGTCCCAGCCCGGCACATAGTTCGAGTCAAAGCCGAGCATCTGGTGACTGCGCGTCACCATGTCCTTGAGGATCTTGTTGAGCGCGGTGCCGATGTGGATCGGTCCGTTGGCGTACGGCGGTCCGTCATGCAGGATGAACTTGTCGCGGCCCTTTGCCGCCGCGCGCAGTTGCCCGTAAAGGCCGGCCTTCTCCCAGCGCTTGAGGAGCTCCGGCTCCTTCTGCGGCAATCCCGCGCGCATCGGAAATTCCGTCCGCGGCAGGAACAGCGTCTCCGAATAATCGCGCTCGGGCTTCGACATGGGGCGCTGTTTAGCAGGCTGCTTGGTTAAATGTCACCCAGCCGCGGGAAAGCCTTGCCCGCGCGCTTGAGCGCGTCGCGGGCCTGGGCGGCGTCCGCGGTCATGTGGCGCTTGAGCGTCTCGATCGATTCGAACTTCTGCTCCTGGCGGATCCATCCGATGAGGGCGACGTCGATCGTCTGCCCGTAAAGATCGTCGTCGAAATCGAAAAGGAACACCTCCAACAGCGGTGCCCCGTCGTCGAACATCGGCCGGCGGCCGAAGCTGGCGACACCGTCATGGCGCACGCCGGCGATATCGACACGCACTGCATAGATGCCGTGCTTGAGGCCGCAGGAGGGATCGAGCTTCAGATTTGCCGTCGGAAAGCCGAGCTCACGGCCACGCTTGTCGCCGTGAACGACGTCCCCCGAGACGAACCAGGGGGCGCCGAGGAGTTCGGTTGCCTCCACCACCCGGCCCGACGCAAGCGCCGTGCGCACGGCACCGGACGACACCGGGCGGCCTTCATCCTCAAGCGGCGGAACGACATCGACGGCAAACCCGAGACGGCGGCCCTGCTCGGCCAGGAATTCCGGCGAACCGGCACGGTTCTTGCCGAAATGAAAATCGAAGCCGATTGCCGCGCCACCGATTCCGAGCGCGCCCACGAGAATCTTCTCGATGAAATCCTCAGCCGAGGTCGACGCAAGTGCTGCGTCGAACTTCATGATGATCGCTCCGTCAAGCCCGCTAGCAGCCAGAAGGCGCAGCTTGTCGTGCTCGCTCGACAGCTGAAACAAAGGTTCTTTCGGCCGCAGGAACAATCGAGGATGCGGTGTGAACGTCAGCGCCGCTACCTTCCGTTTGAGCTTGCGCGCGCGTTTGAGCGCGGCGCCGATCACCGCGCGGTGGCCACGATGCACGCCGTCGAAATTGCCGATCGCCACGACGGCGCCGGCAAGCGGACCACCGTCGACGCCGCCCGCGCCGCCGCGCACGACATGAAAACCCTTGGACGCGGCGTCAGGCTTGTTCATCAGGATTCCGGGAATTTGCAGAGATCGAGGCCGGAGCCGGGCACATATCTCATAATCGGAGCATTGCGTCAGCCGTACGGTTAGCGCGCCGTTAACAAACCTTCAAATTAACGGGTTATTCAAGAGCGCGCTGTTATTTATCGCAGCCTTTTGGGGGAGAGCCCGGTAAGGGTGGATGCACGATGGCCATCGATCTGACCAAGCCAGTCCTTGTTGTAGACGACTACAACACGATGATCCGCATCATGCACAACTTGCTCAAGCAGCTTGGCTTCGAGCAGGTCGACGATGCAATTGACGGATCGACCGCCCTCGCCAAATTGCGCAAGCGCGACTACGGGCTGGTCATTTCCGACTGGAACATGGAGCCGATGACCGGCTTCGCCCTGCTGCAGGAGATGCGCGCTGATCCTTCGCTCTCCGAAATTCCGTTCATCATGGTGACGGCGGAATCGAAGACCCAGAACGTGATCGCGGCGAAGAAGGCCGGCGTGTCGAACTACATCGTCAAGCCGTTCAACGCGCAGACGCTCAAGAACAAGATCGATGCCGTCTTCGGCGAAGCCGAAGCGCCCGCCCCCGCGGCCTGACCGTTACCATCTCAATTCACGCATAACCGCCTTCGGCATTCCACCGGCGGCCACGAAAGTCGCCGTCAGCGCATCGGCGTCCGGATTTTCGCGGCTGCCGAGCTCTTCCGCGTGAATCCCGAGGTCACGAACAGAAAATCGATGCCGACGGTGTGGGCGCCCTTGAGGTCGGTGCGCACGGAATCTCCGATCGCCATCACGCGGTCGTGCGCGACCTTGTGGCCGGCCATGCTTTCCGCTTTCGACAGCGCCATGTCATAGATCGGACGGTAAGGCTTTCCGGCGTAAAGCACCTTGCCGCCCATCGTCACGTAGAGATCGGCGATCGCGCCCGCGCAATAGACCAGGGTCGAACCGCGCTCGACGACGACATCGGGGTTGCCGCACACCATGAAAAGTTTCCGCGACAGCATGATTTCGAGACGCGTGCCATAGTCTTCCGGCGTTTCGATGTCGTCGTCGTCCAACCCCGTGCAGACGACGTAGTCCGCCGTCTCCAGCGGCGCAAAGTGCGCTTCGAACCCGGTAAAGATCGAGCGGTCGCGCTCGGGTCCCAGATGATAGACCGTCTGCCCGCGCCGCTCCTGCATCACGCTGCGGGTGACGTCGCCGGACGAGACGATGGCGTCATAGACTTCGCGGGGGCAATGCAGCCGGTCGAGCTGGCGCGCCACCTGCTCGCTTGGGCGCGGCGCATTCGTGACAAGGACAACCGTGGCACCCTGCGCCCGCGCCCGCATCAGCGCGTCGCAGGCGTGTGGATGGACCGCAAGGCCGTTGTGAACGACGCCCCAGATATCGCACAGCAGCACCTCATAGCCGGGTGCAAGCGTCGAGAATTTCGAAATCAATTTCGGCGCGATTACGTTCATCGAAAGCCTTCTGCACTGTCGCAGCGATCAGGCACGGCCGCAGCGGTGAATCGGGCGTATCGCATGAAGCGCAAGGAAAAGAAATCAGCTGGCAGCCAGCAAGGCGCCCGGACTCTCGTCAACGCCCGGTTTGGCGGCCTCGGCCGCCGACCCATGCAACGCCTCGGCACGTACCGGCCGTGGCGGAGAGAACAGGAAGCCCTGCCCGAAACGGACGTCGTAGTCGAGAATATCGACGACAGTCGTTTCGGTCTCGATCTGCTCGGCAATCAGGTCGATGCCCGAGCGCGCCAGAAGGTCGGCGAGGTCTTCCGGATCGATATCGTTGTGCACACCCGCGACCTTATTGAGCAGGAGCTTGGCGGGCACCTTCATGAAGCGGAACGAGCGATCGGCGAGCTCGTTCGGCGACATATGCAGGTCGGTCACGTGGTCCATGGAAAAGCGGAAGCCGCGTTCGGCAAGCGCGGCCAGGCACTCATGCTCGATCGGGCCGAAATTGCGGCACGCCTCCTGCTTGAATTCGAACACCAGCGAGCCGGCAAGAACACGGTTGGCATCCATGAAGTCGAGGAGTTGCTGGAACATGACGGGATCGTTGAGCGTGGCGGCACTGAGATTGCAGAACAGCCCCACGTCGCGGCTTTTGAGCAGCAGACGGCGCACCACCTGCACGCAGCGGAACACGGCAAGATTGTCGATCTTCGGCATAAGGCCGACGCTTTCGGCGACATCGACAAAATCGACAGCCGGAATGACGTCGCCCGTATCGGTGCGCAGGCGCGACACGGCCTCGTAGTACCGCACCTTGCGCTGCGGCAGAGTCACGATGGGCTGCAGGTACAGGTCGACACGGTTGTCGGCGGCGGCTTTCGAAAGCAAATCCGCGAGGCTCTCACGCGACAATCCGCGGAACCGCTCGACGAGAGGATCATTCTCGCCGAGCGCAGGCGTGCCTTCAGCCGAGCGAACGGGCGCGGGCGTCGGGGTGCTGGCGGCCAGGCGCCCGGCTAACGCGCCCTGCTTCTGCAATATGGCGGCATGGCCGGCGACGGTTTCGGCGATCTGTTTCACCAGCCCGCCGAGCTCGCCGATCTCGGTGGCGAGCGGATCGGACGCGCCGCGCCCACGATTGACCGGCGACGCGATCTTGAGCTCGACCGCATTGAGGCGGCGTGAGATTTCGGCAACCTGGCGAGCAAGGTCGGCGGTGCCACGCGATAGATCGCCGATCTGGTCGCCGAGATCGCCGCGATCACGCAGACGGTTGCTGATGCTGTTGAAGAGTGCCATGGCCGTCAGCGCTGCGAGCGCCACTATCGCCGACGTGCTGGCGTCCATCTTGAAGCCGAGATAAAGGACCGCGCCAATCGAGGCGGCGATCAACATCGTGCAGACCGCAATGAAAATGGCACCGATGCGACGCATGCTGATTATCCTGGGCCAGGTCCGGCCGTGGGCGCAACGCAGTTTTCGGCTGCCGATTCGCGCCGCTCGCGACTAATGTTCATGACGGTACGCCTCCGCGCAACTCGAAGTCCTGCTATGGTAGCGCGAATTCGCCCGTTATTCGCAAGAACTTATCGCCAAGAACTTATGGCCCAAGTGGACCGCTTAGCCGATGCCGGCGTCTGACACTGTTGCCGTTCTAGATCGGATCGTGGCGGCGCCTGGGCGGGCGCTGGCCGTCATTCTGGTCCTCCACGCGACTGTCTGGACGGCACTTCCAGCTCTGCTTTACGCCAATCTACCACTCGATCTCATCGAGGCGCTGACGTATGGCCGTGAGTGGCAACTCGGCTACGACAAGCTGCCGCCTTTGCCCTGGTGGCTGGTCGAGATCGTGCACCGGCTCGCCGGCCACGACTTTGCCTACTACTTGCTGGCGCAAGCCGCGATAATAACAGCATTGTGGCTGGTCTTCTTGACCGCAAGGCCGATTGCCGGCCCGGTCGGCGCGCTGATTGCCGTCCTCATCGTCGACGGCCTGCATTACTTCAATTACACCGCCGCCAAGTTCAATCACGACGTCATCCAGCTGCCGTTCTGGGCGCTGGCCGGATTTGCCTTTCACCGCGCGCTGCGCGGCGGTTGGCTCGGACACTGGCTTTTGCTTGGCCTGGCAATCGGGATGTCACTGTGGGCGAAGTATTTCGTCGTGGTGCTCGCAATTCCGCTCGCGGTCTTCATCGTGTTCGATGCAGACGCGCGCAGGTCGCTCGCGACCCCCGGGCCCTTATATTGCCGCGGCAGCGGCCCTCGTGACCATAGCACCGCATCTCGTCTGGCTGGTGCAGAACGACTTCCTGCCTTTTGCCTACGCCGAGCACCGCGCGCTGCCGTCGCGCGGGCTGATCGACCATGTCTGGCATCCCTTCCAGTTCGCGCTCGGCCAGGCATTCTTCCTCGTGCCCCCGATGCTCATTGCCATGCCGCTGTTTTTTCCGCGGCGGAGCGCGGAAAGGCGTGGTGGAGATGCTTTCGATCGCCGCATCGTCACCTGGCTGGCCTTCGGCCCGATCGTGACCGTGATGGCGATGTCGGCAGTCAGCGGGCGCGGAACCGTGGCGATGTGGGGTTATCCGCTCTTTCTCTTTCTCGGGCTGTGGCTCGTGCTGAACGCGCCGCAAAAATTCGACGCGTTACGGGTCAGGCGCGTGCTCGTCATCTGGGCGGCCGTCTTCGGATGCCTCGCCGTCGCATTCATTGCCAATTACGCGATGCTCCCGAATGTCGACCATCGGTACCGGGCGGTGTTCTTCCCGGGCAGCGACCTGGCGCGTGAGCTATCGCAACGCTATCGCGCCGCCACCGGCCGTCCCCTCATTTATGTGATTGGCAGCATGTGGGATGGCGGCAATGTCGCCCACTACGCGCCCGATCACCCGCGCGTGTTGATCGACGGCAAGCCGGAGCGCGCCCCCTGGATCGACCTTGCCGACCTCAGGTCGAAAGGCGCTGTCGTGGTGTGGACGGCCGGCGACCTCAACGCCGTGCCGCCCGGTTTACGAAACGTCGCGGCGGACGCGGCCGTGCAGCCACCGTTCGTGCTGCTCGACCGGCATGGGGGGTCGAGCGTCAATGTCGGCTGGGCCATTCTTTATCCCAAGCCGTCGTTTGCGGAGAGGGCGCTCAGGCTACGGCTTTGATGATGCCGCCGAGCTTGTCGAACATCTCACCGATCTGACTTTCGCTCACGATCAATGGCGGGCTGAGCGCGAGCGTATCCCCGACCGCGCGGAACATGACGTCACGTTCGAAGAAGCCGAGATCGAGCGCGTCCATGCCGCGCTTGCCGACGGCGTCGGGCCGGCTTGCGAGATCGATGCCGACGGTAAGGCCGACGGGTCGGATATCGAGCACGTTCGGCAGACCTTTGAGCCCCATCGCTGCCTGAGCCCACGGCTTTTCCAGCTTGCGCGCGCGCTCGAACAGGCCTTCGTCGCGGTAGACATCGAGCGTCGCAAGTCCGGCGGCGCAGGCGAGCGGATGCGCCGAATACGTGTAGCCGTGGAACAATTCGATGACGTGTTCGGGCCCCTTCATGAAGGCGTCATAAATTCCCTTGCGCACGATCACGCCACCCATCGGCACAGCGCCTGAGGTGATGCCTTTCGCAAACGTGATCATGTCAGGAACAACGCCATAACGCTCGGCCGCGAAGGCATAGCCGAGACGGCCGTAACCTGTAATCACCTCGTCGAATATCAGGAGAATGCCGTGCTTGTCGCAGATCGCGCGCAGCCGCTCCAGATAGCCTTTTGGCGGCGGCAGCACGCCGGTCGATGCCGCGACCGGCTCGACGATCACGGCGGCGATCGTCGATGCGTCGTGCAGCGCGACGATGCGATCGAGCGCGTCGGCCAGATGCGCTCCCCATTCCGGCTCGCCGATGCTGAACGCCTGCTTCTCGCGATCATAGGTCATCGGCAGGTGATCGACGCCGGCAAACAGCGCGCCGAATTGCTTGCGGTTATTGACGATGCCGCCGACCGCGATGCCACCGAACCCGACGCCGTGATAGCCGCGCTCGCGCCCGATCAGGCGCACGCGCGAGGCATTGCCGCGCACATTATGATAGGCGAGCGCGATCTTGAGCGCGGTGTCGACGGCTTCCGAGCCTGAATTGCAGAAGAACACGTGATCGAGATCGCCGGGCGCGAGCGCCGCCACCCGGCTTGCGAGCTCGAAGGCTTTCGGGTGGCTGAACTGGAATGCGGGCGCGTAGTCGAGCGTTGCGGCTTCCCGCTGGATCGCCGCCACGATCGGCTCGCGGTTGTGGCCGGCATTGGTGCACCAGAGACCCGCGGCGCCGTCGATCAGCTTGCGCCCGTCGCTGGCGATGTAGTGCATGTCCTTGGCGCCCACGATCAGGCGCGGCCGCTTCTTGAAAGCCCGA
Organism: uncultured Alphaproteobacteria bacterium; assembly: GCA_963736275.1. GTDB lineage: Bacteria > Pseudomonadota > Alphaproteobacteria > Rhizobiales > Xanthobacteraceae > Pseudolabrys. Next base: position 25,884 of record CAVTOP010000018.1, read on the forward strand.
TTGGCCGTGAACGGCATCCAATAAGGTTCGAGGTCATTGGGAATCGCGATTTTTGCCTGTGTCATGACCTGCCACCACTCACGACGTCCTGCCCGCCCATAGCCGTTCGAAGAACGGCGTGCTTTGCACGCCTATGTGGCGGGCATCCACGTCTTCTGCATCCTACTCATAAAGACGTGGATGGCATTAGCAACTCGGGCCTGCCCGAGTTGCGTAAGACTGCGTAAGACAATGGCCGGAAGTCGGGTAGACCCGACTTCCGGTGACAAGCCCAGCCATGACGGTAGACGGCGTTGCTGTAATGGGCCTGTCTGCTATGTAGACCCGGAATGGCCGATAAATCCAACAAGCCGACCAAGCTCAGAGCCCGCCTGCCCCGCGGCCTTGCCGATCGCGGGCCGGCCGAGATCGCCGCCACCCGTCATATGGTGGAAGCGATCCGCGTGGTCTTCGAGCGCTACGGCTTCGAGCCGGTTGAGACGCCGGCCATCGAATATACCGATGCGCTCGGCAAGTTCCTGCCCGACCAGGACCGGCCCAACGAAGGCGTTTTCTCGTTCCAGGACGACGACGAGCAGTGGCTGTCGCTGCGGTACGACTTGACCGCGCCGCTCGCGCGCTACGTTGCGGAGAATTTCCAGAATCTCGCGCTGCCCTACCGCTCGTATCGGTTCGGCTGGGTGTTCCGGAACGAAAAGCCGGGCCCGGGACGTTTTCGCCAGTTCATGCAGTTCGATGCCGACACCGTCGGTGCACCATCGATGGCCGCCGATGCCGAGATGTGCATGCTCGCCGCCGACACCATGGAAGCGCTTGGCATTCCGCGCGGCAGCTACGTCGTGAAGGTCAACAACCGTAAGGTTTTGGACGGCGCGATGGATGCGCTGCAAATTTCCGTCGAGAAGCGCCTCACGACCATGCGCGCCGTCGACAAGCTTGACCGCCTCGGGATCGACGGCGTGAAGATGCTCCTCGGAAAGGGCCGCAAGGACGAAAGCGGTGATTTCACCAAGGGCGCCGAACTGACAGACGCCCAAATTGCCGGCATCGTCGCAGCGATCACCGGTGCACCAGGTGCCGCGAACAGCGCGACCGCAGGGGACCAGGAACTTGCGGAAATTGCCTCACTGGTGAACGCGGCGGGCTATGGCGACCGCATTCGCATCGACAAGACCGTCGTCCGCGGCCTCGAGTATTATACCGGCCCGGTCTACGAGGTTGAGCTGACCTTCGAGATCAAGGATGAAAAAGGCCGGCCAGTGCGCTTCGGCTCGGTCGGCGGCGGCGGACGCTATGACGGGCTGGTGTCGCGCTTCCGCGGCGAGCCTGTGCCTGCGACCGGCTTCTCGATTGGTGTTTCGCGCCTGCAGGCCGCTCTCACTTATCTCGGAAAGAGCGGTGAAAAGGCCGCAGCGGGACCTGTGGTGGTGACCGTCTTCGACCGTGACCGTATCGCAGATTATCAGCGCATGGTGGCCGCGCTGCGCGACGCAAACATTCGTGCGGAGCTTTATCTCGGCAACCCGAAGAACAATATCGGCGCACAACTCAAATACGCCGACAAGCGGGGCTCGCCTTGCGCCGTCATTCAGGGTGGCGACGAGAAAGGGCGCGGCGAAGTGCAGATCAAGGACCTGATTCTGGGCGCCACGCTCGCCGCAACCAAGGACCGCGACGAATACCTGAAGAAGCAGGCCGAAGCGCAATTCGCCGTCAAGGAAACGGCACTGGTCGAGGCCGTGCGCGGCCTGCTCGCAAAGCACAAACTGGGCTGAACAATTCCGGCTATTCAGACGGTGACGATGTCACCTTCAACCCGATAGCCGTCATGGGCATCGAGATTATAACCGAGCATCTGCTCGACTGCGTCGAAGCTGTCGATGATAGACATGTATTCGACGACCTTTTCTTCACGGAACTTGATGAAGTGCGCAATGCGATAGCTGATGGCATGACCGTCATCGCGCTTGGACGCGGTAAGCCGGCCGAGCACTGCGGCGCAATCGCCGTCCACCAGCGTCATGTGCGGCACGAAACGCCGGTCCGACAGGAATGCGGGACTGTCCTGCATCAGCAGCTTCATCACGCCATCTTTACCGGCGCGCTCGCCGCAGAACGGAAGGATGTCGACGGGCCCGCTGATGGTCCACACCACCTGATCGTCGAGGTAAGACGCGAGCTTGCCCATGTCCCGGTTCGCCAAGGCTCGGTAAAACGCCTCGACGACTGCGCGGGGAACCGGACTGTTCTTTGTTTTCGCCTGCATTAACAGCCAGTCAACCTCGGTTGTATTGAAATTCCCTTACCCGTTGCGCGACATGTCATTGGGCGACGTGCAAAAAAGCGTTTTCGACCGGGCCGGCAGCGGCAAAATTTATTAACGACGACAAACATTTGACCTGCCGGACCGTTAAGGCCAGCAGCCAAACATCGTCGAATCCTTAAGGGCGCCGTGCTACAGCCCGGGCCCTAAACTCCGGATTTACAGCTGGTTTTGGAACACGAATGAAGGCGGGCGTTACCACGCAAACGCATTCACCGGACGCGCGGGCGGAGGCACTGGTCGCCTCCTACGAGCGCGCGGGATACGTACGCGTTGTGCCTGCCATGCTGCAACCGGCTGAGCCGTTTCTCGACTTGTCCGGAGAAGACATCCGGCGGCGCATGTATTTGACCACGGCGCCGGACGGCCGCGAGCTGTGTCTGCGCCCCGACCTCACGATCCCGGTGTCGCGCGACTATCTCGCCTCGCCTTCCGCCGGAAAACCCGCGGGCTTTTGCTACCTCGGCCCGGTCTTTCGTCACCGCAGTGACGCCCCGGCCGAATTCCTGCAGGCCGGCATTAAATCGTTCGGCCGCTCCGACAAATCAGCGGCCGATGCCGAAATGCTGTCGCTCGGGCTCGAGGCAACGGCGCGCTACGGACTTGCATCGCCCGACATCATGATCGGCGACGTTGCGCTTTTCTCCGGCCTGGTCGCCGGCCTCGACCTGCCGCCCGCGTGGAAGCGGCGGCTGATCAAGGATTTCAATCGCAAGACCAATCTTGCGCAGGATCTCGACCGTCTGATGCTCGGCGGCAACAATGCGCGCCCCGAATACCAGGGCGTGCTCGCGGCGCTTGCCGGCTCGGATCCGAAAGGCGCGCATGCACTGGTGACCGATCTCCTGTCGATTGCCGGCATCAATGCGGTCGGCGGCCGCTCGATCGGCGAGATCGCGGATCGCTTTCTCGAACAGTCGGCGCTCGGTGCGAGCGCCAAGTTGCCGCGCGATGTCCGCGCATTGATCGAGCGCTTCCTGGCGATTGAGGGTAACCCTGACGAGGCAGCCGCCGCTTTGCGGGCGCTGGCGAATGACGCCAAGATGACATCGACCCTCGCACCGGCGCTTGACCAGTTCGAAAGCCGCACCGGCTTCCTCGAGGCCCGCGGCGTCGACGTCAAACGGCTGCGGTTCTCGACCGCCTTCGGCCGCGGTTTCGACTACTATACGGGACTGGTCTTTGAGCTGACCGATCCGAAACGGACCGGCGACCCGCTCGTCGCCGGCGGCCGCTACGACGGGCTGTTGGCGCGGCTCGGTGCTGCCGACGCCATTCCGGCGGTCGGCTTTGCTGCCTGGATTGAACGGCTCGGCGTCTACGGAGGCGCGCGATGAGCGGGCCTCTCGTCCTCGCGGTTCCGGCCAAAGGGCGGCTGCAGGAGAATGCCGAGGCGTTCTTCGCGCGCGCCGGTCTTACCCTGGTCAAGCCACGTGGCGCCCGCGACTATCGCGGCACGATCGTCGGCCTCGACGGTGTCGAAGTCGCTTACCTGTCGGCATCGGAAATCACCAGCCAGCTCGCGGCCGGCGCCGTGCATCTCGGCGTGACCGGCGAGGATCTCGTGCGCGAGATGATCCCCGATGCGGACAAAAAGGTGGTCCTCATCGACGGCCTGGGATTTGGCTATGCAAACGTCGTGGTCGCCGTGCCGCAGGCCTGGATCGATGTCCGCGACATGGCCGATGTCGACGACGTCGCAACGGCCTTCCGTCATCATCACGGCCGCAAGATGCGGGTTGCGACCAAATACATCAATCTGACGCGCGACTTTTTCTCCGCGCACGGCATCATCGACTACCGGATCGTCGAGAGCGCGGGTGCGACCGAAGGCGCGCCCGCGGCCGGCACCGCCGAGATGATCGTCGACATCACCACGACCGGAACGACGCTTGCCGCCAACGGCCTGAAGGTCGTCGAGGACGGAACCATTTTGCGCTCGCAGGCAAACTTGGTGGCGGCGCGCGGCGCGGCCTGGGAACAGACCGAGCGTGATCTTGCCCGCGTCATTCTCGACCAACTCGCGGCGCAAGCGCGTGCGCGCGCCTATCGCGAGGTGCGGGCACGCTTTGCTGCAAGCACGGACATGCTGGTCGAGAACGCCAAACAGAAATTCGGAATTGAAACCCCGTTCGGGGGGCCGACGGTCACGGGCCTGCTCACGCTGCACTGTCCGCCTGAGCAGGTCTACGCGCTCACGAACTTTCTGCGAGAGAACGGGGCGGAGGCCGTTGCGGTCGCCGAGCTCGGCTACGTGTTTTCCCGCGACAATCCGCTGTTCGCCAAGCTCGAAGCGGGCCTTTAAAGCTTCGCAAAGTCGATCGGCTTGTGTCGGTCGAGGGTGCGGTGCACGCGCGGCAGCGGATATTTCAGCCCACTCGCGCAGTTGAACAGCAACACTTGATCCGTGCGCTTCACGCGGCCGTCGGCCAGGCTCTCTTTATAGGCCGCATAGGTCGCGGCACCCTCGGGGCACAGCAGCAGTCCTTCCTCGCGCGCCATTTCGTCGAGCGCCGCGACTGATCGCCTCGTCGGGCACCGCGATCGCGAAACCGCCGCTCTCGCGGACCGCGCGCAGAATGAGAAAATCACCGATGGCCTGCGGCACGCGGATGCCTGAGGCGATCGTATGCGCGTTTTCCCAGCGCGGCGCGTGCTCCTCGCCGGCCTCGAACGCCTTCACCATCGGCGCGCAGCCGGACGCCTGCACCGCGATCATGCGCGGACGCTTCTTGCCGATGAAGCCGATGGCTTCAAGTTCAGCGAACGCCTTCCACATGCCGATCAGACCGGTGCCGCCGCCGGTCGGATAGAAGATGACATCGGGCACCTGCCAGCCGAGTTGCTCGGCCAACTCGAGGCCCATCGTCTTCTTGCCTTCGATCCGGTAGGGCTCCTTGAGGGTCGAGGTGTCGAACCAGCCGACCTTGCTCTTCCCCTCCCCGACGATCTTGCCGCAATCATCGATCAGGCCGTTGACGCGATAGACGGTCGCGCCCTGCAGCGCGATTTCGCTCACGTTCACTTCGGGCGTGTCCTCCGGGCAGAAGATCGTCGTCTTGATCCCGGCACGCGTCGCATAAGCGGCGAGCGCCGCGCCCGCATTGCCATTGGTCGGCATCGCCATATGCTTGATGCCGAGCGCTTTCGCCATCGACACCGCCATGACCAGGCCGCGCGCCTTGAACGAGCCGGTCGGCAGGCGGCCTTCGTCTTTCACCAGGATCTCGCCGCTGCCCAGTTTCGCGGCGAGGCGAGGCATGCGCACGATCGGAGTCACGAATTCGCCCAGGCTGACAATGTCTTCAGGCCTGCGGACCGGCAGGAGCTCCCGATAACGCCACAGGTCGGGCGGGCGCGCCGCGAGCTTGGCCTTGCTCAACGCCTTGCGCACCCCTTCAAGATCGTAGCGAACGAGCAATGGCTTGCCGGCGCGTGACAGGTTGTGGACCTGATCGGCCTCGTGGCGTTCGCCTGTGAATGCACATTCGAGGTGAGTGACAAAGCTGGGGAGCTTCGCCGTCAGATTGTCGTCGTAGCGCATAGAAACGTCTGCCGGTTGTCAGTCGGCATTCTGACGTGGCGGCGCGCGAAATACCAGAAAATGCGAGAGAGAAAAGTTGACGACAAAACTGACCGCGATCGCGGCTATCTTGGCGGCCCAGGCCGGAACGAGAAGAAGCTCGACCAGACACCACACGGTTCCCGTGTTGGCGAAGAAACCCATGATCTGCGACAGCGCAAACCCCAGATAGCCCCTGAGGTGAAGCCGGCGGCCGGACTCCGCCGCAAATGTAATGGTCGAGTTCATGACATAGGAGCCGGTCACGGCGACGGCCCAGGCAATTGTATTGGCGACGATGATCGGCAGGGCCAGGTAGTAATAGGAAAAGGAAAACACGCCGAAATCGATGACCGAATTGACGACGCCCACGACCGCGAAACTCGCTGCCTTGAGCGCGATGGCACGCTCGTGCCAGGCCACCGCGAGACGGTCGAGGATATCCTGGAGGGGCGCTGGAATCATCGCGGCGCCCGCTTAGCACGACAAAACATGGCCCGGTAGGGCGGGCGCGACAGCACCCGCCCGGTGCGGTATAGATCGCGGGCAAAACGGGAACGGTAGGTCAATAATGGCGGTGAGACCGACCAAAGCAGGCGGACGTACGCGGGCTTCCTCATCCCTGCCGCTGCTGTCGATCGTCGTCCCGTTGTTCAACGAAGCGCGCGGCCTCGCCGTCCTGCATGAGCGCATCGCCGAAGTCGCGCGCTATCTGCAGACCAAGCGCGGATTGAGCCTGGAGCTTGTTTATGTCGACGACGGCAGTTCCGACGGCAGTAGCGACGTCGCCAGGTCGTTGCCGGCCATGCCGCTCGACATTCAGATCGTCACCTTGTCGCGAAATTTTGGCAAGGAGGCGGCGCTGCTCGCGGGCCTCGACCACGCGCGGCCGGGCGCCATTTTGTTCATGGACGGCGACGGCCAGCATCCGCCGACCATGATCGAGACGCTTGTCTCACGCTGGCTCGACGATGGATACGATGTCGTCTACACGGCCAAGGCGCACCGCGAAAACGAGTCCTGGACGCGGCGGACGGGCGTGCGCACGTTCTACACGCTGCTCAATTGGGGCTCGCGCCACAAGATTCCGGAGGATGCCGGCGACTTCCGTCTGTTGTCGCCACGTGCCGCGCAAGCACTTCGGAAAATGCCCGAGCGCAACCGTTTTTTCAAAGGCCTGTCGAGCTGGATCGGCTTTCGGCAGGTGCGCGTCGACTACGAGCCGGCGGTGCGCGAGCACGGCGCCACGACATGGAACGTTCGGACGCTGATTGGCCTGTCGATCGAGGGCCTGACATCGTTTTCGGTGGCGCCGCTGCGCGTTGCGAGCATGCTCGGCCTGTTGCTCGCGATCACCGCACTCTTTTTCGGCAGCTGGATCGTGCTGGAAACTTTGCTCTTCGGCAAGGACGTGCCCGGCTATCCCTCGTTGGTGGTCAGCGTGATGGTCATCGGCGGCGTGCAGCTGATCCTGATCGGCGTGCTCGGCGAGTACATCGGCAAGCTGCTGTCCGAGATCAAGGGGCGCCCCGTGTACTTCGTCGCCGAGCACAGCGTGAAGCGGGCGAGTGAATCGGCCAAGGCGCGACCGATCGCGTCTCGCGCCGCCGAATAACAGCGCGGCATGACCTCGAACCCACGGCGCATCTGGCTGTGCGCGGACGATTATGGCGCGGCTCCCGGAGTGAGCGCCGCAATCCGCGAGCTGATTTCCCGCCGACGAATTAATGCGACGTCGATCATGGTGGCGGCGCCCCACTTCAGCAACGAAGACGCTGCCGCGCTTGCCAAACTCAATTCGGGCGAAAAACGCGCCGCCCTCGGATTGCATGTCACGTTGACCGGACCGCTGCAGCCGCTGAGCACAAACTTTGCGCCGCTGCGCCAGGGCCGTTTCCTGCCGCTCAACACGGTGCTGCGATCGGCAATGGCGCGGCGATTGCAGCCGGAGCCGCTGGCCAACGAAATCGCGGCGCAACTCCGGAAATTCAACGACGCCTTCGGCAGGCCACCCGATTTTCTCGACGGCCATCAGCACATCCAGCTGTTTCCCCAGGTGCGCGACGCCTTTCTGAAAATTGTTGCCGAGCGCGCACCCACGGCATGGGTCAGGCAGTGCGGGCGCCCGGGGCGCGGACGGCGGCTGCGCGACCACAAAGCGCTGGTGCTCGACATTTTGAGTGTCGGTTTCCGGCGCAAGGCCAGAAAACTCGGAATTGCGGTCAATCCTGCCTTCGCGGGCTCTTACGCCTTCAAGTCGCGGGCGAATTACGCCAGGCTGTTTCCGCGCTTTCTGTCCGGCCTGCCGGATGGTGGCCTGATCATGTGTCATCCGGGTGTCGTCGATGCAGAACTAAAAGGCCTGGATTCGCTGACAACGCTGCGCGAGCAAGAATTTGCCTTCTTTAATTCCGATGCTTTTTTGCAGGTCCTTGCCGAGCATAATGTCGCGCTTGCCCGCCCCCACTAGCGAAACCGGCGACAGCGCCTACCTAACTGCGGCGCAAGGTCATGGGAGGGTATGATGACCCCACAGGAACGCCAGTTGGTCGAAGACCTTTTTGAGCGGCTCGCGCGGCTCGAGAAGGCGCCGCGCGATGCCGAAGCCGAACGCGTGATCGCGGACGGTCTTCGCGATGCACCGAACGCCATTTATCCGCTGGTGCAAACCGTGCTGGTGCAGGACGAGGCGCTCAAGCGCGCCGACGCCCGCATCCGCGAGCTCACCGGCGAAGATGCCGAAGCGACGACGAGCGGCGGTTTTCTCGACACCATGCGGCAGGCGCTGACGGGGCGCTCCGGCGCAACATCCGTGCCGAGCGTCCGCCCCGGCGCACCCGATCCACGATGGAACAGCAGCGGCACGCCGCCGAATGCCAATGCGGCACCGGCGCAAGGCGGCGGCTACGGCGGCGGATCGTTTCTCGGGACCGCCGCAGCATCCGCGGCGGGCATGATTGGCGGCGCCTTGCTGCTCAACTCGATCAGCTCGATGTTCGGCCACCATGGCGGAAGTGCATTCGCGGCCGTGCCGCAGCAAGGCGGCTCGCCATGGGACAGGGATGAGCAACGCCTCTGGCAGCGAGCTCGCGCGCGATGCCGGGATCAACGATATCGGGGGCAGCGGACGCGGCAGCTCGCAGCCTGCAACGCTCTTCGACAACGACGACAGCTCATCCGATCTGGTGGATGACCTCGGCGGCGATTCCGGAGGAGATTTCGGCGGCGACTTCGGTGGCGGCAGCGACAGCGCCTGAAGCTGCTACAGCACCACGACCTTCGTGCCGATCTTCACGCGCTCATAGAGGTCGACGACGTCCCCGTTACGCATTCGGATGCAGCCGGACGACACGTTCGTACCGATGGTCCAGGGCTCGTTCGATCCGTGGATACGATAGAGCGTCGAGCCGAGATAGAGAGCGCGCGCGCCCAAGGGGTTGTTCGGGCCGCCCGCCACGAAATGCGGCAGATACGGCTGGCGCCTGAGCATTTCATCGGGCGGCGTCCAGTCCGGCCATTCTTTCTTCCCCGAAATCGCGTGCGTGCCTGACCATGTGAAGCCGGGGCGGCCGACGCCAATGCCGTAGCGGATGGCCCTGCCCTCACCTTCGACGAGATAAAGAAAATGGTTCGGCGTATCGATGACGATGGTGCCGGGCGCTTCCTTGCCGCCATACGCCACCTCCTGCCGCTGGAAGCGCGGGTCCATGCGGCCGTCGTAACGTTGATCCAGACGTGGATCGACAGCCGCGTTGCCATAACCCCTGTAGTCGTTCTGCTCGGGCGGCGGTCCGTACCACTGTTGTGAGCCGCGGCGGGACGGCGGCACGCCATTGCCGAATATATATTCGATAAACCCGCCGCCGAGATTGGACGATGCTTGCTGTTGCTGCGGCTGCGCCGCTGCCATCACCATGGGCGGTGCCTGGTCGTCAGGATCGGGCGCGAGTGACATCGGCTCTGCCGACGCAAAATTCGTTAGCAAGACTGACGCCAACCCGACGATACCCGCGCGCAACATCGATCCACCCTGCACTTTCACTGTGTCAGCGCAGTAAAACGTCAAACGGCGACCGATTGGTAAATTACCGTCAACCATGATTCCCTATGGTAAACGAGCGGTTTCCATTCCACCCCACGCAGCAATCGCGCAACGCGGTATTAATGCGAGTTCTCTAAGAACCCAGCGTCACCGACTGGGAACCAAGGCGTGCACCGTAAGGTATTTCGTGTGGAGCAGATGATCGGGGCGCGGCGCGCAGGCAATGGCGTGCAGCCGCCTGAGGCCGATCAGCAGGCCGACAGGGAACCGACGCCTGCGGCGGCGGCAGGGCACGAGCTTTCGGCGCTCGCGAACGTCGTTGCCCGCAACACGCGCACGTTGATGGCGCTGATCAATGACGGCAAGGACCGCCGGATGGCGCGCGCGGCCGGCGAGCTTGCGGCAGCGGTCGAAAGCATGGAGACCGCGACACAGAAGGTCCTGGCATCGGTCGAAGCCATCGATGATTGCGCGCGCGTGCTCGTCTCCGCATTGACCGATGACTACCACCATGGTCTCGCGCAAGACATCCAGGATCATGTCGTGCGGATTTATGAAGCCTGCAATTTCCAGGATTTGGCCGGCCAGCGCATTGGAAAAGTCATCGCGACCCTGGTGATGGTGGAAGAGCAGCTGGCCGTCATGATCGAGACTTCCAACAGTGTCGCCGCCGGGGTCCGTTCGGACGGGGCCGCGGGGTCAGGGCCGAGCAGCAACCTCCTGAACGGCCCGAGGCTCGACGGAGCTGGCGGCCACGCCAGCCAGCAGGATATCGATTTGATGTTTGCCTAAGCCGGTCGGCGGATCAGAATAAAGCAGACCAGCGCAACCAACGCGAAACCCGCCGCAAGACTCAGCGCTCCAAGATCCGATGTGCGTTCGATCATGAACGCCATGATGAAAGGCGCCGCGGCCTGGACCAGCAGGAACGGGCCGGCCAGACGTCCCATCAGGCGCCCGTAACCGGACGCGCCGAACAAGGCCAAAGGCACTGCGCCGCGGGTAATGGTGATCAGGCCGTTGGCGCCGCCAAACATCAATGCAAACGCCGCTGCCGTGGCTGTCGAGACGCCCAGCAACACCAACATCATGAAGGCGCAGAGAAAGGTTGTGAGCGCAAAACGCGCGATCCACAGCGGATGCAAATTGCGGCCGAACGCGAACTCGATCAAGCGAGCGCCCACTTGAGCGGGGCCGAACAGCGCGCCGATCCACACCACCGTTGCCGCGTCGATACCCTCGCGCGCAAAAATGGCCAGCAAGTGCGCCGAGAGACCCGACGGGACAAAGGCGTAAGATGCAAACGCCGCAGCCACGAGAATGAATGGCAATCCGTACGCCGGGAGGACTTTCACGGGCGCACTTCCTGAATCCGATAAATCAGCGTCAGACTGGTAGCGCGTTCGGGGCAACGCCAGAGCGTGCAGCGGCGCCGCCACGCAAGCGAGCAACACCGCATAGATCAAGTAGGTGCCGCGCCAGTCCACGCGCTCGAGCAGAACGTGCGTCACCGGCCAGCTGACTGTAGAGGCGAACCCGCCAGCGAGCGTCAGCGCCGTGATCGGCCGGCGCGCGCCGATGCCGAATATGCGGCCAAGCGTTGAGAACGCCGCATCATACAAATTCGCCGCCATGGCGACGCCAAGCACCATCCAGACCGCGTAGTAGGCGATCGCGTGCGTGGCGGAGCCAATAAGGAACAAGCCAAGCGCCCCGGTGAGCGATCCAAGTGTCATGACGACATGGCCGCCGAAGCGGTCGATCGATCTGCCGACGATAAGGAGCGACCAACCCGGCAACGAGCAGGCCGATTGAAAATCCACCCATGGCGAAAGAGATCGACCAACCACGCTCGGCTGCGATCAACGGCACGATCAGCACTGGCGTGTAAAAAATCGTGCCCCAGGACAGGATCTGCGTAACGCCGAGCACGGGCACGGCGCGCCAAGGTCCGTGAATGAAGTCTCGCGGAGAAATCATGTGGGGCGCACCAAAGCAGCCATATGCGACTTTGCTACGCGACCAGGGTGAGCGGTAACAGTCTTACGCGCGTTCACAATTGCCAGGCTGCCTGCGAATTCTCGCGCTCATGCCGGCAGCAACCGGACCATCGCTAGCGCGGCGGTGGCGGTGGCGGCGCCGTTTTGGGCCTGGCTGGAGCGCGCGGCTTGGCCGCCGGCTTCCTGGCGCCCTCTCCGCCGCAGCGGACATAGACCATCGTGCCGTAGCGGCCCTGCACTTCGGTATCCATCCAGCGCAAAATAAGGATGCGTCCATTGAACAAGACGACTTCGCGGTCTTGCGCACTGCCGGGAGGATCTTCGGCGGGCCCGATAAATGTTTTGCCGCCCGGCGCGCCTTTAAGGGCCAGCTCGGTCGGTGTCGCCTGGTCCGCGAGGTGCATCATGACGCCACCTGTCGGGCCGAGCGTAATGACGTAGGGTTGATTACAGCCGCGGGCGGCAGCCGCCTCAGTGCGCGCACGGTCCTCTTCCTTGTGATAGGCAGCAAGCCCCCACCGGCCGACGATGTCCTGCGGCGGAAAGGCCGGCGGCAGCGCGGGACCGACACCCGGAGCGGCCGGCAGTTCGGGCTGCGGCCCGGTGGCACAGCCGGAAAGCCCGAGGGCTAGCAAAACCAGTGCTACGACGCTCGAGATTGTGAGGCGGGCGGGCTGATGCATTCCGGCTCCTTGGAGACAGATCTCAACTTTGGAGGTCCTTAGCGGCCAGCGCAAGCACGCATTCGCAAATCATGATTTGCGCGCGCTCTGCTTCTCACAGCTTGACACCCCGGCGCGAAGGCAATATTTCCCAGTCAGCATTTGGCACTCCTGGATTGTGAGTGCTAAGCTGCTGACATACCGACACTTTCTGTTCATGAGAGACGCGCGTTAGCGCCAAGAGGAAGCCCATGGCCAAAACCAAATTTCGTCCCCTTCACGATCGAGTCGTCGTGCGCCGGATCGCTGCCGAAGAGAAAACCAAAGGCGGGATCATCATCCCGGACACCGCCCAGGAGAAGCCGCAGGAAGGTGAAGTCATTGCGGTCGGCCCCGGCGGCCGCGACGAGAACGGAAAGCTGATTCCCATCGACCTGAAAGCGGGCAACCGCGTGCTGTTCGGCAAGTGGTCGGGCACTGAGATCAAGCTCGACGGCGAGGAGCTCCTGATCATGAAGGAGTCCGACATCATGGGCGTGATCGCCTGATCTATTCGTTGTCATGGTCGGGCTCGTCCCGGCCATCCACGTCTTTGCTACCAAGAAAAGGCGTGGATGCCCGGCACAGGGCCGGGCATGACAGAGGTAACTTCAACGGAGTGAAATGAAATGGCTGCCAAAGACGTCAAATTTTCCGGCGATGCCCGCGAACGCATGCTGCGCGGTGTCGATATTCTCGCCAACGCCGTCAAGGTCACGCTCGGCCCGAAAGGCCGCAATGTGGTCCTCGACAAATCGTTCGGCGCCCCGCGCATCACCAAGGATGGCGTGACCGTCGCGAAGGAGATCGAGCTCGACGACAAGTTCGAGAACATGGGCGCACAGATGGTGCGCGAAGTCGCCCAGAAGACCAACGATCTCGCCGGCGACGGCACCACCACCGCAACCGTGCTGGCGCAGGCGATCGTCAGGGAAGGCGCCAAGTCGGTTGCCGCCGGAATGAATCCGATGGACCTCAAGCGCGGCATCGATATTGCGGTGACCGCTGTGGTCAAGGACATCGAGAAACGCGCGAAGAAAGTCGGCTCCTCCGCCGAAGTAGCACAGGTCGGCACGATTTCGTCGAACGGCGATGCGGCGATCGGCAAGATGATCGCGCAGGCGATGCAGAAGGTCGGAAACGAAGGCGTCATCACGGTCGAGGAAGCCAAGTCCCTCGAAACCGAAGTCGAGATCGTCGAAGGGATGCAGTTCGATCGCGGCTATATCTCGCCCTACTTCATCACCAATGCCGAGAAGATGCTCGCCGAGCTCGAGGATGCCTACATCCTCCTGCACGAAAAGAAGCTCTCCGGCCTGCAGTCGATGCTTCCCGTGCTGGAAGCCGTCGTGCAGTCGGGCAAGCCGCTCATCATCATCGCCGAAGACGTGGAAGGCGAAGCGATTGCGACCCTGGTGGTCAACAAGCTGCGCGGCGGCCTGAAGGTCGCGGCGGTGAAGGCACCTGGCTTCGGCGATCGCCGCAAAGCGATGCTGGAGGATATTGCGATCCTCACCGGCGGCCAGCTGATCTCGGAAGATCTCGGCATCAAGCTCGAGAACGTCACGACCGCGATGCTGGGCCGCGCCAAGAAGGTGATCATTGAGAAGGAAAAGACCACCATTGTGCACGGCGCAGGCAAGAAACCTGACATCGAAGCCCGCGTCGGCCAGATCAAGGCGCAGATCGAGGAGACCACCTCCGACTATGACCGCGAGAAGCTGCAGGAGCGGCTGGCGAAACTTGCGGGCGGCGTTGCGGTGATCAAGGTCGGCGGCGCGACCGAGGTCGAAGTGAAGGAAAAGAAAGACCGCGTCGAAGACGCGCTCAATGCGACCCGTGCCGCGGTCGAGGAAGGCATCGTGCCCGGCGGCGGCGTTGCGTTGCTGCGCGCCAAGAAGGCGGTCGGCCGCATCCATAACGAAAACCCGGACGTCCAGGCCGGCATCAACATCGTGTTGAAGGCCCTGGAAGCGCCGATCCGCCAAATCGCGGAAAACGCCGGCGTGGAAGGCTCGATCGTGGTGGGCAAGATCAGCGACAACAAGTCCGAGACCTACGGCTTCGACGCCCAGAATGAGAAATATGTCGACATGATCGACGAAGGCATCGTTGACCCGGCCAAGGTGGTGCGCACGGCTTTGCAGGATGCCGGTTCGGTCGCTGGCCTCCTCGTCACAACGGAAGCGATGGTGGCTGAGCTGCCGAAAGATCCAGCCCCGCCAATGCCGCCGGGCGGTGGAATGGGCGGCGGAATGGGCTTCTGATCGAGCCGCGCTCAACATTAAAGGCCGCCGAAAGGCGGCCTTTTTTCATGGCGATGAACCCCCGCGCCTCGCAATGCGTTGATGGCCCATGGCCGCAGGCAATTCGAAGCCGGTCGTGATTGCCGCGTTCGTCGGCAACACGCTCGTCGCAATCACGAAATTCATTGCCGCTTGGTGGACCGGCTCTTCAGCCATGCTGAGCGAGGCAATTCACTCCCTGGTGGACACCAGCAACCAGGTTCTGTTGCTGTACGGACTTAAGCGAGCGGAACGACCGGCTGACAGCAGTCATCCGCTCGGATATGGCCGGGAAATTTATTTTTGGAGCTTTATCGTTGCCCTTCTGATGTTCACGCTCGGGGCGGGTGTGACCTTCTACGAAGGCATCCAGCACATCAGAGACCCGCATGAGATCGTCGACGCACACGTCAGCTATTTCGTGCTCGCCTGTGCCGCCGTGTTCGAGGGAGTTTCCTGGGTGATTGCGCTGCGCGAGTTCGGCAAATCCAAAGGCACCCTCGGGTATTACGAGGCTATGCGGCAGAGCAAGGACCCGCCGACCTTCATCGTACTTTTTGAAGACAGCGCCGCGCTCATCGGACTGCTCATCGCATTCCTCGGGACATTCGCATCCGACCAGTTGAAGATGCCGGTCCTCGACGGCGTAGCCTCGATCGGCATCAGTCTCTTGCTTGCTGGCACTGCGTTCGTGCTCGCGCGCGAAAGCAAGGGCCTGTTGATCGGTGAGCCGGCAAGCCGGCAAACACGCGAGGCAATCCTCGCCATTGCCCAAAAGCTTGATGGGATTGAGCGCGTGCAGATCATGTTCACGGTGCACCTTGCACCGGATCAGGTTGTTGTCGCCCTTCGGCTTGAGTTCCGTGACGAACTGACAGCCCCCGCGATTGAAAAAATAACCGCCGAGCTCGAGCGCCGGATCCACGATGCGCATCCGGACGTCATCGCAATTTTCGTCAAGCCGCAATCCATTGGTGCTCAAACAGCCCCGGCAACCCGTCCCCTCGATGCCGCCAAAGCCGCCTCGGCGCTCTAGGATCGAGTCAATCGAATGTCATGCCCGCGCTCGTCGCGGGCATCACGTCTTAATGATCGTGAAAATTCAAAGACGTGGATGGCCGGGACAAGCCCGGCCATGACGACGTGAGTGTCAACCTCAATGGATCATGCTGAAGCGCCAGCAGGGTCGCCGGCGCAAGAGCCGAATATTCTCTACCAGCCGATTGTTCGCGGTAGCCAGAGCGCAAGCTGCGGAAAGCAAAAGCAGAGCACAAGCGCCACAAGCTGCATGCACACGAACGGTACGACACCACGATAGATATCGCCCGTAGTAACTTCCGGCGGTGCAACGCCTCGCAGAAAGAACAGAGCCCATCCAAAGGGTGGCGTAAGAAATGATGTCTGCAAATTGACGCATATCAACGTAGCCAGCCACACCATGTCCACGTTTGCAGCGATGAAAATCGGCAGAAAGAGCGGCACGGCGATATAGGAAATCTCGATCCACTCGATAAAGAAGCCGAGAATGAAAATGATCAGCATTAGGAACCAGATCGCGCCGCTGGTCCCGCCTGGCACAAAGGCGAAGAAATCCTGCACCAGCCGCTCACCCTGCAGGCCTCGAAACGCAAGCGAAAATGCCTGAGCGCACATCAGGATGAACATCATCATCGCAGTGATGCGTGTGGTCGTATAAGTCGTATCGCGCAGCACCGCCCACGACATTCTCCGACCAATTGACGTAACGACGATGGCGCCAAGCGCGCCCATTGAAGCCGCTTCGGTAGGCGCCGCAATTCCGCCGATGATCGAGCCAAGCACCGCGCCAACGAGCGCAATCGGTGGCAGCACGACGCGGAAGAGCTTGCCCACCAGTTCACCGCGGGTGAGCAGGTCCCGCTCCGCTTTCGGCACCGCAGGCACCATCTTTGGCCGCAGGACGCCAAGGCCGAGGATGTAGACGACATAAATCCCGGCAAGCATCAGACCGGGAATCATCGCCGCGGCAAACAGCGTCCCGACCGATTCGTTCAGAATATCGGCGAGCAAGATCAGGATGAGGCTCGGCGGGATGATCTGACCAAGTGTGCCGGAGGCGCAAATGGTGCCGCAGGCGAGTCCCTTGTCATAGCCGCGCCGCAGCAGCGTCGGCAGCGTGAGCAATCCCAGCGTCACAACAGTCGCACCAACGATCCCGGTGGTCGCCCCCATGAGAACACCGACGACGATGATACCGATGCCCAGCCCACCACGTAGATTGCCCGCGGCATGTGCGATTACTTCCATCAAGTCTTCGGCCAGTCGCGATTTTTCCAACATCACGCCCATGAACACGAACAGCGGCATGGCGATGAGGGTGTAGTTCGTCACCACCCCGAACAGGCGGTTCGGAAGCAAATGAAACAGGGTGGCTCCAAAGCCGAGATAGCCAAACACAAGTCCGGCCGTTGCAAGCGTGAGCGCCACCGGAATGCCCGCCATAAGAAGGACGAAGAACGACACCAGCATCAACAGCGCGAGTAGCTCGTTGAATGGCATCAGCTCGCCCTCCGCCAGGCGTAAAAATATTGAATAGCGTGCGCGAGAGATTGCAGTAACAGCAGCGCGAAGCCGAGCGGGATGAGGGCTTTAAGCAGGTAGCGCGCGGGAATGCCGCCGGGATTGGCAGAGCCTTCGCCGATGTTCCACGAGTAGGCGACATAACTCCACGAAAGGTAGATAATGATGAGACATACCGCCATTGAGATCAGCGCGGTGATGAGCTCGACCAGCAGCTTGTTGCGCTCCGAAAAGGATGCAAACAAAACGTCCACGCGCACGTGTTCGCCGTGTCGGAGTGCGTAAGACATGCCGAACAGGCAGATCGGCGACATCAGATGCCACTCGAGCTCCTGGGACCACACCGAACCGGTGCTGAAGCCATAGCGCAGCAGCACGTTGGTGCCCATGACCAGCGCAAGCGCAAATGACGACCAGGCGGTGATGCGGCCGACGGCGTCGATGAAAGTATCGATGCCGCCGGCCAGACGTTCGGCGGGAGTCACACGTCAGCCTTTGAGAATTTTTCCGTGATACACGGATTCGCTGTAGGCCGACCACTGCTTGAACTTCGCCATGTAGGCCATATAGGAATCATGCACTTTCTTGGTGACCGGATCCTTGGCCACGGCTTCCTCGAGAATCTTGGTATTCGCGGCCCGAAGGGCTTCCACCACCGCGTCGGGCAATGGCGCCGCGATCACGCCCTGATTCTTGATCAGGTCTTCCATCGCTTCAGCGTTGTTCTTTTGGCACCACGCCTCACTGATCACGTTACAGGCTGCGCAAGCGTTTTCGACAATCGCCTTGAGATCGGGCGGAAGGCTGTTCCACTTTGCCTTGTTGACGATCAGTTCGCTTGACGTCGCGGTCTCATGCCAGCCTGTCGTGTAGTAGTATTTGGCTGCACGCTGAAGTCCGAGTTGCCGATCGAGGTACGGTCCGACGAACTCGGCCGCATCGATCACGCCCCGCTCGAGCGCCGGAAAGATTTCGCCAGCAGGCAACAGGCGCACATCGACACCAATCGATTGATAAACACGCCCCGCGAGGCCGGGTATGCGCATTTTCAGACCATTGAAGTCAGAGAGTTTTTCGATTGGTTTCTTGAACCAGCCGGTCATCTGCACGCCGGTATTACCGCAGAGAAACGGCACCAGGTTGAACCGATCGTAAACCTCGCGCCAGAGCTGGAGACCTCCGCCGTCATACATCCAGCCATTGAGGCCCTGGAAGTTTAGACCGAAAGGAACGGCCGTGAAGTATTGTCCCGCGAAAATCTTGCCAGTCCAGAAATAGGCGTTGGCGTAATTCATTTCGACCGTGCCGGTGGACACCGCATCGAAACCTTCCGCCGCAGGAATCAATTCGCCGGCACCGAAAAACTGGATCTTCAAACGCCCGTTGGACATTTCCTCGATGCGCTTGACCAGATCCTTGGCGCTGCCAGGCCCGGTCGAATAAAACGCGGCATTCGGGCCGTAAAAGCTCGTCATCTTCCAATTGAACGTAGTCTGAGCTCGAACCACGGCCGGCGCGGCTACAGTGCCAACCGCACTGGCAAGCGCCAACTTGCTGAAATCACGACGACGCATGACACCCCTCCCCCAATTCTTTGAGCGTGACCGATTATGCACGACAGGCCATGCAATTACCGCGCCAGATAAGCGCGGGCTTGAACAGCATCCTAGGCCTTGCTCGGATGGGTGGGCAATCGGAAGTTCACGATGCAAGCGAGAAATCCGTCAGCGGCCGCCCCACTGTCCTTCGCAACCTAGTTGGTCGCCGGGTGGAATTTCATCGTTGCCGGCCCTATCAGCAGGATTGCGTCGCCGTCGCGGCGCCACTCCGTCACCTGAACGATTGATGCAAGCATCTCCTCATCGGCCTTGATGCGCTCGGGCGTGCATTGCCCCGTGCCTTGCATGGCCGGCACCTCTTCGGGCAAGGGGGCCGCCTCGATTTTCAGCGCCATGTCGGCAATTTCCACGCGAGCCGGAACCGTCCGGCACCACAAATCGATTCGCGCGTCCCCGTTCGCCTCGACGGTCAGGATCGGCATGCGCTTGCCCGGGCGCATCGGCGCCGCGTCGAGCAGGAGCTCCCGAGCGAACGGAAATGGCTCCGCCGCGGGCGCGGCCACGCCGCCGATCAGCAACAGACAAACCGCAACCAGAGCGCCGCGCAGCGAAATCTGAAGAGCCATCAGTTTTTGGAAAGTTCCTTTACGAGCGCCCGCGCCGTCCGCAGCAGCCGAGCATCGTCGCCCGATGGGCCGACCAGTTGCACGCCAAGCGGCATCCCACCCTCGCCTGTCATCAATGGAATGGTGATCGCCGGCAGACCCAAATAGGTCCAGAGCGTGCAGAACGCCGGGTTGCCGGTCGCCGTACCCTTTGGGGCAACGCCGGGCGCCGCCGGCGTGATGATCGCGGTGCATTCCTGTTGAAATAGCTGGTTTAGGCCCTGCCGCAAGGGCTCGGCGTCGGCGACAGCGGCAAGATACCGTACCGCGGTGGTCTTGCGGCCCTCGTCGATGAGGTCGCGGGTTGTCTTGCTGATCAATTCGCCGCCTTTATCGACCAGCTTTCCGAGATTGTGCGCCATTTCAGTCGCCATGATCACGCGCTGAGCGTCCCAGGCTGCGGCATAACGCTCCGGCAAATCGAACTTGAAGCAGGTCTCGCCCAGCTCCTCGGCGAGCCCCTCAAAAGCTTCGTGCGTTTCCGCATCGGCCTTGTTCCAGACCGGCGTCGGCACGAATGCAAACCGCGGTGAAAGAGGAAAATCTTCAGCCGCGATCCTGCTGTGGCTGCGGGATGCGATGGGGCGGGTGTCGGGATCTTCGGAGTCATAGCCGGCGATGATGTCCAGAGCCAAAGCGAGATCTTCGATCGATCGTGCAAACGGGCCGACATGATCGAGCGTGCGCGACAGTGGCAAGACACCGGTTCGTGGCACCAGACCGTGCGTCGGCTTCATGGCAAAGACGCCGCAGAAGGCACCCGGCCGGATGATCGACCCATTGGTTTGACTGCCCAACGCGAGCGGAACCATTCCCGCCGCGACGGCAGCGGCCGATCCCGACGACGAGCCCCCAGGCGTGCGCTCGGGATCGTGCGGATTGCGCGTCTTGCCGGGATTGAAATAAGCGAACTCGGTCGTCACCGTTTTACCGATGATGACCGCACCGGCCGCCCGCAATCGGGCGACGACGGTCGCATCGTTGCGCGTCCGGCGTCCGGACAGGGCCGGCGAGCCACATTCCGTCGGATAGTCGGACGTGTCGATAATGTCCTTGATGCCCACCGGAACGCCGTGCAGCGGACCGATCGGCCGTCCGCTCTTGCGCCACTCGTCGCGCTCGCGCGCCTGCGTCAGCGCTTGTTCTGCGTCGAGATGGGCAAAGGCCTGCACCTTCGGCTCAAGCGCCGCAATCCTGT
This sequence comes from uncultured Alphaproteobacteria bacterium, assembly GCA_963736275.1. Taxonomy (GTDB): domain Bacteria; phylum Pseudomonadota; class Alphaproteobacteria; order Rhizobiales; family Xanthobacteraceae; genus Pseudolabrys. The sequence continues at coordinate 46,778 of CAVTOP010000018.1, forward strand.
CAAGGCAGGCGCGTGTATATTCTTCGGACGATATCGCACCACGTGCGATTTCTGCAGCCGCTTTGGTCGCGGACAGCGCTGTCAGGCTTTCTTCAGACAATTCGGCAAGCTCCGCCTTAGTTGCCGTACAGATAGTTCGGAAGCCAGAGCGTCATTCCCGGCCAGACGTACATGAGTATCATGCACAGGACCACGATCAACATGTACGGCATCATGCCGCTGAAAATCTGGTTGAGCGTGACGTGTTTCGGTGCGACGCCCTTGAGATAATATGCCGACATGGCCACCGGCGGGGAAAGGAACGCCGCCTGCAAGTTCACGAAGACCAGAACGCCCCACAGGATGGGATCTATGTTGAAGTGCTTGAGCAACGGCAGGAAAATCGGAACGAAAATGACAATGATCTCGGTCCATTCCAACGGCCAGCCGAGGATAAAAATGATCGCCTGCGAGAGGATCATGAACTGGATCGGCGTCATGTTGAGCGAGAGCACCCACTGCTCAACAAGCGCCTGACCGCCGAGGATCGCGAACACGCCTGAGAAGAGGGCCGAACCGACGAACAGCCAGCACACCATCGCGGTCGTCTTTGCGGTGAGGAACACCGCTTCTTTCGTTCGTTTCCAGTCAAGAGTTCTGGCTTGCAGCGCGAGAAGGAAGGCGCCGGCCGCACCGACGCCGGCCGATTCCGTCGCGGTGGTTATGCCGAACAGGATTACGGCCAGGACCACAACAGTGAGAATCCCCAACGGCATGATTGAGGTCGCCAGCAGCTTGATGATCTCGAGCCGGTCGGCATCAAGTTTGCGGTAATAGCGGATCTGCCACAGCAGGCAGATCACCGCGATGATGCCAAACCACAAATAGAAGCCCTCAGGCGTACCGGATTCAGAAGCCGATGGTTGTTTTGGCGCGACTGGCGAACCAAGCTGCTGCACGCCTTCAACCGCAGCCTGGGCCACGACCTGCTGGTGAATGACGACGTACCACCATGTCAGCCAAAGCGTCCCGGCGACGATGGCAAAAGGCACGAGGGAATAGGCGAAATTCTTCAACAGCAGGACATAGTTGACGCGGCCGGTCCCGGTTTCGATCGCCATGGCGCGCGCGGGAGAAATCAGCGCCGAAATGAGGCCGACGAAAACGTTGCGTGAATATGCGACCTCGAACTTCCGCAACCAGTCGGGTACCGGCACTTTCGTCAATTCGGGCGGCAACGGAGGGGCAATCTTCGGATTAAGCATCGCCCAGCTCACGATATAGACGAGATAGAGGAATGCCAGCAGGAAGCCCGGGAACATCGCGGCAGCGTAGAGCTTCACGACCGATTGCCCGGCAACGGCCGCATAGACGATGATCATCACCGAGGGTGGAATCAGAATGCCAAGTGTGCCGCCTGCCGTGATGACGCCCGACGCTAGCTTTACATCGTAGCCGGCGCGCAGCATCGGATTAAAGGCGATGACGCCCATCAGCACGACGACCGCGCCGACCAGACCTGAAGCGATTCCCCAGAATGTGCAGACGATCAACGTGGCGACCGCCAGCGAGGCAGGCACACGCCGGAAGGCGAGTTGGATCGAGTAGAACATCTTGTCGACCAGCGCGCCGCGTTCCATCACATAACCCATCAAGACGAATAGCGGGATGGACACCAGCACGTCGTTGGTCATGGCGCCGTAAGTGCGCTGGACCATCAAGTCGAAGACTTTGTTGTCCGTGAAAAGCTGATGCGGTTCGTAAAATGCGATGTAACCGAAAAACATCCCGAGGCCCATGAGCGTAAAGGCCGTCGGGAACCCCATCATGATCACGACCACAATGAGGCAAAGCATCAGCAGGCCAAGTGCGGGATCGCTCATGTCTGCAGATCCCCGCCCATGCCGCGTTGCCGCGCGACTTCGTCGATCGTCTTGGCTTTTTCGATCGCGAGCTTGCGTGACTCCTCATCAATATATTCGCTGTGCGCCAACTGCTCTTCGACGACGTCGATTTCCGCAACGTCCTTGAGCCGGCTCGGCCACTCGCCTGTCTTCAGGCAGACCACGCAGCGCACGATTTCAGCAAAGCCCTGAATCATCACGAGCACGCCCGCCAGCGGAATCATGAACTTGAACTGCCAGACCGGCGGCCCCTCGGCGGTCACCGTCGAATGTTCGTTGATTATCCAGGACTCGACGGCAAAGACCCACCCGGAATAGATCAGCGCGGCAATCCCTGGCACGAAGAACACGATATAGAGGACGATATCGAGACCGGCCTGCATGCGCGGCCGCATCGAGCTGTAAAGAAAGTCACCGCGCACATGCGCATTTTGCGCGAGCGTGTAGGCACCGCATAACATGAACAACGTGCCGTAGAGCATGTTGTCCAGGTCGAAAATCCAGGCTGTCGGTGCGTTGAGAATGTAGCGCTTGAAGACCTCGACACAGACCACCATCATCAAAATCATGATGAACCATGAAAAGGCCTTGCCAACCACGGTGCTGAGACCGTCGATTGCGTGGAGGACGCTTTGAACGTTCATTTTTTCTGTTGTCGTCTTGTTGGGAATGACAAAGCACCATTCCGTGATTACCGGAATGGTGCTCTGCCTGTTTAGTGCAGCACGTTAGATTGGCTTTTTCGCGTTTGGTCCGAAGTAGTGATCGAACACCATCTTGCGGCTGACGACCGTGTCCTGCTCCCATTGCACCGCGCGTTTCGCAAATGCAACCTGGAACTCGACGATCTTCTTGAAGATGGGATTCTCTCCGGCTTTTTTCTTTGCGACCTCGTCGAAGATCTCAAGCTGACGCTTCAGGATCGCGTCAGGTGTCTTATAGAATTTGACGTTGTGCTTGGTCTGCAGATCGATGTAGTCCTGCGAATAGCGGTCGATCGCCTTCCACTGCATGTCTTGCGATGCCGCCTCAACGCCACTGGCGATCAGATGCCTCATCTTCTCAGGCAGGGCATCGAATTTCGTCTTGTTGAACGAAATTTCCATCTGCTCGGCGTTCTGATGATAGCTCTGCAGCATGCAGATCTTGGAGACGTCGGCGAAGCCGAGGACGCGATCGGAGGTGGCGTTGTTGAATTCCGCAGCTTCGATCAGACCGCGGTCCAGCGCGGCGACGATTTCACCGCCGGGCAGCGCATTGACCGCGGCGCCCATCCCCGTGAACACGTCAATTGAGATACCAACGGTGCGGAACTTCAGGCCCTTGAAGTCGTCCACCTTGGTGACCGGCTTCTTGTACCAGCCGAGCGGTTGTGTCGGCATGGGGCCATACGGGAACGAAACGACGTTGGCGCCAATCGAGGTGAAGATCTCGTTGAGCAATTCCTTGCCGCCGCCGTATTTGTGCCAGGCGAGCAGCATGTTGGCGTCCATGGCATAGCCGGGGCCCGAGCCCCACAGCGCAAGCGCCTGTTGCTTGCCGTAGTGATAGACGAGCACGCCGTGTCCGCCGTCGAGCACGCCCTTCGAGACGGCGTCAAGCAGTTGGAACGCGGGCACGACCGCACCTGCGGGCAGCACTTCGATCTTAAGATCGCCGCCGGTCATGTCATTGATGCGCTTGCCGAAATCGAGAGCGTATTCGTGGAAGATGTCTTTCGAGGGCCATGTGCTTTGCCAGCGCATGCTGATTGGCCCCTGCGCCTTCACGACGGATGGTGCAGTCACCACCGCCGCCGTAGCCATCGCGGCCCCACCGAGAAACTTGCGGCGGGTCGCAGTCGAACGCTGATTATCCTTGGTCATCTTGTCTCCCCCGTGATTCAACCGTTTTTGATGTGTCAGGCTATTTTTGTTCTTAATATCGCAGTGACTAACACCGCTGCCCTAGCCTTTAGTCTGTCTTTATTTTCGTGCCGCGACAAGTGCTGCCCGGCTGGGTGGACGAGGCTAGCCCCATAAACACTGAAAAAAATTGGGCGAGGAGCCGGCAAACGGCTTTCTGCACCCAGATTGGGCCGGCGCAAATCAACAGCGTCGTCAATGGCCGGCATACACGAGGCTTGGTAGCCAAAGCACGATCTGGGGGAACATGATGCAAAGTCCCACCCCGATCCACTGCAAAACCATGAAGTTCACGGCCGCCTTAAAGATCGTGGCCATGGTGATCTGCGGCGGGGCAACACTCTTCAGGTAAAAAAGTGAATATCCGAAAGGTGGCGACAAGAACGCCATCTGCATGTTGACCATGAAGATGACGCCGTACCACAACGCCACGTCATCCGGCTTCACGCCCGGAATTCCGAACACGCCCTCCCAGGGCAGGCTTTTCATGATCGGCAGAAAAATCGGCACCGTCAGCAGCAAGATGCCAACCCAGTCGAGGAACATGCCAAGCACGAACAGGATCACCATCATCAGCATCAAGATGCCGTAAGGCGGGAGGCCGGTGCCCAGAATCGAATTGGCAACGAAAGTCTGTCCGCCTTTCACGATGAAGAACCCGACGAACATGGTCGCGCCAAAAAAGATCCACATGACCATGGCCGTGGCCTTCAACGTGGCGATGGCCGCTTCTTCGATCGCCGGCCAGGTCAGACGTCGATGCATGGCCGAAACGAACAAGGCGCCAAACGTGCCGATGCCTGCGGCCTCCACTGGCGTGGCGATGCCGACAAAGATAATGCCGAGGACCAGAATGATCAGCAGGATGGGGGCGATGGTGTTCTTCAACAGCCGCAATTTTTCGCGGCCATTCACTCGTTCTTCCGGCGGCAGCGCCGGTCCAAGCTTCGGATTGATATAGCAGCGCACTAGGATGTAGCTGACGTACAAACCCGACAGCAGCAGTCCGGGGAAAATCGAGCCAACCAGCAATTCACCGAGCGATTGCTGCGCAACGACCGCATAGACGATCGCCATTACCGACGGCGGTATCAATATCCCAAGCGTCCCGCCCGACAGCAGCGCGCCGCAAGCGAGCTTTTCGTCATAGCCGCGCTTGAGCATTGCCGGCAGCGCGATCATTCCCATCGTGACTTCGGTAGCTCCGACCACCCCGACCATTGCCGCAAGCGCAGTGCATGCGAGCACTGTTGCCGCTGCCAGCCCGCCCTTGACCGAGCCGAGCCATTTATAGACCGCGTCGAACAACTCCTCGATGATGCCGGCCTTCTCCAGCATCGCCGCCATAAAAATGAACAGAGGGACGGCCGACAGCTGATAATCCGTCATGAACGGGAAGATGCGCGATGGCATCATGTTCAGGATTGCCGGGCTCCCGAACACGAACAGGAAGATAGTTGCAAGGCTGCCGGTGCAGAACGCCATCGGCAAACCAAGCGCGAGCAGTATTGCAAGCGAGCCAAACAGCAGAACGGTCAGCCATGCGATATCGATTTCGAGTCCCATGGCTCAGGCTCTCCTGCCCGTCACAAACACAATGTCCTTGATGAGCTTCGAGAGCCCTTGCAGCGCCATGAGCGCCGCGCCGATCGGGAGCATCAGTTTGACCGGCCAGTACTGGATCCCCCATTCGGTGAAAGACACTTCACCGTTGTTAATGGCGTCCATCGCGAACCTGGTGCCGGTCCAGGTCATCGTGAGAATAAAGATGAAGAAGAACACGGAGGTGACAATATCGGCGATCGCTTTTCCCCGCGGTGAAAACTTCGTGTAGATCACATCAACGCGGACATGCTGGTCTTCACGATAAGCATAAGCGCCGCACAGCATGTATTGCATGCCGTACATCAGGAACATGCTCTCGTGCACCCAATTGGTGGGAGAATTGAAAACGTAACGCGCAATCACTTCGTAGTAATAGACGAACACCGAGATTAACGCCCAATAGGCAACAAATTCGCCGATCCGTACGTTGAGCCATTCAAGCTTGTCGGTCACGCGCGTATGAAGATGCATGGTGGGATCTTCGTGCGTCCCGATCGCCGGCACGTCAGGCACCACCACCTCAGGAGCAGCATGTGCCCGTTCAACGGCTTCGCGGGCATCGGCGCGCCGCACGAGGCCCGGCAGTAGCACGGCATCCACGAGCAACATTGCCGCCAACAGAATGGCGAGCCAGTGCGAATAGCTTTGCCAGCGGCCCATCTCTTTCGTTTCGACATCGGCCTCGGTTTTGGCCTTGGCTTCGGCGGCTTGCGCTTTTTGCAGCCGTTCGGTCATCGCCGGCGTTGCCTGGGCCCCTGCCGGCATTTTTGCGCGGTTGAGTTCGAGAAGCGTCGCTTCGTAAGCTGCGTGCGTTCGCGACACATCCTCGCGATGATCGCGGATGGTATCGCCGACATGGATGATGACGAGAAACACCGGGATATAAGCAAAGCCCCACATGCTTCTGAGATAAAACCGGTGCAGCCCCATGAAGCCGGAGCACAGCCAAAACAGGTAGGCGATGAACAACGAGGGTCCGCGCGGCACCCCTTGCCGGCGCTGGCGCTTGACGAGATACATCGCGATCAGCGGGAACAGCAGCAGCGTGCCCCAGTAAAGCCAGTGAGGCAGCACAAAATTCAGATGAGGCATGGCGAAGCAGTCCCCGGGCCCATGGTCGCTTTGCGGCGGAGAAGATGCCTGAGCATCATCTCCGCCGCACTATGTGTCGTGTACTGAGTACTAAAGGTCGAGCTTCTGGCCCTTGTACATGTCGGGCGTCACGTAGCCGCAGGTCGGCGACTCCATGATCTCCAGCTGCGCCTTGAACAGACGTGCTGCGTCTTTGTCCTTGTTGGCCCACTTGAACCAGATCGGTGTCGCGATGCGCTGCCACTTTTCAAGGTCTTCCGAGGGCATGCGATTGATCTGGGATCCGGCTTTTTCGAACTTCGGCCAGGTCTCCATATCCGCTTTCTGGATCGCACCGAAGTGAACCGCGGAATAGGATTCCACCTCGTTTTCGACCCACAGCTTCATTGCGGGCGACAACTTGTTCCAGACGTTCATGTTCACGACGATGTCCATGAGGTCGACCGGCTGATAGATCGACTCGAGTTCCGGGAGGGCCGAGCCAGATGTACTTTGTGACTTGCTGGAATCCGAGGTCCCAGTTCACGGCCGGTCCGGTGTAGTCGGCTGCGTCCACCGTTCCCTTTTCGAGCGCGGAGAAAACCTCGCCGCCCGGAAGCAGGGTGGTGCGGGCGCCGGCAGCCGCAAAGCCCTCGGCGATCATGCCGCCAGGTACACGCAGCTTGAGGTCCTTGAAATCCTCGATCGAGCGGATCGGCTTCTTCGAGTGGACGATATTCGGGCCGTGATGAACGCGACCCACCCAGAATAGACCCTGCTTCGCGTAGATCTCGCGGGCCATCTGCACGCCGTTCTTGCCGTAAAAGAAGATGTCCCACTCGTGCGGATAGCGCAGGCCCATCAGGTAAGACGAGAGGAATGCGGTCGCCGGGATTTTGCCGACCCAGTAGACGCAAAACGAATTCATTGCTTCCAGCACGCCGTTCTTGACGCCGTCGAGCAATTCGAAATCGCCAACGACCTCCTTGGCCGCGAACGGCTTGAACTCGAGCTCGCCGCCGGTTTTTTCCTTGATGCCATTGCACCAGGTTTTGAAGGTATTGAGACCGATACCCGCGGGCCACGAGGTCTGTATCTTCCAGGTTGTGGTGGTGGCCGCTTCAGCATTGCGGATGTAGGGAGCTGCAATCACCGCCCCTGCCGCGGAAGCAACGCCGGCCTGGATTATGTGCCGACGTGTTCTGCGCTTGTCGCCAGCGTTTTCTTCTCGCATGGCCTTATCCTCCCAGGTTTATGGATGTTTGTTTAAGGAAAGCGAACGTTCTCGTTCCTGCACAGTATGCAAGACCGCAGCGTCGCCCCCTTGCCGATCATGCTAGTGTGAGTTCACGACGATAGGCAAGAGCGATAGACTTTGGTGGCTCCGCTGCGTTGGACAGCTGCATTGCATAACGACCATCGACCGCATAAGCGTGTCATCGACTTTCGTATAAGTCAGCAGGTCTAACCTATTTTGATTCTCATCGAATTTGGACCTGACGCGGACCTTAACCCCGAGGCTATTTGGGAAAACGCGTCACGTCTTACGCACAGGCTTGGTCGCGCTCAATCGCATCAAACGGGAGACTCCGCGTGAGAGAAATGATCTCAACGCTCGCCGTCATCTGGCGACTCGCCAGTCCCTATTTCCGCTCGGAGGACAAATGGCCCGGCCGCATTCTGCTGGCAGCCGTGATCGCCATCGAACTGTCGATCGTTGGACTTAACGTGCTGCTCAATTCGTGGAACAACAATTTTTATAATGCTTTGCAGGACAGGAATTGGGACGCGTTCGTTTATCAGCTCGGATACTTCTGTATCCTGGCCACCGCGTTCATTTTTCTCTCAGTCTATCAGCTCTATCTCAATCAATGGCTTCAGATCCGCTGGCGGCGCTGGCTGACGCGGAGCTATCTCGAAAACTGGCTCGCGGGTCCTAACCATTATCGGATGCAGCTGCTCGGCGATGCCGCCGACAACCCCGACCAGCGCATCGCCGAAGACGTCAAACAGTTCATTGACTCCGGTACGGCGACCGGCATCGGCATACTTCCGATAGGTTTGAGTTTATTGAATGCTGCCGTCACGCTTGCTTCTTTTGCCGTCATTCTATGGAATCTATCGGCGGCAGCGCCGCTACACGCATTCGGATTCAGGTTCGACATCCCGGGCTATCTTTTTTGGGCGGCCTTGATCTACGCCGTTGCCGGCACGTCCCTGACGCATCTCGTTGGGCACCCGCTCGTCCTGCTGAATTTCCAACAGCAGCGGTATGAAGCCGATTTTCAATTCAATCTCGTCCGCGTCCGTGAAAATTCCGAACAGATCGCCTTGCTCCATGGCGAACACGCCGAGCGTGGCGGGCTGCTTGGCCGTTTCGGGAATGTCGTTTCCAATTGGATGGCGATCATGTCGCGTCAGAAAAAGCTTACCTTTTTGACGGCAGGATACAGACAGGCCGCCGTCGTTTTTCCTTACATCATGGTCAGCCCTGCCTATTTTGCCGGTGCGGTGCAACTCGGCGGGCTCATGCAGACGGCAAACGCCTTCGGCCAGGTGCAGGACGCCTTGTCGGTATTCGTGAACGTCTACCGGCAACTTGCGGAATGGCGCGCAGTGGTCGAACGATTGTCGGGCTTCGATCACGCTATGGCGACCGCACGTGAGGCTGCCGTGACCCCGCCCGTTATTGCACGGACAGAAGCGGATACGAACGTCGTCACTTTCGAAGACCTGTCGGTTCGGCTGCCCAATGGCGTGCCACTCATCAGTGCAGACGACATTTCGATCAAACCCGGCGAGCGGGTGCTGGTCAGCGGCCCGTCCGGGTCGGGCAAGTCGACCTTGTTCCGCGCGCTTGCCGGCGTATGGCCCTTCGGAGAAGGCACCATCACAATCCCGAAGAACGCGCGAATGATGGTCTTGCCGCAGCGGCCTTACTTCCCCATCGCAGCTCTCGCTGCAGCGGTGGCGTACCCGGCCGAGCCCGGACAATTCGACACGGCAACGGTCGCTGAGCTCATCGGCGCCGTCGGGCTGCCTGCCCTTGTGCCGCGCATCGAGGAGGAAGCGCACTGGAACCGGATGCTGTCAATGGGCGAGCAGCAACGGCTCGGTATTGCGCGCGCACTTCTTTACCGCCCTGATTTCCTGTTCCTCGATGAAGCGACAGCTTCGCTGGACGAGCCGGGTGAAGCGGCGCTCTATCAGCTGCTCAACCAGAGGCTTGCGCAAGCGACCATCGTTTCGATCGGTCATCGTGCAACGCTTGCAGCGTTCCACAGACGCCGGCTCGCATTCACCCGCGCGGGCGATCGCCACGTCGTGCAGGAGGCCACGCTCGCGCCGGCGTCCTGATCGACAACAGTCCCGCATAAAGAAAAGGCGGCGGCCCTAAAGGACCGCCGCCTTGTGAGGGCAGACTGTAGGCTTACTTCAAGCTGCCGAGCGTCAGATCCGCCGACAGTTTGGCGATGAATGCCGCGCCGCACCAGTTGGAGACGGCGGTGGTCGTGAAGTTATTCACGATAGTATTGATCGGCCCAGCGGCACCAGGATCGGCGGTCAGAGAATTGCACTCCGCCTTCGACAGATTGGTGTCGTGGTAGCGCAGGTCGAGGGTAAAGACCTTCCAGTTAAACCCGATGCCGACGTTCCAGTATGCGTAGTCCGGAAGATTCCAGCCGGAGACGCCGTCATTGGCAATAAATACGCCCGGTACAGCATCGGTGGTGCCGAGCCAGTAGTAGCCAAGCTCACCGGACACATACATCGTGATGCCATTCGGTATGAAGTTCTCCGGAGCGGTAAACTTCGCCGTGCCGGAGGCATACGTGCCGGACGCGCCGGTGTTCAGCCAACTCGGCGAGTAATAGACGTTGGCGCCGAGGGCGATCATCGGGTTCACCGTCCACAGAACCTTGCCGTACACTTCCCAGAAGTCGGTATCGGACAGCGTCGTATTGCCGTTCAGGAAGCCGGGACTGCCGCCGCACACACCCGGAACGCCGCAGAACTGCGTCTCGCGCGGATACCAGTAGTAGATGCCGCCGATGTCGAAGGCGAAAGGACCGAAGGTCGGACGGATACCGCCGTACAAATCGACCTCGGCGGTCGGATCAGTCGCAAGTTTCACGCTCGCGGCGGCGATGCCGCCATAGAGCTGCAGGTCCGGCGTGATGTTATATCGCGGCTCGAAATAGGCGAACCCGGCGGGACCGCGATCGGACTGCGAGATGCCACGGAAGTTATAGTCGCTCGTGACAGCAGCGCCGAAGGCGATGTCCCACGGGCTGGGCGCCGCGGCCGGAGCCACTTTCGGCGCCTTCGCCGGCATGTCTGCCGCGAATGCGGGTGCAGCAGCCGAAAATGCCAGCGCCGCCGCAACTGACAACACAACCTTGTTCATTGAATCTGCCCCTATAATTCGATCGACGCTCAGGCGCCGGTCCCCTTCACACATCGCCCACACGTAGGCCGCGAACCCCGGCTGCAAACGGCGCATACGCGTATGGCGTGCGTTACGTGAAATTTAGACCCGTGGCCTTATCGCCCGGCAAGACGAAAACAGCGGCAAGTGCTGCCTTTTTAGGCGTTTCGCCCATCTGTCTACAAAAAGATGTCAGCTGTTGCGTGAATGTCACAAGCCTGAGCGGGGCCGCCGCGCGCGTGAGGGCGGTTGTCCACACCCCGCCGCCCATCCGTCAATAGGATTAGCCGCTCCGACTCGGAAGCGATCAGGCCGCAGCCGCCTTTTTCCGATTGGCTTCGAGCCGTGAATCGACCAGCGCCACGATGCCGTCGATCACCGGGTTGCTGAGCCCCTTCTGCTTGGCGATCAGCTGCACAAGCTTGTCGGCACGTTCAATGTTCGGCACGCCATTTTGCAGGGCCCGCGCCGCCGACGCCGGGCGCGTGAGGCTTTGCGCAGCAGCCGCATATTTTTCGAACGGAACCAGATCGCTCGGCGCCGCACCGAGCTTGACGCACAGGTCGAACACAAAGTTGTAGACCGAACGCGATTCCTCGATGTTCGAATGCACGGCTTCCTGCGCGGTCCTCATCCCGTCCTTGGTGATGCAACGGTAATTGCCGGCCAGCAGCATCGACCACTTTGCAAGCGGCACGAAGATCGAATCGTGCACGCGTAGCTTCACCGGCAATTCGATTTTGCCTTCCGGCGCATCGAAACGGACCGCGTCGATGTCTTTCTCAAGCTGCCGCAGTATCGAGGTATGCATGTCGTTGTCGAACTTGGCGACCTTGAAATTGGTCGGGAGCGTCACCTGCAGGACGTTGACTTTCTCTTCCGGCGGACGGATCGCCTGCGGATCGGGGCTGCACAGTGTCAGCAGGCCCGGCTCGAAATTGTCCCACACGCTGGGGTCGGTATAAGCGGGCTTGAGTGCATCGTAGTTCAGGCCGGGAATGCGCTTGACGTACGGAAGCGGCGGCATGTTCATGATCGACATGCAAGGCACTTTCGACTTCGCTACCGCGTCGAGCAGTTCGCGAACGCCGGGCGAGCGATATTGCGGCTCCTGCATGGCAAGGCCGACGAGATCGTAGTCCTTTGGGTTGACGCCCGCCGCACCGCCGGCGGTTACCTTGCCCGGCAGCTTACGGGAGTCGATCTCGACCTGGTCCTTGCGGCCCTTCACCGGCAAGCGGACACGAAATCCTTCCGCGTTGATGAGATCTGCTTCCGCCGGCAGGCAGACCAGGTGCACGGAATGGCCGCCGTACAAAATCTTGGAAGCGAGCAGCGATCCATAGGACGCGCCCATGATCAGAATTTTGTAAGTCGCCGGCATTGCGGCCTCCCTTATTGCTTATTCGCAAAAACCAAAAAGAGTTCCGGCCGTTAAGGCCATCTCGTCGCGCATGCTATGCGGCCCGTCGTGTCGATGCAATCCGGCCGCTGCGGCTAAGCTGCCGGCGCTTTGACGACAGTTGCAAGCGGCTCAGGCATCGGACCACCGGTGGCCCAATCGAGCAACTCGATCGTATGCACGACGGGCGTCGTTGTGCCCGCGGCGATCTGCGTGATGCAGCCGATATTACCCGCCGCAATGACATCCGGCTTCAGCGGCTCGATATTGGCGATCTTGCGCGCGCGCAATTGATTGGCCAAAGCAGGCTGAAGAATATTGTAGGTCCCTGCCGAACCGCAGCACAAATGCCCTTCTGGAATGTCCTTCACCACGAAGCCCGATTTGCGAAGCAGATCGACCGGCTCACGCGTGACGTTCTGGCCGTGCTGCAGCGAGCACGCGGCGTGATAGGCAATCGTCATAGGCGTGGGAAGCTTGCTTGACTGCAGGGCAAGCGTTGCAACGTATTCGGTGACATCGCGGGCCCGCGCGCTGACGCGCGCGGCTTTGTCCGCATGGGTCAGATCGTTGCGGAACATGAAGCCGTAATCCTTCACGGTGGTCCCGCAACCGGACACGGTCACCAGAATGGCATCGAGCCCATCGCCCTCGATTTCGCGAGTCCAGGCGTCGATATTGTTGCGCGCCTGAGCCAGCGCCTTGTCCTCAAGTCCCATGTGATGCACCAGCGAGCCGCAGCAGGCTTCGCCGGCAGCGACCACAACCTCGATGCCGTGGCGATTGAGCAAGCGAATGGCGGCTTCATCGGTCGACGGTGAAAGCACTGGATTGATGCAGCCCGACAGCAGCGCCACGCGGCCTCGGCGCTTGCCTTCAGGTGAGTGAACCTTACCTGTCCGCTCGACCGGTGGTGCTGGCTTGCGGTGCGGTGTCAGCTTCAGCATGGCCGCCATTCTGCGCAGCCCGACCAGTTCGAGAACCGGGGCCAGCGGTCGCGCCACCAGCCCGGCCACGACGGCAAGCCGGAACAGTGACGGATCGGTCAGAACGCGGGCGAGCAAGGCGCGCAAGGCGCGCTCGATCAAAGGACGCTTGTAGAATTTCTCGATGCGCTCGCGGGCATGATCCACCAGATGCATGTAATGCACGCCCGATGGGCAAGTCGTCATGCATGCGAGACACGACAGGCAGCGGTCGATATGTTTCACCACGTCACGGGTCGGAAGCTTGTCCTGCTCGAGCATCTCCTTGATCAGGTAGATGCGTCCGCGGGGCGAATCGAGCTCGTCACCAAGCAGTACATAGGTCGGGCACGTGGCCGTGCAAAATCCGCAATGCACGCACGCGCGCAGGATTTTCTCCGACGATGCGACCTGTGGGTCGAGCAGCTGCGCGAGTGTAAACGACGTCTGCACGGCTAAGCCCCCGCCCACATGCGGCCCGGATTAAGGACGCCCTTCGGATCGAAGCTTTCCTTCACCCGTTTGCCAAGGGCGCGGACGGACGGCTCCTCGGGCGCGAAGACTTCGACCGACGCGCGCACCGCCGCCGGCGCGCGAACGAGCGTCGCGTGGCCCCCGATCGCCGCGACCGCGCCGCGGATCGCGGTGGCATCGGGCTCGCCTGCAAAAGGCATTGCCACCCAGATCAGTCCGCCCGCCCAGTCGTAGAACATCTGCGCGGCGGGCGTGATCGCGCGAGCAATTTCATGACCGCGGCGCGGCGGAACGGAAATGCGCCATAGCGGACGCGTGCGCGCCGTTTCCGTGGTAAACGGCATCACATACCGGATGCTCCGCCACAGCGCGCGTGACTGTGTTTCATCCAGCAGCGTCACCGCACCGAATTCTTTGAGCAAGGCGGACAGCGATTCCTTCCGGTGCTCGACGGACGGCGCAAAGCCTTCCAGCCGCAAGACCGTTGAGGCCTCGGGCTTGGGCAATCCGTCAAACCAGGATGCCACGTGATCGGGCAAATGCGCGGCGCCGGACACATCGCATGATGAGCCCATCGCGGCAGCCATGACGGCGCAGGCCCGCGCATCGTCGAGCCCTATTACCAGGACCGTTGCCTCGGTCTCCGCCTTCGGCAGAACTTTAACGGTAATGTCTGTCATCGCCGCGAGCGTGCCCCACGACCCGGCCAGAAGCTTGCAGAGGTCATAGCCGGTGACGTTCTTCACAACGCGGCCGCCCGATTTGATGGTTTCGGCGCGGCCTGTGACTGCCGTAACGCCGAGAAAATGATCGCGCGCCGCGCCGGCCTTGATACGACGCGGGCCCGAAAGATTGGCCGCGATCGCACCGCCGAGCGTGCCACGGTTCACCTCTCCACCCAGCACCGGGCCATAGTCGATCGGCTCAAAGGCGAGCTCCTGATTGTTTTTTTCGAGCAGCGTCTCGATCTCGGACAATGGCGTGCCTGCGCGCGCCGACAGCACCAACTCGGCCGGCTCATACAATGTGATGCCGGTAAGGCCCGACAGGTCGAGCGTGAGATCAGTCTGGCTCGGCCGACCGATCGTGCGCTTGGTCCCCTGCCCGGCGATTTCAAGCGGCTTCTCGTTGCCGAGCGCCCAGCGCACGGCTTCCTCGACCTCCTTGCCATCGCGGGGTTTGAGCGTGTCAGCCATCGCGCGACAATTCACTCCGCCGCACGCGCAGCGGGCTCATGCGTGAACGCGGGCATGATTTCGCGCGTGAAACGCCGCAGTTGGTCGACGCCGCCGGCGATCGTGAGCAAGACATAGGCCACCCCGGCGTCGCGTAATGCTTCGATCATGCCGGCGATCTCGTCGGGCGTTCCAAAGAGCGCGTTTTCTTCCGTCGCACCCGCCTTGTCGGCATAGGCGAGAACGTGCGAGCCGGCCTTGCCATCGGGCGTGCGGGCCACGTTGATTGTCCGGCGTGTGTACTCGGCCTGCCGTACCAGCGCGGCTTCCTTGTCGGCCTTGTCCTTCGCCACATAAAGCTGGCGCGCAACCGTCACCTGCATCGGATCAAATGGCAGTCCGTTTGCCTCACGCTCGGCCTTGTAGATGCCAATGCGTTCGCCCAGCGCCGCAGGCGACGCATATTGATCGAGGATGAGATTGAAGCCGCGCGCGGCTGCGCGCCGGATCGAGTGCAGGTTTCCGGCAGCAACCCACAACGGCGGATGCGGGCGTTGCGCCGGCGGCGGCTCCACGACGATATCCTCGAAGTGCCAGAACCGGCCCTGGTGGGAAAATCGCTCGCGCGTCGTCCACGCACGCGTCATGACCTCGACGGCCTCGTCGAAGCGCGCCTCGGCCTCGTCCGGCGAAATTTGGAAGCCTCTGAACTCGCTGTGCCGGTAACCCTTGCCGATACCGAGATCGAGGCGGCCACGGGAAAGAAGGTCGAGCGTTGCCGCCTCTTCCGCGAGCAGCACTGGATTGTGCCAGGGCGGAACGATCACCGCGGTACCCAGACGCAATGTCGTTGTGCGCATTGCCAGCGCGCCAAGCAGCATCAGGGTCGAGGACACCTGGTTCCAGCCGCTGAAATGATGCTCGACCGAGAAACTCGAATGAAAGCCAAGCGTCTCGGCCTCGACGTTGAAATCGAGATAGTCGAAAAATCCGCGCCCTGTCTCGGAACGAAATCCGGCAGCATCGGCCTTCGGCGAACAGAACAGACCAAAACGCATCACTAGAACCTCGGAATATCGGGAAACGGCAGCTTGCCGGCATGAACATGCAAGCGGCCGAGCTCGGCGCAGCGGTGCAATTGCGGAAAGACTTTTCCGGGATTGAGCAGGCCCTTGGCGTCGAACGCGCATTTAACACGCTGCTGCTGATTGAGGTCGATCTCCGAAAACATTGTCGGCATCAAGTCGCGCTTCTCCACGCCAACGCCATGCTCGCCGGTGAGCACGCCGCCAACCTCAACGCACAGCTTGAGGATTTCGGCACCGAATTCTTCGGTTTTCTCCAGCTCGCCCGGAACATTGGCGTTATAGAGAATGAGAGGGTGCAGGTTGCCGTCGCCCGCATGAAAGACGTTGGCGACCCGCAGGCCGTATTTTGCCGACATCTCCTTCATGCGCTTGAGCACCAACGGCAGCTGCGCGCGTGGAATGGTGCCGTCCATGCAATAATAGTCGGGCGAAATGCGTCCAACCGCCGGGAATGCGGCCTTGCGGCCTGCCCAGAACAATAGCCGCTCCTCTTCCGAACGCGAGGCCTTGCAGGAGGTCGCGTGGCAATCGCGTGCAATTTTCTCGACCCGCTCGATCAGATGATCAACCTCGGCCGGAGGCCCGTCGAGCTCAACAATCAGGAGTGCCTCGACGTCGAGCGGGTAACCGGCGTGCACGAACTGCTCCACTGCCGCGATCGCCGGCCCGTCCATGATTTCCATGCCGCCCGGAATTATTCCCGCGGCGATGACGCGCGAAACGCATTCGCCGGCATCTTCCGACGACGGAAAGCCAACAAGCAGCGCGCGCGCCGTCTCCGGTTTTTTCAGGATACGCACCGTCACTTCCGTCACCACGCCCAACAATCCTTCCGAGCCGGTAATTAGTCCGAGGAGATCGTACCCCGGTGAGTCGAGATGTTTGCCGCCGATGTTCAGCACTTCGCCTGTTATGAGCACGATCTCGCATCCGAGCAGATTGTTTGTCGTCATGCCGTATTTAAGGCAATGGACTCCGCCGGAATTCTCGGCCACGTTGCCGCCGATTGTGCAGGCGATCTGGGAGGACGGATCCGGGGCATAGTAAAAACCGGCATCCGCGACGGCGTTGCTAACAGCCAGATTGGTGACACCCGGCTCGACAATGGCGACCCGATTGTCAAAGTCGATTTCGCGGATCCGGTTGAACTTGGCCATGCCGAGCAGCACGCCGTCGCCAAGCGGAAGCGCGCCACCGGACAATGACGTGCCGGCGCCACGCGGCACCACCTTGATGCCCTCATCGTGACAATACCGAAGCACCTCGGCGACTTGCTGGGTGGTTTCCGGCAACACGACAACCATAGGGAGCTGCCGGTAGGCGGTCAGACCGTCGGTTTCATAGGGTCGCATCTCGCGTTCGCCCGCGATGACCCCCTCCCCGGGGACGATGCTGCGCAGGGCAGCAACGATGCGGTCGCGGCGTCCGAGCACCTCGGCATCGGGTTCGGGCATACGCACCGACATCCATGCAACTCCGTTATGTCCAAACAACGATATCAGCCATTTGACGGCTTACACATAGGGCTGGCAAAAACCAATGGAAACCGGGGTAGCGGCACGAGCGTTTTTCCTTGCGGGCGGCTACCAACGTCAAAAAGGGAGCAAGAGAAATGAAGTCGGTATTTGCTGCGGCGATGTTCGTGACCGCGATGATTCAGGTTGCGCACGCACAGGATGTGGCCGCAGGCGAGCAATCGTTCAAGAAATGCTTCCCGTGCCATTCCGTTGGCGAAGGTGCAAAGAACAAAGTCGGACCCGAACTCAATGGCCTCGACGGACGCCATTCCGGCAGTGCCCCCGACTACAACTACACCGACGCCAACAAAAATTCCGGCATCACCTGGAGCGAGGCCACTTTTAAGGACTACATCAAGGATCCACGCGCGAAGATTCCGAGCACCAAGATGATCTTCCCGGGCATCAAGAATGAAAAGGAAGCCGGCGACCTTTGGGCCTACCTCAAGCAATTCGACGCCAGCGGCAAGAAGAAATAGAATCGAACAGCGAAGACAAACCGGGGCGGCATGACTCGATCGGGATGAACCGGTCAGGAAGGTCCGTTCATGATCAAGGATATTGTCGTCAACCTCGGCCTGGGCACGCAGGATCCAGCCGGCGTCTATGCGATTTCAGTCGCGGAAAAGTTTGAAGCTCACCTGGTCGGGATCGCTGTCTCCTATGAGCCCGTCATTCCGGGCACGGTGATGGGCGGAGTTCCTCCGGACGTGATCGAGGGCCAGCGCGCTGAATCGACCAGGCGGGCGAACGCGGCCATCATGCGCTTCGAGCAGGCGGCCAAACGAGCGGGAATCTCGATGGAAACCCGCCTCATCACAGCAAGCGTTGCGGGTGCCGCCGACCAGATCGGCAGGGTTGCGCGACGTTTTGACCTCGCCATTGTTGGGCAGCCAGCACGGAAGCCTTCCCTTCCCGACCAGGTCCTCGATGAGGGCGTGCTGTTTGAATCCGGCCGCCCCGTGATCTTCGTGCCATTTGTCCAGACCGATGGCGTCAAACTCGATCGCATCATGGTGTGCTGGGACGGCAGCCGGGTTGCCAGCCGCGCGGTTGCCGATTCCATGCCGCTCCTGAAAAAGGCCAAACAGGTCGAGATCGTCATTGTTTCAAGCAAACCAGCCAAGGACGACGAGCTGCCCGGCGCCGATCTCGGCCAGCACCTTGCCCGGCACGGACTTAGTATTGGCATCAAGCGCATCACCTCGCCCGACACCGATGTGGCCTCAATGATCTTGTCGTACGCCGCCGACTCCTCAGCCGACATGATCGTGATGGGTGGCTATGGCCACTCGCGCCTGCGCGAATTCGTGCTCGGCGGCGTTACGCGCGGGCTGCTCGAGTCAATGACGGTGCCGGTTCTGATGTCGCACTAGGGTTTTGCGGCAGTGCGCACTGGGCGACGAGCCCTCTTGCACGGGCGTCAACCACGCCAAGTGCGCGGAGCGACAGCAGCGTGACGGTCTGCACGGCCTCGCGCGCATTGCGGCCCGGCGCCGCCAGGGGGCCAATCAGCCCCTCAAGCAGAGCCCCGACAATGGCGGGGGCAGCCGCACGAGCGTCCTGATCGGGCAGATGCTGGCTGCTGATTGCGACATTGATCCGCCATGCCAATTCGCTTGCGATCGCGCGACGGAATTCCACGCGCAGCGCATCAATATTGGCATCGACTGGCTCCGCCAGCACGGCCCACGTCAGTCGCCGGTCGTTCAAGGCGCGCGCCGCGAATGTGGAAATGCAGGCGGCAAGGGCCGAAAGCGGCCCCGGCGCAGCGTCGGCGGCCTCCCGCATGGCGGCAAGCTCGCGCCCGGCGGCCGATGCGATCACTTCGGCGATCAGGTTATTTTTGGAGGGAAAATAGCGATAAACGGTGCCGGCGGCGATGTCGGCCCGGTGCGCAACCGGCGCAATCTGCACCGCACCCATTCCGCTTTCCGACGCTATCGATTGTGCCGCATCGAGGATCGTCTGCTCGCGCTCGGCAAGCCGGCGGACGACATTCTCGGTCCGACGATAGGGCATGTTTCAGTGAACGCAGATTCAGGGCGGCGTGGCAAGTGTGGCGAAAAGACTCAACTTCTTTTCCCACCGCCCGCCGTGAGCGACTTCTCCCGAATGGCGGAGAGCGTCGTAGCCGGAGTAATTGCCTCAGGGTCGATCCTGAGATGGATGATTGACGGTTTGCCGGAAGCACGCGCGGCGGCAAAGGCAGCCGGGAAATCGGCGCTCTTCTCCACCACCGCGCCATGGCCGCCGAACGCCAGTGCATAAGCCACGAAATCCGGATTGCGCAGGTCGGTCGCAACGACGCGTCCCGGATAGTCGCGCTCCTGGTGCATGCGGATGGTGCCGTAGATGCCGTTGTCGGCAACAAGGACAATGATCGGCAGCTTGTATTGCACTGCCGTCGCAAAATCCTGGCCTGTCATCAGAAAATCGCCATCGCCGGCGACGCAGACAACATTGCGGTCGGGATAAATCGTTTGCATCGCCAGCGCAGCGGGCAGACCGTAGCCCATCGAGCCCGATGTCGCGCCGACCAGCCCGCCGAACTTGCGCACCCGGTAAAAGCGATGCACCCAGCCGGAAAAATTGCCGGCGCCCTGCGTGACGATTGCATTGGCCGGCAAATTATCGCGCAGCCACACCATGATCTCGCCGAGGTTGACGGCGCCCGGCACCGTCGTCGCTTTCTCGCCCCAGGCAAGAAACTCGGCGTGCGCAGTGTCGCTGTCGCCGCGCCACGCAATCTCCTTGGGCGGCTGCAGGCTGTCCAACGCCGCGCAGAACGCGGTCGGCGTCGCGTTGATGGCGAGATGCGGATGATAGACGCGACCGAGTTCATCGGCACCAGGATGCACGTGCACGAGTTTGGTCTTCGGTTCGGGAATATCGAACACGCTGTAGCTTTGTGACGGCATTTCACTGAAGCGTCCGCCAATCAACAAGACCAGGTCGGCGCCCTTCACGCGCGCCAGCAGCTTCGGGTTTGGTCCGATGCCGAAGTCGCCCGCGTAACAGGGATGCATTGCATCGATCAGGTGGCCGCGCCGGAATGTGGTCGCGACCGGTAGCGCAAATCGCTCGGCGAAACGCATCAGGCTCGCGCTCGCCTGCTCGCTCCAACGGCTGCCGCCGATAAGAGCGACCGGGTGCTTTGCGCCCCGCAGCAAATCCTGCAGCCGGGTCATTTCGGACTGGCCGGGCGAGGTTTCCACCGGCTCAAATCGCGAAGCGTCGGAGACGGCAACGCGCTCGCGCAGCATATCTTCTGGCAGAGCAATTACCACCGGCCCGGGCCGCCCGTTGCAGGCCGTATGGAAGGCACGGGAGACGATTTCCGGGATGCGCGCCGGATCGTCGATCTCGGTAGCCCATTTCGCCATGGTCCCGAAAACGGCGCGATAATCGAGTTCCTGGAATGCCTCGCGGTCGCGCATGTCGCGGCCGACCTGCCCGACGAACATGATCATCGGCGAGGAATCCTGACGCGCGATATGGATGCCGGCCGATGCGTTGCTGGCCCCGGGTCCGCGCGTGACAAAGCACACTCCCGGACGGCCGGTCATCTTGCCGACTGCCTCCGCCATCATGGCTGCGGTGCTCTCGTGACGGCAGACGGTGAGCTTGATTTCGCTGTCATAAAAGGCATCGAGCGCGGCAAGGTAGCTTTCGCCCGGCACGCAAAACGCGTCGCGCACGCCGTGAATCGACAACTGGTCGATCAGGATTTCGCCGCCGGAACGTGCGTTGTCCTCGCCGCGCATCGAAGTTACTTCACGATTTTTGCAGGTGGGATCTTCGGCGAGAACGGCATCGGCGTCATCAGCCAGTTGGATCTGCTCGATAACGTTGCCCGCCTTCGCGTTTTCCGCCAGGAAATGCTTCCAGTCCGGATCCTGCATCATCTTGGCGCGCGTTTGCTCACGCTCGGCGGCGCTCTCATAGATCCAGCCATGCACCAAGCGTGTTGAGCTCGCCCTCTCGGTCGCGAGATAGCAGAGCGGCTCGCCCATGTAGCGACACTGCACGGGATACCCCAGCTTGCCTGTAAAGTTCGAGCTGTGCCGGCACCCTGCCCGGCAGAATCCGATAGGTTCGGACATCGATAATCACTGAGCGTCTCCCTTGAAAACAGCCGCCTGACGCGGTCAGGCGCGCACTCTTCCCGGCAAGGCGAGCAGGCGGTCAATAGACTTCGGGCTGTCCGGCTGCATGGACGGCTTGTCGACGACGCGGTGCTCGGCGCGCTGCTCCGCCGGCTTCTGATAGTGCGCAAGATTGCTTGCGGTGTTGACCAGCGCGAGATGCGAAAAGGCCTGCGGGAAATTGCCGACCAGCCGGCCGCTGCGCGGCTCGTATTCCTCGCTCAGGAGCCCGACATCGTTGCGCAGCGACAGACAGATGCTCGAACAGATGCACCGCTTCGTCGCGGCGGCCGAGCATCAGATAGGCATCGACGAGCCAGAAGCTGCAGGCGAGGAACATGCCCTCGCCGGCCGGCAAGCCGTCTTTCGGCCGTCGCGCTGTCGTAGCGGAGCACCAGCCCTCGACCACCAGACGACGCTCGATCGCCTCGATGGTGGCGACGATGCGCGGATCGTGCGGCGGCAGAAACCCGATCGCCGGCAGCAGCAGCAGGCTGGCGTCAAGCTCCTTCGAGCCATAGGCACGCACGAAGCTGCCAAGCTCGGCATCGAACCCGTGCGCGCACACGTCGGCGTGGATACGCTCGCGAGTTTCGCGCCACTGCTCGATCGGGCCGGGCAGCTTGAACTTTTCGGCACTTCTGATGGCGCGATCGAAGGCGAGCCAGGCCATCGACCTTGGAATACGTGAAATGCTCGCGGCCGCTGCGCACCTCCCACAGGCCTTCGTCCGGCTCGTGCCAGATTTTGTCCAGGTGCAGCAGAAATTCGCGCTGCATGGCCCAGCCCGCGTCATTCGCGCCGAGACCGCCTTGCCGCGCCTGGTGCAGCGCGTCCATCACCTCGCCGAAAATGTCGAGCTGGAGCTGCTTGTGCGCCGCATTGCCGATGCGCACCGGCTTGGAATTTTCGTATCCCGGCAGCCAAGGCACCTCCCATTCGGTCAGCCGCCGTTCGCCGCGCATGCCGTACATGATCTGAATCTGACGCGGGCTGCCGGCCACCGCGCGCAGCAGCCACTCCCGCCACATCTGCGCTTCGTCGTAGTAGCCGGCGTTCATCAGGGAGAGCAGCGTCAGCGTGGCGTCACGCAGCCAGCAGAAGCGATAGTCCCAATTGCGCGGGCCGCCGATGAATTCGGGCAGCGAGGTCGTGGGCGCCGCCACCATGCCGCCGGTCGGCGCGTAAGTGAGCGACTTGAGCATGATCAGCGAGCGCGTCACCGCTTCGTCCCAGGGACCTCGAATCTTGTTCTTGCCGGCCCAGCCGGTCCAGAATTTCTCCGTCGCGCGTCAGACGCTCGACACATCGATCGGCTCGGGCAGATCCTGATGCGAGCGCGCGAAGGAAAGCACGAAAGGCACCTCTTCTCGCCGGCGCCACGGTGAAATCGCCGACCGTCTTGAAATTTTCGCCGTGCATGCGTGACCGGCGAGCGCAGCACCGCCATGTCGGGGCCGGCGATAGCCCGCATCGGTGACATCGTCGATGCGCGTCACCCATGGCACGATCGCGCCATAGCCAAAGCGCAGGATGAGCTCGCTTTTGAACGCCGACGCTCC
This sequence comes from uncultured Alphaproteobacteria bacterium, assembly GCA_963736275.1. Lineage (GTDB taxonomy): Bacteria > Pseudomonadota > Alphaproteobacteria > Rhizobiales > Xanthobacteraceae > Pseudolabrys. Next base: position 70,001 of record CAVTOP010000018.1, read on the forward strand.
CACGCTCGCCTCTGACGATGCGGACAAGGTGCGCATTGCCGCTCCGCGGCGGCATGAAGTCGATCAGGGTCGCCGCGCCGTCTGCCGATCTCGAAACGCGTCTCCAGGATCAAGGTATTCGGCCGATAGCGGCGCGTTATACGCACGGGATCGGACTTCGGCGCGATCTGCCAGCGGCCGTGCTCGGGCTTACCCAAAAGCGCCGCGAAGCAGGCATCGGAATCGAAGCGCGGCCAGCACAGCCAGTCGATCGAACCGTCGCGCCCGACCAGCGCGGCGGTGCCGAGGTCGCCGATCATCGCATAGTCTTCGATGCGGGATGCCATGGCCGCTCTGCTACACGGTGAAATCGACAACGACCTTGATGTCGTTGTCTCGCGGCTCGAATGCCTCGCGCCATCGCGCCAGCGGCACGCGGCGGCTGATTAGCGCCGTGAGCCATTGTCGTCGGCCCGGCCAACGCCTCGGCGGCATCGCGGTAGTGGCGGCGATTGGCGTTGACCGATCCGAACACCATGTCGTTCTCCAGGACCATCGTGCGATTGAGATCGCCGATGTCGAAATTGAATTTTGTGGCCGCCTGATGAGACGCCGGCAAGGCAGACAATGCCGCTCGCTGCGGTTCTGCCGATGACGTCGACCACAACCGGAGTCGCTCCGGTGCATTCGATGACAATGTCGGGGCAAAGGTTCCCCAACGAACCCGTGTGGTAGGTGGCGCCGAGCGCGTGCACGAGCGTCGGGCTTTGCGCCCGTCCTGCGCGCGGTCGAACACATGCATTTCAAGACCACGCTGCGCGCCCATCAATGCCGCCAGCAGTCCGACCGGACCGGCGCCGGTTACCAGCGCGGTGCGCGGCTGCCACGACGCGCTGCGCGCACCGATACGCAAGGTCTGCTCCCACGCTTTGGCGACCACGCTCGCCGGCTCTAGCAGGACGCCTATGAACCCGAGCGCTGGATCGAGCTTGATCAGAAAATCCGGCTCGACGCGAAATTGCTCCGAGCCATAGCCATTGCGTTGCTTGATGCCGCGCTCGGTATATTGGCCGTTGCGGCACATATCCCACTCGCCGGCGGCGCAGGCGGGACACGGGACAGGATCCGGCCGCCGCACGATTCCGACGACCAGATCGCCGCGCGTTACCCCGCATTCAGCGGGTGCTTCTTCGACCTGACCGAGCAACTCGTGACCGATGATCAGCCGTTCGGCCCCTTTCGGGGCCGATCCGTAGAGGCCTTCGATGATCTCGCGATCTGTGCCGCAAATGCCAAGGGCGATTGCGCGCACCAGCACCGCACCGTCGCTTTCGGGTGGCGGCGGCACTTCGTCGAGATTGAGGGAATGAGGTTGGCCGGGATTGACGGTCAGGGCACGCATTAGGTCACGCCGCGAGAGCCGCCCACTTGCCTGAACAACGCATCGCCGACGTTCCTGGTTCCATTGAAGCCGCTACAGGATGCATCTCCTCTTTTCGCTTCGAATTGATACATATTCGTTTGGGACAAAAATGCCTGCAACCGCGAATGACTGACGACGCGCAACAGCCGGTGATCGATTTTCTGAGCGATGCGGGCAGCCATGGCGGCGCGCCGGTCAAACGCATCGAGACGCACGCAGCATTGGTCTTTCTGGCCGGCGACCGTGTGCTCAAGATCAAGCGCGCCGTGCGCTTTCCTTTTCTCGATTTCTCCACGCTCGGCAAGCGCAGGATCGCCTGCGAGGCCGAGATCAAGGTCAATCGCGCGTTTGCGCCGGCAATCTACCGCCGCGTCGTGCCTATCACGCGCGACAGCGCGGGGCGGCTTGCGGTCGGCGGCAAAGGCGAGCCGGTGGAATGGGCCGTCGAGATGCGGCGCTTCGACGAAAGCCAGACCCTCGATCGGCTCGCCGAATCCGGGCGCATCGACGAGAGCCTCGCCGATCGGCTCGGGCGAACCATAGCCGCCGCGCACCGCGTCGCGCCGACGGTGACGAATGCGCACTTCACGGACGCGCTGACGGACATTATCGCGCAAAACGAGACCGAGCTCGCCGCAGAACCCGATCTTTTTTCCCTCGAGGACCTGCGCGCCCTGGCCGCCGCAACGCGCGATGCATTCGATCGCGTGAAGCCGCTGCTGAAGGCGCGCGAGCGCGCAGGTCTCGTGCGCCGGTGCCATGGCGATCTGCATCTCGGCAACGTCGTGCTGATCGAGGGAAAGCCCATCTTGTTCGACGCGATCGAATTCGATGACCGCATCGCAACGGGTGACGTGCTCTATGACCTGGCTTTCCTGCTGATGGATCTGACCGAGCGCGGACTGCGGCCAGCCGCAAACATTGTCTTCAACCGCTACCTGGTCGAGACGCAACGCGTGCACGATCTCGACGCTCTCGCCGCCCTTCCACTGTTCATGTCGGTGCGCGCCGCTATCCGCGCCAAGGTGACGGCGGCAAGGCATAAGCGTTCCGATGCGCGCGAGAAACTGTCGCGCGACGCGCGCAGCTATGCCGACCTCGCACGGGAGCTTCTGAAACCGGCTAAAACAAGACTGATCGCAGTCGGCGGGCTATCCGGCACCGGAAAGTCCCTGCTCGCACGCGCGCTCGCGTCCGAAATCATGCCGGTGCCCGGTGCTGTCGTGCTGCGAAGCGATGTCGAACGCAAGGCGATGTTCGGCGTTGCCGAAACCGAAACGCTGCCCAAGTCGGCGTACGCAGCCGAAGCCACCGCGAAGGTCTATGCCACGCTCGCCGCCAAGGCGCGGCGCGTCGTCGCGGCGGGTTGTTCCGTCATCGTCGACGCCGTGTTTGCACAGCCCGGTGAACGCGCCGACATCGCGAAAGCCGCGGATTCCGCCGATTTTTCCGGCCTGTTTCTCACCACCGACCTGCAGTCCCGGCTTGAACGCATCGGCACGCGGACAAACGACGCGTCCGATGCGAACGCCGCTGTCGTGCAGGACCAGGAAAAATTCGAACTGGGTCGCATCAACTGGGCAAAAGTGGACGCGTCCGGCACCCCGGAAGAAACCTTCATTCGTGCGAAGGTAGCGCTCAACCTGGAATGAAAAAGCTATGCACTGCGCGAGCCGCAGTCCCGCCATCTTTTCCCTTGGCGAGGGCTAGCGAACCAAGGCATAGCTGCGAGCGTTGAAACGCACCCGCCCGCCAGGTCTTCCTTCATGAGCGCCACGGCCAAAGGCCGAACCTATTCCGCGCGCCATCTCGCGGTCGGTCTTGCCGGGTATTGTGCCTTCATCAATCTCTATTCGCCGCAGTCGATCCTTCCTTTGCTCTCCGAAGAGTTTCACGCCAGCGCGGCGGAAGTCTCGACGATCATCACCGTCAGCACCCTGGCGGTCGCCCTCACCGCCCCTTTCACAGGCGCGGTGGCCGACGTGCTCGGCCGCAAGCGCGTGATCGTTGCGGCGATGTTCATGCTGGTCATCCCGACCCTGATGGTCGGGCTGTCGACAAGCCTGTCCGCGGTCATATTCTGGCGCGCGGTGCAGGGGCTCGTTCTGCCGCCGATCTTTGCCGTGACCGTCGCCTATATCGGCGACGAATGGCCGGCCAGGCAAGCAACGACCGCCGCGGGCATCTACTCGTCAGGCTCAAGTCTCGGTGGGTTCAGCGGCCGTCTGGTCACCGGGGTGATCGCCGACCTGATCAGCTGGCGTGCCGGGTTTGTTGTGCTCGCGGGCGTTGCGGCCGCGGGCGCCGTCGCGGTCGCGTTCCTGTTGCCGCGCGAACGGCGCTTTGTGCGCTCGGAAGGCCTGCTCGCATCGGGCCGCCACATGCTCGGCCATTTTCGCAACAGGCAGCTGGTCGCAACTTTCGCCGTTGGTTTCGGCGTGCTGTTCAATTTCATATGCACCTTCACGTTCATCAGCTTTCACCTCGCCGCGCCTCCCTACAATCTGTCCGCCAGCTGGCTCGGCGCGATCTTTGTCACTTATCTCGTCGGCTCGGTGCTCACCCCCTGGATCGGCTGGGCGGTGGGCCGGTTCGGGCGGCGTCAGTTCATGGTCGGTGTGATCGCCATATGGGTCGCCGGCATTGCGCTCACGCTCGCGCCGTCACTTCCTGTCATCATTGCCGGTCTCGCGCTCGGTGCCGGGTGCGGATTGATATGCCAGGCGGTTTCGACCGGTTACGTGACGGTCACCGCCAAGGCGGGGCGCTCGTCCGCGGTCGGGCTCTATGTGACCTCGTTCTACCTTGGCGGCAGCTTCGGAGCGGCGGTGGGCGCAATTGCCTGGACACTTGGCGGCTGGCCGGCCTGCGCTGCGCTGGTTGCGACGATGCTCGTGGTGATGGCCGCGATCGTCATCTTCGCGTGGAGCGAAACCGCCCGTCAGGAAAAGCCGAGCCCGATCGAGCCGCCGTGAGCTAGCGGTGCGTTTCGGCCCAGCCGGGGCTGCGCGTAGCGAGCAGCGGACCATACAGCAGCACGAACAGGATGAAGGCTGCAGTCCAGCAAAGGCCCGCGAATTCGAGCAGATCGACCGAGCCCATGAAGGCCGCCACAATGCGAACGAGCGCGGCGGCGAGCAGCAAGGCGTAGATCGCCTGCGTGGCGCGTCCGGCCTGCAAAGGCTGCCCGGTATGGCCAAGGGTGGCCCGCGTCATCACCGCGGCCGTCATCAATCCGACGGCACCGGCCGTCCAGGCATGGATGCCCGCGCTCGCCGGTACGTCCGGGATGAAAGCCGCAAGGCCGATCATGACAAACCCGAGCGGCACGAAGGCGTAGCCGATGTGGAGGATCAGCACGAGGCGGTCGGCCACTGTGCGATCGCCGGCCCAGCGCGCCAATCGGACCGCTTGCAGGCATCCGGCGACGATTAGCAGCACTGCGGAAAGCCAGTGCATCGGCGCGATGATCCATGCGCCAAGCGAGACCGCACTGACGACAAGCGCCACCAGGTCGAACTGCGAGAACGGGACCGGCAAGCGGCCGGGATTATTTCGGGTGAGCCAATTGTTGGTGAAGCTCGGCACGATCCGTCCGCCAATGAGCGAAATCATCAAAATGACCGCGGCAATGGCAATGCGAGTACCGTAGTCGGCGGTACCCGTCATCAGCACTTCCACATGAAAGACGATATTGCCGAGGACGAGCGCGACGAGAACCCCCAGCACGCGAAGATTTCGCCAGTTTTCGCCCACGACAATCTCGCGCCCCGCGACGACCGCAAGCGTCACAAGGAAAGCCGTGTCGATGATCGCCGCGACAAGGCCGCCGAGCTGGGCCGAAATCAGCAGCGCGAGGCGGCCGGCAAGCCACAGCGCCGCGAGGCCGGCGAGCGGCCAGCCGTTGACCGGCAGGCGCCCGGTCCAGTTCGGAATCGCGGTGAGCAGGAAGCCGGCGATGGCCGCCGCGACGTAGCCATAGAGCATCTCGTGAATGTGCCAATCGAGCGGGGTAAAATGTGTGGGCACGCTCAGTGTGCCCATGTATTGGGGGATCCAGACAAGAATGCCGATGACCGCCCAGAGACCTGCCGCCAGAAAAAACGGCCGGAACCCATACGAAAACAGCGCGGGGCCGTCATAGTCGCGGCGGCGTTGCAGGGCAGCAGGCGTCGACATTCCAGACCTTTCTTCTGCGTCCAGTCTAGCGCGTTGCGCTCGGATGCCAGAGCGGTACATAGCCGCGCCTGAGCACGGTGAGGATCGATGGCGGTGTCAGCACATCGACGTCGATTCCGTGCGGACGTGACCGCGGTTGCGAATATCCATCCGGCGACCACCTTAAAAGACTGTTTCCCCGCACCGCAAAGGCGTCCCCGTCCAAAGAGATCATCGTTCCGTCGGGAAGACTGCCGAGCTTGCCGCGATGGCTCCGTTTGGCCTTTCCATTGAGCCGTTCGGCATGAAGGACTTTGTCCATCGCCGCAGCCGATGCCCGCCGTTTCTTGCCGGAGAACAATAGCGCAAACTGCTCGGCATGCTTGCGCCGGCATTCGAAGCAGGGCCTGTGGCCGGCGGCAAAGGCCGTCACTTCGTCGAGGAAAAATAGCTCGGTGTAGCTGTCGCCCCAAATCTGTCGGTGACGGTTGTTGAACTCGAGCGTGCAACAAATCCAGGCGCGATTGACCCAACGCCGTGTGCTCAGTTTCTGCCGCGAGTCATGCAGCCGCCCGCCCCGGTTTCCCATCAGCAGTCCGCGCGCAGGCGCCGCAAACAATTCGCCAAAGGGAGACACGCGGGATGGGAGTGGCATTTTGATACTTGTCATGCCCGACCTTGTGCCGGGCATTCGCTAAGGCTTGCACAGCCTTGCCCCAAGAATCGAGATGGCCGGGCCGTTCTTCGAACGGCTATGCCCAGCCATGACGATGTGAAAACCTGTCTTACGCCTGCGGCTGCGGCGCGACTTCGCCGGTCGGCGGCTCGGGACGCGGCCGCGGCTTTCCTGCCGGCGGCACCGCCGATGAGCGCGGTGTGGTCGGCTCGATCACCGACTCGCGCACCGGACGCTTGCCCGCAATCAGATCTGTTATCTCTTCGCCGGTCAGCGTCTCGAACTCGAGCAGACCCTTGGCCAATACCTCGAGATCGGATCGCTTGTCGGTGAGGATCTGGGTTGCCTCGGCATAGCCGGCCTCGACCAGCTTGCGAACCTCGGCGTCGATCGTCTGCGCGGTCGCTTCCGAAATATTCTGCTGGCGCGAAACCTGATAGCCGAGGAACACCTCGTCCTGGTTCTCGCCATAGGCCACGGTCCCGAGTTTGTCGGACAGGCCCCAGCGCGTCACCATCATACGCGCCAGCTTGGTCGCCTGCTCGATATCGGAAGCAGCCCCCGATGTGACCTTTTCACGGCCAAACACCATCTCCTCTGCCACACGCCCGCCCATCATGATCGACAGACGTGACGTCATCTGCTCGCGGCTCATCGACAACTTGTCGCGTTCCGGCAACTGCATGACCATGCCGAGCGCGCGGCCGCGTGGAATGATGGTGGCCTTGTGCACCGGATCGGTGGCTATGACGTTGAGCGCGACGATGGCGTGACCGCCCTCGTGATACGCAGTCAGCATCTTTTCTTCATCGGTCATGACGAGCGACTTGCGCTCGGCACCCATCATCACCTTGTCCTTGGCATCCTCGAACTCGGACTGCGTGACCATGCGCTTGTTGCGGCGCGCGGCCATCAACGCCGCTTCGTTGACGAGGTTGGCGAGGTCGGCGCCAGAAAAGCCGGGCGTTCCGCGCGCGGTCGTCTTGAGGTTCACATCCGGCGCGAGCGGAACCTTCTTCACGTGCACCTTCAGAATGTTCTCGCGGCCGACGACGTCCGGATTTGGCACCACCACCTGGCGGTCGAAACGGCCGGGGCGCAGCAACGCCGGATCGAGCACGTCGGGACGGTTGGTCGCTGCAATGAGGATGATGCCCTCGTTCGCCTCGAAGCCGTCCATCTCGACCAGCAACTGGTTGAGCGTCTGCTCGCGCTCGTCATTGCCACCGCCGAGACCGGCGCCGCGATGACGGCCGACCGCATCGATTTCGTCGATGAAGATGATGCACGGCGCGTTCTTCTTCGCCTGCTCGAACATGTCGCGCACGCGCGAGGCGCCGACGCCGACGAACATTTCGACGAAGTCGGAACCTGAAATGGTGAAGAACGGAACATTCGCCTCGCCGGCGACCGCACGCGCGATCAGCGTCTTGCCGGTGCCGGGAGGACCGACGAGCAGCACGCCGCGCGGAATGCGCCCGCCGAGGCGCTGGAATTTCCCGGGGTCGCGCAGGAATTCGACGATCTCCTGCAGATCCTGCTTCGCCTCGTCGACACCGGCGACATCCTCAAATGTGACACGGCCGTGTGCCTCTGCGAGCAGTTTCGCCCGCGACTTGCCGAAGCCAAGCGCCTTTCCGCCAGCGCCCTGCATCTGACGCGACAGGAAAATCCACACGCCGATCAGCGCGATAAAGGGCAGCCACGAAACAAGCAACGAGACGAACCACGGAACGTTGTCGGACGGCGGCCGCGCGGTGATCGTGACGCCCTTCGAATAAAGCTTCTGCACCAGACCGGGGTCGTTCGGCGCATAGGTCTGGAAGCTGGTGCCGTTCGAGAAGGTGCCGTGGATGTCCGGACCCTGGATCACGACGTCGCGCACGCGACCCTGGTCGACTTCGGACAGGAGCTGCGAGAACGAAATATCTTGCGCGGTCGTACGCTGGCCGGGGTTCTGGAAAAGCGTGAACAGCGCCAGCAGCAGTAGGACGATGATCACCCACAGCGCGAAATTTCGTAGATTAGCGTTCATCACCCGTCCTGACCCCGTCGCACGCGTCCCGCACGACGATATTTCCTATGCATCCGGTTCGTGGCGACTTCACGTCGGACTCGTCAGCCAATGTAGGCAGCGCCCGCCCGCATGAAAAGGCCTTAAGCCTTAATATTCTAGCGACTTTTCGCACTATTCGGCCGGCCAGGTCGGCGCTTGGTTAAGACCTTGCGACGGCGCGGCGGGGCCCGTTCGACGAGAATTTGTGGATCCTTAAGCGTCACAATTGCGCCGGCCAAAGTCCGCCGGAAGCGGTTTTTTGGGCTGTTTTGAGCCTCATCGAGCGCGGTCTTGAACGCCTCGAGCTTGCCCAGCTCCACCGGGCCCTCGTTGCCGACCCGGGCCATGGCCCGGCCAAGCAGACGCAATGCGACTTCTGCGGGCAAATCGGGAAACCGACGCGCTTCAATCGCGATCGCGGGCGCGCCAGGCAACTCGACAAACAGTTCCGCGACGGCGCGCTCGACGGCCCGCTCGATTGCAACATCCGCTCGCCTGAGCCGGCGTGCGAGCCGCGCCAACTGCGCGGCATCGAGACCTTCCTCCGCAAGCAAATGCATCAGTCCGCGCAAGCGCGCGCGCGCGAAGCGCGGATCACGATTGGACGGGTCGTCGGCGTACGAAATTCCCGCAGCGCGCAATGTCGCGATGAGCCGGCTCTTTGAAATGTCCAGAAGCGGACGAACAAGGAAAAGGCTTCCATCGTGCGGGACGCTGGAGATTCTTTGCATTGCCCCGAGACCGGAGATACCGCTGCCGCGGCTCATGCGGATGAGGACTGTCTCGCTTTGGTCGTCGAGCGTGTGCGCTGTAAGAATATGTGTCCCGCCCACCTTACGGGCGGCCCTGCCCAGCAATCGGTAGCGCGTCAGGCGGGCGGCTTCCTGCAGGCCGGTCTTCGGCTTGCGGCCCGTCCAGCGCGATGTGCGATGCGCGATATCAAGCTCGCGGGCGAGCCGCGCGACAGCGGCCGCCTCGGCCTTGGATTCCTTCCGCAGTCCGTGGTCGACCGTAACGGCGATGAGCTTCGGTTTCGTCTTGAGTGAATCGCGCCACCGCGCGGCCAGGACCATGAGCGCAGTGGAATCTGGCCCGCCCGAGGCCGCGAGCACGAGGACGGGCAAAGATTGCAGTCCGGAAAAAAGTGATGTGACTTCCGACACCGAGACGGCTTTCGCCTCAGCAGTGCGCACGCTTCTGTTCCTGCGCGACCCCGCGCTTCACACCGGCAGAGGCGCGCGGAAATTTGCGCCCAACCTCGGCGAGTGTGGCGCAGGCCGCCTCTTTCTGGTTCATCGCCGCGAGCGATTGACCAAGGCGCAACAGCGCGTCCGGCGCTTTTCCCGATTGCTCGTATTTGGTCGAAACGTTCAGGAATGATTCCGCAGCGTCCCGATAACGCTGTTGCTGAAACAGACTTTCGCCCAACCAGTAATTCGCATCGGGCACAAGATGCTCGTTCGGATACTTCTTCAGAAAATCGCGATATGCCTGCTCCGCCAGCGAGTAGTCTTTATGCAACACGTAGCCATAGGCCATGTCGTATTCGTCCTTCGGCGACGCTGACGGCGGCAGCGTGGCAAGCTGCTGGCCACCCGCGGCGGAAGGCCCAACATTGCGGACCTGCGGCGGCGGCATCTGCGTGGCGACCGGTGCGCCACCGGCCGAAGCCACGGCCCCAGGCGGCGGGGACGGAGGCGCCGATGAGTTATTGTTTCCGGCCAATGTCGAAAGATCGAGCGGGGCGCCAGCCGCGCGGCCGCCCGGAGCGCCAACCGGTCCGCTGTCGCGCCCCTGCTCGGGCACGGCAATTGCCGCCTGATTGCCGAGGACACGCGGCGCGCCCGGCGCAGTGGGGTGTTGTGACGGGTCAAAAACGTCCGAGCGGCGGCCAGGATTGGCCGGCGGGCCGCCAGGCGCATTGCCTGGATGCATCGGCGCGACCTGCGCAGGCGGCGGCGCGCTGCCTTTCGCGCCAAGCTGCTGGAAGCGATACTCGGTGTCGTCCTGCATGCGCTTGAGCTGCATCTCGAGCTGCTGATTGCGGTACTGAAGCTGCTCGATCGTCCCGGTCAGCTGACGCAGCGCGTTCTCCATGCGGTCGAGACGGACCGAAATGTCGCCAGGATCAGCCTGCGCAACGCGGCCGGCCGGAGCCTGCTGCGGGGCCTGACGCTGTTGCGCTTGCGGCTCGCCGCGGTTGAACAGGTTATCGAGAAAATTTCCGGACGAGCCGCGTTCCTGCGCGACCGCCTTCCCTGCCGGCATCAGCACGGCGGAGACCATGATGGCGGCAGCGGATGTGATGGAAAAAAGCGTGCAGCGCCGTGTGCGTGTCATCGGCAAGGTTGAAGCCCGTTGGATGTTTTTTCGTGCATATTTGGTTCCGAAAACCGTTCCCCAGATTTCGGAAAGCTACGCTGGTCTTGGTGATCGCAGCGGCTGCGTAGCATAGCACAGTGAGTACGACCAGATTGTGGCTGGAGGGGCCGAAAGGCCTGCGGCAAGCAGGTTTCTGCCCATCCAAATGCCGTTGACTTACGTCAAACGCACCTAAAAAAAGCTTGCTAGATTTCGAAGTTGAAAAATAGGGGGCAACCTTGTCACGTCATATTCTACAGCTTTTAGCGGTCACTCTCCTTGCCGGCATCACCTCGCCCGCAACGGCGCAATCGAATCAGACCCAAGTGGGAATGTTGACCTGCAAAACGGCAGCCAACGTGGGCTTGATCATCGGGTCGCGTCAAAAGCTGCAGTGCACCTTTACTCCAAGCACGGGCGGCGCTCCGGATTACTACACGGGAACGATCGGACGTTTGGGCCTCGATATCGGTGTGACTGCTGGTGGTGTATTGGGTTGGGCCGTTTTTGCTCCGAGCACAGGCGTGCCGCGAGGCGCGCTCGCCGGAAAATACGGCGGCGCGAGCGGCCAAGCCTCGCTCGGTGTGGGTGTAGGCGCGAATGCCCTGTTTGGCGGATCGAATCGATCAATCGCACTGCAGCCTGTTTCGGTCGAAGGACAGATAGGCGCCAATTTTGCTCTGGGCGTTGCAGCCCTGACCCTTCAACCGGGTCTTTAGCTCGGCGATGACAACCGGGCTTCCTATCGATCGGCCCCTTTGGGCGGCGCTATTAGTGCCCGCCGAACACCAGCGTCTGGAACGGAAGCACCAGCGCCTGCAGCCGCAGGATCAAGGCGTGCACAAGGCCGAGCGCATCCACGGCGTGAAGCGCAAAGGCCTTCAGCGCGCCAGTCTCTTTGGCAACGATGGTGTCGTGATTATTGGAATAGGCGTTGGCGATGCAGCTGCTTCCCGGAGTGACACCATCGAGCCCGCCTTTGAATAGCGGCTCAAGGTTCACCAAAAGTGTGCCGGGCCGCACCACCTGGTTTGGATCAACAAGCTGCTCGCCGCCCCGGAACTGACCGGCGGCGATGTAGTCCTGCACGTTCGTCACCACCATTGGGATGATTTTGAATGGCTTGGAGACACAGGTCACCTCGGCGACCATCCCAACCTTCATGATCTGCGCCTCGATCTGCCCAAAGCCTGCCTGCAGCACCTGCCGGCCGGCACCCTCAGGAATAAAGATGCCTGCCGGGCGCATCAGCGGATTGACGATGTCGCCGACGCGCAGCGTGAACTGCTCGACACGCCCGTCCACGCCGGCACGGACTACTGTTTTGTCGAGTTCGACCTGAGCCTGGGCGAGCGCGGCCTCGGCGCTGGATTTCTCGGCAGGCAATAGCGTCGTGATCCGTTCCTCAATGCCCTGCTTCGAGGCAGTCGCGGCCGTAATCGCGCCGAGCTGCCCCCGCACCCTTTCCTGCAGACGCTCGATCTCGCGGAAGGGAACGTTGCCGGGGTTGCGCCGGTACAGCTCCTGCTTGGTCTCGAGTTCGTCCACCGCCTGCTGGTGCGTGCTCCTCGCCTCCACCAACTGACCGTCGGCCTTCACCACGTCTGCCCGCGCGACCAGCATCTGCGCATCGATCTCGGCGACCTTGCGCCGCGCCGACTCGACCGCAGCCTCCTGCCTCGAACTGTCGAGCCGGAAAATTTGTGCGCCTTTCTTGACTGCGTCGTTGTAGCCGACATTGACCTCGGCCACCCGTCCGATCGTCTCGGCCAGGATGGGAACGGTGCGGAAGAAAAGCGTGACGTTGGTCGTGGAAGGATGATTGTAAAACACGGTTGTGATCAGGAGCACGGTCAGAATGAGGCAACCCGTAATGCCCCACCGCAGCTCGAACCAGACCGAGTAGAGCGTGATCTCTTTGCCGAACCGCTTTCCCTGTACGTAGCGACGATAGAGATAGTCCGGCAGAAGCGTGAACAATGAGCAGAGGAGCATCTCAAGCATGGTCGAGCTCTTTTTTGCCGGCTGCAACGCGCGCGGGCTTTCGCGGCGCAGGCTCGCCGCCGGCATGACCGGCATCATCCGCCCTGCCGAGATCGGGAACACCTTCGGCGCCCGCCCCCGGCTTTACGCCGGCAATTCTTTCAACTGAACCTGCGATGCGGCCGAGGAAGCCGCCGAAATCAGGAATGTCGATGAAAGCCAGCAGCAGGCCCGCGACCCAGAAAATATGCATGTGCGTGAAGAGCGCTATCAGGCCGAGGATCGCCACAATCTCGAACTGGATTTTGTGGCCTTTGTGCGCGACGCGCTCGGGCAATGTGTGCAGGCGCAGGAAGAAAACGCCGAAGCCGACCACTACGACAGCCAGGGTGATCGCCATGACGACCATGAGCACGTCGGTCTGGCCGGGTGCGGTGATGAACATCGGCAGATGCTGAGTCGCGACGGGATGCGGCTGGGCTATGGCGACATCTCGCGCAAAGCCAAGAGTCGAAACGAGCGTCAACGAAACTGCGAGAAGTCGATATACCAACAACGCCTCCGCCCAAATGCGTTTCGCAGCCTCATTCTGAAGGCAAACTATCCTAGAATAGCATGCGTGAGAAGCGCACCTGTGTCTCGGCGCTCCGCTTCGCGACAAAGGTTAGCGGACCATTGTCCGGCAGTTCGATATTGATCTATGTCAAAAAGAAGCTGGTATTTCGTCGCAACTTGTTTTGTACGGCCAAGCCCTGAGTCGCGCGAAGGCCACGCATCAGTAACAAGCCTTGAATCAAATTCACCTTGTGCAAATTTGTTTTTTGGCTCCTAATTGTTGTTGCAGGCTGGTCAAAATTCGACTTGCGTTGTCTTGTTGAGCCGGGGTCTACGATGTCGAGTTCAACACCTGGTGCAAATGAGACCACGTCGCAAAAGCGGCGCATGGAAATATATGCCTTTCTTCTGATCACCGCGATTCTGATGCCCGCGATCGCAGTCGCGACCGTCGGCACGTGGGGCCTGACGTCTGGATTTATCAGGCCATCAATGGACCTCCTGGTCCACCGTCCAAGTGAGGTGCGCGATGGCCGAGCCTCGCGTGCCACGCAGCATCGACCGCCGCAAGTTCATGAATGGCGGCTGGACGACCGGGCGGCAACGATCGCCGGACGCCGTCGAAATCGCCAGCATCCTCGTCCAGGCGCGACCTGAACGCCTTGAAGCGGCCGCACGCGCGATCGAGGCGTTGCCCGGCACGCAAATCTACAGCCGTGACCCCAAAGGAAAGCTCGTCGTGGTCATCGAGGCCGCGGACACCGGCAGCATCGGCGCGACACTCAACGCCATTTCTTCGATTACCACACGTGCTGACGGCATCACTTGTATTCCAGGGCAGCGATACCGGCTGAACAAGACGCAATAGGAGACCGGCGATGAAAAAGAAACCACTCGACCGCCGAGAATTCCTGAAACTGGAAGCGGCTGCGATTGGCAGCCGCTGCCGGGGGTCTCCCCGCGCCTGTTGCCGCGCAAAACATCTTCACCGACCGTTCTATCACCGAGTTGAAATGGAACAAGGCGCCTTGCCGGTTTTGCGGCACTGGTTGCGGCGTCATGGTTGCAACGAAAGACAATCGTGTTGTCGCGACGCATGGCGATACTCAGGCCGAGGTCAATCGCGGACTCAATTGCGTCAAAGGATATTTTCTCTCGAAAATCATGTACGGCCACGATCGCCTCACGCATCCGCTCCTGCGCAAGAAGAACGGGAAGTACGACAAGAACGGCGAATTCACCCAGGTTTCCTGGGACGAAGCTTTCGACGTAATGGCGCAGCAGTTCAAGAACGCGCTGGCCAAAGGCGGGCCAAGCGCCGTCGGCATGTTCGGCTCAGGCCAGTGGACCATTTGGGAAGGCTACGCGGCCAACAAGCTGTTCAAGGCCGGCTTTCGATCCAACAACCTCGATCCGAATGCGCGGCACTGCATGGCATCGGCCGCCCAAGGCTTCATGCGAACGTTTGGCATGGACGAGCCGATGGGCTGTTACGATGACTTCGAGGCCGCCGATGCCTTCGTGCTGTGGGGCTCCAACATGGCGGAGATGCATCCGATCCTGTGGAGCCGGGTCACCGACCGGCGGCTCAGCGCCTCGCATGTTCGTGTCGCCGTGCTCTCGACGTTCGAGCACCGCTCTTTCGACCTCGCCGATCTCGAGATCGTGTTCACGCCGCAGACCGACCTCGCCATTCTCAACGCCATTGCCAATCACATCATCACGACAAATCGCGTGAACAAGGATTTCATCGACAAGCACACCATCTTCAAGCGCGGCCAGACCGATATCGGCTATGGCCTGCGGCCGGAAAATCCTCTGGAGCAGAAGGCCACCGGACGCTCGAAGGCGGGCGATGCGACCGACATCACGTTCGAGGAATACGCAAAGTTCGTCTCGGAATACACGCTGGAAAAGGCGTCCAAAATGTCGGGCGTTCCGGTCAGCCGGCTCCGCGAGCTCGCCGAGCTCTACGCCGATCCCAAGACGAAGGTCGTGAGCTTCTGGACGATGGGTTTCAACCAGCACACGCGCGGCGTCTGGTGCAACAATTTGGTCTACAATATTCACCTGCTGACCGGAAAAATTTCCGAGCCAGGCAACAGTCCGTTCTCGCTGACCGGTCAGCCGTCGGCCTGCGGCACGGCCCGCGAGGTCGGCACGTTTTCGCACCGGCTGCCGGCCGACATGCTGGTGGCGAACAAGGCCCACCGCGACAGGGCCGAACAGATATGGAAGCTGCCCGAAGGCACAATCTCGCCGCAACCCGGCTACCATGCGGTGCTGCAGAACCGCATGCTGCGCGACGGCAAGCTCAACGCCTATTGGGTTCAGGTCAACAACAACCTCCAGGCCGCCGCCAACTTCAACGAGGAGGCCTATCCCGGATACCGCAATCCGGAAAATTTCATCGTCGTCTCGGACGCCTATCCGACCGTTACCGCGCAAGCCGCGGACCTCATCCTGCCGGCCGCGATGTGGGTGGAAAAAGAAGGCGCTTATGGCAACGCCGAGCGCCGCACCCATTTCTGGCATCAGCTTGTGAATGCGCCTGGTGAGGCACGTTCCGATCTCTGGCAGCTGATGGAATTTTCCAGGCGCTTCAAGATCGAGGAGGTCTGGCCGGCGGAGCTGATCGCCAAGAAACCTGAATACAAAGGCAAGACGCTGTTCGAGGTCCTGTTCAAGAACGGCGACGTCGACAAGTACCCCCAGTCCGATATCGCCGCCGGCTTCGAGAACCACGAATCAAAGGCGTTCGGCTTTTACGTTCAGAAGGGACTCTTCGAGGAATATGCCGCGTTCGGCCGCGGTCATGGGCATGACCTCGCACCTTTCGACCGCTACCACGAAGTGCGTGGCCTGCGCTGGCCCGTTGTTGATGGCAAGGAAACACGCTGGCGCTATCGCGAAGGGCTCGATCCCTATGTGAAGCCCGGCAAGGGTGTCGAGTTCTACGGTTTCCCAGACGGCAAGGCGCGCATTTTTGCGCTCCCCTACGAGCCACCCCCGGAGTCCCCGGACGCCACTTATCCGTACTGGCTTGTCACCGGCCGCGTGCTCGAGCATTGGCACTCGGGCTCGATGACACGGCGCGTGCCTGAACTCTATCGCGCATTTCCGGATGCCGTCTGCTTCATGCATCCCGATGACGCCGCCAAGCTCAATATGCGCCGGGGCGACGAGGTGAAGGTCGAATCCCGCCGCGGCTTCATCCGCACGCGGCTGGAGACGCGCGGACGCGACCGCATGCCGCGGGGCGTCGTCTTCGTGCCGTGGTTCGATGAGGGCCAGCTCATCAATAAAGTGACGCTCGACGCCACCGATCCGATATCGCTGCAGACCGACTACAAGAAATGCGCGGTCCGTATCGAGCGTGTTTGAGGAGCGGCATCATGGCGAACAATTTTCGGCTACTCGCTGCGGCACTGCTCATAGCGGCGGTCTCGACTGCGGTCATGGCGCAGACGTTCTCCGTGCTTCGCGGATCCACTCCGCTCAACCAGGAGGGGCCGCCGCCAGCTCTGACTCCTGAACAGAATTCGTCGATACGCGAACCGCGGAACTATCCCGAGCAGCCGCCGGTCATTCCACACTCAACCGAAGGCTATGAGGTCAGCGTTCACGCAAACAAGTGCCTCTCCTGTCACGCGCGCAGCCGTATCGGCGAGTCGCAGGCGCCGATGGTCAGCATCACACACTTTGCCGACCGCGACGGGCAATTCCTGGCTTCGGTTTCGCCGCGCCGGTATTTCTGCACGCAGTGCCACGTTCCTCAGCATAACGTGCGGCCTCCCGTTCAGAATGACTTTGTCGATATCGACAGCCTGCTGAAGCGCGGGGGCCCTGGGGGACGACGATGACGACGACAGAGGCCCCGGAGCCCCCCTTTTGGCGGCGTACGCTCGATTTTGCCTTGAAAATCTGGAATGTGCTGCGCCGCCCAAGCTCGGTCTTCAGTCTGGGATTTCTGGTACTGGCCGGCTTTGTTGCCGGCATTATTTTCTGGGGCGGCTTCAATACCGCGCTCGAGTTGACCAACACCGAAACCTTCTGCGTCTCATGTCACGAGATGCGAGCGAACGTGTTCGAGGAACTTAAGACGACCGTGCACTACACCAACCGGTCGGGTGTACGCGCGCATTGTCCCGACTGCCATGTCCCTCACAACTGGACGGACAAGATCGCCCGCAAGATGCAGGCTTCAAAGGAGGTGTGGGGAAAGATTTTCGGCACAATCAACACGCGCGAGAAGTTTCTCGATCATCGTCTTGAACTCGCGATCCATGAATGGGCGCGGATGAAAGCAAACGACTCGCTCGAATGCCGCAACTGCCACAGCGCCGAGTCGATGGACATCACGCGTCAAAGTCCGCGCGCCGTGGAAGCTCACCAACGCTTCCTGTTTACGCGCGAAAAAACCTGTATCGATTGCCACAAGGGCATCGCCCATCATCTTCCGGACATGCGCAACGTTCCGGGCTGGCAATAAAGCAACGGCGGCCCCGAAAGGCCGCCGTGCCACCACCCGAACGTTCCCCCTAAGCTCTATGAACTGACACCGAGCACGGTGACGGCGCGCCGGTTCTGCGACCAGCACGAGATATCGTTGCAGACGGCGACCGGCCGCTCTTTCCCGTACGAGATCGTGCGCATGCGCTGCGCCTGGATCCCGCGGGACACCAGATAATCGCGCACTGCCTGTGCACGGCGCGCACCCAGCGCGATGTTGTACTCGCGCGTGCCGCGTTCGTCGGCATGACCTTCGATGGTGAACTGGACATACTGGCTGTAGTTCGTGAGCCATTGCGCCTGCTTGTCGAGCGTCGCCCGCGCCTGCGTCGTGAGCTCGGTCGAGTCGGTCTCGAAGAAGACGCGGTCACCGACATTGACCACGAAATCCTGCTGGCTGCCGGGCGTTGCCTGACCCGCGGCATTGGCCTGCGCATCCTCCGCATTCTTCGCACACGCCGATATAGCCAGAGCTGCCGCAAGAACGGCCGCGAAGCTAGCTACGTGCAGCGCTTTCCTCATATCGATCATATCCGGTGCCTCCATTCACGCGTACCGACCGGAGCTTGCGTGTGGGTCTAGCAGGTCGTTCGTTAAGCGAACGTTCCATCAACCTTGATGGAACCTTGCATGGACCCATAAAAATTGCCGGACCCCCTTAAACCCTTTCCGATGGTTAAGACACGGTGAAAATATGGCCGGCTCGCGGCATTCAGGACAAAAGCGGCGACCAGGCCGGATCCGAGGAGTAACTGGGCGTCGGAACCTTCAGCTCGTTACGGCCGGTGATGTCGATCGTAAAGAGCGACGGCCCCTGTCCCACGTCGCGGAAGAACATCAACACCCGGCCATTCGGTGCGAACGTCGGTCCCTCATTGTGGAACCCTTGCGTCAGCACACGCTCGCCCGAGCCATCGGGCTTGAGAATACCGATCGAAAAATTACCGCGCGCCTGGCCGGTAAAGGCGATGTAGTCGCCGCGCGGCGACCAGACCGGCGTCGAATGATGGCCTTCGCCGAAGCTAATGCGCTGCGCCGGACCGCCGCCGGCCGACATCACATAAATCTGTTGCGACCCACCGCGGTCGCTTTCGAAGCAGATGCGCGAACCATCCGGCGAGTAGCAGGGCGCCGTGTCGATCGCCGGAGTGTCGGTGAGACGGGTGGTTTGCTTCGAGCGCAGATCCATGACGAACAAGTTGGCATTGCCACCCTGCTGCAGGCTCATGATCACGCGCTGACCGTCGGGTGAAAACCGCGGAGCGAAGGTCATGCCCGGAAAGTTACCGACGATCTCGCGCTGGCCCGTTTCGATATTCAACAAATAGACGCGGGGATCACCCTGTCCATAAGACATATAGGTGATTTCCTGTGTCGATGGGTTGAAGCGCGGGGTGAGGACGAGGTCGTCGCCGCGCGTGAGATACCGCACGGCCGCTCCGTCCTGGTCCATGATGGCAAGCCGCTTCACGCGCCGGTCCTTCGCGCCGGTTTCGTCGACGAATACGATCCGGCTGTCGAAATAGCCTTTCTCGCCGGTGAGCCGCTCATAGATCGCGTCTGAAATGATATGCGCGATGCGCCGCCAGTTGTCAGGCGTCGTGAAATACTGCTTGCCGTCGAGCTGTTGTCCGGCAAACACGTCCCAAAGGCGGAATTCCGCTTTCAACCGTCCATCGCCTTGCCGTGTGATGCGACCTGTGACCAACGCCTGCGCATTGATCGTTCGCCAGTCCGGAAAACGCGGCACGCTATCACTGTTGGAAATCTTTTCGATGAACGCTGCCGGATTGATCGGCGCGAACAGACCGCTGCGCTGGAGATTGTTCGTGATGACCGCGGTGACGTTTCGGCCGGTGTCGCCTTCCGTCGGCCCACCGGTGAGAAAATCCGGCAAAGCAATCGGCATCGGCTGAACGTTGCCTTGATTGATATCGATATTGAGGACGGCATGCGCCGGGCGTCCACCAACAGCCGCCAATGCGCCTGCGCCAACCAACAGACCGCGGCGGCTTATCTTGGGGAGAGAACTGTCAGTCACGAGATTGCGCTACCTTGCCGGAAGATCGTGAAACATCTGCTTTGTGTCGAAAGTAAAGTCGATTTCTTTCCATTGCTCGTAATGGTCGGGACGCAGCATTGTGTAAGGCTGTCCGACAAATACTGCGCGCACGGCGCTGTCGCGCATGGCATTGAATTGCGCACCACTGCCGCTGGTGAGGACTTGCGGGCCAACAGCGAGGGTCCCGTCTTTTCTGAACCTGATCCGGATCGTGACGTGCGTCTGGCTGGCATCCTGCATGCCGACCGGCGGATTCCACAGTGCCATCAGCCGGGCGCGCAAGGCGTCGATTTCCGACTGCGACAGCTGGGCGGCGGTGCCCGACGCCGTACCGAGCGACGGAGTTGCGTTCGCTTCAACGCCGGTCGCCGCATTGCGCTGCGAATCGCGCTTGTCGAGCAGGGCCGCAATCTTGTCGGCGTCGAATTTCGGTTGCGGCTTCTGCGGCGGCTTCTTCGGCGGCAGAGGCTGCGGCTCGGCCTTGGTCTGCTTCGGCTCATCCGGCTGCTTGAGCTTTTCGGCGATCGGGTCGGGCTTCGGCGGCTGCGGCTCGGGCTGCGGCGTAGCCTCTTTCGCAGCTTGCAGTTCTTTTTTTTCGGTGAGCTTGGGCTTGGCTTCTTCGATCGGCTTGGGCGGCTCCTCGGCCTTTTTCTCTACAAGCGGCTTCGGGGTTTCGACCTTCGGCGCGTCCTTCACACCTTTGGTCATTTCCGAGAAATCTTTCTCGCTCACAAGATCGACCGGCAGCGATTCCGCCGGCGTGACATCGAAACTTTTTCCGGAAAACGATAGCGTCGCCCACAGCAGCACTGCCGCGTGCAGGCCGGCCGATATCGCGGTCGCCTTTCTCATCACTGCGCTTTCGCGCCCTGCTCGAATTCGGTGACCAAGGCTACACGATGAAAGCCCGCTGACGACAGCCGGCCCATCACTTTCATCATGGTCCCGTAGTCGACCCTCTTGTCCCCGCGGACATAGACCCGGGCCTCGGTGCCGCCGCGCGCTTGGGCCACCGCCTGCATCTTGGGGACCAGATCGTCTGCGGTAATCTCGCTATTCTGCAGGAAAATTTGGCCTTTGTCGTTCACCGAGACGGTGAGCGGTTCTTTGTCCTGATCGAGATTTTTGGCCTGACTCTGTGGCAGGTCGATGGGAACGCCAACCGTAAGCAGCGGCGCCGAGACCATGAAGATGATGAGCAGGACGAGCATCACGTCCACCATTGGCGTAACGTTGATCTCGCTCATCACCCGCTGGCGATGATGCTTTCGCTTTCCGATAACCGGCGTGCCGGCATTGGCAGCCATCAGATGATCCCTTACCCACGCTCGTCGATCTGTCGCGACAGGATGGCGGCAAACTCGTCGGCAAAGCCCTCCAGCCGCTGCGCCTGCTTATTAACCTCGGCCGCGAACTTGTTATAGAAAATGGTCGCCGGTATGGCGGCGACAAGGCCAAGTGCGGTCGCAAACAGCGCCTCGGCAATGCCAGGCGCAACCACCGCCAGGGACGTGTTTTTGGACGCTGCGATAGACTGAAAGCTTGTCATGATGCCCCAGACGGTGCCGAACAGGCCCACAAAAGGCCCCGCCGAACCAACGGTCGCTAAAACCAGCAGCCGCCTTTCGAGCCGCTCGACCTCCCGGGCGATGGTTACTTCCATCACTTTTTCAATCCGCATCTGCAGGCCGCCGAGCGCGCGTGCATTGCCCTCGAAGCTTCGTTTCCACTCACGCATGGCAGCCACGAACAATGCCGCCATCGAGTGCGCGGGACGGTTCGACAGTGTTCTATAAAGTTCGTCGAGCGACTGACCGGACCAAAAAGCCTGCTCAAAGCGGTCCATCGCCCGCCGGCTCCGGGTATAGAGCACGGTCTTATCGATCGCGATCGCCCAGACCCAGACCGAGCAAACCAGCAATCCGACCATCACCGTCTTGACGACCCAGTGGGCGTTCCAGAACAGCGTGAACAGCGAAAGATCGGATGAGGTCATCGGGAGCACCGACTGCGCCACGTCGGCAGGATTCATAGGCACGTCCTTTCCGCTCAATCCGATCCCGGCGGTCGAACCGGCGCGGCGCAATATCCGCAATCAACATGCGTGCGCGACGATGTCGCCCACGCGCTAAGTCGCAAACCGAATGTTTCGCGAAGTTCGTATGTCCCGTCCACCGGCGACCTACGAAATCCCCGCGAAACTTGGCCAAACTTGGGCGCGGAAGCGGGCTTTCAGCGCTAAACAGCGCTGATTATGGTTAAGGAGTGGTTACTGTCGAAAAAGCCGCAAGCACAAAGGCCGCCCGTTGCAGGCTGTGTGAAAAGTCGGAGCGGCGGGTCAGTGCGGCAACATTGAATCAAACGGCCTAGACAGGCGAACGAAAATTCCGCTGTCTGGGCCTGAATTGATCTTGCTGTTCTACTCCTTATCTTCAGTTTTCACATAGCCTGCAAGGGCGGCCTTGTTCCGAATAGGGCGCATCAATTCTGGGGCTGCTGCAATTCTGAAGCCGGCCGATTGCGGCGCTCGGCCATGAACTGGTCGAACTCTGTCTTGTCTTTTGCAAACCGAAGCCGATCGAGGAAGTCGCGAAACTCGCGTTGCTCCTCTTCCAGCCGTTTCAGGGTGTCGGACCGATACTCGTCAAAGGCCCGATTGCCGCTCGATGGCGCGTAGTTCCAAGGGCCGCCGCTCATGCGCGAGCGCATCCAGTCCATCTTGGACTGCATGCGTTCCATCTTGTTCTGCCAGCGGTCATGGCCGCCGTAATATCCGCATCCCATACGTCCGCTCCATATTGTGAAGGCGAGCACGGAGAGGCCGATTGGCCACCACACCATGAAGCCTAGGACGACCAGAGCGATCCAGGCGGGTTTGCCGAGTTCATCAAGCTTCGCGGTGATGGGCATTGTCGGCCTCGCGTGAATGTAAATAACATTTACATAACTAAGGCCCTCGAGAGGCCCTGTCAAGCGGCGTGAAAATTAAATTGGGGGCCGATGCGCGCAGCGCCAGATGCGGGTGCAGAATTTTGGCAGCGCGCGTGCTCAGCGCCGCCGCGCCGAGACGGTGAGGCCTAGTCCGCGCAGGTAAATGAGTACGGCAGCTTCAAGCAGCTCTTCCGGCGTCATCGGCAGCTTGCGGCGCGCGGCATCGCCGCGGGCGAATAGTGATGCAATGCCGTGCGTCATCGACCAAATGTGCAGCGCGACCATGAGCGCTGGCGGCCTACCTTGGGACGGCATCATTGCGACAAGTTTCTCGGACGCAGCGCGCAAGACTGCGAAGGCACTCTCGCTTACCTCGCGCAATTCGCGGTCGGTATCAAGCGCGACACCGGCTTCGAACATCGCCGAGTAATAAGCCGGCTCGCGCTTTGCGAATGCGAGATAGCTTTTGCCGAGCCGATCGAACGCAGTCATGACGTCGGGCTTGCCGTCGTCCCAGGCTTTCGCAAGCGCCGCTGAAAATTCCTCAAAACCGCGCCGGGCGACGTCGGCGAGCAGTGCCTCGCGGTCACGAAAGTGGCGATAAGGGGCAGCAGGACTCACGCCCGCCCAGCGCGCCGCATCGGCAAAGGTGAAACCCGCCGGACCCTTCTCGACAATCAATTCAAGCGCGGCATTCACCAGGGCTTCTTTCAGATTGCCGTGGTGATAGCCGCGCGACGCGTGGCCGCGTTTGCCCCATCTCATGTGAATCGCTTTTACATTAAGGCGGGCGCCACGTCGATGCGCTGTCTAAACGCCGCGCTTTCGCGCAACCAAAGGAAGGTTTTCGAATAAAGTCGGGCCGCCGGGTTGTGCGCCTTCGATGGTCAGCAGGCGCAGCTTGGTCACCACCCCGCCACTCGCGGAGAAGCCACCGGTCTTGCCGCCGACCGCCAGCACGCGGTGACACGGCATGATGATCGGCGTCGGATTTTCACCCATCGCCTGCCCGACCTCCCGCGATAACGTCTTGTCACCAAGTCGAGCCGCGATCTCGCCATAGGTTATGGTGGCGCCGGGCGGGATCTTGCGGACAATCGCGTAGACGCGCCTGTTGAAGTTCGGCAATCCGCCATCGTCGATTACAATATCGGTCAGGTCGCGCTTTTCGCCCGCAAGCAGCGCAACGATACCGTCAATTGCGTGACGTACATCGGGCGTGGGCGCCGCTTCGTGCGCTACGGGATAACGACGACACACACGCGCGCGCGTCGTAGCAGTATTTGCTTCGGGAAGCTGCACCCCAACGATACCGCGCGCACCCCAGACGATGCCGCATGTTCCGATCGCTGTCTCAAAGAGCGTGAAATTCTGTTCCATCATGAGACGAATATAACATTTGCCCTCGACCAATACCGCCCGATTCCTGGTCAGCTTCATCGCGATCCGTAGCGGCTTCGGGGGCCGGGGCGCACCCGCCCGACACAATGCCACCTGCACATGCGCTTGTGGGTGGGTGTCACCCCGTTTCGTCAGTCCGAGATAACAATTTGATCTGGTGCCAACCCCGCCTGATAGCGCCGATACATCTCGGTGTAAGCCGCTTCAATGTGTTTGGTGAAAAGCTTCGTGTCAAACAGAGGCGTAGTAAGGCGATTTTCAGCTAGCTTGTGTTTGATAGCCGCCAGTTTTTCAGGATGCGCTGCAAGATCAATCGCCATCTGTTCGTAGGCTTCTGACGTTGTCGCTATGAGTTCGGGCAGATGAATCGAATTAAGCAGACTGGCAGCCATTCGCCCCACAAACGTATCCCCGATGCGCGTCAATACTGGCAGACCTGACCAAAGCATATCACTAGCAGTGGCGCCTGCATTATAAGGCAAGGTGTCAAGAAACAAGCCCGCTAACTGAAGTCGTGCTTGATGTTCAGGTAACGGCATACGCTGCGCAAAAATCAAACGTTCTCCACTAACGCCTCGCGCCGCAGCTTCGTTCTTCAAATTTCGCTCAATTGTTGGGCCTTCCGCCACAAGCCACAGAACACTGCCAGGCACCTGCTTGAGGATCCGCATCCAAGTATCAAAAACATCGGGTGTGATCTTGTAATTGGCATTGAAGCAGCAAAAGACGAAGCCCTCCTGTGGCAGGCCTGCTTCCGCACGCGTAAATCTTTTGTCAGATACGGGACGCTGACGGTCCGTAGACTGAAAACTATTTGGCAGATAGACAATCTTTTCTGCGAAAAAATCGAATTGAGTCTCCGGGATCACAATCCGGTCAGCAATAGTGTAATCAATGTACTCGGCGCCCATCGTCCCTAAATAGCCAAGATAACTTACCTGAATCGGTGCAACACGCCGAGCGAAAATGCCCGCTCGTGAATCTGACGTAAAACCCATCAAATCGACCAGGATATCCACTTCTGAGGATATCACGAGATTGGCAATCTGATCGTCGCCATATGTCTTGGCATCAATAAAATGCTCAAACGATGCCTTCAATCGCTGACGCATTTCTGAATTATCGTTGGGTCCAAGCGATATAGCGGTTACATCAAAACGAGATTTGTCATGGCACTCAAACATTCCAGCCGTTAGATAGGATACTGCATGCTCACGAAAGTCGGCCGAGACATAGGCAATACGAATTCTGTCGTGCGCATAGCGCTCGCCTCGGTAAACAGGCTTCTGAGAAGGAGGATACTTTTCTGCGACCCACGACTTGGCGCACTGAAGTTGGTCGTCGGCGGATGAAGGAATGGCAAGAAAAATAAATGGTGACGTGCTGCCTTTTCCATCCCTTACTGAAGCGATCAAATGGTTGCACTCGGCATCAAAGTTGCTCCAATCACAAAGATGCATCTTTGCGCGAAGCCGAGAACCCTCCGCGCCAACCAATTCAGGTTTCAGTGAGAATACCTTGTCATAAGTCTCAAAGGCTTCGTCGTAGCGCTTGAGTTCAAAAAAGGCGTTGCCACGACCAAACCACGCCCCAGCCAAATCAGGTTTGAGTGCTAACGCTTTGTCATAAGCCCCCAATGCTTCGTCATAGCGCTTGAGGGCTCGAAAGACGTTCCCCAAACCAAGATGGGCGTCATGGATATTTGGATTGATCGCAAGTGCGCGCTTGTAAGCCAGGATCGAATCATCAAACTTCTTCAATTCCCCCAAGACATTCCCTTTATTCAAATATGCTTCCGCATATTTCGGGTTCATCCTAAGCGCATTCTCAATGGATGAGAGCGCTTCGTCATATCGTTTTAGCTCCGCAAGCACTGATCCCTTCTCATTATTGCCCGCCAGGTGATGCGGATATAACGACAACAAGAGGTCAAATTGATCGATAGCCTCATTCAGGTGGCTTTGCTTGTATAAAGAGATAGCCAAAACGTATACGAGGGTTTCAGTATTGCCAGTCTCTTCAATTGCGGCCGTACATATTTCCACAGCCCGACCATAATCTTGGCTCATGAAAAGTAAGGATGCATAATTCTCGACGTAAGCAATTTTGTTTTTCTTAGAGGCAAGAGAACGCTCTAAAAGCTTTTTAGCCTCTGCAAGATTTCCTAAGCGCGCCTTGATGGTCCCAAGAAGATGAAACGAATCGTAATTTTTTGAGTCTCGCCTTATCAGCTTCTCACAGATATCAGCGGCATCAACAAACTGACCTTGTTGATATAATCTGTACGCCTCCTGTAGTTCATTTAAATCTTTATTCATCGCAGACCGACTTTGCATTTCGCGAAATAGTTACGGCCGCTCCTGCAGTAACTGGCGGTCAGCTTCCATGGCGGTGCGCAGCGCCTTGGGAATTGGCTTAGCGCGACCACCAGAAACGAAGGCGACCTGCACATGTGCCTCTACCAGCAAGTCCTCGCCTCGCATGACTTTCTGGTTGAGCGTGACCGATGCGCCTTTGACCTCCTCCGGCGTGGTGATGATATCGAGCACATCGTCCATATGCGCGGGCTTGCGGAAATCGATGCTCATGTGCCGAACTACAAAAGCGAAACTGGGTGCTTCCTTCTCGGCCAGATCGAACAACGCTCGGTGGTCGGCTCCAAGTAAACGAAGGTAGTTCGTGCGGCCGCGCTCCATGAAGCGCAGATAGCTCGCGTGATAGACGACCCCCGAGAAATCCGTATCTTCGTAATAGACGCGCACGGCCTGATAATGCTGGCCGTCGCGGATTTCGCCGTCGAGTGCGTTGCTCATCGCCACGGCACATCTTTCTGCATCGCCTGCTCCCAATGCAGCCCATCGAAAGCCCGCACTGAAAGCGCGGACAGATCAATGCCGTCAAGACACCGCACGTTCACGTCGATCTTGTCAGGGTCGGAGCGCGGCACATAGAAGGGGTGGATGCCGCAGTGCCGGCAAAACGTGTGCTTGGCGACGCCGGTGTTGAATGTGTAGGTCGCCAGATCGTCCTTGCCACTCACGAGTTCGAACTGCTCCGGCGGCACGATCAGATGGAGGAAGCCCTTCTTCGTGCACATCGAGCAATTGCAATAAGTGACGCGGTCAAGCGCCGCCGTCACACGAAAACGCACGCGGCCGCAGTGACAACCGCCTTCCATGGTTTTCACGCCGCTATTCATGACGACCCGATGCCGGCCAATGGCAACACATGGTCGCGCGTCAGAGGAGCCAAGGGCAAGTCCGGCAACGCGCTCGGATCGACCCACACCACCTGATCGATTTCAGCGCGTGGTATGACCGGGCCTTCGACGTCGACGGAATATACAGCTGCGCGCACCCGGTGATGCGGCTCGTTCGCCGCCGCACATTCGAATACGCCCAGCGGCCGCGCGCTGCTCTCCGCAACTCGGCAGCCCAACTCCTCGGCCAGTTCACGTGCAAGCGCCGCAATATCACTTTCGCCTGGATCGCGTTTGCCGCCCGGCTGCATGAAAGCCGCCGTACCGCGCTTGCGGACCAGCAACACGCGGCCTCGCTCGTCGCGGATCAATGCCGCGACGACGCTGATGACGTTGTTGCTCATTCATCGTTTTCCGAAAAGAGACCGAATTGGCTCGGGTCGCGTGCGGGCTCTGGCAGGCCGAGGTGCTGGAACGCAAGTCCGGTGAGCAACCGCCCGCGTGGCGTGCGCTGCAGGAAGCCTTTCTGGATCAGGAACGGCTCGATGATGTCCTCGATGGCGTCACGCGGCTCGGAAAGGGCCGCCGCCATCGTGTCGACGCCTACCGGCCCGCCGCCATAATTTTCCGCGATGGTCTGGAGATAGCGCCGATCCATCGCATCGAGACCCGCACCGTCCACCTCAAGCGCCGACAGCGCACGATCGGCGGCTTTGCGGTCGACGGTTTTTGCGCCCTCCACATGGGCGAAATCGCGCACACGGCGCAGCAGGCGGCCTGCGATGCGCGGCGTGCCGCGCGCACGACGAGCGACTTCGTTGGCACCATCGGGCGCAATGCCGATGCCGAGCACGCGCGCGCCCCGATTGACGATTTCCTCGAGTTCTTTCTCGGAATAGAAATTCAGCCGTACCGGAATGCCGAACCTGTCGCGCAGCGGGTTGGTCAATAAACCCGCGCGCGTCGTTGCGCCGATCAGGGTGAAGGGCGACAGATCGATCTTCACGGAGCGTGCTGCCGGGCCCTCACCGATGATGAGATCAAGCTGAAAGTCCTCCATCGCCGGGTAGAGAATTTCCTCGACCGCCGGGTTGAGCCGGTGGATTTCATCGATAAACAGGACATCGCGCGGCTCGAGATTGGTGAGCAGCGCCGCGAGATCCCCCGCCTTGGCGATAACAGGCCCTGACGTGGCGCGGAAATTCACGCCCAGCTCACGCGCAACGATCTGCGCCAGCGTGGTCTTGCCGAGACCGGGCGGACCGACGAACAGCACGTGATCGAGCGCCTCCTTGCGCGCCCGTGCCGCTTCGATGAACACGCTCAGATTCGCGCGCGCCTGCTCCTGGCCGATGAATTCCGACAGGCGTTGCGGCCGCAACGATGCGTCCGCGTCGTCGTCACGCGTCCCGGGGGTGACAAGGCGCGGCGCGGTGCTCATCGCGCCAACTCCTTCAAGCCCTGCCTGATCAATGTCGCGGTGTCGGCTCCCTCGCCCGCGCTGCGCGCGGCGGCGGCGATGGCGGCCGCGGCCTGCGGATGGCCATACCCAAGATTAATGAGCGCGGAAACCGCGTCGGCCATCGGCCGCGGCGCGCGCTTCTCGTCGAGCGCACCCGCAAGGTGCACCACCGCCGGATCGATATTCGCGAAAGCCGGAACCTTGTCCTTCAGTTCGGTGACGATCCGCTCGGCAACCTTTTGCCCGACGCCGGGCGCGCGTGCCACCATGGCCTTGTCGCGCATCGCGACCGCCGATGCGAGCTCGGATGCCTTCAGCGTGCCGAGCACGGACATGGCGACCTTGGCGCCGACTCCCTGCACGGTCTGCAGCAGACGAAACCATTCACGCTCAATGTCGCTGGCAAAGCCAAACAGCCTGATCTGGTCTTCACGCACGTACGTTTCGATCGACAGCGTGGCGGGCTCGCCCGGCGAGGGCAGCGCCTGCAGCGTGCGCGCCGAGCAATGCACCTGATATCCGACGCCATTGACGTCGAGGATGATGTAGTCCTCGCCGTAGGTATCGATGATGCCCTTGAGCTTGCCGATCATGACGCCGCCGCCTTCAGCACCGCGCTCGTCCGATGATGCGCGTGGCAAACCGCGATGGCCAGCGCATCGGCAGCATCTTCGGATTGCGGATCGGCTTTCGGCAGCAGAACGCCGATCATCATGCGGATCTGCGTCTTTTCGCCGTGACCGGTTCCAACGATCGTCTTCTTCACCAGGTTTGGTGCATATTCGGCAACGGCGAGCCCGGCCTTGGCCGGCACCAGCATCGCGATACCACGCGCCTGCCCAAGCTTGAGCGTCGCAGCCGCATTGGTGTTGACGAACGTCGCTTCCACCGCTGCCTCGTGCGGCCGGTATTGCTCAATCACCGCGAGCAGTCCGTCATGAATTGCAAGCAGGCGAACGCCCAGGTCGGCGCGGTCGTCGGTCTCGAATGAGCCGCACCCGATGTGGATCAGCCGGTTGCCGTCGGACTCGATCAGGCCCCAGCCGGTGCGGCGGAGCCCCGGATCGATGCCGAGAATGCGAATCGGATGCCGGGCCATGACCTCGTTGATAGCCCCGGCCCCGTCGCCCGCCTAGCGCGTTTTGCGCCGCAGTCGGCCCGGTTATGCGGGCCATTCCAGACGGTTACAATGGACAGCACGGCATGAGCGGTTATGGTTCGCGCCATGCCGGGGACTTCCTCTCGCCGCCGCAACCGACGGGCCGTCATTATTGGCGGCTCGATGTCAGGACTGTTTTCGGCAGCATTCCTGCGGCAGATCGGCTGGGACGTGGACGTCTACGAGCGATCGAATGTCGAGCTGGTCGGCCGCGGCGCCGGCATCACCGGACACCCCGAGCTGCTGGAGGCACTGGAAGCCAGCGGCGCGGGAACCGAGATGCTCGGCATCGAGGTGCCCAAGCGCATCGCCATCGACCGCGACGGCCGCGTCACGGATGAGCGGCCGCTCCGGCAGGTGCTGACCTCGTGGGACCGTTTGCAACGCCTGCTGCGCGCGACCATTGACGAAGCGCACTACCATCTGGGCTGGAATTTTGAGCGCGTCGACCAGGACGAACGCGGCGTGCGCGTGCAGTTTTCCGGCGGACGCGTCGAGCATGCCGACATTCTGATTGCCGGCGATGGAATCCGCTCAAGCGTGCGCGCGCAAATGGCGCCGGACGTTCAGCCGGTCTACGCCGGCTATTACATCTGGCGCGGGGCACCGAACGAAGCCGACCTCGCGCCCGAAACGCTGAACAGCATCTATCCGCTATTTACGTTTTACCTGCCCAAGCAGCAGCAGGTGATCACCTACCCGATCGCCGGCTTCAACGACGACCTCACTCCGGGCAAGCGCCGTTTCAATTTCATCTGGTACCGCGTCGCAGATTCCGCGAAGCTGCGCGAGATGTGCGTGGACGAAAAAGGCGTGCAGCACGAATACTCGGTGCCACCGCCGCTGGTGCGCAAGGATCTTATCGCCGGCATGCACAAGGATGCGCGGGAGATTCTGCCGCTGCCGCTGCTCGATGCCCTGATGAAGATCAAACAACCCTTCATAACGCCGATCTACGATTTCACGGCACCGACCATTACCTACGGCCGTGTCGCCATGGTGGGCGATGCAGCCGCAAACGCACGTCCGCACATGGGCTTCGGGATGGCCAAGGCCGGTACCGATGCAATGGCTTTGGCGAAGCACCTCGACCGGCACGATGATGTCGATGAGGCGCTGGAAACCTACAATGCGGAACGCCAACCGATCGGCAATAATATCGTCATGCACGGACGCAAGCTTGGCACGCATCTCGGCGTCAACCTGAAGACCGAGGAAGACCGTCGGATGCACGATTTGCTGCAAAGCGACGGCGCCATGCTCGACTGGATCGCCGTGCCACATTTCCTGGACGCCTATAAATGACCGAGCTTCCGAAACCGGACTATGCGCGCAACATGCGCGTCGTTGGCCACACCGATCAGGGCGGCCGGCCCGACGGCGTGCAGGTGATGGTGCACCGCGGCTTCGCGTTTGTCGGACATATGTTTTCCAAGGGCTTCTCCGTCATCGACGTACGTGACGCGAAAAACCCGCGCGCAGTGGACTACATCGCTGCACCGGCGAACACATGGAACATCCACCTGCAGGCTCATGAGGACCTGCTGCTGGTCATCCACGCCAAGGATATGTTTGCCGCCGCCGAATTCGCCGACGAGCGCGCCTATTACAGCGGCGCGCTCGGCAAGACCGTCGGGACGGCTGAGGCGAAGCGAAAACGCGACTGGAGCGCGGGCCTTGCGGTCTACGACATCTCGAATCCGGAGACGCCGCGCCAGATCGGTTTCATGCCGGTTGAAGGCGGCGGCATCCACCGCGCCTGGTACACCGGCGGGCGCTGGGCCTACGTGTCGGTGCTGCTCGATGGCTTTACCGACTACATGTTCATGACGGTCGACATGAGCGATCCGGCGAAGCCGCGCGAGGCGGGGCGCTGGTGGATTCCCGGCATGAACCTGGCGGCAGGCGAAACGCCGTCATGGCCGGCGGCGCGGCGTTACGGCCTGCATCACGCAATCATTCACGGCGACACGGCCTATGCCGCCTGGCGCGACGCCGGCATGGTCGTCCTCGATGTTGCGGACCGCTCGAAACCAAAATTGATCGTGCACCGCAATTGGTCGCCGCCGTTCGGCGGCGGCACGCACAATTGCCTGCCCCTGCCCGACCGCGACCTGCTGGTCGTGCTCGATGAAGCCGTGCTCGATCACCAGGAAGATGGTCTCAAGCTGATCTGGGTGTTCGACAATCGCGTGCCTGACAACCCGGTCAGCATCTCGACGTTTCCGACACCGGCAGAGGCCGACTACAAGGCCAAGGGCGCGCATTTTGGGCCGCACAATATCCATGAGAACCGGCCCGGCAGTTTTGTCAGCTCGCAGCTTGATCTTCGCGACCTACCAGAATGCCGGCATCCGCGTCTTCGACATTTCCGATGCATTTGTGCCGAAAGAAGTTGGCGCGCTGGTCCCAGCGCAGCCCAAGACGCTCGCAGACACTCGCCCGAACCGCGCGCGTGTCATTCAATCCGCCGACGTTTTCGTGGACGCGAAGGGGCTGATCTACGCGACCGACTACAATGCCGGACTTTATATTCTGGAATTCAGATGGCGCGTAGTGCTCACGCGCTCATCTTCTGCATGAGCGCGTCGGACAACCTTCAAAATTCGCGTAAACGTTCTGCACATCGTCGCTGTCGTCGAGCGACTCGATCAGCTTGAGGATTTTTTCACCGGCCTCGTCATCAAGCGCAATCGTGTTTTGCGGCTTCCAGAGCATCGCGGATTTGCGCGGCTCGCCAAACTTGGCCTCGAGTGCCTTGCTGACGTCGTTCAACGAGTCCGGCGTCGCCAAGATCTGATGGCCGTCTTCGTTCGAGGTCACGTCCTCGGCACCGGCGTCGATTGCCGCCTCCAGCACCGCATCAGCGCTGGCAACCTTGGTTTCGTACTCGATCACGCCGACATGATTGAACATGAAGGACACGGCGCCCGTCTCGGCGAGGTTCCCGCCATTCTTCGAGAAGATCGCACGCACTTCGCCTGCCGTGCGATTTCGATTGTCGGTCAGCGCCTCCACGATGACCGCCACGCCGCCGGGTCCATAACCCTCGTACCGGATCTCGTCGTAGCTCTCGGTATCGGCACCCTGCGACTTCTTGATAGCGCGCTCGATGTTGTCTTTCGGCATGTTCTCCGCGCGCGCTGCCAGGATCGCGGCACGCAGACGTGGATTGAATGCCGGATCCGGCATGCCGAGCTTGGCGGCAACGGTAATTTCACGCGCAAGCTTGCCGAACAGCTTGGAGCGCGCCTTATCCGCGCGCCCCTTCTTGTGCATGATGTTCTTGAATTGGGAATGACCAGCCATATACGGACGTCAATGGTTGTTGATGCCGCGCTATATAGTCCGGCCGGACGGGAAAATAAACCGCGTTATAGTCCTGTCCTACGCCGCAACCGCAACGTTTCGCAGGATCGCACCAATGCGTGCGCCGATTTTCGACACGTTGTGGTGGACGCGCGTCTTGTAGCGGATGACGGCATCCCGATCGACAAGGAAGAACTTCTGTTGCGGCCAGGTGCGGCCAAAAACGTCGATCAGCATGCTGCGGAACTGACCCCCCGCAAGGTCGGGCTGCTGCGCCGGCATCTCGGCGTAGGCCGCAAGATCAGCCGAGGTGAGTGCGCATAACAGGGCCGCCGGCACGGTCGAATAGACCTGCTTGTGCTGCTGAATGGTATTGATGGCGCGGTCGAGAGCGAATTCGGGCCCGAGATCGCCGTTGATGACCAAGGGCTCATCGTTTGTGGCGCGCGCGAGCGGAAACTGATCGATCAGCCAGTCACCGGCGTGAACCACGTTGTTGCGACCACGCCCGTAAATCAGAACGTCATCCTCGTAACGCGCAAACCACGTGTCGAGTCGGTCGAGGATGCGATCGAACGCCGGCCGTGCAATCAACTCCCGGCCCTGGGTGCCGAAGATACCAATGGCGGCCTTCGCGCGGGAAACGACATCGAGCACAGCGTCCTCGAGGAGTGGCGGGAACACGCTGCCGCCAGCACCGAGGATGACCAGATCGTAGTTCTGCTGCGCCTGATCGAGCATCCCGGGAGTCAGATGATGAACCCGGCACTCGCCCGGCAATACTGCATTGATCAGCTGGCGGCCAAGCCGCGCGGCGAGATCGTTCGTATCGTCGCCCGAAATCACAGCCACGTTGCGCGATGCAACCGGAGCAAGCCGCTCCGTGGGCGTCAACCGCATGAGCATCTGCGATTCATCGACCGGGGCGGTGCTTTCGATACGGAAGCCGTAACGATCGAACAGCAGCGCCAGGTCGCAGAGACTCATTCGATTGACAAAATCCCGCCTGCGCTCGCCATTTTTGGCAAGATCCGTCGGAAAGCAGCTGAGGAGGATGTCGCGCTTGCAGAAGCGCAGATGAGTGAACAAACTTTCGGTATCTTTGACGCGCTCCAGCCCGCCGAGCATCACGATCACGTCGGATCGCGACGCGGCTTCGGTCGGGAATTCTTCGGTATTCAGGTCGACGGCACGCGCTCGACGTTTCTTGCCGGGTTGGTCGCCCGTGACGTAGCCGCAGCCATTCGGCAACAAGGCCGCCAATGCCGGGCTCGCACCAAGATCGAGGACGCGCGCACCAGCCGGGATGAACTGCGCGGCAAGCTCGGCGCACGGATCGGGCTTCGCCCGCGATGTGGTTGGCTGGCGGTCGAGGTCCGCCGGCAGCTCCAGTGCAAGATTGCTGTTGACGAAGAGAGCCATATGCTCCGTGCCGAGGTCGCGCTGCCGGACCCAGCACATGCCGGCGAATCAATTCCGTCTACCGAATCATCGCTGCGATTCGCGGTCAACCGCGCTGATTGAAAAAAGTCAGTTCCAGAAGCGCGGCCGGGCTTCCTGCAGGATACCGCCGAGGCGGACGGCGGCGACTTTGCACGCCAGGCCGCTCGCGTCGTCGGTTTCGACAGCGAGCCCGCACAAGGTTGCCGGCCCATTCGAAGGCTCGAACTTCGCACCGGGCAGCTTGCGCAGGAACCGATTAAGCGGCTCGTCCTTGTTCATACCGATGATGGAGTCATAGTCGGCTGTCATACCGACGTCGGAGACGAATGCCGTACCCGCCGGAAGAATACGGTCGTCGGCGGTGGGCGCATGCGTGTGGGTTCCGACGACGAGGCTGGCGCGGCCATCGGTGAAAAAGCCCATCGCCTGCTTTTCGCTGGTTGCTTCGCAATGAAAATCGATGACGATTGCATCCGCGCCCGTTTTGAGCGCGCAGGCAGAAAGCTCGCGCTCGATCGCCGCAAAGGGGTCGTCGAGCGGGTCCATGAAGATCCGGCCCATGGCGTTGATCACCAAAGCCCGTTTGCCGTTCTTGGTGTCGACCAATGCGGCACCGCGACCGGGCGTGCCTTTCGGAAAATTGAGCGGCCGAATGAGTCGCGGTGCACGTTCGATGAAGACCAGCGCCTCGCGCTGATCCCACGCGTGATTACCAAGCGTGATCGCATCGGCTCCGGCGTCGATCAGCTCATTGTAAATGACTTCGGTAATGCCGAAGCCGCCGGCGGCGTTCTCGCCATTGACGACGACGAGTTCGAGCTTCCACTCGGAAATGAGTGCCGGCAGCCGCTCGATCACGATGGTGCGCCCGGAGCGGCCGACAATGTCGCCGATAAAGAGAATACGCATACGCTATTTCGTCTCGCGGAAATCGATGACTTCACGCTCCGTTAGCACGAAATCGAGGCGCGCGTCGCGTTCGGTGGCGGGAACAGAAACTATCTCCTGCGCGGCAAAAGCAATGCCCATAGCAACGACTTTTTTCTTTGCCCGTAGCGCATTGATGGTCATGTCGTAGTAACCGGCACCGTATCCGATGCGATGACCGGCCCGGTCGAATGCAGCGAGCGGGACGATGAGAATGTCAGGCGCAACCTCGGGCGCGTCGGCCTTGGGCTCGCGGATTCCCCACTGCCCGCGCGCAAGCTCGTCACCGAACGCGTAAGCTCGCATGATGAGTGGCTTGCCGCGTCCGGCAATGGCGGGAAGTGCGAGCTGCGCCCCAAATTGGGCGGCCTTGCGCATCAACGGAAGAGGATTGATCTCCGTCTTCATCGGCGAAAATCCGGCGACGACCATGCCGGCCGCAACGCTCACCGGAAACGGACGCGCTGCGATCGCCTCAGCCGCAGCAGCACGCGTATCCGCCGGCAAGGAGTCACGCCGTGCGAACGCCTGCTCCCGAAATCTTGCTTTTGGTGAATTGGTTTCTGTGATGTTTGTCATTGCAATCAAGTGCGGAGCCGCGATGGCCGTTGGAGCATCGATCCCGGGTTCCCTACGAAAGTAGGTGGGCGCCATATGACCGAACCCACGAGCCCGGCCAGGGACAGCTCCCTTAAGGATCGATAAGGCCCCGGGGATTGTGTCTCCTGACGCACCCCGCAGCCCCGCCGTCAGAATGTAGTGGTTATGACGAAGCGGCGCCACTCGTCGCGAATAGGCTTAGCCGATCGCGACCGTACTGCCGTTGCCCACCGTCTGGTTGAGCTTTTTAGTGATGCCCTCAATTCGTTCTGCTGCCGAATTGAAGGCGCCCACGACAGCATCGGATGCGGCCTTGGCGCGGTCACCGGCAACAAGGCGGGCATCGTGCAAGGCGGCGATCTCTTCATCCAGACGCCGCATTTTTTGCGTCGTTTCGAGAAGTTCATCGGCGAGCATCAGCGCCGCCATGACTGTCAGGCGCGTGTCGCCGATCTCTCCGAACTTACGTCGCAGGTCGATGATGCGCTGGTCGATGTCGTGCGCAAGCGACTGCAGTTGTTCTTCCTGTCCGTCCTCGCAAGCGAGACGGAATTGTCGGCCGGCGATGGTTGCGTTCACCTGAGCCATGATCTCACTCGTGCAAATCCACCACCGACTGGATCGATGTGATGGCGGCATCCAGTCGATCGGCGATCTCGCGATTGGTCGTCTCAAGACGTCGCGACCGCGCCGACTCGACGTCGAGCGCGGCAGCAAGCCGCGTGCGGTCGACACCGAGCGCATGAACCTGCGCGGTGAGACCCTCTTCGTTGCGATCTGCCTGTTTGCGCCGCTCTACCGCGGCATCAAGCGCGTCGAGCGCGAGCGCCAGACGCTTGACTGCGGCATCGATTGCGCTTTCCTCGCTCATAGCCTGACCCGCACAAAAAATCTTGTTGCGGCAGATATTTAGACAAAGAAACTTAAGGGCTGCGCAACCGTGACGTCAACGCTTGGCGGACGATTTGCCCAGTTGTTTTCGCGACCTGTGAATGGCCTCCCGCCACGGTGCCGGTCACATTGACTCAGGGGACTTACATGCTATCCACCCGCCAAAAGGCCCCATTCCATGAGTGCAAAAGCCTCGCCGACGGCCGCTGCGGCGCCCCTAGAGCGTCGTGAGCAACCGGTCGCTGGTTCCGCCATTGCCCATTCGGCGATGGCGAACGCGATTCGCGCCCTGGCGATGGATGCGGTCGAGCAGGCCAAATCGGGCCATCCGGGCATGCCAATGGGCATGGCCGACGTGGCAACGATTCTTTTCACGCGATTTTTGAAATTTAGCCCGGCTGACCCCGCCTGGCCTGACCGCGACCGCTTCGTGCTCTCGGCCGGGCATGGATCGATGCTGATCTACGCCCTGCTCTTCCTCACCGGCTACGAAGCGATGACGATCGACCAGATCAGGCGATTTCGTCAGCTCGGCTCGGACACGGCCGGTCATCCCGAACACGGACACACCCCCGGCGTCGAAACGACCACGGGGCCACTTGGGCAGGGTCTTGCAAACGCAGTCGGCATGGCGATCGCCGAAAAACATCTCGCGGCCGTGTTCGGTGACAGCGTCGTCAATCACAAGACCTATGTCATCGCGTCCGATGGCGACCTGATGGAGGGCATCAGCCAGGAAGCGATCGCGCTTGCGGGGCATCTCAAGCTGAACAAACTGATCGTACTGTTCGACGACAACGGCATTTCGATCGATGGCGCGTTGTCGCTCGCCGACAGTGTCGATCAGGTCAAGCGTTTCGAGGCCGCGGGCTGGAATGCATCGCGCATCGACGGTCATGACCCGGCGGCGATCGCCTCCGCGCTTGAGAAGGCACAAAATTCCGACAAGCCGGTTCTGATCGCCTGCAGGACCAAGATCGGATTCGGCGCGCCCACCAAGCAGGGCTCGGAAAAATCGCACGGGTCGCCGCTCGGCGCTGAGGAAATCGCGGGAGCGCGCAAGACGCTCGGCTGGACATCCGCCCCGTTCGAGGTACCGGCCGATATTCTCAAGGCCTGGCGCACGGCGGGTGTGCGTTCGCAGGCTGCGCACGCGGACTGGAAAATGCGGCTGGCGGCGCTCGAGGGTGGCAAACGCGCCGAGTTCGAGCGCCGTATGCTTGGCAAGATCCCGCAACAGACGCTCGATGCCGCTATTCGCGCGGTGAAGGAAAAACTTGCGGCGCAGCCGAAGGACATCGCAACGCGCACGGCGTGCGAATTTGCGCTCGAAAGCCTGATCCCGGCATTGCCGGAGATGATCGGCGGCTCAGCCGATCTCACCGGCTCCAATAACACGCGCACGAAGAGCATGAAGGCGATCACGGCCGCCGACTTCTCCGGACGCTTCATGCATTACGGGGTCCGAGAGCATGGAATGGCCGCGGCGATGAACGGCATGGCGCTGCATGGGGGCATCGTCCCCTACTCCGGCACGTTCCTCGTGTTTTCCGATTACTGCCGGCCGGCGATCCGGCTCGCGGCGTTGATGGGCAAGCGCGTCATCCACGTGATGACGCATGACTCCATCGGTCTTGGCGAAGACGGACCGACGCATCAGCCGGTCGAGCATCTTGCAGCGCTTCGTGCGATCCCGAACCTGCTGGTGTTCCGCCCGTGCGATGCGGTGGAAACCGCCGAATGCTGGCAGCTCGCGCTCGCGACCGAAACCCGGCCGAGTATCCTCGCGCTTACGCGGCAAAACTTGCCGCAGCTGCGCAACCGGTTCGATGCCGAAAATATTTGTGCGCGTGGTGCCTATGAAATCGCAGGTCCGGACGGAAGGTCTGATGTCTCGATCTTTGCGACCGGGTCCGAAGTCGCGATCGCAGTCGATGCTGCAAAGCTCTTGGCAGAGCGCGGCATCGCCGCACGCGTGGTCTCGGTCCCCTGTTTCGAGCTGTTCCTCGAGCAGGACGAAGACTACCGGCGCGCCATCATTGGCGGCGCCCGCGTCAATATCGGCGTCGAAGCCGCAATACGGCAGGGTTGGGACGCCATTATCGGTTCCGATGGCCTCTTCGTCGGGATGAACTCGTTCGGCGCCAGCGCGCCGTACAAGGAACTGTACAAAAAGTTTAGAATTACCGCAGAAGCGGTGGCCGATGCGGCGCTGAAAGGACTGGATTAGGCGTCATGCCCGGCCTTGTGCCGGGCATCCACGTCTTACTATCTGACTGGAAGACGTGGATGGCCGGGACAAGCCCGGCCATGACGGAGACAGGAGAGCCGGGAGTAATTCATGACAGTCCGTGTTGGCATTAACGGGTTTGGCCGCATTGGCCGCAATATCCTTCGCGCCATTGCAGAATCCGGACGCAAGGATGTTGAAGTCGTTGCCATCAACGACCTCGGTCCGGTTGAAACAAACGCATACCTGCTGCGCTATGACAGCGTGCACGGACGCTTTCCCGGCGAAGTGACCGTCAAAGGCGATACGATCAGTGTCGGAAACGGAACGATCAAGGTCACGGCCGAGCGCGATCCGACGAAGCTGCCCTGGAAGGATCTCGGCATCGACATCGCGATGGAATGCACCGGCATCTTCACCGCAAAAGAAAAGGCCTCGGCGCATCTCACCGCAGGCGCCAAGCGAGTTCTTGTCTCGGCGCCGGCCGACGGCGCCGATCTCACCGTCGTCTTCGGTGTCAATCACGACAAGCTTACCAAGGACCACAAGGTCGTCTCGAACGGTTCGTGCACGACCAACTGCCTCGCGCCCGTCGCCAAAGTACTCAACGACGCGGTCGGAATCGAAAGCGGATTCATGACCACGATTCACGCCTACACGGGCGACCAGCCAACGCTCGACACGCTGCACAAGGACCTCTACCGCGCGCGCGCGGCGGCAATGTCAATGATCCCGACATCGACCGGCGCTGCAAAGGCGATCGGTCTCGTTCTGCCCGAGCTCAAGGGCAAGCTCGACGGCGTTTCCATCCGGGTGCCGACACCGAACGTGTCGGTCATCGATCTCAAGATCGTCGCGAAGAAGCAGACGACCAAGGAAGAGATCAACGATGCCGTCAAGCGCGCGGCGGAACAGCAGCTCAAGGGCATTCTTAACTATACCAACGATCCCAACGTTTCGATCGATTTCAACCACGACCCTCATTCGTCGACGTTTCACATGGACCAAACTAAAGTCGTCAACGGCACGCTGGTGCGCGTGATGTCCTGGTACGACAACGAGTGGGGTTTCTCAAACCGCATGGCGGATACAGCCGTCGCGATGGGCAAATTGCTCTGACGGTCGCTGTGGGGCAGCCCATGGCCGGATTTCGAACACTCGACCGCGTCGACGTAAAAGGGAAACGGATTCTGCTTCGTGTCGACCTGAACGTGCCGGTCGAAAACGGAGTGGTGACGGATGCGACGCGCATTGAGCGCGCGGCGCCCGCGATCACCGAACTCGCCGATAAGGGCGGCAAGGTCATCCTGCTCTCGCATTTCGGCCGCCCGAAGGGCCTCGACCCCAAGAATTCTCTCAAACCGGTCGCCGCCGAGGTTGCACGGATTATCAAGCGGCCCGTCAGGTTCGCCGAGGACTGTATCGGCGAGCCAGCCGGGCGCATTGTCGCTGCGATGAAGCCGGGCGACATCGTGTGTCTGGAAAACACCCGTTTCCATCCGGGCGAGGAGAAAAACGACCCTGCTTTCGTCACCGAACTTGCAAAGCTCGGCGACATCTGGGTGAACGACGCATTCTCCGCCGCACACCGCGCACACGCATCCACCGAAGGGCTCGGACACAAGCTTCCGGCCTATGCCGGGCGAACGATGCAGGCCGAACTCGCGGCGCTGTCGCAGGCGCTGGATCATCCGGAGCGGCCGCTCGCGGCGATCGTCGGAGGCGCAAAGATTTCAACCAAGCTCGATTTGCTCGGCAATCTACTCG
The DNA here is from genome assembly GCA_963736275.1 of uncultured Alphaproteobacteria bacterium. Taxonomy (GTDB): domain Bacteria; phylum Pseudomonadota; class Alphaproteobacteria; order Rhizobiales; family Xanthobacteraceae; genus Pseudolabrys. The sequence goes on from CAVTOP010000018.1 coordinate 111,085, forward strand.
ACAAGGTGGATACCCTGATCATCGGCGGGGCGATGGCCAACACATTCCTGCTCGCGCAAGGAAAGAATGTGGGCAAATCCCTCGTGGAAGCCGACCTTGGCGGCACCGCTCGCGATATCATGGCGAAGGCCAAGGCGGCCAAGCGGGAAATCGTGCTGCCGGCTGATGCCGTCGTCGCGCAGAAATTCGAGGCACATGCGCCGTCCCGAGTCGTTGATGTCGACAAAGTCGAAGGTGCTGACATGATTCTCGACATCGGCCCACGCAGCGTCGAGCTTGTGGTGTCGACTCTGGCGCGCGCGAAGACGTTGGTATGGAATGGTCCGTTCGGCGCTTTCGAAATGGAACCGTTCGATAACGGCACGGTCGAAGTTGCGGAGGCGGCAGCGGAACTGAGTGAGGCCGGCAAGCTTGTCTCGGTGGCGGGCGGCGGAGATACGGTCGCGGCACTCAATGTCGCAGGCGTGGCTGACCGCCTCACCTATGTTTCAACTGCGGGCGGCGCCTTCCTGGAATGGCTGGAAGGCAAGGCCTTGCCCGGAGTCGAGGTATTGCGGGTAAAATGACGTCAAACAACACCGTCCGGGGGATCTGAAGGGATGCGATGGAGAAAGCCATGAATCTCGATGAACTGAACAAAGTCGCTCAGGCCATGGTGGCGTCCGGCAAGGGTATCCTGGCCGCAGACGAATCCTCCGGAACGATCAAGAAGCGCTTCGATGCAATCGGCGTCGAATCGACCGAGGACATGCGGCGCGACTATCGCGAGATGCTCTTCCGCTCGGCCGAGGGCATGAAGCACATTTCCGGTGTCATCCTCTATGACGAGACGATCTGGCAAAAAGCCAAGGACGGAACGCCCTTGGTCGAACTGATCAGGAAGGCGGGCGCGATGCCCGGCATCAAAGTGGACGAAGGCACGAAGCCGTTGCCCGAGTGCAAGGGTGAGGTTGTGACCGTCGGCCTCGACAAGCTCGCCGACCGCCTGCCGAAATATTATGAGCAAGGCGCGCGCTTCGCGAAATGGCGCGCCGTAATCGACATCGGCGCCGGGATTCCCTCTTACACGTGCATCCTCGCAAATGCGCATGCGCTGGCGCGCTACGCCACGCTGTGCCAGGCGGCGCAGATCGTGCCGATCGTTGAACCGGAAGTGCTGATGGACGGCGATCACAATATCGATCGCTGCGTCGACGTCACCACATGGACCCTTAAAGAGACCTTCCAACAGCTCTTCTACAATCGCGTTGCGCTTGAAGGCATGGTGCTGAAGCCCAACATGGCGATCGCGGGGAAAAAATGCGTGAAACGCGCCTCCGTAGACGAGGTTGCCGAAAAGACCGTCAAGATGCTGAAGGAATGCGTGCCGGGCGCAGTGCCGGGCATCGCCTTCCTCTCGGGCGGACAAAGCGATGAGGAGGCAACCGCTCATCTCGACGCCATGAACAAGATCGGCAACCTGCCCTGGAAGCTGACCTTCTCCTATGGCCGTGCGCTGCAGCATGCGCCGCAGACGACCTGGAAGGGCAAGTCGGAAAATGTTGCCGCGGCACAGCGCGCTTTCTCCCACCGCGCTAAAATGAACGGCCTCGCGGCATTGGGTCAGTGGAAATCCGATCTGGAAAAGAAAGCAGCCTAAAGAACGCAGCCGGATGTGCAAAAGGCCGCGTCGCGAGCGCGGCCTTTTGCTTTTTCGACCCCGTTGCGTGCGGGATCAGTCGCAATCGGTCTTCGTAACCGTCTTAGACCCGGTGATGCCTTCCCTGTGCACCGTCTTGGACGAGCAATCGCCCGAACCGGTCGTTTCCTTGGTGATTGTCTTTTTCTCGGTGCCAAGGAACCCGTCGCGTTTCTCGATCGTGACCGACGTATTCGGCCTGTCGTGCTCGATGACGACGGCCGGGTCACGCCGTTCCTCGATGACGACTTGCGCGTTGGTGGAAAACGCACCTATCGCGGTCGCGGCGAGCGCGACGGCGAGGACATTGAGCTTCATGGTCGCCTCCTGTAATAAGCCTCGCCTGTAAACGCCCGTCCCGCTTCGGACGTTCCGATAATTTTCACCCAATAAGGATACGAAACGTGATTGATCTCTATACTTGGACGACCCCAAACGGCCGCAAGATTTCCATTGCATTGGAGGAGTTTGGCCTGCCTTACACTGTGCATCCAATCGATATTTCCAAGGATGAACAGTTTGCGCCCGAGTTCCTGAAAATCGCTCCAAACAACCGCATTCCGGCTATCGTCGATCGCGACACGAATATTGCGCTGATGGAATCCGGTGCGATCCTGATCTATCTCGCCGACAAGACCGGCAAACTGATGCCGAAATCGGGCGAAGGACGCTACCGGGTGATCGAGTGGCTGATGTGGCAGATGGGTGGCCCCGGCCCGATGCTCGGCCAGGTGCACCACTTCGTGAAATACAATAAGGGCAAGGCGCCTTACGCCGAAGAGCGCTACCTGAAGGAAGGTCAGCGTCTCTACAAGGTGCTCAATACGCGAACTCGAAGGCCGCGAGTTCGTTGCCGATCAATATTCGATCGCCGATATTGCCATCTGGCCCTGGATTTCGCGCTTCGAATGGCAGACCATCGACATGAAGCAATACCCGAACGTCAAGCGCTGGTACGAGACCATCGCGGCGCGCCCGGCGGTGCAGAAGGGGTATAGGATCCCGAAGGACATGGGCGCGGTGCCGATGCCGACCTGAGTAGTAAACAGTTCGGCTTGGACGAAGGATATCAAGCGAATAGTCTCAAGACATGATTCGCTGGCGTTGGCGCCGGCACGGTGATGTTGCGTTCGCAGTTGGTTGCAACGTCATCGAGGCCATGTCGAAACCGCAGCCCAAGCCAAGCCTCGGAAAATACGCCGTCGCCGATACGTTGCGACAGGCGGTCGGGCGTCATCAGCGCGGCCAGCTGGGCGAAGCTGAAACGCTGTACCGCCTCGCGCTCGACTCCGACCCGGACAATTTCGACGCGCTTCACCTCTGCGGCGTTCTCAAATATCAGAGCGGCGAACATGCGAACGCGCTTAAGCTCATCGCGCGCGCGCTCAAGACCAACACCCGCTCGGCGGCCGCACATTCCCACTACGGCATGGTCCTCGCGATGCTCGGAAGGATCGAGGACGCGCTCAACAGCTACGACCGTGCCGTTGCACTCAAACCCGATTTCGCCGAAGCGCTCAACAACCGCGGCAACGCCTTACGTGCACTCAAGCGGTCGCACGACGCGCTGGCGAGCTTTGATCGCGCTGTTGCCCTGCGGCCTGACTACGCGGAGGCTCTCAACAATCGCGGAAATTCCCTGATCGACCTGGGCCGGCCCGAGGATGCGCTGGAAAGTTACGACCGTGCCCTGGCACACCGCCCGAAATATGTGGACGCCCTGATCAACAAGGCAAATACCCTGAGCGTGCTCGGGCGCCACAGCGAGGCTCTCATCAATCTCGACCGGGCCCTTATATTCAAGCCAGACCAGGCCGAAGGTTACCTCAGTCATGGCAACGCCTTGCTGGCGTTGAAGAAGCCGGCAGACGCCGTGCAAAGCTACGATCGTGCGATTGAGCTGGCCCCAACTGCGGTTGAGGCATTTGCCAATCGCGGCCGTGCGCTGCGCGAACTCAAGCGATACGATGAATCGCTGTCGAGCTACGGGCGCGCGCTGTCGGTCAGACCCGACGATGCCGCACTGCTGGTTGGCCGTGGCAACACTCATTATGCGATGAAATCCTTTGCCGCGGCTCTTGCGGACTACGATCGTGCCGTTGCGATCCGGCCCGAATTTGCCGAAGCGCACGGCAATCGCGGCAACGCCTTGCGCGACATGGGCCGGCACAGCGAGGCGCTGGACGCGTGCAATCGTACCCTCGCACTCAAGCCGGATTACATCGAAGGCTACAACAATCGCGGCAACGCGCTGATCGAGCTCAACCGTCCGGCCGATGCACTTTCCGACTACGATCGCGCGCTCGAAGCGGCACCCGACAACGTCTATGCCTGGGTCAACCGCGGGAACGCGTTGCGGTATCTCGACCGCCCTGACGAAGCGGTCATGAGCTTCGACCGCGCGATTGAATTAAATCCGGATCTTGCCGAAGCCCACTGGAACAAAGGCTTGCTGTGCCTTTCCGTTGGTGATTTTGCGGGCGGCTGGACCGGCTATGAGTGGCGCTGGCGGCGCGACGGAGAATTGCAGCCGCGCGCATTCACGCAGCCGCAGTGGCGCGGCGAAGATCTGACAGGCAAGACGATCCTGTTGCACGCCGAGCAAGGGTTCGGCGACAGCATCCAGTTCATCCGTTATCTGCCGATGATCATCGAGAGGGGCGGCAAGATCATCCTCGAGATCCCGGACGACTTGGTGCCGCTCGCCGGGAATGCCGCGAACGTCGACGGCATCTATCGCCGCGGTGCTGTGTTGCCGCACTTCGATGTCCACTGCCCGCTCGATGAGTCTTCCACTCGCCTTCGGCACAACGGTCGACACCATTCCAGCGTCCGTTCCGTATCTCCACGCGCCGGCTGAGCGCGCCAAGACTTGGCGAAATCGGCTGGCGGACGTCGGCAGGCCGCGGGTCGGCCTGGTCTGGTCCGGCAAGCCTAGCCATAAGAACGACCACAACCGGAGCATCGCGCTCTCGCAACTCGGACCAGTGCTGTCGGTTGGCGGCATCGGGTTCGTCAGCCTGCAGCGGGAGTACCGCGACAATGATCGCGTGGCGCTGGACCGGCTGCCGATCCGGCGCCTCGATAAGTTCCTGACGGATTTCGCCGACACGGCGGCAGCAATTGGCGAACTCGACCTCGTCATCGCCGTCGACACCGCCGTCGCGCATCTCGCGGGCGCAATGGCCAAGCCGCTTTGGCTCCTGGTGCCCCACATCCAGGATTGGCGTTGGTTGCGCGGCCGCACCGATAGCCCCTGGTATCCGACGGCAAGGTTGTTTCGACAGCCGCAAATCGGTGATTGGGACGGGGCACTTGCCGTAATGGCAAAAGAGCTTGCGGACTTTGCGAAGGCCTGCGTCACCTTGGCCAAGTGACGATACAGGTCAATTTTTCGCCCGATTGGGCTAGCATCCGACCGTCATGGCCTCGCGACCCAAGAATCCGGCGTCTCGTCCGGCACCCAGGCTCTATCTGATGACGCCGCCGATTGCGGACCCGACCGCATTTTCGGACCAGTTGGCATCGGCGTTGGATGCCGGAGACGTTGCTGCAGTTCTGCTGCGGCTGGCCGAGGCCGACGAACGTACCTTGATCAATCTTGTCAAAACGCTGGCTCCGCCGGTGCAAAGCAAAGGAGCCGCACTCCTTCTTGATGGCCGCACCGAACTCGTTGCGCGCGGTGGCGCCGATGGCGCGCATCTCAGGGGCATCGCGGATTTCACTGCCGCACTCGAGAACTCTCAGGCCCGAACGCATTGCGGGTGCCGGCAGGCTTGCCAGCCGGCACGACGCGATGGTCGCCGCCGAGCAAGGCGCCGACTACGTGATGTTCGGTGAGCCGGATACATCCGGAAAATGCCCGGATTTCGCGGCCGTGGAGGAGCGGATCGCGTGGTGGGCGGAAGTGTTTGAGATACCGTGCGTGGGTTATTCTAACTCGCTGGAGACAATCCCGCCGCTTGTCGCGGCCGGCGCCGATTTCATCGCGCTCGGCAGTGTGGTGTGGCGTGAACCGGACGCTATTGCCGAAACGATCCGCGAAGCGAGCAGCCATCTTCGCCTGCCGGAGCCGGCGACATGATCAGGCGAGCTCATGCTGTCATAATTGCACTCACTGCAGTTGCAGCAATCAGTGCAGCCGCGGCACAGCCGACGAAAAATGCGGCCCCGCCTTTGCCGACGCCGAATGCAGCGCCCAGCTCCGATCAGCCGAACGTCGACGTCGCTTATGGCGCATTTCAGCGGGGACACTATCTCACCGCATTCAACGAGGCGACGAAGCGTGCGCAGCAGAACGATCCAGCAGCCATGACACTACTCGGCGAGCTTTACGCGCAGGGTCTTGGCGTCGGACGCGACGATTTAAAGGCAGCTCAATGGTACAAGCAGGCGGCTGCCAAAGGTGATCGCGACGCAATCTTTGCGCTGGCGATATTCAGTTTCCAGGGCCGCGCCGGTTCGCGCAATGTCGACGACGCCGCGCGCCTGCTGGATGCAGCGGCCAAGCTGGGGCACCCGAGCGCGGCCTATGATCTCGGACTGCTTTATATCCAGGGTCAGCAATTTCCGCAGGACTTCAAGCGTGCCGCCGAACTTTTCGCGGTCGCGTCGGAAGCCGGCAACTCCGAGGCACAGTATGCACTTGCAACTCTGTATAAAGAAGGCCGCGGCGCGCCGAAGGATATCGGCAAGGCGATGCGCCTCATGCAGCAGGCTTCCGTCGGCGGCAACGTCGATGCGATGGTGGAGTTCGCGATCGCTCAGTTCAATGGAGATGGCACGGCCAAAGACGAGGCGGCTGCGTCGCGCCTTTTCCTGAAGGCGGCGCACCGCGGCAGTGCTATCGCGCAAAACCGGCTGGCGCGTATTCTTATGGCCGGTCGTGGCATGCCCGCTGACGCGACCGAAGCCGTCAAATGGCATCTTGTCGCCAAGGCCGGTGGCAACAGCGATCCTGATCTTGACGTCTTCGCTTCAAAACAGAGCCAGGCGGTGCGCGACGCAGCGGACAAGGCGGCGAAGAAATGGCTGTCGACTGTGGTCGCGCTGCGGCCTTGACGACAGACGCCTTCACGGGCAGACCGCAGGCGGCATGCAGCATTCCGCCCTCCTCAATGTCATGATCGCCGCTGCGCGCAAGGCCGCGCGCGCGATCAAACGCGACTTCGGCGAACTGGAAAAATTGCAGGTCTCGTTGAAGAGCCCGGCCAATTTCGTAACGGCTGCCGACCGTCGCGCTGAAGAAACCATCTACACGGAGCTCAAGAAGGCAAGGCCGGGCTATGGCTTTCTCGGTGAGGAAGGTGGCCGTCGCGAAGGCAGCGACAAGAGCCATACGTGGATCGTCGACCCACTCGACGGCACCACCAATTTCCTGCACGGCATACCCCACTTCGCGATTTCGATGGCGCTCGAGCGTGAGGGCGCCATGATCGCTGGCCTGATCTACAATCCGGCAACCGATGAGATGTTCATTGCCGAGAAGGGCAAAGGCGCGTTCCTCAACGATCAGCGCATCCGTGTCGCTGCACGAACGCGACTTGCAGAGGCGATCGTCGCGTGCGGAATTGCCCACTACGGACATGGCGATGTCGGCCTGTCGCGGAAGGAAGTCGGCGCCGTGCAAGAACACGTGGCCGGGGTGAGGCGTTTTGGCGCCGCTGCGCTTGATCTCGCCTGGATAGCGGCGGGACGGCTCGACGGCTATTGGGAGCGGACGTTGAAGCCTTGGGACCTGGCGGCGGGACTGGTCCTCGTGCGGGAAGCTGGTGGTTTCGTTTCCGATTGTGACGGCAAGGACGAGATACTCAGCAAGGGCCACGTCGTCGCCGGCAATGACCTGATCCACAAAGGGTTGTTGTCCCTGCTCAAGACCGCCGGCAAAGACCAGGCATCGTAATTTCAACTCAATCGGCGGCTTTATCGGGGTACGCCGGGTTCCGGCACAACTGCTTTTTACACGTCGCATGTCTGTGTCATAGTGCGTCGCAGGGGCTTGCAGGCGCAACGACGAATCTCATGGCCAAAGAAATCGATCCTCTCAAGCTGTCGTCTCCACGAATCTTCCTGTTCAGGATGTTGGTCTTCGTCATCCTGGTCGGACTTGTTGCGTTCGTGCTGCACAAGCAGATCGAAGTCGCATTCATGGCCAACCCGGGACTTAACGCGCTGATCATCGGCGTCGGAACGATCGGCATTATCCTGTCGTTCCGGCAGGTTCTGCGGCTCTATCCGGAGATCGCTTGGGTCAATAATTTCCGCTTGGCCGACCCAGGCCTCGCCGTCGACCGGCCGCCGGTGCTGCTTGCGCCAATGGCGACAATCCTCGGCAGCCGCGTCGGCCGTATGGCCATGTCGGCGCAATTGATGCGCGGTATTCTCGACTCAATTGCCACCCGCCTCGACGAGGCGCGTGACATCTCTCGCTACATGACCGGTCTTCTGGTGTTCCTCGGCCTCCTTGGTACGTTCTGGGGCCTGATCGAGACCGTCAGCTCGGTCGGGAACGTCATTCAAGGCCTCAAGGCCAGCGGCGACACAGGGACCATGTTCGATTCCCTGCGCGAGGGTCTCGCCGCGCCGCTTTCCGGCATGGGCATCTCGTTTTCGTCGTCTCTGTTCGGACTTGCCGGCTCGCTCGTTCTCGGCTTCCTCGATCTGCAGTCGAGCCAGGCGCAGAACCGTTTCTACACCGAGCTGGAAGACTGGCTGTCCACCACCGTTTACGACCACGCCGCCGAACCCGCCGTTGCCGCGGGCATGGGTGGCGAGGTTCGTTCCGCTATCGAGCGGCTGCGCGAGGCGGTCGACCAAGCTGGCGCAGGCAAGTCCGCATCCGCAGCCATGGCCAATCTGGCCGAGGCAATCCAGGGGTTGGTGCACCATATGCGCACCGAGCAGCAGATGATCAGGGACTGGGTCGACTCGCAGGCCGAACAGCAGCGCGAGATCAAGAAGCTGCTCGAAGTGATGGTGCGCGAAAACGTGAACCGTTGAGTCTGGACTGATGGCGCTTGCAAGGGTCCGCCGCGGCGAAAGCGGCATGAACTACTGGCCGGGCTTCGTCGATGCCCTGGCGACGCTCATCCTCGGCATCATTTTTCTGCTCACGGTCTTCGTCGTCGTGCAGTTCTATCTGCAGCAGGAAGTCGCCGGCAAGGATACAGCGCTCAACCGCCTAAACGTGCAGATCGCGCAGCTTACCGAGCTGCTGTCGTTGGAAAAGTCCGGAAAGATGGATGTCGAGGACCAGCTTGCCCAGTTGCGCGCAACGCTGGCTACCGCGGAAAATGAGCGCGACCGCCTCAAGGGCGCTGCCGAAAGCGCCGGCGCCGGTGCTGCAGCTGCTCAGGGGAAGGTATCCGACCTCACCGGGCAGATCGAAGGCGAAAAGAGAATCTCCGCGCGTGCGCTGGCGCAGGTCGAGGTGCTCAATCAGCAGATCGCGGCCCTGCGCCGACAGCTGGCGGCCATTGAGCAGACGCTCGACGCTGCCGAAAAGAAGGACAAGGATTCCCAGACCCGTATTACCGAACTCGGCCAGCGGCTTAACCTTGCGTTGGCCGAGCGCGTCAACGAACTCAAGCGATATCGTTCGGATTTCTTCGGCAAGTTGCGCGAAATCCTCGGCAATCGCGCCGATGTCCGCGTGGTCGGAGACCGTTTCGTCCTGCAATCTGAAGTTTTCTTCGATACCGGCAAGGCGGATCTCAAGCCGGAAGGCCGGGCCGAACTCGACAAGGTCGCCGACGCCCTGCTCGAACTGGAAAAGCAAATCCCGACCGATCTCGCCTGGGTGTTGCGCGTTGACGGCCACACCGACGTGCGGCCGATTTCCGGCGGTGCATTCAAGTCGAACTGGGACCTTTCGGCGGCGCGGGCGATTTCGGTCGTGCAATACCTGATTGGAAAGGGCGTTTCTCCGCAGCGGCTGGTGGCCGCCGGGTTCGGCGAGTTCCAGCCGATCGACCTCAACAAGACCGAGGATGCCTACAGGCGCAATCGCCGCATTGAATTCAAGCTGACCGAGCGGTGAGCGCGCGAACCTTCACCCTGCGCCCCTACTCCGCCGCCGATGAAGACGCGGCGATCGAATTATGGCGCCGCACGTGGTCCAGCCACTACCCGCATCTCGACTTCAATGCCCGGCAACCGTGGTGGCGCGACCGCTGGCGCAATGAGCTCGTGCCGGCGGCGCAAATTATCGTGGCGGAACGCGATGAAGTCATTATCGGCTTCGTGACCATCGATCTGAAAACGAAGTATCTCGACCAGATCGTCGTTGCGCCCGAGCACTGGGGCTCGGATGTCGCATTGGCTTTGCTCGACGAAGCCAAACGACTCTCACCAAGGGGAATCGAACTTCTCGTCAACAAGGACAATTTTCGCGCTATCCGCTTCTACGAGAAGCACGGCTTTATTTACGCCGGCGAAGACAAAAATCCGGTATCCGGCTTGCCGGTGAGCCGCATGGCGTGGCGCGGTTAGGCCGCGCCCATCTCGAATTGCAGTTTCGCCAAACGCGCATAGAGACCGCCCGCTGACGCCAGCGAAACGTGCGTCCCCTCTTCGACGATGCGGCCATTGTCGACGACCAGAATGCGGTCGCAGGACTGCACGGTGGCGAGCCGGTGCGCGATCACGATGCTGGTTCGGTTGAGCATCAGTCGCTTGAGCGCCTGCTGCACCAGCGTTTCGCTCTCGGCATCGAGTGACGACGTTGCTTCGTCAAGCAACAATAGCGGCGCTTTGCGAAGAATGGCGCGCGCGATCGCGATGCGCTGCCGCTGTCCGCCCGACAGGGTGACGCCACGCTCGCCAATCGGCGTCTTAAGCCCGAGCGGCAGGCGGCGGATAAATTCCGTAGCATGTCCGGCTTCCGCCGCTTTCTCGATTTCGGCTTCGGTCGCGTCAGGCCGCCCGAACTGGATGTTGTCGCGCACGCTCGTTGCGAACACGATTGAGTCTTGCGGCACGAGCGCGATGCGCGACCGCAGTTCCGCTGGATCGGTATCGGTGAGACGAACGCCGTCGAAAGTTATGTTTCCGGATGTTGGGTCGTAGAACCGCAAGATGAGCTGAAAAATGGTGCTCTTGCCGGCGCCGGACGGTCCGACAAGTGCGAGTTTTTCGCCCGGCGCAACGCGAAATGAAAGATTTTCGAGCACGGGGACGTTCGGGCGGCCCGGATAAGAAAAGCTGACCTTATGAAACTCGACCTCACCAGTTGCCGGCCTCGGCAAGGCGATTGGCCTTGCCGGTGATCTGATGTCCGGCTGGACCGCCAGAATTTCGGACAGGCGCTCGGCAGCGCCGGAAGCCTGCGAGATTTCACCCCAGACCTGGCTCAATTCACCGAGTCCACCCGCGGCAAACACGGCGTAGAGCACAAACTGGCCAAGCCGGCCGGGCGTTATGTCGCCGGCAAGCACGTCCTGCGCTCCGACCCACAGGACGATCACGATGCTGGCAAAGACGAGAAAAATGACGATTGCCGTAAGGACCGCGCGCGCCCTGGTCGCGCCGCGGGCCGCGACATAGGCTTGTTCGACTGCCGCTCCAAAACGCGACTGCGCCAGCTTCTCATTGGTGAAAGCCTGCAAGGTTCGCGTCGCACCGATAAGCTCGTTGGCGTAGCCGGATGCGTCGGCCAATGTATCCTGTGCAGCGCGTCCACGCCGGCGCACCGCACGCCCGAAGCCGACGAGCGGCAGCACGATCACCGGAATTGCACCCAATACGAACAGAGACAGCCGCGGACTGGTCACCACCATCATGCCGGCGCCGCCAAGAAACAGAACCAGATTGCGCAGCGCGATCGATACCGAGGCGCCCACCGCCGATTTGATCTGGGTCGTATCGGCCGTGAGCCGCGACACGATTTCGCCAGAACGCGCGGCGTCAAAATACGACGGCGAAAGCCGCGTAAGATGTGCGAATACGTCCGAACGCAGATCGGCGACGATCCGCTCACCCAATGTCGTCACCAGATAAAATCGCAAGGCGCTCGAAACCGCGAGGACGGCCACGACGAGCACCATCACCGCAAAATAGCTGTCGATAAGCTGCGCGGCCTTGTCGGAAAATCCGAAGTCGATCATGCGGCGAACGGCGACCGGCACGATCAACGTCGTCAACGAAGCGACAATTAATGCGGCGAGCGCCGCAGCGGCACGCCCGCGATAGCGCACGATGTAGGGAACCAGACGGGCTAGCGGCCGCAGATTCAACTTACGGCGCTCATTCAGGGCCGATGCCTGAGCCACATCGAGGCCCCGTCCATCGCTCGAATAACTCATGCGACGCCTCTTACCGCCCCGTCTGCCGCTTCCTTAATGCCTTGCAGGCTTGGCGGCGGTCAAATCGCAGCCGCTTGCCGCCTTCGGCCGGCTCCTGTATAGGAGCGCCAAATCAGCCATATTGGCGCCTTTTGAGCGCCCGGAATTGAAGAGATGAAACAAGATATCCATCCCAGCTATCACACCATCAAGGTCGTGATGACGGACGGCAGCGAGTTCACCACGCGCTCCACATGGGGCAAGGAAGGCGACGTCCTGCACCTCGACATCGACCCAAAATCGCATCCGGCCTGGACCGGAGGCCAGCAGCAGCTCGTCGATCGCGGCGGCCGCGTGTCGCGCTTCCAGAAGAAATTCTCCGGCTTCCTGAAGACCGACGACAAGAAATAAAGACCGTGCCGGAAGATAAAAACCCCCGCAGGTCAGGCTGTGTGAGAACTAAGCGAGTCAGCTAAGAAGGCCGCATCAACAACGATGCGGCCTTTTGCATGAGCTACATTCAGGGCGAGGATCGCGGTCAGGCGGCGCTGCTGCCGGCGGCGGTCGAGGATTATGTGGCGGCGGATGCGCCAGTTCGCGTGATCGACGCCTTTGTGGATGGGCTGAACGTAAGCGAGCTCGGATTTGCCCGATCGGTCCCAGAACCGACGGGACGGCCGCCCTACGATCCACGGGATCTTCTGAAGCTTTATATCTGGGGTTACTTCAACGAAGTGCGGTCCTCGCGACGGCTGGAGCGGGAATGCCGTCGTAATGTCGAGACCATGTGGCTGTTGCGACGGCTCAGCCCCGACTTCAAGACGATTGCCGACTTCCGGCGCGACAACAGCGCAGCGATTGTCGGGGCGTGCCGGGCCTTCGTGATGCTATGCCGGGACGCGGGGCTGTTCACGGCGCGGCTGATCGCCCTGGATGGCTCGAAGTTCCGAGCGGTGGCGAGCGGCAAAAGGATTATCGGCCAGGCAAGGATCGCCGAGGAAGCTGCGCGCCTCGATCGCAAGATCGAGCACTATCTGGGCGGGCTCGACGAAGCCGATGCAGCGGAGCCCGATGATCCGCCGGATGCGGTGCCTGCGGCGATGGCGGCTTTGCGGGCCCGACGCGGTGAACTCGATCGCCTTGCCGCAAAGCTCGATGCTGAAGGCCGCGCGACAATCGTCCAGGGCGAAGAGGATGCAAGGCCGATGGGTAAGGGCAACGGTCCCAAGCCGCCGTCCTACAATGTCCAGACGGCGGTCGACGCCGATATCGGCTTAATCATCCACCATGAAGTTACGGCCGAACCGACCGACAACTGCCTGCTTCATCCGATGTCCATGGCTACAAAAGAGATGCTGCGGCAGGACCGCCTGATGGTGGTGGCTGATGCCGGCTACTCCAACGGTGCCCATGCCAGCGCCTGTGAACACGATGACATCGTGGCGTGCGTGCCGGCCAACCGGGCTGTTAACAATCAAGCCGACGGCAAGCTGTTCGACCGCAGCGCCTTTAGCTATGAGCCGGATACCGACAGCTACCGCTGTCCGGCTGGCCGCTCGCTCATTCGCAAACAATTGCACAGGCGAAAACGCAACGTGACCTATATGTCGCCCGATTGCTCTGGCTGCCCTCTCAAGCCGCAGTGCACCACAGCCGAGCGCCGTTTTCTCAAGCGCCATCTGGATGAGGATACCCTCACCCGGATGAATGCGAGAGCCACTCCCGAACTGATGGCGAGACGGCGATGCGCTGCCGAGCATCCTTTCGGCACCATCAAGCGCATGATGGCTGGCGGAAGATTCCTAACCAGGAACCTCAAAGGAACCAGAACCGAGATGGCCCTCTCGGTACTCGCTTACAACATGCTCCGCGTCATCAACATCAAGGCGGCGCTCGCCTGACGCAAAAATGAGGCTCTGGATAACCAGAGCCTCTTTCCGTTTCCACACAGCCTGAGGTGCGGGGGTTTTTGTTTGCGGAAACGATGGCGATCAGACGCGTTCGGTCCCGAAGGCGGCCTTGAGGAGGCCGAGCTGGCGTTCAACAGGATTCGCCGTCGCCGGGCGTTCTGTCGGGCCCTGATTGTAGATTGTTGCGTCGAGCCGGCGCACTTTTGCATAAAGGCTCTGTGAGCGCGCGATGAGATCGCGAAGAGCCGGCGGCAGCAATTCGATACTGTTCGGATCGTGATTGTCGCTCGACGCCAGTTTCACCTTGCTTTTTTCCTTGCCGGCCTGCGCAAGCGACATCTCGCCTTCCTTCACCGCGCGGTGGAGCAGCAGCCAGGACGCAAGCTGCATCAACCGGGTGGTGAGCCGCATGCTTTCTGTCGCATAGGCCAATGCAGCGGAGCGTTCGAGCTTCTTCGACTGCTGGCGGCCGGGTCCGTCGAGATAAGTCGCCGTCTCTTCAACGAGGGCCATACCGTCACGAAACAACTCGGCGAAGGCCTGAGAGCTTGCAAGCCGTTCGCCAAAAGGAACCGGCTGCGCCTGGCCCAACATTTTTTCCGACATACGCGACACTCTCCCACACCGGAGCGGAACAGCTCCGTATACGATTGGGTAAGCATGACGCGCGCACGCGGGTTCTGTCCAGACAGCGATATGGTTAACATCGCGATATAGTTGCTGCGAAGATCCGCAGCATCGCCTCGCCCGTTTCATTCTGACCCAGATTGGGACAAAAAAAGGAGCCGCCGTTGCCGGCGGCTCAAGGTGATAACAGGGAGGCGTCAAACAGAGTGGACAGGAGCCACTCACCGTCCATATGAAGATGGACGATGCCAGTAATGGTCGAGAAAGCTTAACGACAACTTAAGAAGATGAACCCAATGCAAAATATTTTATGAACATCGTCGCATTGGAATACCGCTGCGTGTTGAACATCATCATCGCTTGAAAAACTGATCGGCTGCGGAGCGCGACGCACGCTTTTGCGTCATGTCGGCTTCGATGCGCTGGATTTCATCGCGGAGAAACTGCACGCGCGCACTGAGCTCCTCGACTGAGAGCAGAGTTAGATCTTGTCCGATCTCGTGCGTGACCTTTTTCTTCGGTTTGTCGTCGTCGTCGATCGCCGGCATCTTCGCCTCCTGCTGCGGAAATCTAACCGCCGCTGTCGCGGTTGTCACATTGCCGAGCCGCGCCTAAACAAGAGCATCCCGGTACGCAAATAACGAGGACACAATGGCTGCGCTTCCGTCCCAAATGACCGCAATCGGTATCAAGGCCCCAGGCGGCCCCGACATGCTTGCGCCGGAGCAGCGGCCCGTCCCCGCACCCGGAGCGGACGAAATCCTCGTGAAGGTCGCCGCTGCCGGCGTGAACCGCCCGGACGTGATGCAGCGCATGGGACTCTATCCGCCGCCGCCCGGCGCGCCCGATATTCCGGGCTTGGAGATTGCGGGAGAAATCGTCACGCTCGGATCCGGCGTCAAGCGATGGAAAATCGGAGACCGGGTCATGGCCTTGGTCTCGGGCGGAGGGTACGCCGAATATTGCATGGCGCACGAAAGCCACGCGCTGCCTGTGTCAGGTCTTTCGATGGTTGAGGCCGCCGCAATTCCGGAAACCTTCTTCACCGTCTGGCACAACGCATTCGAGCGCGGGGGCCTCAAAAGCGGCGAGACCTTGCTCGTGCACGGTGGCTCGTCCGGCATCGGCACAACGGCGATTCAGCTGGCCAAAGCGTTTGGCGCACGCGTTATCACGACAGCGGGTTCACCGGAGAAATGCGACGCCTGCCGCAAGCTCGGCGCCGATGTCGCCGTTAACTATAAGACCGAGGACTTCGTTGCGGCCACGAAAGCTGCGACGAACGACAAGGGCGCTGAAGTTATAGTGGACATGGTGGGAGGGGATTACATCGCGCGCAATTACGAAGCGGCGGCGGTTGAGGGGCGCATCGTGCAGATTGCTTTTCAGGGTAGTCCGAAGGCGACGGTGGATTTCCGCCGCATCATGCTCAAGCGGCTTCATCACACCGGTTCGACGCTGCGTTCGCGTTCGATCGCCGACAAAGGCGCAATTGCGCGCGCGGTGGAAACAAATGTGCTGCCGCTGATCGTTGCGGGCAAGGTCAAGCCGGTTATCTACAAGACCTTTCCCTTGAAAGACGCGCCTGCAGCCCATGCACTCATGGAAACCAGCACACACATCGGCAAAATCGTGCTAACACTTTGATGGAAGGTCCGTTTTTCCGGAAGTCGCGAAATCGGCGTAATGTCGGCATTAAACGCTTAACAGGGTGCGATTGTTTGCAGATTTTCACTGCGAGCGAGGCGGCGGCTGCAGAATGCATGAAGCAGCCGTGAAAGGGGAATTTGGCCCGGTCATGATGCGTTGCTTGACAGCGCTGGCGATGGCATTTGCCGTTTCGCTGTTGGCGATTTCTGCCGCGCATGCGGTGGATGCCGTCAATGTGCGCCTCGATGCGGCCGCCATCGATCTGACCGCCGCCACTGAAGTCCAAAAGACTGAAGGCGATCGCATCCAGGTCTCCACCGCACCCGGTCCAGACGGAATCGTCCGCCGCATCGAAGTGCGTGCACGTGAAGGCAACACCAATTGGGCTGTGCTTGCGCTCACCAACAACAGCGATGAGCAGATCGACCGGCTGATTGTCGTGCCGCACTACCGGATGGTCGGTTCCGGAATCTTCTGGCCGGACCTCGGTCTGTCGCGCATCGCCGCCATCACGCCTTCCACCGGAGACCGGCCGGTGCGCCAGGAAGGGACGACCGCCGACGTTTTCCGTATCACGCTCGACCCCGGCACCGTCATCACACTTGTCGCCGAACTACGCACTGACAAGCTGCCACAGATCTATTTGTGGGAGCCCGACGCCTATAAGGACAAGGTCAATTCCTTCACCCTGTATTACGGCATCGTCATCGGCATCGCCGGTCTGTTGGCCTTGTTCCTCACCATCCTGTTCGTGGTGAAGGGTTCGATCATGTTTCCGGCCGCCGCGGCGCTTGGCTGGGCGGTCCTGATCTATATCGGGATCGACTTCGGCTTCTGGGGCAAGGTCTTCGACATGTCAGCCGGCGCCGAGCGAGTGTGGCGCGCTTGTGGTGAGGCGATCCTGTCGGCAACCCTCATTGTGTTTCTGTTTGCTTATCTCAATTTGTCACGGTGGCATGTCCGCTACGCGCACATCACCATCGCATGGCTTGCCGCGCTCGCCGCGCTGGTTGCCGTTGCGGTCTTTGATCCGGCCGTCGCCGCCGGCATTGCCCGCATGTCGCTTTTCGGCATCGCCCTGTTCGGTCTTGCTCTCGTCATCTATCTGTCGACGCACGGCTTCGATCGCGCGGTGCTGCTGATTCCCACCTGGCTGTTGTTGGTCGTGTGGACTATGGCAGCGGCGCTGGCGATCCTTGGCGTCGTCACCAATGACATCATCGGTCCGGCTCTGCTCGGTGGCCTGGTGCTGATCGTGATGCTGATCGGCTTCACGGTCATGCAGCATGCGTTCGCCGGCGGTATCACGCACGGCATTGTGTCGGACGTCGAGCGCCGTGCGCTCGCTTTGACCGGCGCCGGCGATTTGATCTGGGACTGGGATGTCTCCGCAGACAAGGTCTTCACCAGTCCGGAAACCGAGCACATGCTCGGCCTCAAACGTGGCACCCTGGAAGGTCCCGCAGCGACGTGGCTTGACGTGCTTCACCCTCTTGATCGCGACCGCTTCCGCGCTTCGCTTGACGGCATGGTCGAGCAGCGGCGCGGCCGTCTCACCCAGGATTTTCGGCTGGGCACAGCCGACGGTCACTATCTCTGGTTCACGCTCAAGGCGCGGCCCGTGGTTGGTTCCGATGGCGAGGTCGTGCGCCTGGTAGGCACGCTCACCGACGTGACCGATTTCAAGAATGCAGAAGAGCGGCTGCTGTTCGACGCGGTCCACGACAATCTCACGGGCCTGCCCAACCGCGAATTGTTCCTCGACCGCATGGCGGCCGCCTTCGGCTTTGCCCGCGCCGACTCTCAGATCCGTCCGTCGATCGTGGTGATCGATCTCGACCGCTTCAAGCAGGTCAACGATTCAGTCGGCATGGCCGTGGGCGATTCCATATTGCTTACGATCGCCCGTCGTCTGTCCCGCCTGCTCAAACCGCAGGACACGCTGGCGCGGCTATCGGGGGACCAGTTTGCGTTAATCGTGCTGTCCGAGCGCGAACCTGCGCGTATCGTTGCGTTCGCGGAGACCATCCGCCGCACCTTGCGCGCGCCGATCGCCTTCAATGACCGCGAGATATTCCTCACGGCGTCAATCGGATTGGCGCTCGCCGAGCACGCGGCACACCGGACAGATGAGGTGTTAAAGGACGCCGAGTTGGCGATGTACTACGCCAAGCGTATCGGCGGCGACCGCATCGAAATCTTCAAGCCGGCCATGCGGTCGCGCAAGACCGACCGCCTGACGATGGAATCCGAACTTCGCCGCGCCATCGAGCGCGAGGAGATCAAGGTGCTCTATCAGCCGATCGTGCGGCTGGAGGATCGAGCCATCGCAGGCTTCGAGGCGCTGGCACGCTGGGATCACCCGAAGCTCGGCCGCCTGTCGCCGGCAGAATTCATATCGATCGCCGAGGAAATCGGGTTGATCGTGGACCTGGGCCTGTTCGTCCTCGACCACACCGCCAAGCAGCTGGCGCAATGGCAGGCCGCGACCCGGGCGCGCGAGCCGGTCTTCGCCAGCGTGAACGTGTCGTCGCGGCAATTACTGCGTCACGATCTCATCCAGGATTTGCGTGGCGTGCTGGGCCGCACGACACTTGCACGCGGGACACTCAAACTCGAGATCACCGAGTCGCTGGTCATGGAAAACCCGGAGCACGCCGCGCAGATGCTGACCCGGATCAAGGAACTTGGCGCCGGTCTGTCGCTCGATGACTTCGGCACTGGACATTCCTCGCTTGCGTACCTGCAGCGCTTTCCATTCGACACGATCAAGATCGACCAGTCATTCGTGCGCACGACGGCGCGCGGCACCCGGCCGGTTATCTTGCGGTCTATTATCGCGCTTGCGCACGATCTCGGAATGGAAGTGGTCGCGGAAGGCGCCGAAACCGATTTAGACGCGGTCGAGCTTTACCAGCTTGGTTGCGAATACGCGCAAGGCTTTGCCTTCGGCGAACCGATGACCTCGGATGCCGCGCGCGATCTCCTCGTCGACAAGCCAAGCCGGTTGCGCGCGCTCAAGATTGCCTCTGAGTAGTCAAAGGTCAGGCGTGGCCTGATTGACTCGACAGCATACCCGGATCGATACCGATCTTGCGCAGGGCCTTTTCATATTTCATGGCGGTGTCCTGACCGAAAATCAGCTCGGGATCCGCGGAGCAGTGCAGCCAGCCGTTCTGCTGGATCTCCTCCTCAAGCTGCCCCGGTGCCCAGCCGGCGTAACCAAGCGCCAGGATCGCACTGGCTGGTCCGTTGCCGCGCGCGATGGCCTTGAGAATGTCCAGCGTGGCGGTAAGGCAGACCCCCTCATCGATCGGCAACGTCGAATTTTCAATAAAGAAGTCGGCTGAATGCAAGACGAAGCCGCGGCCGGTTTCGACCGGGCCGCCCTTGAGCACTTTCACGTCCTCGGCACGGCCGGGAAGCTGGATACGCTCGGCCGCGGGAATCACTTCGAGCTGCACGAGGAGATCGGGAAATTTGATATTCTGCGCCGGCTGATTGACGATGATGCCCATCGCACCTTCGGTCGAATGCGCACAGACATAGATCACCGCACGCGTGAAACGTTCGTCACTCATGGCTGGCATTGCGATCAGCATCTGCCCGTCGAGATAACCCCGCCCGGGCGCTGCGGTTTGCTGCGTCGTTTTGCGAGAAATCTTCATGGCAAAAGGTTACCCGAACGACTCGCCTTTGCAAACGAAGCTTGCGGCGGAAAGTTCAATCTTTCACCGTCATATTCGACGGGATAATTGTGGCAGCGCCCGGCCGAGATCGTGTTCAACGCATGCTCACAATGAATTCAGTGGCGCGGCAGATGGTTACCAACTACACCAACGGCCATGAGCAATATTCACAGATCATTTTGCGCGGCATTGGTTTCGTGCGTCGTGGCCGTCCTGACAGGGACTATGGCGCAGGCGGCAGACGAATCACCCTGGAATGAGGACGTACGATCCGCCATCAGGCTGATCGCCGGCAGCAGCAAAGCGGGCGACACCGTGTTGCGGGCCGGAATTGAAGTCAAATTGCGGTCGGGCTGGAAAACCTATTGGCGCTACCCCGGCGATTCCGGAGTGCCCCCGCATTTTGATTTTTCCGGATCGGAAAATCTCAAGAAGGCTGACGTGGTCTACCCCACGCCGCATCTGTTCACCGACGAGACAGGCCAATCGCTCGGTTACAAGGACACGGTGATTTTCCCGGTCGTTATTTCACCGCAGCGAGCCGGCAAGCCGGTCCGCCTCCGCGTGAAAGTTGACTACGCGGTCTGCGAAAAACTTTGCGTGCCCGTGGAAGGCCGCGCCGAACTGGTGCTCGAGTCAGGCGACAGCAAGCACGATCCGGCGTTGACGGCGGCCGAAGGGCGCGTACCAAAGCACGTTACAGCTGCACAGTTGGGCCTCACCGCAAAACGGACAACCGGCGGAGCAAAACCAACGGTTACTGTCGACCTAGGGGCGCCGGCCGGAAAACCCGTTGAACTGTTTGTTGAGGGCCCGACCCCGCAATGGGCGTTGCCCATCCCGAAGCCCGCGAAATCCGCGCCGCCTGGCCGAGCCCAATTCAGCTTCGAGCTCGACGGTCTGCCGTCCGGCGTCGATCCCAAGAGCCCAACCGACCTGATCTTTACGGTTGTAACTGGCGACCGCGCGGTCGAGGTCAAGACTCATCTCGACTAAACGCCGACAAGGGCGTAATTACCCAATCAAGAAACCAAAATTATTTGCAACGCGAGAGGATACACTCATGCCTGTCAAGGTCGGTGATCGACTGCCTGATGCCAAGTTCCGCGTGATGACGACCGAAGGTCCAGTCTGGAAAACGACGGATGAAGTTTTCAAAGGCCGCAAGGTTGCCCTGTTTGCCGTGCCCGGCGCTTTCACTCCGACCTGCAACAACCTCCACATCCCGAGCTTCCTGAATAACGCCGCCGCCATCAAGGCAAAAGGTGTGCACACCATCGCGGTGACAGGCGTGAACGACGTGTTCGTCATGGAAGCCTGGAAGAAATCAACCGGCGCGGAAGGCAAGATTGATTTTCTTGCCGACGGTAACGGCGAGTTCGCCAAGGCAATCGACATGGCCTTTGACGGATCGGGCAACGGCCTTGGCACCCGCTCAAAGCGCTATTCGATGCTTGTCGATGACGGCGTGGTGAAAAAGCTCAACATCGAAGACGCACCGGGCAAGTGTGACATTTCCGGTGGCCAGGCGTTGCTTGGCCAGCTCTAGAATTTCTCCACCTTGATCTCGGGATGGCCGGGGCTTTTCCCGGCCATTTCATTTTTGCTTCATCGCGCCAATCGCACCTGCACGCGCGGCGACAATGCCTTCGCGCGCGAGCTCATCGGCCCGCTCGTTCATTGCGTGACCGGCATGACCCTTGACCCAGTGCCAGTGCACCTTGTGATGAATGAGCGCCTCATCGAGCCGCTTCCACAGGTCGACGTTCTTGACCGGCTTCTTGTCCGCCGTGCGCCAGCCGTTCTTTTTCCAGCCGTGAATCCAGGAGGTGATTCCGTTCTTGAGGTATTCACTGTCGGTATGAAGATCGACCGTGCACGGCCGTCTGAGCGCCTCCAGCGCAGAGATTGCAGCCATCAATTCCATGCGGTTGTTCGTCGTATGCGGCTCGCCGCCCATCAGCTCTTTTTCCTGATCGCCGAACGTCAGAATCGCCCCCCAACCACCCGGGCCCGGATTGCCCGAGCAGGCACCGTCCGTGTGAATGGTCACGCGCTGATCGGCCATCAGAGCCCGTAATCCTCGACACTTTTCGCCGACTGGTGAAAGCGAAGTTTGCGATAATATTCGAGCGGATCCTTCGGCCGGACCAGCGCACCGTCGGGCACGGCGAGCCAGTCGACCAGGCGCGTGAGAAGAAAACGTATGGCGGCGCCGCGCGCGAGAACAGGCAGCGCGCTCCGTTCGGCTTCGGACAGCGCGCGCACCTTGTCGTAC
Source organism: uncultured Alphaproteobacteria bacterium (assembly GCA_963736275.1). GTDB lineage: Bacteria > Pseudomonadota > Alphaproteobacteria > Rhizobiales > Xanthobacteraceae > Pseudolabrys. Next base: position 133,197 of record CAVTOP010000018.1, read on the forward strand.
GCGTTGAGCAACGCACGTCCCTTCGTCACGTTGTAGGAATGATCGGCCTCGAAGCACCAGGCATTGAGGCAGACCGCAACGTCATAAAAGAGCGTGTCGGTGCAGGCAAAATAGAAGTCGATCACCCCTGACAATTTGGTGCCGAGAAAGAAGACGTTGTCTGGAAACAGATCGGCGTGGATCACACCCTGGGGCAACCGGCGCGGCCAGGCTTTTTCCAGCGCATCGAGCTCCTTGGCGATTTCAGCGCAAAGGCCTGGGCGCACGCTGTCGCCCCGCGGCTTGGCGTGCTCGTACAAAGGCCGCCAGCTCTCAATTGACAATGCATTCGCGCGCTTCAATTTGAAATCCGCACCGGCTAGGTGCAATTGCGCCAGCGCTTCGCCAACCGCGGCGCAGTGACCGGGATTTGGCCGCCGGATCCAAAGTCCATCGAGAAACGTGACAATCGCCGCCGGCCGGCCGGCGATCTTGCCGAGCATCCCACCCTGTTTGTTTTTGACCGGTTGCGGGCACGTAATGCCGCGCGCGGCAAGGTGCTCCATCAAGCCCAGAAAAAATGGCAGGTCGCCTTCCGCGACGCGCTTTTCATACAGCGTGAGAATGAAATTTCCGGTGGCCGTGTGCACCAGGAAGTTTGAGTTCTCGACGCCCTCTGCAATGCCTTTGTAGGCGAGCAGCTCGCCGACGTCGTAACCTGAGAGAAAGCGGCCGAGATCTTCCGCCGTAACGTCGGTGTAGACCGCCATTTAAGCGCTACTCCGCCGGCTCGTGCTCCCGCAGTGGGCGGGGCAGCGGGAAGAATACTCCCTCCTCGGTCGCAGTTACGGTTTCAAGTTCAATAGAGAAACGCTCCGAGAGCGCGCCGAGGATTTCCTCGACTAGGATCTCCGGCGCCGAAGCGCCCGCCGTGACGCCGATCTTGGTGACGCCGTCGAAATAGCCCCAGTTGAGGTCGGCCGCTCGCTGCACCAGAACTGCACGCGGGCAGCCCGAACGCTCCGCCACCTCTTTCAGCCTTTGCGAATTTGACGAATTCGGCGCGCCGACGACGATCATGGCGTCCACGATCGGCGCCACGCGCTTGACCGCGTCCTGGCGATTTGTGGTTGCGTAGCAGATGTCTTCTTTGTGGGGACCGACGATGTCCGGAAATCGCCGCTTGAGGTGCTCGACCATCTCGGCGGTATCGTCGACCGACAACGTGGTCTGGGTCACATAAGCGAGCTTGCTCTCATCGCGCGGTGTATACCGGTCGATTTCATCGGTTGTCTGCACCAGCGTGATGCTTCCGGCCGGCAGCTGGCCCATGGTGCCGACGACTTCAGGATGGCCGGCATGGCCGATGAGCAGGATTTCGCGCCCGCGCCGGTAATGGATTTCCGCCTCGCGATGAACCTTCGTCACGAGCGGACAGGTTGCATCGAGCGAGATTAGATTGCGCCGAGAGGCTTCTTCCGGAACCGCGCGTGGGACCCCGTGCGCAGAGAAGATCACCGGCACGTTGTCATCGGGAATTTCACTCAGTTCCTCGACGAAAATCGCGCCCTTCTTGCGCAGGCTGTCGACGACATATTTATTGTGCACGATCTCATGCCGAACATAGACCGGTGCTCCGTAGATCGTGAGTGCGCGCTCAACCGATTCAATCGCGCGCACGACACCGGCGCAGAACCCGCGCGGTGAGCAGAGCAGGACTTTCAGTGCCGGTTTTGGCAGACTTGCAGACATGTAATTCCTCGAAACCGCGCATTTTCTGCACGCATTTCAACCCCCGACATGGGGTGCGCGGGCCTCCCCTGTCAAGCGGAACGGTTGCATGATGGGGTCTCTCCCCCTATATTCCGGCCACTTTCCGATCATCACCGATGATCTGGTGCTTCGCCCTAGCGGCGGGCGAAGCGTAGAGGAGATTTTGCCATGGCGACCGCAGCACCCTTGATGCCGAAGGCGACAGCCGTCTGGCTTCTGGACAACACCGCGTTATCGTTCGACCAGATTGCCGACTTCTGCAAGCTGCATCCGCTGGAAGTAAAGGCCATCGCGGACGGCGATGCTGCGCAGGGAATCAAGGGACTCGACCCGATCCTGACCGGCCAATTGACCCGCGAGCAGATTGCGGAAGCGGAGAAAAACCCGGACGTCCGTCTCAAACTGACCGATCCGAAAGTCGCGGTCCCCACCCCGGATCGCGGCAAGAAGGGCCCGCGTTATACCCCCGTTTCGCGCCGTCAGGACCGCCCGAATGCCATCCTGTGGCTGGTGCGCAACCACCCGGAGCTCAAGGACAGTGCGATCATGCGCCTCGTCGGCACAACGAAGTCGACGATCGCCTCAATTCGCGATCGTACGCACTGGAATTCAGCCAATCTGGCGCCGATGGATCCCGTGACGCTCGGTCTGGCGTCACAGATCGACCTCGATCTAGAAGTCCAGCGCGCCAGCAAGGAAAAGCCCGCGCCCGTGGACACCGGCGCAACGCTGCTGCCCGCTGCCGAAACCACGGCGCGCAAGGAGGCCGAGGTGGCCGCTGCCGCGGAAACGGAGAGAAAGCCCGGCGAGCTCGATGTCAGCGCGGTGTTCGCCAAGCTCAAACAGCTCGGCGGCAAAGGCGACAAAGAAGGCGAGTGATCGGCCGCGAATTTTCGCCGGTCTTTTCGCCGGTCTTGCGAAAAATTCGATGCAATATTTGCGCACAAGCGCGCGGGTAAGCATTTGCCACCGCACACGCCGGTCGCGAGAAGTTGATCGCGTCCGGTATTCGGCTGCCGTATGAATTGCGACTAAGTTCCGAACTAGAATTATTTGCGAATTAGAAATTAAGTCAGGATTTATTGGTGCGGCGAGACCATCGCGTCACGGGCATCTCGCGACCTACCGCGACAATTTGCTCGAACATGTGGCTGTGAAGGCGCGCCTCACGGAGCGTCACTCACCCCGGCCGCGCGGACCAGCCGAACTCCCACCCGGCGGCCGCGCGGCCGGTTCAGTTTTGTGACTTCAATAACCGCGCGTGCCCTCGATCGCCGCAATATAGCGGGTGACGGAGTTTTCCAGCACCTGCTTGGCATCCTCCTCGATGACGCGATCGAAATAGTGCCCGTAGACTACGTCGAACTTGAACGGGCCCATGGCCTTGCCGATGTGTTCGACCTCGCGCTTCGACAGCGGAAGGAAATTCGGATAGCTGCGCATGAAGGAGAACCATTTCCGGTCCTGGGTGATGGTCAGGATGTCCCCCGCGCAAACGACGCCGCGTCCGCCAGCGCCTCCAGCCCAGTGAACGACCGTACCGCCCGGGAAATGTCCGCCGCAGCGCACCAGCGTGACGCCATCCCAGAGCTTGAGCGTGTCGCCCTGCCACAGCTTGATCGCCGGCCCTTTGCGCATGATCCAATCCTGATCCGCGGCATGGAGATGGATCGGGCAACCGAAGGCCTGCGCCCACTCGTTCATTGTCGTGTAGAAATGTGGATGTGAGATGGCGATCGCCTTCAGCCCGCCGAGACCCTTGACGAGGCTCACTGTCGCGGGGTCGAGCGTCGCGACGCAATCCCAGAGAATGTTGCCGCCCTCCGTTTGCACCAGCAGCGCACGTTGCCCAATGGCGAAACCAGCGCCGATGCCGATGATGCCCTTGTCGTATTGGTGAAATGCATTCATGTGGCTCTGCTGCAGCGCCGGAAGCGTCGTCCATGTCTGCCCGCGCGGCGGGACGTATTGCCGCTCCTCCTCGCAGATCGGGCATTGGGCGGGCGGCTGGGCGCTTTCAGGATATTGTGTGCCGCAGGCGGTGCAGATGGAGAGAGGCATGGTCACATTCCACTATTACCGGTGAGGCGCATTGTGTTGGTTTAGATGCCTTTTGCAAAGCGTCGTATGGTTGCGCCGGTAAACAGCAAACGTCCCGGCGCTGGCGCAACAGGCAAGAAATCGGTACGAGTTGACCAAATGTCACGGCACATGTTGGTAACGTTTTTTGCCGCTACCGGCATTTTAGCCGGCCAGTGTCCCGCGGACGCGCAAACATTCTCTACGTACCGCTGTGGCGACGGCTCTGAGTTTATTGCTGCTTTCTACGAAGGCGATAGCCGCGCGCATCTGCAGCTCGACGGAAAAGCCATGACGCTTCCAAAACGTATGTCCATGTCAGGATCACGCTACGCGAAAGGCGGCATTACACTAAGGATTGCGAAGACGGCCGCCACGCTTAAGCGCGGCAGACGGTCGACAGAATGTAAAGCCCAGTGATTTGGGCAAAACGTCGGATGACGGCTGAGAGACTGTGCGACTAGTAGCCGTCCCGGGTGGCTGGCCGGAGCCAGCCCCGCTTCAGCTCATGTGCGGCCCGGGCCCTCCGGCGGCCTCAAGCACCGCCGCGCGCCATTCGCGCTTGACCGGCAAAATCGGCGGCATCGGCGCAAAACCGGGTTCCGCTGTTGGCTCCGCGATCGATTCGATGTGCTCCGTCGCCGATCCTCTGCGCATGAAGAGATTGTAGATCATCCATTGGGCGCGATGCCGCTTGCCGCGCAGCGGAAATCTCTGGGCGATGGAGGCGGCCGAATAGAAGTTCTCGTAGGCGCGGCCGACACCAATCCGAAGTTGATCCGGCGACATCTGCGCCGGCCGGTAAACCACATGCCCCTGGTCGTACATCGTCCAGTCAAAGGAAACGATGCGGTTTGCCTTCTTCATCTCGTACCACGTCAGCGTGCCGGGATAAGGCGTCAGGGTCGAATAGGCGCAAGCGTCGTAGCCGGCATTGCGGTTGAAGTTGACGGTATCGTCGAACACCGACAGGTCGTCGCCATCGAAACCGTACATGAACAGACCGAACACCATGATTCCATAGGAGTGCACTTTCTCGACCAACTCCGCGAAGGTCTCGGGCCGGTTGACGTGCTTGTGCACGCTCGTGAGCGTCGAGCGCGATATCGATTCAAAGCCGATGCTCAACAGCGTGCAGCCGCTCTCCGCCGCAAGCTCGAGCATGCGGTCGTCCTGCGCCAGTTTTGAGGTGACGCCGGCCTGCCATTGAATCTTGCGGCCCTTGAGCGCGCGCATGACTTCCTTCGGACGCTCCGGCGTGCCGAAAAAGTCGGCATCGTTGATCGAGATGGTGCGGGCACCGCAGTTTTCCATTTCATGAATCACTTCGTCGACCGGCCGGTAGCGGAATCGCAGACCATTCATCAGCGGTTCCGCGCAGAACGTGCAGCCCTGGTGACAGCCGCGTGACGTCTGGACAAAGGTTTTGTTGACGTAGCGGTGCTTCTTCAGAAGATCGTAGCGCGGCATCGACAGACCGGTCATCGGATGCAGCTTGTCGGACTTGTAGGTGCCCTTCATTTCGCCCTGCTCGAGATCATCGAGCAGCCTGTCGATCACCAGCTCGACTTCGCCTATGACGACGGCATCGCAGTGGCTCAGCGCTTCCTGCGGCATGAAGCTCGGATGCACGCCGCCCATCACAACCGGGACGCCTTTGGCACGGAAATGATCGGCAATTTCGTACCCGCGGTTGACGTAACTCGTCATCGCGGAAATTCCGACGAGATCGGCCTTCAGATCGAAATCAATCGATTCGATGTTTTCATCCGTCAGCACCACCTCGAATTGGTCGCGCGGAACGCAGGCTGCTACGGCCAGCAAGCCTGCAAGCGGCGAGTACAGAGCGCGATTGAGATAAAGCGGCCGAGTGGTGAGTGAATCGGTCTTGGGATTGATGAGATGAATGACGCGCGTGCGCACGAGTGGCCTCCCCTGGCTTGCCCCCTTACACCTCAGGCCAATGAGATTTCCGCCATCAGGTTCCCGCCCTTTGCCAATTAAATCAGGTTCGCAAAAGATTTGACGGTATCGGGTAACTACCCTGACACCATCACTCTACCACCCCCGGCGGGCCGAATCCGCAGCCACGCGCCGTGTGTTCGCGACACGGCGCAACATCGCGCCCAGTTCGTTCGCGTCGACGCCGTCGGCATCGATGACCGCCTTGATGATCGGATCCGACAGGATGTCCTCGAGAGAAGGCTCGCGGCAGTAATTCATGGATCCACTCCTGGTTATTCCACTGCAACAAAAGATCATGCGTTCTAGGCGGCTATGCGCGCCCTAGAGCCGTCGCCTGCCTCAACCGGCGATGTCTTGCGGTCCCCGGTTGCCGCCTCCTCCTTGCTGACGCGGAACCAAAGCGCGTAGAGCGCCGGCACCACCAGCAGCGTCAGGATTGTCGCAACCAGCAGGCCGCCCATGATGGTGATCGCCATCGGGCCCCAGAACACGCTGCGCGAGAGCGGAATCATGCCGAGGATGGCGGCAAGCGCCGTGAGCGTGACCGGCCGGGCGCGCCGGATCGTCGCATCGATGATCGCGCGGTAACGCGCGTGACCCTCGGCGATGTCGCGGTCGATCTGATCGACCAGAATCACCGTGTTACGCATGATCATGCCAGCGAGCGCGATCAGCCCAAGCAACGCAACAAAGCCGAATGGCCGGTTGGAAATCAGCAGTGCGCCGGTTGCGCCAATCAGCCCAAGTGGTGCGGTCACGAACACCAGCGCCAGTCGCGAGAAACTCTGCAGCTGGATCATCAGCAGCGCCAACATCGCGATGATCATCACCGGGAAAACAGCAACCAGCGCGACATTCGCCTTGGCGCTTTCCTCAATCGAGCCGCCGGTTTCGATGCGATAACCGTACGGCAGCGCATCCTTGATGGACTGAAGTCTGGGCGCGACTTCATTGCTCACATCCGGGGCCTGCACGCCATCGACGACGTCGCTGCGGACGGTGAGGACCAGGTCGCGGTTACGCCGCCACAGGATCGGCTCCTCGAATTCGTAGGAGAGCTTGGCGACCTGCGACAGCGGCACCGCAACTCCGTTGCGCGTCGCGATCGTAAGGTCCGGCAACCGATCGAGATCAAGCCTCTCGGACGGGACGGCGCGCGCGACGACGCCGATGCGCTCGATGCCCTCGCGGTACTGGGTGATCGTGTAGCCGGAGACCAGTGTCTGAAGCGTCTGCGCGACCTCCTGCGGGGTCAGCCCCAGAGCCCGCGCGCGATCCTGGTCGATGTCGAGCCGGATCGACTTCACCTGTTCGTTCCAGTCGAGATGGGGATCGATGAGCTTGTGGTTTTCCGCCATCACCTTGCGCACATCTTCCGCAATGGCCCGCACTTTCATCGGATCGGGACCAATGACGCGGAATTGCACCGGGAACCCAACCGGCGGACCGAACACGAAACGGTCGACCCGGGCGCGCGCCTGCGGCAGCGCACCGTCGGCGATTGCCTTTTCCAGCCGTGACTTGAGGCGTTCGCGGCCTTCGAGATTTTTCGCGACAATCACGATCTGCGCAAAATTGGTATTTGGCAGCTCGGGATTGAGGCCGATCCAGAAGCGCGGGGCGCCGGCGCCCACATAGGTCGTGTAGCTCTCGACATCCGGGTCGTTGCCGATCAGTTGCTCGCCCTTCTTGGCCGTCGCCTCGGTCACCCCGATCGCCGTTCCCTCCGGCAGGCGCATCTCGAAGAAAAGCTCAGTACGCGTCGAGGTCGGGAAGAACTGCTGCTGCACCAGGCCGAAGGCGGCAATGCTGGCGAGGAACATAAAAACTGTTGCCGCGACCACCGTCTTTCGCCAGCGCAAGGCGAGCTCGATCACCGAACGAAGCGCCCGATAAATTCGCGTCTGATAGATCGCGTCCGGATCTTGCTGCGCACGGTGCTTCTCGGGCAGCAGCTTCAGGCCGAGATAGGGTGTGAACAGCACCGCCACGAACCATGATGCGATCAGCGCGATGCCGACAACCCAGAAGATACCGCCGGCATATTCGCCTGAGCTGGACTTGGCAAAGCCAACCGGCAAAAAACCCGCTGCTGTCACGAGTGTACCCGTCAGCATCGGAAATGCGGTCGAGGTCCACGCGAACGTCGCGGCCTTCACCCGGTCGAAGCCCTGCTCCATCTTCACCACCATCATCTCGATGGCGATGATCGCGTCGTCGACCAGAAGCCCGAGCGCGATGATAAGCGCACCCAAAGTAATGCGGTGCAGGTCGAACCCGGTCGCAAACATCACGACAAAGACGATCGCCAACACCAGCGGCACCGACAGCGCGACGACGACGCCCGTTCGCGGGCCCAGCGAGATGAAGCCCACAATCAGCACGATGACCAGCGCTTCGGTGAACACGTGGAAGAACTCGGAGACCGACTCATCGACCACGTGCGGCTGGTCGGCTACCTGCGTGATTTCCACCCCGACCGGCAGCTCGGCGACGATGGATTTCATCGCGCGCTTGAGTTCCTCGCCGAGCGTGATGATGTTGGCACCCTCGAGCATCGACACACCGATGCCGAGCGCGGGCTTGCCGTTGCTGCGCACGAGGAAGGCCGACGGGTCTTCATAGCCCCGCTTCACGGTCGCGATGTCGCCGAGCCGAAAGACGCGGCCGCCGGCCTGCACCGGCACTGCGGCAATGGCCTCGACGCCCGAAAAGGCGCCGGTGACACGCAGATTGATGCGATCGGCGGACGTCTCGATTGAACCGCCGGACGTGACGGCGTTCTGCTTGGCCACGCTGTCAAAGATCTGCTGCGGCGTGATGCCGAGCGTCGCCAGCTTGGCGTGGCTGAATTCGATGTAAATCCGTTGCGGCTGCTCGCCGATGATGTCGGCCTTGTTCACGTTCGGCACGCGCAACAGGCGCTGGCGAATGTTCTCGGCGCGCGCCTTGAGATCGGCATAGCTCTGCCCGTCACCGGTGAGCATGTAGAGCGCCGAGTAGACGTCGCCGAACTCGTCGTTGAAATTCGGTCCTTCGATGTCTGAGGGCAAATCGTTGCGGATGTCCGCCACTTTCTTGCGGACCTGGTACCAGAGCTCCTTCACCTGCGATGGTGGTGTCGTATCGCTGAGGATGATGCGGATGTAGGAAACGCCCGGCCGCGAGTAGCTTTCGACGCGATCAAGATGTGGCAGTTCCTGCAGCTTCTTCTCGATCTTGTCCGCGACCTGCTTTTCCATTTCCGCCGCAGTGGCGCCCCGCCACGACACGTTCACGATCATGACCTTGATCGTGAATGACGGATCTTCGGCACGGCCAAGATTGAGATAAGAGTAGATCCCGGCACCGGCCAGAACGATCATCGCGAACAGGATGAGCGTGCGGTGAGTGATGGCCCAGGCGGACAGATTGAAGCGTTGCATGGTGCCGTTACTCCGTCAGATGCTATCTGGCTTCGTTGAGAGGATGTCCGCGAAGCATGGCGAAATTATTTTGCCTCGATGCTGCGGACCTTGAGCCCGGGCTCGAGTTTTTGTACCCCGAGCGTTACCACTTTCTCGCCGGCGGACACGCCGCCGGTGATAAGCGCATCGTCTTCGTTGAACGAAGCAACGGTCACTGGCCGCAACGTCAGCTCGCCACCCGCATTGACGACGTAGACCGAGGCACCCGATCCGCGGCTGAGCACGGCGGATAACGGCAGCTTGGCGACCATGGCGTCGCCGGCAGGCTTGAGCGTGACGGTTGCCGTCATCCCCAGCGCGACGTTGCCATCCGAGTGGTCATCCGAATGGAGGATGGTGAAGCGCGCGGCATAGGTACGTGTCGCCTGATCGGCTTGCGGCGAGAGCTCGCGCAGCCGAGCGGAATAGTGGTGGCCGTTCCCCGACCATAGCGTGACGCTCGCAGCCGCCTCACTTGCCTTGGCGAGCCAGTTCTCCGGCAATGCGACGACCGCTTCCTTTTCACCGCGATGGGCGAGCTTCACGACCGGCTGGCCGAGCGCGACCACCTGCCCCGGCTCGGCGAGCGTCGACGTAATGACGCCGTCCGCACCGGCCTTGAGTTCGGAATAATCAAGCTGGTTGCGCGCAAGATCGAGCGAGCGCTTGGCGCGGGCCAATCTGCTTTCCGCTTCGCCCTTCGCCGCAGTCTTGCGGTCGAAATCAGCGACCGACGCAAAGCCGCGCGCTTTGAGCGTCTCGTAGCGCTCGAAATCCGCTGAGATCTGGGTGAGATTGCTTGTTGCCGCGGCAAGCTCCGCTTGCGCGCTTTCCACCTGCAGCCGCAGGTCCTCGGGATCGAGCCGCGCGACGACATCGCCGGCGCGCACGCGGTCGCCCACATTGACCAGGCGCGCAACCATCTTGCCGCCGACGCGGAAGCCGAGATCGGTTTCGTATCGTGCGCGTACGACACCGACAAAATCACGGGCGGCATCTTCGGCCTGATAGGCAATGCTCTGCACCTGCACCGGACGCTCCGCCCTCGGGGCCGGCGCCGTCTCGGCCTGGCACGCCGCCAACAGCAACGCCGCCGCCAATGCCGCGAGCGGTCGGGCCAATTTGAAATGCTCCGGCATGGCGGGATTCCTTTCACTGAATTGTGACGAGTGATGAAACCTCATTTTCGTCACACTTTCGACAAGCGAGATCGTGGTGGGGTACGGCATGGGACGTCAGGTCCGGGGGGTAATGGCGCGGAGAGAAAAGCGGATGTTTGCCTTGGCCTGGGTGTCGACGTCTTCGTCGTTGGACAGGCATTGGCTGATCAAGACCGGGTGCACAAAGGCCACCAGCGATCGCATCAGAAGAAGTGAGGTCTCGGCCGGATCGACCTTTTCGAATTCGCCGGCGGCGATGCCGTCGCGCAGGATGAGCTCGACGACGTTGCGCATGACCTCCTTGTGCGCCTCGATGGCATCCCAGCTGTCTTCGATCGCGACGAGCACGATGTCGTTGACGCGCTTGTCCGTAAGCAGATTGGCCTTGTGATAGGACAGGATCTCGAGGATCAGGCGCTCGATGCGAGCCGCGGCGGAACCGCGGGACCGGGCGATTTCCCATGCGCGCTCGTCGAGCTCGGCGAGGCAGCGCCGGCAGATCGCTTCAACGATCGCGTTCTTGGAGGCAAAGAACCTGTAGACGTTCGCGGGGGACATATCGAGTTCCGCGGCGATATCAGCGACCGTCGTCTTGGCGAAGCCGACCTGGCGAAACAGCCGGTCGGCCACATCCATGATGCGGTCCCGGGTGTCGTCTGGCTTGGTCTTCGGCAGGGCGTTCATGGTCTGACGGTCCTGATGAGTGATGAATTTGATAATTCGTCACTCCCGGTTTGTCAACCCTGCCCTTCTGGGTTCCGCCGGCTCCACACGCCTCTGTGATCGCCGCTGACTATTCGTACCGGACGTATTTGGACCGGTGAGAGCGGTGGACCCGCTTGGGATAGTTACTGCGCTGCGAGCGGGTTACCCCCGGTGAGCGCGTGCCGCTCGGCGGCTTGCCAAAGCTGTCGCCGGTCGAGGGGGCATTCGGCCCGTAATTCGGCATGCTTTGAGCAAAGGAAACGGTCGTCGCGCCCAAGAGGATCGCGGACGCCGTGAAAAGCGTCTTGAAGGTCATGGTTCAATCTCCAGTTCTGCCTCTCTAGAGAACGGGCTGGAGACCTTTTGGTTCGGCCACCCTCTGCGTGGAGGCCGCGCCGGATGAAAAACCGTTAGTTCGGTAAGCCCGCCCTTTGCAGGCCCCTCAGGAAGCGCGAACGGTCCGACGCATCCACGAACACTGTATTGTATGCCACGTGATCGGTGGAGAAATCGGGCTGAAGCGCGAGCGTATTGGCAAGGGATTCCTTGGCTTCGTCGATTCTGCCGAGCAATCCCAGCGACACCGTCATCAGCCGCCGTGCGCCGGCATGGTGAGGATGCCGCGCCGACACCGACCGGCACACTGCAATCGAACTCGTCATACCTTTCGAGCGCAAAGAGCGCCATGTACTGCACAACAGGCGCATAGGCCGCAAGAAATGGATCAAGCGGACCGAGCTGCCACGCCCGCTCGAGCGCCTCCAAACCGCGCTGAGGCTGCCCGCCGCATGCGAGTGCGTAGCCAAGCCCCGCGTGCCCGAGCGCAAAATTCGGATTGATGTCTACGGATTGCGAAAGATGCCTCACCGCATCATCGGGGCGGCGCTGCCGCGCGTGACCGAGCCCAAGCACGAGATGTCCCCAATGGTCGTGCTCATCCATCGCCAGGGCCATTGCGCCCGCTTCAAGGGCTTTATCGGTCAGTTCGCTGATCCGCGCATGCAAATCCAGATTGAACATGTTCATATAAGTCCAGCCCAGCAATGCATGGGCCTGCGCACGGCATTGCGGCGCTTCGCGCGCGGCGGCTTGCTGCAGCAATTTCTGTGCGAGTTGTTGCTCGCCCACGCTCATACGCCACATATGTGGAAGCGCCTGCGTCACCAGGTCGTGGACGTCCACATCATCGGGCTGCTTGCGCCGCAGCCGCATCGCTTCAGCCATGACAAGCTGGGACCTGACCGAATCGACAATGCGATTGGTGATGTCGTCCTGCCGGCTGAAAATATCAGCAACCCCGCTATCATGCCGGTCGGCCCAGATGTGAATGCGCTTGGTGGCATCGACCAGCTGGGCGGTGACCCGAATGCGGCCACCCGCCTTCCGTACACTGCCTTCGAGGACGTAGCGCGCCCCTAACTCGCAGGCCAGTGTCCGGATATCGAGCGATTCGCCTCTGCGGGCAAAGGACGAGTTACGATCAACGACGGAAAACCATTGCTGGCGCGACAGGCCGGTGATGATGTCTTCCGTAATCCCGTCGGCAAGGTGGCTCTGCTCGGGATCGCCGCTGATATTTTGAAACGGCAACACTGCAATCGAGGCTCTGTCGGCCCAGGTGAAGGCCGATGGGAAGGCGGACGTCTTGGCCTTCCTGCAGGACGCCCGTTCGGGCACGGGTGTTTCGCCGGTCGCCTGGACGGCACCGACGAACCGGAAACCGCGCTTGTTGAGCGTGCGAATGAGCCTTTGTTCGGCGCCGCTATCATCGACGGCACGCCGCGCGGCACTGATGCGGGAGCTCAGTGCCGTCTCCGAAATGAGACGGCCTTTCCACACGACCTCGATCAGTTCGTCCTTGGTGACGATCCGGTCGTGATTGCGGACGAGATGAACAAGCAAGTCGAAGACCTGCGGCTCGATCGCCACGCGGTTTCCTTCTCGCCGTAATTCATGCCGCGCAATATCGATTTCAAACCCGGAAAAACGAAAATCCAAGGTAATCCTCGCTTGGGACTGCGCCCCGCAGCTTGCGTCGACCTACCATCTCGAATCCGTGGCGAGTGTGACAGGCATCACACTTGGCGCGGCATTCCTTATCAGCCAATCCTTATCAGCCATTCGGATGACCCGTTTAAAGAAAAGAGAAAAAGAGGCCGCCCTTGCAGGCGGCCTCATGACAATCAGGCTTGCGCGGGAGGGGACTAATTAGCTCTGACTGCCAATTCCGAAGTCAACGCCCTCGCCGGCTGGCGTGGCGAGCGGCATACCAGCCGGCGTGGTGACCGGCAGAGAGGCCCTTGCATCAAACGCACGGTGCTGGCCGGCGCGCTTGCCCGCGGCCTGATGCTCGCCCGGGTACATGCTCGAGGCGGGCGCGGCGTTTTCGAGATCGTTCTCGTACGCAAATGCCGGCGCGACAGCCGACAAGGCGATGGCAGATGCAAAAGCAATCGTTACGAGTTTCACGGTTCGACTCCGTTGTTCGTTGGGGCAAGATGAAGTCTTGCGGACGCGGCTTGTGACGCAAACTCGCGACACACTCAAGGCATCGCGCATCACAAAATTCGGTGTTTCATTCACGCAAATGTCATGGAGTATTCGACGCGTAAAAGAAATTGCAGCGGATCAACGACTCAGCGAGCGCGATTAGACGAAATGACGTCTCGTGCAGTGGACGTCATTCCCGCACAGCAAAGTTGCCATGCGCCAAACGCCTGCGCGATGACGGTTACACGCAATTTATATTCATTTGAATGATCGCGACGATCAAACAATTTGAATCGCGCCGATGTCGAGCCGAGAATCAATTTCAGAGATAACTCAACCACCATTCGGTCCGGCGGCGTTTGATTGCCGCGAACCAGCGGCAGAGCGGATAAAGCGCTACGACAACCGCGACCCATACCGCATAGATGCCGGGGAGACTCAGCCCATAGGCAGCGGGCTTGTGCCCCGCCAGCGCGCCGAACAGCCAACCGATGTCGCCGATCGTCACCCAGGCGAACAGAACCGCGAGCGCATGCAGAAGGAAAATGTGCACCACGTAATAGAAGAACGGCACGCGCCCGTAGGTCGAGATCCAGCGGGCGACAGGACCACGCACCCGTTCGAACGCGGCGAGCAGCACAAGGGCCGGCCCGAGCGTCATGCCCAGGTAAAGCAATGATGGCGGGTACTTCTCGCAGTTGATGAAGGACAACAGGGTAGCAAGCAAGCTGTCCTGGATCGCCCATGGCGCAGGGTCCCCGTAAAGGTTCGCGGCGCGCAGAACGACAAAACCGAGAAGTCACAGCCGCGCCGAGCAGGAAAAGTTGCTGCGCGCGCGCTGCGCGTTCCTGCGTGAACAACGGCCCGAGTGCATAGCCCACAGCCATCACGCCAATCCAGGGAATCAGCGGATACAGCACGTAGAACTTGACCCCGTGCGCAATGTCGAAAAGTCCCGGCTGATGCAGGAGATGCCACAGCGGCGCAGCAGCGCCGAGCTGTTCGGCCTTGATGCCGTCGAGGGCATTATGGCCCGCGATCATGGCCAGCCCGATGGCGCCGATCGCCTGGCGCGGCAGGTGAACGAAGACGGCAAGCGCGACCATTGACACGCCGATGGCGAAAATCACCTGGGCGACAAAATAATTGAAATGAAGGTCAAAGCTCCAGCCGAGCCGCACAACCGTGAACTCGATCAGGACCAGCCAGATGCCGCGCGTGACGAGAAAACGGCTGACATCGGCGGTGCTTCGTCCCTGGGCTCCGTACAGATAGGCGGAAATCCCCGCCAAAAAAATGAATGTTGGCGCACAGAAATGCGTCACCCAACGCGTCAGAAAAAGCGCGGGGTCGGCCACGTCGCGTGGATTGAACCCGCCGTTGGCAAAGAAATCACGGGTGTGGTCGAGCGCCATCACGATCATGACCAGGCCGCGCAGGATATCGATCGAATCGAGGCGCGTGCGCGCGCTCGTGACGGCCGCTCCCGTGGACGATAAAGTTGCGGGCAATGCGCTCTCTCGCGATGCATCGAGTGCTACAGTCATGACAAGGTATCCGTGAACAGAATTTCGGGTCGGGGCGCGCATATGACTCATTGCGGCCGTTCACTCAAGACATCCCGGCATCAAAACATCGGTGCCGGCGATCACGGCTGCGTCAGAAAGACGGCCGCTGCGCAAAAACGTACGATAATCAGGACGTTTTCTCGGAGCATGCGGAACCGTCATTCCTGCAATTCATTATCTGACGCGACTTCATCCAATTTTTCTGATCGGTTTCATCACCGTCATCGATGAGCCTGGAATTGCGAACAGGAGAGCAGCATGAAACCCCGCCGTCTTTCGAAGAATCCGGCACCAGGACAAGCGAGCCGCCCCACGCGGACCGCGGCTGAAAATGCCGTTCGCACGCTCATCCAATGGGCTGGCGATGATCCGAATCGCGAGGGCTTGCGTGGCACGCCGGGGCGCGTGGTGCGTGCCTACGAGGAATGGTTCGCCGGCTATTTCGAGGATCCACGCCAATACCTGCAGCGGACCTTCGAGGAGGTCGCCGGCTACGACGAAATGGTCCTGTTGCGCGACATCCGCTTTGAATCGCACTGCGAGCATCATATCGCGCCGATCATCGGGCGCGTCCACATTGGCTATCTGCCGCGCAAGCGCGTCGTCGGGATTTCAAAATTGGTTCGGCTTGTCGATGTTTACGCCAAAAGGATGCAGGTGCAGGAGAAGATGACGGCGGAAATCGCGGCCTGCCTCAACGCGGTCCTGAAGCCTGCCGGCGTTGCCGTTGTGGTCGAAGGCGCGCACGAATGCATGACGACGCGTGGCGTTCACAGGCCGGACGTCACAATGGTGACGAGCCGCATGCATGGTGTGTTCCGCACGAATTTTAAAACGCGGCAGGAGTTTCTGGCGGCGATCAAATTCAAACACGGGTTCGACGCCGGATCCCTTTAGCCGGCAGGAGCGTTGAATGGCGCGATTGCGCTAGATGATCCGGAACGCGCGCAAAAGCTGGAATATCGAAACCAGCACGATCAGGCACCCGACTGCAATCATCAGACCGCGTGACGGCACATGCTTGACGATCCAGCCGCCGAACGGCGCCGCCAGAACGCCGCCAAGGACGAGCGGGATGAAGTGATCGAGCGGCACGGCGCCGAGCTCGGCAAAAAATGTGGTCGCCGCCGCGACCGTCACGAAGAATTCGGCGGTGTTGACCGAGCCGACGGAAAAGCGCGGCGGATGCCCCGAGCCGACCAGCGTCGAGGTCGTCAGCGGCCCCCAGCCGCCGCCGCCCGTGGCGTCGAGAAATCCGGCGCCGAAGCCGAGCACCGACGTCCAGCCCGCGGGCGTACGCGGGGTCAGCGCGATCCGCATCGACTTCCAGAGAATATAGCAGCCCATGACCAGCAAATAGATGTAGACGAAGCGCCGCGCGGCACTGATGTCGACATTGGACAGAACCCAGGCGCCCAGAATGGCGCCCAGCACGCCCGTGATCCCCAGGCGCGCGATCATCCGCCAGTCCACGTTACGGTGATAGATGTGCGAGGCCGCCGATGCGCTGGTCGTGAAGATCTCGGCAGTATGGATCAGCGCGCTGGCATGCGCCGGAGGCAATCCGATCGCCAGCAGCGCCGTGTTCGACAGCACGCCGAAGGCCATGCCGAGCGCGCCGTCAATCAGCTGCGCGCCAAAACCGATGGCGAAGAACAACCACCACTGATCCATGGACATTCGACCTCTGCACGATGACCAATAGCGAAGATCAGGTCTGATCGGCAACTCAGGCCGAGTTGTGGGGCTGCTCTCACTGGCCGCGCGACCATACCGACGGCGCAACGCGCCGACATGGCCGCCATCGGCACAAAGCGGACATCGGGTCTCGTTCTATGCGCCGAGGACCCGATCTATCGCCTGTCCTACAGCATAGCCCGTTGTCGTGAGGTGATAGCGATAGCGGTTTCGCAAATCGATGGTGATCCAATTGTTAGCGACCGCCTTGTTGATCCCCCGTTGGAAATCACTGTCGCGCACATCCAAGAAATAGTTGCGCTGCAGTGTGCCGGTCGCAGGTATCCGATGCCGCATGAAAACACCGAGGATTTGATGGCTAACGTCCTCGTCGGAAGGTCGGTCAGGCATAGGTCACCAAGCCTCGATAAACGCTCTCCCCAGTTATAAGCCAAGGCGCGCTTGCTGTACTGTGACACCAGCCTTTTCTCGACAGTTATCCTCAGAGCAATCGCGCCACTGTATCGTTAAGCGACAGAGCATTTTGCCACGTCAGCTATTGGCGCTTAGCGGATATCGCTGGTCGACGTGCGAGTGTCCTCTTTCGGGGGGTGGTCTCAACCGGTCGACGCAACACTCTATCCTGAACAGATGAGGTAGAGAGTGTGTAGCTGATGAGCGGAAAATGTCGGCGAGGCCTAACTGCGGCCGAGAACCCGGGGTTTTGGCATCGGTGGCAGCCGGGGATCTTGAAAGCAATTAGGCGAGCGTTTGGTGAGCGTTACGCAGGTGTTGCGTCGACCGATTGAACCGGCAGGGGCAAGGCGGACATTGCAATGAGATGGCGCTGCAAGGCGGGAGTGCACACTAGGCAATAGCTGATTTCTCGGTTAGCTCAACCAGCGTTCGCGCGCGCTCTTTTGCGTCGTACACGTTGACCTGGATTTGCGGATATTTTTTCTTGAGCTCCAAGCCTGATTTCATCGCCGCTTCCGAAGTCTCGAATTCCGATTTGAACTTTCCGTCGATCTCGAGAACGTAGCCCTTGGACGGAATCGTGCTGGCTGACGGATTTTTTGGCCTGGTCGTGTCGTTACTCGTGGGCTGCTCAGCTGTCGGCTCTTTCATCCCAAGAGCTGGCTTCTTTATATTCACGCGAAACTCCTTTTTTCGAGCGGATATTGTTCGCTCGCGTAGAGCGCCTGAATATCCTTGTAGTTTAGACGCTGTTCGTTGATCTCGATGCACGCGCCAAGTAACAACATCTCGGGGAGCTCCTCGACCGCAAACCGAATGGCATCGGCTGCTGTTTCGAAGCGGCGATAACTGACCTTCTTCGCGCTCTTGCGATTGCGCCCAGGGTACAATTCAGCCGGTGCATTGTAATCGAATCCGTCCACGCCAACCTCCAGACTATTCTGCCGATACAAAATTTTGAAACAATTCGTTGTACTTATATGGGGTCGGAAGGGCGTGTTTAACAGGACGGGCAAGCGCTTTCTCTCACATCAAATCGAGCATGTTCCTCGTACGGATGTCTGCTGGCGGACCAAAATGGACGTTCCAAATTGCGGTCTATGCCGTTTGCGGTCACTTTTTCGTCCGCCACAATTGGAACCCGGACTTCGCAATCGATGCTTCAATGAGGTCGCGGTTTAGATTATGGGGAGGGACGGACTCCGGACGCACGACACCAACTGCGTGCCAGGGCCGGAATTGCGCCGGTAGCTTATGGCCGCCTTGATCGTCCGAAAACGCCCGCAAGTTCGGGCTTATCTCCGACTTAAAAATGAAGATGCGCATGAGTATGTTCCTGCGGGTGGCCGTCCCGCCGCGAGAGAAAAGAACTACGCTTTTCCTGATGCCCGCCAGTGCAGCAACGTCGCCGCGATGACCAGCGTCACGGCGCGACGACTAGTAGCACGAAAAGGACCTAAGTACGATTTAATACTCGTTACATTTGTGTATGTGGCACGGCGATAACAAGACGCTGTGGCGGTTGTTAACCAACATATTCTCAGCCGCCGCCAGGCTCGGATGTCGCTTTAAGTCCAAAGCAGACGTTTTGCAGCTTAGCCGCGCCGCGCCGCCTTGATTGCGGCGACGTCGATCTTCTTCATGCCCATCATCACGTCAAACGCGCGCTTTGCTTCATCGCCGCCGGCCGCCATCGCTTCGGTGAGGACACGCGGCGTGATTTGCCACGACACGCCCCACTTGTCTTTGCACCAGCCGCACGCGCTTTCCTGGCCACCATTGCCGACGATGGCGTCCCAATAGCGATCCGTCTCTGCTTGATCGTCAATGGCAATCTGGAACGAAAAGGCTTCATTGTGTTTGAACGCTGGACCGCCGTTGAGGCCGATGCAGGAGACGCCAGCAACTTTGAACTCGACCGTCAGCACATCTCCCTTCTTGCCGGATGGATAGTCACTGGGTGCACGGTGGATGGCACTCATCGCGCTGTCGGGAAAGGTTCCGGCGTAAAATCGGGCAGCGACCTCGGCATCCTTATCGTACCAGAGGCAAATTGTGTTCTTTGCCATTGCATGTCCTTTCGCTCTGAAGCACGTCTGGATTGGTATCCACTCGTTCTAAGATAGGTAGCCAATCGCTGTCCTCCACCGGAAAAATAGCCCGGTTTGCGATGGCAGCTTTGCTATGAAAGGGGCTCGCCAGAGACTTCGCAATGTCCGCTTGGGTCACAAGCGGACATGTGCAATGCAACAGCCCATGTCTGCCAAGGGCCAATAGTGATATCGACGACAGCTCACTCGCAATGCTAGGTTGCTACGCCCGGCAATCAAACCGGGGGAACATTCTATGGAGCGTGCTGTGGCTACTGGTACCGTTAAATGGTTCAATCCAACAAAAGGATACGGCTTCATTCAACCGCAAAGCGGCGGCAAGGACGTGTTCGTGCATATCTCTGCGGTTGAGAGCGCAGGCTTGAGCACCCTGAATGAAGGCGCGACGGTCGACTATGAGATTGTTTCCGATAGAGGCAAAGAGTCGGCAGGCAATCTAAAGGTCCGCAAATAAATTCTCTCTACGTGGCCCCGCTTCGGCGGGGCTTCTCTTTTAATGTGCACGTCGTGGTGACCCTGATGTGCGCACATAGCCAAAAATCGGATGTCCGTTAGCGAGACAGGGGTGACCGCATTGGGTCACTCCGCGTTACCCATACGCAAGTGAATCGCGTAAAAGTTCCCGATCTATTGAGATTTAATAATTAAAATTCAAAGCCAAATTAAAAGCTATTTTTCAATCCCGTCCCCCAAACTTCACAACACCAAAAAGCGCGCTCCGGAACGGCCGCCGGCGCGCGGCAAATAAATTGGCCCAAGGGAAACTCAAGGGAGGCTAACGTGAACAACCTCGTCAAAAGGTTGCTTGTCTATTCGTCCGTGCTGGCGCTTTGCAGTCTCTTTGCCCCGGCACCCGGGCTCGCAAAGGAAAAAGGCCGGTCAAATCCGCAATCCGGCGCCCGAATAATAGCAATCAAAAAACAGGCCGCGCCCATCGATCCGGATGGCTATAGGCTGGTGTCAACCAATTCGAAAATGAAGTGCATGGAAACCCTGCGCGGCACCCTGGATTGCAGGGAGTGAACCGGCGCAGCCATTCCGCTTCTTCAAGCTGCACTCTTTCGAGGCAATTCTTCCGAGGTAAGCGCAATGACACGTTACTTTGACGCTGCCGGTCTCATCAGTTTCGTTAGCATGGTTGCCGCGGGTTACCTGCTTTTGACGCTGGGTCCTCTGCCATAGACGTCATCGATTCTTCGAAGCCGTTCCCGCACCGTCCCGATCGATCAGAACCGAGGACGTTCAGGTCTTCATTCTGCTAGTCTTGCTTCCTGTAGCGGGAGGCTGGCCATGAACGAAATGAAATCGACCCGCCGCCGGTTTTTGCTCAACACCGGCATCCTTGCCGCCGGATGGGAACTTGCCGGTGCGGGCGCTGTGCTGGCGCAAGACCTCGCGCCGACGCCCGCCTGTCACGATGGCGATGAGCCCACAATCCGTCAGACCGAAGGACCGTTTTTCAAGCCAAGATCGCCGGAGCGCAGCGACCTCCGCGAGCCCGGCGCCGGCGGCCGGCCATTCGAGCTGTCCGGCTTTGTGCTGACGAGACGCTGCCGCCCGCTCGGCGGCGCTGTGGTCGATCTCTGGCATGCGGACGACAGGGGCGAATACGACGATACCGGGTTCCGATATCGTGGCCATGTCACCACAGGGCCCGACGGCGCGTTTCGTTTCCGTACCATCGCGCCGGCGGTCTATTCCGGCCGCACACGGCACTATCACGTCAAGGTTCAGGCGCCGGGCAGCCGCCTGCTCACAACGCAACTCTATTTTCCCAACGAACCCGCGAACCAGCGTGATGGCCTCTTTCAGCGCGCATTGCTGATGCGGGTCGCAAACGCCGGCGACGGTGCCGCCGGCCGATTCGATTTCGTGCTCGATATTCGATAGGCGGTCTGCGAGCTTTAGTCGCCGATTGGCGAAATACGGAATTCGACAATGTCGGGCAGATCGCGAAGATGACCTGAAAGCCGGTCCGCATTTCCGCGATCGCGGCTCTTGATCGTCATGCGGTATTCAAATTGCTGGCCGCCTTCGATCAGCCGCGACGACAGGTTGGCGACCGAAAAGCCGTGATCTCGAATCAGCTTCTGCACGTCCGCCTCGGACATCGTCCGATCGCGCGGGAAACGCAGCATGTGATGCGCGTAGAACTCGCTCGGCAGCCGCGCCTCGATAACGCGAAAAACAGCGAGCACGAGCAGGACCGACATCGTACCGAGAATTGCCGGATACCAGAATCCGATGCCGACAAGGATGCCGATTGCGGCGGTTATCCAGATGGACGCCGCGGTCGTCAGCCCGCGCACCGTCAGGCCCTCCTTGAAGATGACACCCGCGCCCAGGAAGCCGATGCCGGTCATGATGCCCTGCGCCATGCGCGTCGGATCGGCGCGAATGGTGTCGAGCGGCACCTCGGTCATCCAGTGCAGCTGATAGACGGTGACGAGCATCAGCAAGGCTGAGGCGAGACACACGAGTGCGTGCGTTCGAAAGCCGGCTGGCCGGCCGTGGAACGATCGTTCAAAGCCGATCATCGCGCCGAAAACGAGAGCGCCGCACAGTCTCCCGATGATCACCAGTTCGTCATGCCCCATGAGCATCGCCTATGCGCGTATTCGCCAGATTTTTCAATCCCTCGTCGCGGCCCTACTCTCCTTTCGATAAAACCCGCGACAGGGTTGCGTCGCACCGCGCCGTCGGCCACAAGGCGCGGCATGCTCATCATTGACGATCTCACCGTCCGTATTGCCGGCCGCAAGCTCCTGGAAGGCGCCTCCGCGCGCATACCCACTGGCGCGCGCGTCGGCCTGGTCGGCCGCAACGGCACCGGCAAGACCACGCTGTTCGGCGTCATCGCCGGCGATCTCCCGGCCGAGCAGGGTCACGTCGAGATCCCGCCGCGATGGCGCATCGGACGGCTGGCGCAGGAGGCCCCGGACGGGCCGGACAGCCTGCTCGAGGTCGTGCTGAAGGCGCATCGCGAGCGCACGGAGCTGCTGGCGGAAGCGGAGACGGCGCACGACCCGCACCGCATCGCGGAGATCCAGAACTCGCCTCGCCGACATCGGCGCGCACGCGGCCCCTGCCCGTGCGGCATCGATCCTCGCCGGGCTTGGTTTCTCCACCGCCGACCAGCAGCGGCCATGCTCGGAATTTTCCGGCGGCTGGCGCATGCGCGTCGCGCTCGCCGCAACTTTGTTCGCCGAGCCCGACCTGCTGTTGCTGGACGAGCCGACCAACTATCTCGATCTCGAAGGCACGCTCTGGCTGCAGGACCACCTGGCCCGCTATCCGGCGACCTTGATCGTCATCAGCCACGACCGCGACCTGCTCGACACCGCGGTCGGCTCCATCTTGTCGCTTGAAGCGCGCAAGCTCGCACTCTATCGCGGCGGCTATTCGGCTTTCGAGCGCCAGCGCAGCGAACGCATGCTGCTCGACCAGAAAATGATCAAGAAGCAGGAGGCGCAGCGTAAGCACCTGCAGGCTTTCGTCGACCGCTTCCGCGCCAAGGCGACCAAGGCGCGGCAGGCGCAATCGCGCCTGAAGATGCTGGCCAAGCTCGAGCCGATCACCGCGCTCGTCACCGAGGACGTGCGGCCGATCCGCATCCCCGCGCCGGACAAATTGCTGTCGCCGCCGATCATCGCCACCGACGACGTCGAGGTCGGCTACGAGCCCGGACGCCCGGTGCTGGCGGGCCTGTCGCTGCGGATCGACAATGACGACCGCATCGCGCTGCTCGGCGCCAACGGCAACGGCAAGTCGACTTTCGTCAAGCTGCTGGCCGGAAGGCTGGCGCCGGAGCACGGCACCGTCACGCGCGCCTCCGCCCTCAAGGTCGCCTACTTCGCGCAGCACCAGCTCGACGAGCTCGAGCCGGATGCGAGCGCCTATGATCATGTGCGCCGGCTGATGCCAAATGCGCCGGAAGCGAAAGTGCGCGCGCGGGTCGGCGCCATCGGTTTTTCCGGGCTGGCGGGCAATACCAAAGTGGAGAAGCTGTCGGGCGGCGAAAAGGCGCGGCTATTGCTGGGGCTTGCCACCTTCAGCGCGCCGCATCTGGTGATCCTCGACGAGCCGACCAACCATCTCGACATCGACAGCCGCGCGGCGCTGATCGAGGCCATCAACGACTTTCCCGGCGCGGTCATCCTGGTCTCGCATGACCGCTATCTGCTCGAGGCCTGCGCCGACCGGCTCTGGCTGGTGCAAAGCGGAACGGTGAAGCCGTTCGACGGCGATCTCGACGATTACCGGCGCCGCGTGCTCAGTCAGTGCGGCGCCGACACTGCGCCCGAAGCTAAACCTGCGCCGCGGCCCGATCCCGCCGCCGCGCGCCGCGCCGCCGCCGAAAAACGCGCGGAAACGGCGCCCTTGCGCAAACGCGTTACCAAGGCCGAGACCGAGCTCGCGCAGTTGACGCGGCAACTGCACAAGCTCGACGCGACGCTTGCCGATGGCACCCTGTTCGCGCGTGACCCGGCGCGCGCCGCGGAGCTGTCGAAGACACGCGCCAATGTCGTTGCTGCGATCGCCAAAGCGGAAGAAGAATGGCTGGCGGCCAGCGAGGCGTTGCAGGTGGTGTGACGGGTTAGCGGTCGAAAGTGGGCATTCGGCGGCAGATCCGCCACGCCACGACGCTAACCGCGCAAGGCGCTACCCCCTGGTGCTTCGTGAATCGCCGCCGTAAGTTCGCTCCTCACGAATTCTGCCGTTAGCTTTGTGAAGCACGGCCTGACCAAGCCCGCCTTTGTTCCGCACCTTATGACCAGCCTTTATGGCCGCTTTTTCAGCTGCAACTTGCGTCCGGTGAGTTGAGATCGTGCGGCCTTTGCTCTCGACCTTCCATCCGGAATTGGTCGGTACGGAGTGAAATACTTTTCGTGCCATCTGATTTTCCTTCCCTGTTTGCTTTTCTAAAATTTCAGAATCGAGCGCCAACAAGTACTCGGACGACAATATCAACGATACTCAAGCTCGTCTCGGACACCAACCGCAAGGGCCTTCAACGCGGTCGCACGGTCTCATGATCCCCAGGGAGGCATCGTCGCGAGATCGGACGTTAGATCGGCGGTCTTTATCTGGCCGTCCGCGTTACCATCTTCGTCGACGTCCACGCCGGACCATGCGCCGGCCTGCACAAGGATTCTGACATTGGCATTTTTCGGCACGCGGTTGTCGGATTTACAATTTTGACGGGCGATCAAATCGCCTCCACCGTCGGCGCTATGCTGAACGACCGGCGTTGGGCGGACCGCGAAGCGGCGCTGGTCAAAAATCTTTTGGTTGCGGCTTTTGTCGACTTCTCCCGCTCCCCACGCGCCGATGCCGGAGACCTTCGGGTTCTGCAGGTTCGTATCGACGTCGAGGCCCATTGAGCATTTCCCGGGGGGCCCGAACCAGCGGCGGTCAACCTGGTTTTGAAAAAGATGCCATTGCCCGCTGTTATAGAAATCGACGGTTCCTTCGTGTGACCGCGATGCGCTGATCCAGCTGTAGGCCACGAGTTTTTCCTGGCGGAGGATACGGTTGACGAAGCCGTTCCCGTAAACCCCGATCGCATAGTGGTTGCCGACCGTCTGATTTATGACGCGAAAGTACTCGAGAACAGCATCCAGGGAGGCGCGAGTCACATTGAAGTCGATGCCGAAATAGATTGCGGATCCTTCGGGCTGCCCGACCAGCCTGGCCTGATCCAGCGCGGCCTTTGTATCGGCAGCAACTTCCGCTTTTGCCGAGCCGGTATCGTCCAGTCCCTTCAGGAATTTCTCGGGCAGGTTATTTCGATACTGGTAGAGGGAAACGATCGAAAGGCCGTTCCTGATCAATATCGTCGGCTCGCGGACGCCGTCGATCATGTTGCCGTCGGACGCCATGACTTTCTCGCGCAAGCCCGCCTGCGGCTTTCGCGCGAAAAACCGCACGACAACTTTCACATTCTGAGCGGATAACTTCGACGCGGCCTTTGCGGCATTATGCGGGGTATCGATGATGGCAATGCTCGCCGGATCGTTGGGTTGCCCAAACGCCGAAGTGCCCGGTACCAAAGCGCTCGCGAGCAGACCTTTGGTGAATGTTCGTCTCGATAGGATCGACATTGCCCCCCGGAAGAGCGGTTGCCTGATCACTCAACCTTTTTGCTGCGCTTTGATCTCGCCAAATTTGGCCAGCGCACGATCGAATATATCATTGAAGAGCCACATCGAATCCAGAA
Source organism: uncultured Alphaproteobacteria bacterium (assembly GCA_963736275.1). Taxonomy (GTDB): domain Bacteria; phylum Pseudomonadota; class Alphaproteobacteria; order Rhizobiales; family Xanthobacteraceae; genus Pseudolabrys. Next base: position 158,847 of record CAVTOP010000018.1, read on the forward strand.
TTTCGCGCATGGTCACGGAGGTTTTTGCCCTGTCAGCCTTGCCATAGGCAAACATGCTGTTGTTGCGCAAGTATCCCATGATTCGCGGCTCGGAAATCCTGTAATTGAGCAAGTTCCCTGAATTAAGCGCGGCCTTGGCCGGACTGGGAATGATCTGAATCAGCTCGAAAAATCGCATTTGATCGATCGGGTCCGGCAACGCTTTCATGATTGCCGGTATTTTCGGAAAAAGGTCGGCGTGCGCGTTCATCAGGCCGTTCCTCACGGCCGTCCAGTGATTATATCGCTGATCTGAATTTCCAACCCGCGCTTCTTCCTTGTCGTCGCGCGCGTTCAGCTTGGGATCAAGCGCCGCGATGGACTTCTTGATGGCCGCCCATTTCTTCTGACCGATCTTGTCCTCTGACACCCCGGCCTGAAAGCTTCCCTTGTAGGCATTCGAGCGCGCATTGCCGATGTTCTGATTGCCGTCCGTCTCGGCAAAGAAGACGGCGAGGCTGATGCGGCCTGCCACTTCGGCATGCGCTGCATCGAGACCTTTAACCCGCGCAATGGCGGTCCCAAGGTCGACAACATCCTTGAATGGCGTGTCGGATTTCTGCGCATCGGCCGGCGGCGCCTGCATGATGCGAAACAGATTCTTGTATTCGTCGACAAGCGGATCATTGTCGGCATCGAAATAGGCCGGAGGGATTTTGTATTTGTTGGGACGCCCGATTTTGGACGGCAGCGCGTCGGTGAGATCCTTGTACGCGCCCATCATGGCGACGCGGGCCAGATAAAGATCCTGTCCCGGTTTGTCGGGCAGTTTTTGCTTCGCATCGATCTGGGCGCGCCGCTCCCTCAGGATCGATCTGAAGTTCTGCACCGTCTTGTTGTAGACATTGAGCGCATCCGACTGTGATGTCGTGAGTGCGGGCTGACCCAGCGCGACGGACATGAAACCGGAATTGCCGGTGTTGACCGCGAGGCCTGCAAGATTTGCCAGACCGCACAGTCCGATGACCGCTGCTAATCGAGGATAATTCAGAATACGCACGAGCTCCGCTTTCAAGTGTCAGCCATCAACGCGTCAGCACGATGAAATCCGTATCTTGTCCCGTCTCGCCGCTGATGCCGTGGTCGGATATGATAAGTGACGAGCCCGACGTCAGCAATTGAGCGATTCGTTCAGCCGCATCCTGCGGAATTTCGATGCGATTGAGCGCGGCGTTGGCTGTGTCCGGGGTCGGCAAGACGGTCTTGATTGTTTGTTGCGCGCGTCCCTTTTGCGACTTTGGTGAACTCCTTTGACTGTGTGAAGACTTCTCCGGGACCGATACGACGGTCCAGCGAATTGCCGCACCGTCATTCTGAAATTCCATTGCGGTAAAAACGTGCGTTCCCATCGGCTCCGCACCGTCTTAAATCGTCACAGGGACATCGAACAACGGGGCAAAGCCCTGTCGCACGAAAAGCTTGCTCAATTTGCGGCTCACAAAGACGGATATTGGCGCGAGCTTTTGAGGCGCAACCTTCTGAGGCGTGATGCTGGCGGAAGCGAGGTCAGGACCTTTGGCGTCCACTTTGACGTCTTCTTGCACCTTGGCATTTGAGATGAGCGGCGCCTGTGTTGCCGTGGCTGTTCCCGTGTCATTGGCCGCGAGGGTGGCGGCGCCAGATTCCGGCGAAGCGGATGCGACTTTTGGCTTCGGTACAAAAAGCTGCGGGTTGCTTGTCTCCACCGGCCGAATATCGTCGTGCGCGATGATCACACGCGTGCCGCGCTTCGTGAGATGCCAGAGTCGAATGGCAAAGTCATTTGTCAGGCGGATACAGCCGTGTGACGCCGGATACCCCGGCAAGTCACCCGCGTGCAGCGCGATCCCCGACCAGGTGATGCGCTGCATGTAGGGCATCGGCGCGCCGCTGTAGATGTTCGAGCGGTGATGCCTGTTCTTACTGATGACGCTGAATACGCCGAGAGGCGTGGGATGATTTTTGACGCCCGTCGATACGGAAGAGCGTGCGATCAGCATCCCGTTGTCATAAAGCGAGATCCGCTGATCCGCGACCGAGATAACGATGAGGAGCGGACCCTTTGCAGCTTCTTTTGAAGCGTCTTTTGCAGCGCTTTGGGGCTGAGACTTCGTTGTTGAATTAGGTTTCCTGTGTCCGCGTTGGTACTTGTACCTGTATGTGTGATCGCCCCACCAGGATCTGTATGGGGACCAGTACCGGGACCGGGCCTGAGCGGTCCCTGCCAAATGCAGACTGATGGCAAGTGCTGTCAGGAGCAGCCAGATGAATTTTCGTCGCCTCATGTCTCCCCCGGATTTCAAGGGATGATAATGGCGGGAACAAGGATAGTGGAAGAGCTTGATCATGTTCGCTTCGGGTCACAACAGGATATTTTGCGATGCTTCAAAGTGCGATGGCTGATTTTAAGACGCCGCGGGGCCTGCTACCCTAATCCAGGACAGTACCGCGGATGGGGGTATCAAATGCCGACGAAAGTGAATGTTGAGCTGATTATCGTTTGGGCTTGCGTGGGATTTTTTACCGGCGCGGGCTGGGCCGTTGCCACGTGGCTTGTTGGTCGCATCCTTGGCCTGACTTATCTATAGATCTCAAAAGCGGACATTGAGTCGCGACTATTCGGGCGTCGGGGCGGTGCACCGTTCGTTGTATGTGTGACAACGCAACAAAAAAAGCCGCCCTTTGCGGGGCGGCTTTTTTTGGTGACACCGCACACAAGGAACGAAACGCGGGCGACCGAGTTAGTGGGTGGTAGTACTTGCCAGCCTCTGTCCGGAATCCCGAGCTGGCCGCGCTGATAGTGGGGCTGCCGTCATGCCGATGGCGTCCCTTTTTTCCCAAGCCGGACGTCCGGTCGCTGCCAATGGAGGTGGATCATGGGTCGAGGCATTTTACTTTGGCTGCTTGGCATTCCTCTGCCAATTATCATTCTGCTGTTCCTCTTTTGGCGTTAGCAGATATGTCCCAGCCAGACAGTCAGCGCGGCGAGACGAGCGCTCCCGGCGGGGCTGAAAAGCAGGAGCACGGCGTCGTCAATTCGGCTGCCCGGGTGCGCCAGATTTTAGGGCCGGCGATTGCCGCGCGTTTATAGACCTTCGTCGCTCGCAGCGTCAGCCGCGCCTGCGTAACCAATCGTCGATGCTGAGCCGCCCGGCGCCGGTCACAAACAAAAAGAAGAAGCCGCCGAGCATGGCCGTATTCTTCCAAAAATTGTTGTCCTGGGCCCGCCGTGCGGCCGCATCCGCAAATTCCCAATACCGGTGCGAGCTGAAAGTCGCGACCAACATGAAGACAACAAACCCGATAACGACGTAGCGCGTGGCCAATCCGAGGATCAGCGCAATACCGCCGAAGAACTCAAACGGAACGGCGATGTAGGCCAGGACGGGTGGTATCCCGCGCAGCTGAAACGAGGCAGCAACGGCTTCAATATTGAAGAGCTTGCCATAGCCAAACTGCACGAAGATCAAGCCCAGAAGAATGCGTCCGACCAGGAGCAGGATATCGGACGTGTTTGCGGCCAGGCCGTCGGCATGTGACAGCGCAGAATACGAGCCATGTCCTGTACGTGGTGCCATGATCGCTCCCCTGTTCCTGCAATGGGTCGAGGTCGGTTTCTTGTGTTTACATTCTAGGAGGAAACCTCAGACCAGGCGAGTGAGACACTCAACGCTTGGCGAAAGCAAAAACCCCGGGACATTTCAGGCTGTGTGAAAAGTCGGAGCGGCGGGTCAGTGCGGCAACATTCGAATCAAACGGCCTAGACAGGCGAACGAAAATTCCGCTGTCTGGGCCTGAATTGAATCGATCTTGCTGTTCTGACTCCCTATCTTCAGTTTTCACACAGCCTGCATTTGCCCGGGGTTTTTTGCAACTCTTGTTTGCTTGCACGACCAATCATTCGCAACGGCCTAACCGCCAAATTTCACAATCACGCCGCCGCCGCCGTACCAACTGGTTTCGTTTGAAAAATTGATGCCCGCGGGAGTGGCGACAACGGCCCCCGGGCCGAAAACGCCGCTCGCAAACGCGGGCAGGTAGTTCGGTGCAGTGATGCCCGGCACCCGGCTGTCATAGTTGAGACCGCTAAACACCTTGATTGCGACCGACCGAAATGGGGTGAACGTGATATTGCCCTCGAGATTGGCGATAAATGGTGTCGCTCTTGCGCTCGCGACGGCCGCTCCGGCACGGTCAAAACCAGGCCCAAGAAGAGGGGTCGTGCTGAAATCATTGGCAGAGAGCGATGCGCTGCGGGACGCAAAACCGACTGACCCGCCCAAGCCGATTGTCATCCAGGATGTGATGCCCGCCTTTGCGTCCAGCCCAACTTTGCCGCCCCAGTCACGCCAATGCAGCGACGACTGGGCCGTGTAGAAGCTGGCAAAGCCGCCCGGGTTGGATATCAGCTGGGACAGTGTCTGGTCGTTATGGGTGTTGCCCCCCAGCACTTTTATCGATGGCGTAAAAATGACCGCGCCAACCCTGAAATCGCTCGCCAGCTTCAGACTGGCCTGCCACGCCGCGTAGTCCGAATTAAGAGTTGAACTCGTATGACAGAATGTCAGGCAGTCCAGACTGATAGCGCTGACCCCGCCGACCCCGGCCAAAGAAAAGAACTCCCCCTCGGGGGAGGCAGTGCTTTGCCGGTCCTTCGCCTTCACATACGACCCACCGACTTCGACCCGCACATCCGAACCGAATGCGGACGGCAATGTGCCATGTGGCAAGACATAACCGAGCGCGCCGGCGATACCCCAGCCTGTCGCGCGCGGGTCATAGACGTCAGTCGGAGTCGAGGGCGTGGTCCCGAACCCTGTTGGGTGGGTTTTAAAACCGAGATTGTAGGTGGGCAGATGAATGTTCTGGTAAGAGCCGTCCAGCCAGAAATAAAACCCGTTCGCGGATGACACCGCCGCAGTGCGCGGCGCCTTCACCGGGATATCCGCCGCCAACGCGATCTGCGTGGCCGCGACCGTGCACGCGGCAGCGACGACTGCAATCGATCCGTGCCGCATATCAGCCCCCTTGGTCAGCGAGATATAGACTACCAGCGGCTCTGCGCGGGACACACAAGAGCGTGTCGGAACCGCCTCAATTCTGGGGATTGTGGCAATAGGGATACATGAGCCCAAATCCCTGATCGGGAGCCAAAAAAGGCTTGAAGAGCGTGACGCGCATCAGCCGCGGTGGCGTGGGTCGCGCATGCCGGCCCGGAGATTGCCGCGCAAGTCTAGGATCGGCCGAATAGCATGGCGACCGGTTGGATCGATCTATCCACGATGCAGCGTGATTGTGGCGCCTCGCACCTGGGACTTCCCGTCCTGCGACTTGATCGTGACCGATTGCTTGTCGCCTTGCGTCACCAGATTCATGTCAGCGCCAAACGTCGGCCCTTTCGCCACGACTCGAAAACCGGCGCCTTCGACCTTGCCGGATAAAGTCCCCGCTGCATTGCGGGTCGACTCGCTCCAGGTCCCCGTGATCGCATCGGCTGCGTAAGTCGCGCTGGCGCGCAGGTCGAAATTATAGCTGTCGCTGGCACAATGGATATTGAGCTGAAGTTTGCTTTGCGTCTCGAGAACATCATAGGAGGCCCGGCACTTGATCGGTTCGTTCCTGCCATTGGCCAGATCGATTGTCCCGGCCCCGGACCAGCCGCCCGCCAATTGGGCGAAGGGATTCTCGCTCGGAGCCGAACCGACCGTAGCCCTGCCCTGAGCATCGGCATAACCAACAAAAAGTAACAGCGCCAACGCCGACGCTGTGGCGCGAAGTATCGTCGGATTCGCTAACATCGAAGCTCTCCCATTGAGAGCAAATAACAGCTGTCGTTGTCTTATGGTTCCCGTGGAACTCTGAGATCACCTGGCGGTAAGCTGCATCACCTTTAAGAGTGAGGTAGACAGGCGACCGGAAGTCTTGATCGAGGCAAACCGTGACGCGCATCCTTGTGACCGGCGCATCGGGCTTCGTTGGACGGGCTCTGGTTGCTGAGCTCGCCGACGCCGGACATTCCGTGCGGGCGGCGATGCGGCAACCCGCGGACATATTCCCCCGCTCGGTCGAGGTGATCGCCGTATCGGATCTGACGCGCCCGGTCGAATGGCGTCCGCTGCTCAGGGACATCGACACGGTGGTTCACCTCGCCGGCATCGCGCATGCCGGACCGGAGATTGCCGAGCAGGCCTATGACCGGGTCAATCGCCTGGCGACCGCCGAGTTGGCGGGTGCCGCAAAAATCATGGGCATCAAACAGCTGATCTTCATGTCGTCGATCCGTGCGCAGAGCGGGCCGGCATCCGACGGCATTCTGCGCGAGACCGACGCGCCTCAGCCGACTGACTTTTATGGACGCTCCAAGCTTGCCGCCGAGGACGCCGTGCGCACCGCCGGTGTGCCGTTCACGATCCTGCGGCCGGTGTTGATTTATGGTCCGAATGTTAAGGGCAATTTCGCGCGCCTGATGGCGCTTGCGCGAAAACCGTGGCCGCTGCCGCTCGGCCTTTGCCGCAACCGCCGATCGCTGCTGGCGCGGCGAAACCTGATTGACGCCGTTCACTTTGCCGTGGCGTCGACCGCGGCGAAAAGCGAGACCTACGTCGTGGCCGATCCCGATCCGCTGACCTTGGCCGAGATCGTGACGGCATTGCGCGCGGGCGAAGGGCGCAGGCCGGGGTTGCTGCCTGTGCCGCCGGGGCTGATTGCCCTCGCCTCAAGCACGCTCGGCCGCGCCGAGGAATGGCAGCGTCTGGGCGGGGCGCTGGTGGCCGATCCCGCCAAGCTTATGCAGGCCGGATGGAAGCCCACGCTCGACACAACGGCCGGCCTTGCGGCGCTTGTGCGCAACAACGGTTTTAATCGGTAACTTTGCGGTAGCCCTCGCACAGCCGGGCGCGACGATCTGCACAATTCAAGTTTCGGGCCCTGCGGCTAATCTGAAGCCTGCTCTAAAAACCAGGTCCAAAATCGGGTCCAGCGGCAGGAGCATCGTCAAATGCAGACAGCATGGCTCTTGGTGGTCTATCTCCTGATAATTGTCATCGGAGTCGCTATCGTCGTCGCAACCGGCCTGTTTGTGCTCGATCGACAGTTTCCCCCGCTGAGCGTGCCGGTGTCCATTTTTCTATATTTCTCCGTGTTTTTCTTCGGATGGAGGCTTGCAGTCCGTTTGACGGCACCTCGGCATTAGCAATAGCCTCTCGTCACGCAATTGGGAGCACCTCTATGAACCGGTTTCAAAAATTCTGCATGCCAATGAGTGCGGCCGCATTGGCCTGTTTCGGTGTGCTGATTTCAGACATCCGGGGCCGTGGCGCAATCTTATCCCAGCCGGACGGTGACCATTGTCGTCCCATTCGGCGCCGGCAGCATCACCGACAGCATGGCGCGCGTGCTCGCCGACAAGCTGGGCACCATGTGGAAGCAATCGGTCGTCGTGGAAAATCGCCCCGGGCTTCCCGGGACCACAGGCGTCGCAAAGAGCGCGCCCGACGGCTACACTTTGATGCTGACATCCAACGGCCACACGATCGCAGGCGTCGTCAACAAGGGTATCCAGTTCGACCCGGTGAAGGATTTTGCCGGGGTGACGGTAATCGCCTCCGTGCCGCTTGTTGCGATCGTCCCCAATGATTATTCGGCCAAGACGCTGAAGGACTTTGTCACGCTCGCGAACGCGTCGCCAGGGAAATTGAATTTCTCGTCGGCCGGCGTCGCCAGCACCTCGTTCCTGTCGGCCGAGATCTTCAGGCAGGGCGCCAAGATCAACATGGTTCATGTGCCCTACAAAGGCGTGCCGGACGCGACCAACGCGGTGATCCGCGGCGACGTTCAGATGTACTTTGCGCCTATTCCGAACGCCAAGGAACTGAGCGAGGCCGGCAAGGTTCGCGCGATCGCCATCAACTCGAGCAAACGCGCGCCCCAGCTCCCGAACGTCCCGACGATCGCAGAGGCCGCTGTGCCGGACTACAAATATGAATCGTGGTTCGGCCTGATGGCGCCTGCCGGAACGCCGCCCGCGATCCTTGCCAAAGTCAGCCAGGATGTCGGTCAGGTGCTGAAAACGCCTGACATGGTTGAAAAGCTGACCGCGTTCGGCTCAATCCCCGCTCCCAGTTCGCCGGCGCAATTCGACGCGATCATCAAGAGCGACACCGAGCGCTACGGCAAGGTTCTCAAGGACGCGGGCGTCGGCGTGAACTAGCGGGCTGACGCCGGGCTAAAAAAATTCTCTGTTTCCCGATCACCGGGCGGGTCTGCACGTTGTCTCTGCCAGCTTGCAAAATGCGGCAAGTGATCTGGAAGCAGTTCCCGCTCTCAAACCGGGCCTCTGAATGGCGTTGGAGTTCCGGATGCGGCCGCCGGAAGGAGCCAAATGGCAGGACTTCGTGACAGGCCTTCACGTCAGGGCTTCCAAGCAACCCGGAAAACCCCTAAGACCGCTTCGGGCGCAGCGATGCGGACGTGAGGGGACAAATGTCGGTGGAGCTTGGTGCGGTTGATGCGGCGGGGCGGATCAAGCCGCCGGCGCGCATCCCGTTCCCCGCGGGCGTCAACCGGCGCAGCATCTACTGGCGCTACGCCTTCGCTGTCGGCGGCTATCATGTGCTGGCCTTGCTGGCCTTCATTCCATGGTATTTCAGCTGGACCGGCGCCGCGCTTGCGTTTTTCGGCGTGTATTTTTTCGGCTGCATCGGAATCAATCTTTGCTACCACCGTTTGTTGAGCCATCGCAGTTTCAGCTGCGCGAAATGGACCGAGTACGCCTTTGCCATCGTCGGCGTCTGCTGCCTGGAGGATACGCCCGCCCGCTGGGTTGCGGTGCATCGCAAGCACCACCATTTCGCCGACGCCGAGCCGGACCCGCATAGTCCGCTCGCCAGTCTCGTGTGGTCCTATTTCGGATGGCTGTTCATCGAGAACACGGATCTGAACCGCGTGGCGCTTTATGACCGTTATGCCCGCGACATGATCCGCGATCGCTTTTACGTCTTCGTCGAGCGCGCTTTCGTCTGGATCGTGCTTCTGCAATGGGTCGTGTTCTTCGCGGCAGGGTTCGCGGCCGAGCTGTTGCTGGGTGGCACCATGATGGAGGCCCTCCAGTTCGGCGCCAGCGTGTGGTTGTGGGGCGTCGTGGTGCGGACCGTCCTGGTTTGGCACGTCACGTGGTCGGGTAATTCTTTTCCGCACCTCTGGGGCTACCGCAACTACGAAACCAACGACAACAGCCGCAACAATATCCTCGTTGCGATCATCACCAGCGGCGAGGGATTTCACAACAACCACCATGCCGACCCGAGTTCGGCCAGCAACGGCCATCGCTGGTGGGAAATTGATTTAAGCTACCTTGTCCTTCGCCTGCTGGCGCTCACGGGCCTCGTGTGGGGCGTTGTCCTGCCAAAGTCTTCTTCGCCCACGCAGGCGGCTGAGTAGCGTCACTTTATCCTCGGCAATGCTTGCGGGCGGCCGCCTAGCTGGAGCAGCGCGGCCAGACACCGGCGTTGATGGCCAGGCGCATCAGGTCGCTCAATTCGTATGGACGATTGAGGTATTCGCAGTCCCGCGGGGAGCGAGGCTTTTGTGACAGCAGCTGGAATTGCTCGGCGTCCACCTTGAACAGGCGTACGAAAGTGGTGCCGGGAGAAACCTCGGTCGTCTGATCTTTGATCGCGCTCATGGTCATCTCCCATCTCGACCCTGCGAAGTCACGATGAAAGTAGTTGGCCGGCGATGCGCGGTCAGTGATGCAGGTCACGAAAGAGACGAATTACTTTTGCCGCCCGCCAATCCTGGATTCGTGGGATGGGAACGACTGCCGAAACTGCGGGTTACAGTGACAGGAGGTTCCCGATGCGAACGCTACTGCTTGGACTACTTGGGCTCTTTGGGCTGCTGGTCGCGGTATCGGGTTCCTTATCGGCGCAGGCGGCGCCTTACGACCCCTATCCCTGGTGTGCCGTGTATGGCGGCAGTTTCAGCGGCGCATCCAACTGCGGCTTCAAGACAATTCAACAGTGCATGGCGACAGTGAGCGGCATAGGAGGCTCTTGCGAGCCGAACCAGTTTTACAATCCGGGCCGATCGGGCAAACGCGCCAAGGGCGCCAAGGCGGCGAGACAGCCCTCCGGTTCGTATTATGCGCCCGGCTATGGCGGCTTCTCCAGCCCGTCCTATTTTTACAACGACTAATCACAGCCGGCGCACGCCGCCTATTGCAGCGAGACACACCACTCACTCGATCACTTCGTCAGCACGGGCGATCAAGGAGGCCGGTATGTGCATCCCCATTGCCTTGGCGGTCTTGAGGTTTATCACCAGCTCGAATTTCGTCGGCTGCTGGACCGGAAGATCCGAAGGTTTTGTGCCTCTCAGAATTCGATCGACGTAACCCGCTGTGCGGCGGAAGAGATCCATTTCATCCGGACCATAGGAGACAAGCCCGCCATCGGATGCGAAATACCGGAAATAGTAGATCGTCGGCAGACGATAGTGTGCGGCAAGTTCAATGATCTTCTTGCGATAAACAACGTTGTGGCTGTCCGGCAAAACGAACAGAGCGTTGTCCGGCTCGCTGCCGACCTTGCGAATGGCGTTCTCGATGTCGGTTTCACTGTGAACGGGAACTGCAATTGATTCGACCGCCAGCGAAGGCACGGCTGCGCTGATCGCCTTTAGATAAAGTTCGTAATAGGGCGCGGTCACCGGGTTGAAAATCGAGGTGATCCGTCGAAGGCCCGGCGCGATCAGTTTGAGCGTTTCGAGCCATTTGCTGCCGAGTGAAAACTCAAATACCGAGAAGCCGGTGATATTGCCGCCCGGACGTGAGAGGCTTGCGACCAGGCCTTGACCCAGCGGATCGGTCACCGTGAGAAAAACAATCGGTGTCGAGCGGGTATATTTCAAAAGGCCCTTGGCCGACGGTGTTGAGTGGCCGACCAGAACGCCGGGCTGCAGGTCGACCAGCTCTTTCGCGAGGGCTTGAATTCGCTCCGGATCTGCATTGCCCCAGCGATAGTCGATCCGGATGTTATGGCCGACTTTCCAGCCGAGCTCCTGAAGCGCTTGCTGAAATATGCCGATGCCCTTGCTGACATCGGCATCGCTTTCGGCGACTGCAAGCAAGACGCCGATCCGCCGCATCTGGTCTGGCTGTTGCGCGCGCGCGGCAAGCGGCCAGGCTGAGGTCGCCACGGCACTGCCAAGCGTAGTGATGAATTCGCGCCGCCGCATGAAGCCCTCCCATCGGAGGCCCTGCAAATGCTGGGCGGCCTCCGGCAAACCAGGATGTTTTTGAGATCGCGATTTTGTGCCTACCGAAGGCACCAGGCTGCCAATTGTCAGAAGCGGCGACTTCGGCAGGTTGCCGTTTTTCGGGCAGCTCTCAGGCAAGCAATGCGCTTGACCGTGTATGGACGGTACACTGATCCTGGTTTGATGTCTCTGGGGTTGAACGTCCGCTATGGTGCAACCGTTGACGGCAAGGACATTGCGGCCTCATTCGATCAACTGATCGCTGAGCCCGAGCAGCTGCGACGGCACTGTGAGACCGAGTGCTTTGGCCGCTTTGAGGTTGACGATAAACGTAAACTTGCTGGGTTGTTCGATCGGCAGATCAGCCGGTTTGGCACCCTTGAGGATCTTGTCGACATAGATCGCGGCGCGCTTGTGCATATCCTCATAGCTTGGCCCATACGACATCAGACCGCCGTCCTCGACAAGCTCCTTGTATGCATTCACATTCGGCAGCCGCTGCTCGTTGGCAAAGTCCACGATCCGTTGGCGGTTGTGTAGAAAAACCCGGTCCGCCAGGATGAGGAGCGCGTCCGGTCGCTCCTTTCGGATTGCAGCGAAGGCACCGTCGAGGTCTTCAGATTTTCGGATGTCGTGCATTTGCACCTTTATTCCCATGGCTTGGGCGGCGGCGCGGGCTTGAGCCATCGAGGAAATATGAAATGGATTAAGCGAATTCACGAACATGGCGACGTGCGAAAGCGCAGGCACGACTTCGCGCAGAAGCTGGAGCCGTTTGCCCTCGAGGTCTGGTGCAATTGAGCTTAATCCGGTGAGGTTGCCTCCCGGCCGGGCCAGGCTGGGCACGAGGCCCGTGCCGACTGGGTCGCCGACCGCGACCATGACAAGCGGCACAACAGTCGTCGCGTTTTTCACCGCCAGTGATGCAGGCGTGCCGGCTGTGACGATAACGTCAACTTTGTCGGCGATAAGGTCACGCACGAGCCCTGGAAACCTATCGTACCTTCCATCTGCCCAGCGGAATTCGATGTTGATATTGCGACCTTCCTCGTATCCAAGCTCGCGCAAACCCGCACGGAATGCGTCGACGAGATTGGCTTCCAACGTCGCAGTGGAGTTGCCCATGAAGCCGATGCGGGGAATTTTAGGCTCTGCACGCGCTGCAAGCGGCCATGCGGCGGCTGCGCTGAGAAGTACAATGAAGTCGCGCCGTTGCATGTGCCCCAGCGAGGACCAAGCCTCGTTGCAAAAGCCTAGCACTTTGTGACCCGGCGGCGGGGAGAATTCGCCACAAAGGAGCTGGAATGCTGTCCTGGGACGTAAAGCGCGCCGCCATCCGATCCTTGGGGCGCGCAATTAGAGGGCGTCGATGAACTGCTCCATGCGGCGCAAGCGTACGTCGATTGCCCGGCAGCCGTTATCCCCGCACCGAAAGTATCGCCATCGCTAGTCCAACCATTCCGCTCACAGCGAAGATGAGCCCGTAAATCTGGCCGAAGGATTCAATTTTTGAAAAAGGAAATCCGGACACGCTTTTCTCGGCGTTCGCCATCAGCCGGATGCTTGGCTCGTTGATGTCCTTCGCCATGCGCGCCTCGAGTTTTTTCAAGGCGTCCTCCGAAATCTTCACGAGCCTCGCATTGCGTCGATCGAGGCGCCAGAACACGAAGCTCGCCAGCGCCAGGACAGCGCCCAGAAAGCTTCGAAAATAATCGTACGCCCCTCCACTCTCGCCCATCGTCGATGAGTAAGCGGCGACGCAGCCCCCGATCAGCAGCAGGAAAAAATTGAAGACGGTCTGGCGCTGCTGCGCGTGGTAGGCAAAGTGATCCCAGGCGTAATAAAGCGCCTGCGTTTTGGCGTCGATGTCCAGGTTTTCTCTCATGCAGTCTGCCGCGCAGGATCCTGACCCACGCATACTAGATCGACCCAAGATCACCGTTCAACCGGACTGGCAGCCCATGCCAGTTAACCTCAGTCGCTGATGCCGTCGCGTCCTTTCACAACCATGAGCGTCGCGGTGAGCAGGGCGATCAGCTTTTCGTCTCCCCCGGTTTTGGCGAACACCTCTGCCTGGGCCAGGATAAGAGTGCGGCCGGCTTTCACCACGCGTCCACGCGCAAGAATGCGCTCGCCGGCGGCGGGAGCGAGTAGATTGATCTTGAACTCAGTGGTGAGAACGCCGGTGTCCGCAGGCATCAGGCTAAGCGCAGCGTAGCCGGCTGCGCTGTCGGCGATGGCGCTCACAGCGCCGCCGTGGACGAAACCGTGCTGTTGCGAGATCGCCGGATGGGGAGTGAGTGCGATCTCGACCATGCCGGACGCGACGCTGTCGAGAGTTCGCTCCTGAATGTGGTCATCAACCCCTGCTTGGCGAAACTCGCTCGAACGCGCTCGTGCTGTTCATCAGGGGGCATTTTACCGTTCCACGGGCCGCGATGCGATCCTGGGGACGCGCAATCATATCAGAGGGCGTCGATATATTGCTCCATGCGGCGCCTCATCGCCAGCCAAGCCCGGGCGCGACGTGCTTGAGGATCGCCTCGATGACGTGGGCGTTGTAGTCGACGCCGAGCTGGTTCGGCACCGTCAGCAACACAGTATCGGCTTCCGCGATGGCCTCGTCGCCCTTGAGCTGCGCAATGAGCTTATCCGGTTCGTCGGCATAACTGCGGCCGAAAATCGCGCGCTCGGTTGCGCTTAACATGCCGACCTGGTCGCCCTCTTTGCCGCCGCGCCCGAAATACATGCGGTCGCGGTCGTCGGTCAGCGCGAAGATGCTGCGGGAGACCGAGACCCGCGGCGTGCGCGCGTGTCCCGCCTCCTTCCACGCCGCGCGGTAAAGCCTGATCTGCTCGGCCTGCTGGACATGGAACGGCTTGCCGCTCTCGTCGATCTTGAGTGTCGAGCTTTGCAGGTTCATGCCGAGCTTGGCCGCCCATTGCGCCGTCGCATTGGTGCCGGCGCCCCACCAGATGCGCTCACGCAGGCCCTCGGAATAAGGCTCGAGGCGCAGCAGGCCAGGCGGGTTGGGAAACATCGGGCTCGGATTGGGCTTGGCGAAGCCCTTGCCCAGCAGCAGTTCGAGGAAGACCTCGGTGTGCCGCCGCGCCATGTCGGCGTCGGTCATGCCCTCCGGCGGCGCGTAACCGAAGTGGCGGAAGCCGTCGATCACCTGCTCGGGCGAGCCGCGGCTGATGCCAAGCTGCAGGCGGCCGCCGGCGATGAGATCGGCGGCGCCCGCATCCTCCGCCATGTACATCGGATTTTCGTAGCGCATATCGATGACCGCGGTGCCGAGCGCGATGCGGCTGGTCTTCGCGCCGCAGGCCGCCAGCAGCGGGAACGGCGATCCGAGCTGGCGGGCGAAATGATGCACGCGGAAATAGGCTCCGTCGGCGCCGAGCTCCTCCGCGGCGACGGCAAGTTCAATCGATTGCAGCAGCGCGTCGGAGCCCGACCGTGTCTGCGATTGAGGCGAAGGAGTCCAATGGCCGAAGGAAAGGAAGCCGATGTGTTTCATGGATCTATGAGCGAACAGGTTCGGTTCAGAGGAGGATTGTGCCGCGCAGACCTTACGCTCCTTTTGCGCCGTCCATCAGAGCGCGTCGATATATTGCTCCATGCGGCGCCGCAGCGCCGCATCGGGCAAGCGGCGGCCGTGCCGCGCGCAATATTGTCGTCGACGTAGCGCGCCTGCGCCATGCCGGGCACGGCAATCGGCCGCGACGGATGCGACACGATGTATTTCAGGAAAACCTGCGCCCAGCTGGTGGCGTTGATCTCGCGCGCCCAGTCGGGAAGCGGACGGCCGCGCGTGGCTTCGAACAACCGCCCGCGCCCGAACGGCAGGTTGATCATCACCGCAACGCCCCGCTCCTGGGCCAGCGGCAGAATCCGTTCGGCGGCGTTGCGATTGTCCAGCGCATAGTCGACCTGGATGACGTCCAGGGCCTGGCGGCGCATCATCGCCTCGAAGGCAGGATACTGCCGGTCAGTGGATGTGGTCGCGCCGAGCGCGCGGATGCGGCCGGCGGCCTTCAGGTCGCGCAGGATGGCCAGCTGGTTGTCGATGTCGCGCAGGTTATGGACCGCGATCAGGTCGATCCGCCTGGTGCGCAGCCTGGCGAAACTCTGCTCGATCTCCGCCAGCCCTCTTCCCGGTTGTTGACGCCCACCTTCGTCGCAAGAAACAGACGATCGCGAACGCCCAGCGCCTCGACCAGCTGCCCGATCACCTCCTCCGCGCTTTCCATAGGACGGCGCGGTGTCGATCACCTGGCCGCCGAGCTCCAGGAAGCGCGCGATTGTCGTCTTCAGTGCAGCGAGCTCCGCCTCACCGTCCGGATCGGCATAACGCCGGGCGGTGCCGATCCCGATGACGGGCAGCTCACGGTCGGCGCCGGGGATCTTTGCGGTGATCAAGTGCATTGCTGGCCGCGGTCTGGGCACGCGAGTTGCGCGGCAGAGCGGCGGCGACAGCGAGAGCCGCAGCTGAAGCAGGACGGTTCGACGTTTCATTGTTTTATCGCAACGTTGTCGCACAATGACTGAAGTGGATGCGCCACATGTGAAGCGACTGCCATTATCTCAACTTCTTTGGCCCAAGAAAGATCGGAAAGAGGTCCGCTGGCGCTTCATACGGATCTGATCGTGAGCTCTTGATTGTGTTTGGCTTACGGCGTTCACCTCCGACCTCGGTCACGACTTCGAGGTCGGAATTCTCCAGCATCGCCGCGTGGATGTCGTCCATGTGCGCAGGCGTCATATTATAAATGCTTCGGTAGAACTGCCCGATGCCAACGGCATCACCAAAGTCAGTGACCAAGCGCGGGATGTCTTCCAATAACTGCTGCTTAGCTGCGGTCCGGCCTGATACGTCGAAGAGATATAGCGCGCCTTCGCCGTGCGACGGGTCGAACGTCAGCATGTTGAGGCCTGAGCGGCCGAAATGCGCCTGCATGCTGCTATTCTGGTGCAATATGTTGTTGTATTCCTGCCGAGCTCGATAATTGTTCGCAAAATGCATCAACCAGTACCGCCAACCGTCGGGGTTGTTGATTGAGAACGGACTGACGTAGGGGGCGCAGCTTCGAAACGTTTCGAATACAAGGCGCTCTGCCGTGCCCAACCACTCATTCTTACTCATCAGGCCGTCCAGGACCGAAAGGTCCGCTGGCTTCGCGCCAAGGAAAGCAAGTTGGCGGGCGAGCAACGCCGGGTTGGTCTTACTCAAAAAGCTGAGCAGCGACGAAATGCCGAAAGTGTAGAAGCACTCGGCGGAAGCGAAAGACGCGCCGATGTCGGCGAGTGTCGTCATTTCGACGTCGGTGTAGCCGTATTGATCAAGATTGAAGAGAACATTCTGATACCGTCCTTGCTCCAGAAGCTCCTTAATTTCGGGATAGAGCACCTCGAACGGCTTTTCGTAGATCCGCTTGTACATGTAGCTTCGGCACTTCGGACATAGCCGCCGCGAGCATCGGTTCGACATTCGACTTCAGAATATTGACCGTTCCTGGCTCCGCATCGTTGAGAATGAGAAAGCATTCGATATCGAGCGGTGCCATGCCGTCGGCGCTCCGCTTCAGATTAAAGCCTTCAGCCGCGGCGCGGAGCTCGTCAACAAAAATGAGCGGTGAACCCGGCGAGCCGCATTTGTAACGGCCACCACCCGCGAAGCCCTCCACGATCGCTAGTCGGAATTTTGTTTGCTGCGGAAAAGCGCAGCGAACGGTGAGATAGCGTGAAAGATACTCGCGGAGAATCTTGCGCTCGCGCGCGCGCTCTTCAAGCTCAACCCCATCCTTCCATGAATAGCGGCTTAGAACCATCTGCGCCCTGCTGGTCGACGAATTCGCTGCTAAGCGCTTGCAAACTCGACTGAGCGCGGCATGTCGTCCCAAGTCTGACCACGGTACTCGCGGCCATTTTCTTTTTTGGATCGCCGCTTGTTATCTTTTCCCCAAGTGCCCCACTGCTTGAAAAAGAAGACCACGTCATAGACGGCGCATTGGTCGTAGATTTCGTCGATCCACTCTTCCTTGATCGGTCGCGCCAAGCGGCCGCTTTCTCCACGAACGATTGCCCAGTGAACGCCAGCGAGGTTAACCTTGCCCACCGGCCCGATCAGCGGTTCGAACGAAATAAAGCGGATCGCCGCCGGGACCGTTCGCAGCGCGTCGGCCCGTGGAACGGCCTCAGCATTCTCGATGCTGGTTCCGAGCCAGACGTTCGGCAAAACGTCGCGGATGTGGGAACGGACTACTTCAGCCATGCGCTCAGGCCGTTTGGTGAGGATTTGATAGTTGTGGTGCGGCGTCGCCTTCATTACCGACCACACTTCTTTGATAAACTCGTCGCTCACACCTTCATGAAAGAGATCGCTCATCGAGTTCACGAAGATTTTTTTCGCACGTTTCCAGCGTAGCGGGATTTCGAGCGCGGCACGGTCTTCGCGGACGAAGCCCTTCCAAACAGTGCGCTTGCCACTGCGACGCGTCAGACCCTGATATTTGTCGACGCCCATCGCATCGAGGCGCCGTGCCATTTCCATCGCGTAACAATTGGTGCATCCGACGCTGACGATTGAACAGCCAGCGACGGGATTCCACGTGGCGTCGGTCCACTCGATTTGTGTCTCAGCCATCGGAATCTCCAAGCATACGCGTCAAGTACCGCTGAGAAGGTAACGGAAGTCCGTCGTCGTTAGAACAGTAAATATCGGAGCCGATAACGAAGATTCCGTTTAATCGCTGAAAAGCTCGATTGACGTGGAGTTTGCTAGGACGCAGCGCCGTCGTTCAATCGGGCTATTCTGCCCGCGCGCAATCTGGATAGCGGCCTCGTGTTGGCGCGCAGCAATATGACCCCGTAAATGGCGGCTAGCGTCTCTTTCCTCCCACGTTGGCCCTGAGCCGCTCCGAATTGCCCAACGCCTCCCCGAGTTTTCTCATGATATCTCGCATCGCGACCGTGCTTGCGGCGACAAGAGACTTCGCTCCTCCATCACACATGAAGCCTGCTTCTGCGTCTGACACCCCCTGGCCCTCAAGACTTGTTCCGAATATTCGTCCGTTCGGACCATCAACATATGTCGACGCAACAATAATGACGTCCGTTTTCAAATTTGCCTGCCAATAGCCCGGCCTGACGTCGAGCCGCCCGCGAACCTCTTCGCCGCGGACAACTATAATTCCACGTGCGCCGCGCCGTGCTGCTTGATCGCCAGGTATTGGTGTTGGAATTTCTTCGATTTGCTCGAAAACATTTCTCAGGGTCTGAGCCACCGACGTTCTAAATGCGTCGCTTAACTCAAGGGGAAGCTGTGTGCTGAGCAAGCGTAACCACTTGGCTTTATCGTTTGATTGAGCGGCGCAGCATCTACCGCCAACAACCATTTCCCAGCTATCTTCTCGCTAAAAGAAGTAACGACATTATAAGACGGCGCGGCGATTGGATCGGCTTTATACGCACAGCCAGCAAGCAGCGCTGCGCTCAGCAGCGCGATACACTTCGTCCGCATAGAGTTTCCCCCACCGCCCCACGGTTATCTTCAGACAACCCTCGCGCGCGTGCAACAGTCGTTGACCACAACCAAGACGATTGGCGAAGCTATTGAGACGATTGATGAAAATTATGAATCGGGCGGGTTAAGAGGAGGCATTCGAACCCTAACCCCCCACCCCTCT
>CAVTOP010000019.1:0-12656 GCA_963736275.1 uncultured Alphaproteobacteria bacterium
AGACAGCAGCACCGCCTTCTTGAGCCACTGGTTGACCTGCCATTGCCCGTCGGGCTTTCGCTCAGGCCACGCGTGTCTTGCCGGAGTCGAGCAATTCAAGTGCGGCATTCACCGCCTTGCACACCGCGCCTTTGGTATTCGGGCCGATTTTGTCGCGCGCTTCGAAGCGCCATAGATGGTATTGGCAAGCTACTCATGGACATGGATGCTCCGGTTCGTTCGGCTGCGGTTTGTCGGGGGCGCGGCAGGGGATGTCAAGCCGCGCGAAGCGGGCTATGGTCGTTCCTGGGAGAAAAAGCAATGAATCGGCAATTGGTACGTCTTGGACTTACCCTCTGCGCATCGGCCTCCGGTGCAGCGCCGGCTCTCGCGCATCACGTCATGGGCGGCCGCATGCGGCAACCTTCGGGTGGAGCGGCTTCCTGTCGGGATTGGGTCACCCCGTGATCGGTCTCGACCATGGCGGCGGTCGTTGCGGTCGGGTGCCTTGCCACCGCGCATCGCTGGCATCGAGCGTTGGCGGTTGCATTGGTGCTGGCGATGATGGGCGGCGTTGCTCTCCACCTGCACGGCACGACGGTGCCGGGTGCGGAGGAATTACTCGTTGCACTGACGGTCCTTGCGCTTGGTTTGCTGATGGTCTTTCGCCGGGACATGTCGGTGGGAGCCGCGGTGGTGCTGTTCGCGATGGTGGGTGTGATCCACGGTTATGCCCTGGGTGAATCGATCTATGGGGCCGAGCGGACACCGCTTTACGCCTATCTCGTCGGGCTTGCCGTCATTCAAATCGCGATTGCGCTCGCAGCGGTGCATCTGACCCGCTCGCTGGTGCGTGGAGCGTCCGATTTGTCGGCAGTGCGGCTGGTCGGCGCCGGCATTGCCGGCATCGGGCTGGCTATCCTGATGCAGCAGGTCATACCGGGCGCGTAATCAACGCCGCACGATCTCTTCAAGAAATCCCGCTGAGGTCGTCGGTCACATGATCGACATAGGGCGCGTCGCGTCCTTCCAACTCCCAGGCTTCGCGAAAAACGTCGCGCTGCCCTTCCGGTACGACCAGGACGGTCGTCATGCCGAGCGCGTGTGGCGTTTCCAGATTGCGCGCGAGGTCTTCGAACATTGCGGCTTTCGCGGGATCGACGCCGTGGCGCGCGAGAAAGCGCTCGTAGACCTGTGGCAGCGGCTTGGGGTCGAGATTGGCTGCGGCAATGTCGAAGACGTCTTCGAAATGATGGTGAATGTCGAGCTTCTGCATTACCGCGTCGGCGTGCTTGCGCGTGCCATTGGTGAGAATGAGCTTGCGGCCCGGCAACTTTTCCAGCGCTGCGCCGAGCGTCGGATTCGGCTCGAGCGGTGAATGATCGATCTGGTGGACGAACTCGAGATAGTCATCGGGCCTCATGCCGATGCTCGGTCATCATCCCGCGCATGGTGGTGCCGTAACGCCGGTAATAGTCCTTCTGCAGCCGGAATGCTTCGTCCTTCGAGACCTTCAGAAAATCGGAAATATAGGCGCGGATGCGCTCGTCGACCTGCTGCCAGAGATTGAGGTGATGCGGGTAAAGCGTGTTGTCGAGATCGAAGACCCAGGTTTCGACGCGGCCGAAACCGCGCGGCGGAAGACGGGACGTGGGCGGCACGACGTTACTGGTCCTTGAAACGCACGGTCGTTGCGGGCTGGTTTCCGAGATCGATGACTGCGAATCCGGCCGAATTCAAGCCCGCGCGCTGCGCAGTCCTTGTGGTCGGCCAACTCGAAGCGGCCATCACGTGTGCAGAGCGCGACAGTTCCGCCCCAGGAAAGCGCCGTCTCGCCGTGCTTGACGGCGCGGCCATTGGCATCGACGGCCTCCGCGTAGCTGTAGAGGCGGTGTGGATCACCGCGCAGATCCGGGCGCACGCATTTGCCCGACTTCCACGCGATACCAGCCGCGGGTTACGATCGCGCCCATCTCGGCAAAGCCCAGTGACGCCATCACCGCGTACTTTGTATCGTTGCACCATGAAAAGCCGACGCCCTCCGGATTGCGCGCCGCTTCAATCAGCGCGTCGAAGAATCCAGGCGTTGAAACGGCATCGGCGCCAGTTTTCGGTCGTTCAGGAATTTTGCGATTGCGGCCTGCGTCCTGGCGCCCTGCACGCCGTCGATCGGATAGGCGTCAAAGCCCGCAATCACCAGGAGACGCTGAATGCCGGCAAGCCGCGCCTGCACATCGTCGTAATCGGCTTCTTCCGCAAGGTTGATGATAGGTCCCTTCGGAGAGTCTGACGGCTGGCCGCGCTGAATTGTGCCTGCTGGGTCGTCGGGCAGCTGCGCGCGTTGGCAATCTCGAAGTCGCCGTTCTTTATACAGAAGTCAGCCTGGCCGTTGAGCGGCAGCGGCGCGCTGCCGTAGACGGGCGGCGTGCGCGCGTGCACATAAACCATGTCGGCATCGAGAGCGCCATCGAGCGCCTGACGACACTGGCCCGGGTCGAGCCGGAACCAGCCGCGTGTCTCGACGTTGGCGCGCTTTTCGAGGCCGATCGCCACATCCATCCGGTAGCTGGTGCGGTTGCACAGGGTAAGGTCAGCGCGGGCCGATACGGTCAGCGCAATTGACGCGGCGATCGTGAGGATGAACGCGCGAATCATACCGCTATGCTAGCGGAAGATGCATAAACCCGTCATTCGACGGCATTTGCGGGCCGGGATGACGGCGATCAGCGGTGCATCAGGGTACCGACGCCGTGATCCGTCAGCAGCTCGAGCAACACGGCGTGCGGGACCTTTCCGTCCATGATGACGACGCCTTCGACGCCCTGATCGAGCGCGTAGATGCAGGTTTCGACCTTTGGGATCATGCCGCCGGAAATCGTGCCGTCAGCAATCAGCTTGCGTGCATCCGCGACCGAGAGATCCGCAATCAGGTTCTTCGATTTGTCGAGAACGCCGGGCACGTCGGTGAGCAGAAGCAGACGCTTGGCTTTCAATGCGCCGGCGATCGCTCCCGCAAAAGTGTCGGCGTTGACGTTGAACGTCCCGCCGTTGGCCGAGGTCGCTACCGGCGCCAGCACAGGGATCATTTCACGCCCGATCACCTGGCTGAGCATGGCGGTGTCGACTTTTTCAGGCTCGCCCACGAAGCCGAGGTCTATGACCTTTTCGATGTTGGAATCCGGATCGACCACCGTGCGGCTGACCTTGCGTGCCTGCACCATGTTGCCGTCCTTGCCGCACAGCCCGATGGCCTTGCCGCCGGCGGCGTTGATGTAGCCGACGATCTGCTTGTTGATCGAGCCGGCCAGCACCATTTCGACGATCTCGACGGTCTTTGCGTCGGTGATGCGCAAGCCGGCCGCGAACTCGGACTTGATGCCGAGCTTCTTGAGCATGGCCTCGATCTGCGGGCCGCCGCCGTGCACGACGACGGGATTGATCGCCGTCTGCTCGAGCAGGACGATGTCTTTCGCAAAGTCGCGCGCCATCTGCTCCTGGCCCATGGCGTGCCCGCCATATTTCACCACGACGGTCTCCTCGTCGTAGCGCTGCATGTGCGGCAGCGCTTCGGACAGGATTTCGGGCCTGCGTCTGCGGGTCGATCTTGGGCGCTTTGCTCATCGCTTCGGCCTTGTGTGGTCGCCGGCGGTTCTAGCCGATGCGACTGTCTCTCGACAATGCACTAGCTCTTTCTTTCCGCGAGCAGCCGGGCGATGGCCGCGCGTAGCTCGGGGACGCCCGCTCCGTCGTGCGAGGAGGTCGCCAGGACCGTCGGAAAAGCCGCCCGCCGCCTGGTCAGGGCGGTTTCGACGTCGGCGATGCGGCCGGCCAGGTCGGCAGGCTTCAACTCATCGCACTTGGTTAAAACGATCTGGTGGCTGACGGCGGCCTGGCCGAGAGCGTCGAGCGCCGGATCATCCGTCGCTTTGAGGCCATGGCGAGCATCCACCAAAACGTAGACCCGGGCGAGGTTGCTCCGCCCGCGCAGAAAGGCGTCAATCAATGCGGTCCAGGCCGTGATCTTCGATTTTGCCGCGGCCGCATAGCCATAGCCCGGCATGTCCACCACATTCAGACCGTCGTCGCCCCTGAAGAATATGAGCTCTTGCGTGCGGCCGGGTGTACGCGAGATGCGCGCAAGGTTTTTGCGGCCTGTCAGCGCGTTGATCAGGCTGGATTTGCCGACGTTCGACCGGCCTGCGAAGGCGATTTCGACGTCTTTCATGGGCGGCAGCGAGGCGGGCGAGGCCGCCGCGCCGACGAATTGCCAATCGCCGGCAAAAAGCTTGCGGCCGGTCTCGATCTCCGCGCGGGTGAATTCAGTCGAGTTCATTAAGTCGCATTCCAGACAGGTCATGGCCGGGCATAGCCGTTCGAAGAACGGCGTGCTTTCGCACGCCTATGTCCCGGCCATCCACGTCTTAGTATCGACGCAACACTAAAGACGTGGATGCCCGGCACAAAGCATGTGCTCGGGCCGGCCTTCGGCCGGGCCCGAGTGCCGGGCATGACGCAAGAACCGAAGGGACCGCGAACTATTGCTGTGGCGTCTTCTTAACGAACATCGTCTTGATATTGTCGAACAGTTCGATCTTCGCCCCATGCTTGCGCATGATCGCGCTCTGCTGAACGACCGACAGCAGATTGTTCCAGGCCCAGTAGATCACGAGGCCGGCCGGGAAGTTCGCCAGCATGAATGTGAATATCAGTGGCATCCAGTTGAAGATCATCGCCTGCGTCGGATCGGGCGGCGCCGGGTTGAGCTTCATCTGAATCCACATCGTAATGCCCATGATGATGGGCCAGATGCCCATGTGCAGAAATGGTCCGATCAGCGGCAGCACCGTGGGGTCGAACGAAATGAGCCCGAACAAATTGAAGATGTTGGTCGGATCCTGCGCCGACAGATCGTGGATCCAGCCGAAAAACGGGGCGTGCCGCATTTCGATGGTGACGAACAAGACCTTGTAGAGCGAGAAAAATACCGGGATCTGGATCACGATCGGCAGGCAGCCGGCGAGCGGATTGATCTTTTCCCGCTTGTACAGCTCCATCAATTCCTGTTGCTGCTTGGGCTTGTCGTTGGCGAAACGCTCGCGCAGCGCCATCATTTGCGGCTGCACGGCTTTCATCTTCGCCATCGATGCGTACGACTTGTTGGCGAGGGGGAAGAAGACGATCTTCACCAACACGGTGACCATCAGGATCGCGAGGCCGAAATTGCCGAAGAAGCGGAAGAAGAAATCCATCACCAGGAACATCGGCTTCGTGATGAAATAGAACCAGCCCCAATCGATCAGCAGATCGAAGTGGTTGAGGCCGAGCTCTTTATTGTAGCCGCCGATGCCGACGAATGGAAAATTGATGCCGACGATCGACACTTCCTTGGCGCCGGCAAACAGCCGTGCATTGACAGAACCGGTTGCGCCCGGTGCGATTGTTTGTGCATCGAGCAAATAATCGGTCTGAAATGTCCTGACCGTGCCAAGCATGCTGGTCGAGAAACGCGCCTTCAGACGTGCGCTTGTGTCCGGCAGTAAAGTGGCGGCCCAATATTTGTCGGTGATGCCGAGCCAGCCGTTAGTGACGTCCCAACTGACGGATTTTTTGTCCTCGATGTTTTTGTAGGTGAATTCCTGCAGGCCCGACTTCTCCGAGCACGCCGATGAGGCCTTCATGGAGAACGTAGTATCCGGCGGTATGTGGCGTGCCGTGGCGCGAAATCAGTGCATAGGGATAAAGAGAGACCGGGTTTGCGCTCTTGTTGCTGACGTCATCCTTGATCGTGAACAGATACTTGTCGTCGACCGAAATGGTCCGCCGGAATTCGAGTCCTTCGCCGTTGTCGTAAGTCAAAGTCACGGGGCGACCTACGCCGAGCCCTCCCGAGCCCACCTGCTTCCAAACGGTCTCGGAGGTCGGCAGCTTCACCCCGGCAGCGCCGGTCCAGCCGAACTCCGCATAGAAGGGATCACCGGTACCCGAAGGGGACAGCAAAACGATCGGCGGAGATTTCGGGTCCGTCGTTTCGCGGAATTTGACCAGCGCCAGGTCGTCGATGCGGCCGCCTTTCAAAGCAACGGAGCCCTGCAAAGTGTCAGTAGCGATGGAAATGCGTGGCGAGTGCGCCAGCGCGGCAGCACGATCGATAGGCGCCGCAGACGAAGGCGCGCCCGCTTGGCCGGGCACTTGTGTCGGCGACTGGGATGATGGCTGCGCTGGTTTGGGCTGGCCCGGCACCGGCACATTCTGTTTCTGCTGCTGCGCCTGCAACTGCAACTGTTCCTGCCGTGCCTTTTCCTGCGGAACGGCGAAGAAGAACTGCCAGCCAAGCAGCACCAGCGCGGACAGCACAATGGCAAGAATGGTGTTCTTGTTATCGGTCATTGGAATTCCGTTTGCCGCTTTGCCCCGCGTGAACGCGCCGCAACGCGCCTTCGAAGTCCTGTGTGATACGGTCGAACGGCAGATCGAGGGCTGCCCGTCGGCCGATCAGCACATAATCATGCCCTGTGCGCACCCGGGTTGCGGCCGAGAGACGCACAATTTCACGGAGGCGGCGGCGGACCCTGTTGCGCTCGACAGCATTTCCTACCCTTTTCGACACCGTGAAGCCGAATCGTGCCGGCTCGTGGTCGCGGCGATTGCGCGCCTGCAGCACGAATGCTGCAGACGGCGCCTTGATTCCTGACGCTGCAGCCAGGAAGTCCGCCCGTTGCCTCAATCGTTCCATGGAAGCAATGCGCGGCCTCTTTGCCGCTGTCAGGCGGACAGCCGTTTGCGACCGCGCCCCCGGCGTGCCGACACGACCTTGCGCCCACCCTTGGTCGCCATACGTGCGCGGAAGCCGTGGCGGCGCTTACGTACGAGCTTGCTCGGTTGATAGGTCCGCTTCACGTTCGATGTTCTCCGCTGGCTGTGCCTTGGGGAAGGAGGGACTAACCCTCGATATGCCGTCAGACCCACTCATTCGGGCCGGCATACGATTTTGCGCGGCTTATAAGGGAGGGTCTGTTGTCCGTCAATGTCGCGGTGCCAACGGCTCCGGCGGGGTCAAATAGCCTCACAAGGCGGTGAGACGCGTCCCGTCTGGCCAGATGGGTCGTGTATATAGCGTAAATGTCTGCAAGCTCACCCTCGGGCCGGCGTTGGTGGGGTGTCGCCTGGCGGTTTTTTCCGCTGGCGGCCATAGTCCTGTTCGCATTCGTTGCCTTTGGGGTCGCGGGCGACAAAGGGATATCGCTCGAGGCGCTTGTCCGCCATCGCGCGATCATTGATGACTTTGTCAATCAGCACCGCGTGATGTCCGTCGTTGCCTTCGTCGTCATTTACATCCTGACGGTCGCTGTCTCGCTTCCGGGCGCGACCTTTCTTACCGTCACGGGCGGTTTTTTGTTTGGGCTCGTGACCGGTGCCGTCGCCGCCGAAATCGGCGCCACGGTTGGCGCCACACTCATCTTCCTTATTGCGCGCACGGCCCTTGGTGAGCCGCTGCTGCGCCGGGCTGGCCCCCGTGCGAGGCAACTCGCAAAAGGATTTCGCGACGACGCTTTCAGTTATCTTCTCTTTCTACGGCTGGTGCCGGTATTTCCGTTTTTTCTGGTCAATCTCGTTCCGGCCTTCGCGGGCGTGCATCTCCGGCCCTTTGTGGCTGCGACCGCGATCGGCATGATTCCCGCTATCCTTGTTTTCTCACTCGCCGGCATGGGCCTCGATAGCGTGATCGCGGCGCAGAAGGATTCCTATCACCAGTGCATGGCCTCCGGCGAAGACACGTGCCGGATGGTCTTCGATCCGTCGGACGTGCTCACGCCGCAAATGATCGCGGCGCTCGTGGGTCTCGGCCTGCTGGCGCTAATACCTGTTGTCGTGAAACGGTGGCGCGCGCACACTCGCGTCGTCACATGATCGGTCGGAGAGTTGCAGAGCTATGGCGGAAACGCTCAGGCCCGACATTTGCGTGATTGGTGGAGGCCCTGGCGGCTTGTCTGTAGCTGCGGCTGCGGCGGCATTGGGCGCACCGACGGTGCTTATCGAGGCTGACAAGATGGGTGGGGGTTATCTCGATACCGGCTGCGTGCCGTCGAAAGCCTTGCTGACGGCGGCAAGACGGGCCGAGATGACACGGAACGCAAAAATGTTCGGTGTCGATGTGCGCGACATCCGTGTGAATTTTTCCGACATCCATCGACGTATTCACTCGCTCATTGCTAGCGCGGCGCGGGCCAATTCAGTTGAACGCTTCGGGGGTCTCGGC
Source organism: uncultured Alphaproteobacteria bacterium (assembly GCA_963736275.1). Lineage (GTDB taxonomy): Bacteria > Pseudomonadota > Alphaproteobacteria > Rhizobiales > Xanthobacteraceae > Pseudolabrys. The sequence goes on from CAVTOP010000019.1 coordinate 8,237, forward strand.
GTTCGCGTCATCCATGCGCAGGCGAAGTTCAAGGATCGCAACACGGTCATTGCCGGCGATATCGAGATCAAGGCGCGCCGTTTTGTGATTGCGACCGGGTCGAAACCGGCGTTGCCGGCAATTCCCGGCCTTGACAGCGGCCCCTACCTGACGAGCGAGAGTATTTTCGACCTTACAGAGAGGCCGGAGCATCTCATCATCATCGGCGCCGGATCGGATGCCATTGAATTGGCGCAGGGCTTCCGCCGCCTCGGAAGCTCCGTGACCGTTCTCGAAGCAGCGCAACCGCTCGGCAGAGACGATCCAGAATGCGCCGCTGTTGTGCTCAGCCAACTCGAGCGCGAAGGCGTCGTCATCCGGAGCGGTGTGAATGTTGTCGGTATTTCACATGCCGGACGCACAGTGACCGCGACAATCGATAGCGGAGATGCCGAGCAAACGATCACCGGCAGTCATCTGCTGGTTGCCGTCGGGCGCAGTCCATCAATCGCGGACCTTGATCTCGATGCCGCGGGAATTCGTCACGAACGGTCGGGCATCGTGGTGAACAGAAAGCTCAAGACCGGGAACCGTCGCGTCTATGCGATCGGTGACTGCATTGCCGGCGCGTCGTTGCTCGCAAATGCCGCGAACTATCACGCCGGGCTGGTGATCCGGAACGCCTTATTCCGCCTGCCAATACGTGTTAACAATGATTGCATCCCTTGGGTCACTTTTACCGATCCGGAGCTTGCCCAGGTCGGGCTCACAGAGACGCGGGCGCGCCAACAGGGCATCAAGATTTGCGTAACGCGATGGCCCTATTACGACAATGACCGCGCGCAGATAGAGGTTGAGGCACGTGGCCACATAAAAGTCATCACAACCGGAAAAGGTAAAATAGTGGGTGTCACAATTGTCGGCGCGCAAGCTGGCGAGCTGATCGGCATGTGGGTTCTGGCTGTCATGCAGAATCTTGATCTTCGCGCCGTCAGAGATCTCGTTCTACCTTCTCCAACACTGTCAGAGATTGGAAAACGCGCGGCGATTGACTATTTCACCCCAGGTTTGACCAGCATCTGGACGCGGCGCATCATCGGATGGATGAGAATCTTCGGCTGAGGCGGAATTGGAATCGACGGTTAAACCAGAAAGCACGATTGAAGCGGGGCCGGGGACGCGAAGGCCGCGCATCGGACTCTCCGGCAAGCTGCTTTTGCTCACGATCGTATTTGTGATGGTGGCCGAAATTCTGATTTACGTGCCGACGGTCGCAAATTTTCGGCTCAACTGGTTGAATGACAGATTGGCCGCCGCTCACACGGCAGCGCTTGTCCTCGACGCGGCGCCAAGCGGCATGGTGCCGGAAAGTCTGGCGAACCAGATTCTTCGTAGCATCGGTGCGCATGCGGTAGCGATGAAAATGGGCAATCAGCGGCGCCTGCTGGCTGCATCAAACATGCCGACGAGCATCGCCCAGGACATCGACATGCGGCACGTGACTTTGTGGAAGTCGGTTGTCGACGCGTTCGATACTCTGCTGATGTGCAAGCCCGGCGACAATATCCGCGTGGTTGGAGCCGCGCCGATGGGCGGCGACTTCCTCGAGATCATTCTCGACGAAGCGCCGATGTGCAGGGCGATGTGGACGTTCTCCGTGAACATCCTGCTCCTGTCGCTGGCGATTTCCTGCATCACTGCGATGCTCGTGTTCCTCGCATTGCACTATCTTTTCGTGCGCCCGATGTGGCGCATCACGCGCAACATGATTGCGTTCCGGGCCGATCCTGAAAACCCGTCCCGGATTATCGCCGAAAGCGGCCGTCGCGATGAGATCGGCACTGCCGAGGGGGAGCTCGGCGCCATGCAGCGCGAGCTGGCTTCAATGTTGCATCAGCAGAGCCGGCTTGCGGCACTCGGCCTTGCGGTGTCGAAGATCAATCACGATCTTCGCAATCTGCTTGCATCGGCGCAGCTTTTTTCCGATCAGCTCTCCACCTCACCTGATCCGAAGGTGCAACGCTTTGCACCCAAGCTGATGCGTGCGCTCGAGCGGGCAATCGCGTTCTGTCAGAGCACTCTTTCCTACGGCGGCGCGCAGGAGCCGCCCCCGGAACGTCGGACGATCGAGGTCGAGCCTTTGATCGAAGAAGTGCATGAGGCGCTTGGCCTGAGCCTGGACGTGCCGATCCGGTGGATCGTTGCCGTCGAACGCGGCCTGACGATGGAAGCCGATCACGATCAATTGTTTCGCGTTCTCGTCAATATCGCCCGTAATGCCGTACAGGCGCTGGAAGCGCGCGGTACGCGCGATCCGGCGCGCGATCAAATTCGTATCACCGGACGGCGTGAAGGCAGTGTGGTCGTGATTGAAATCTCCGATACAGGTCCGGGCGTGCCGGAAAAGGCGCGAGCTCACTTATTCCAGGCCTTCCAGGGCTCGGCGCGAGCTGGCGGAACGGGCTTGGGCCTTGCCATTGCCGAGGAGCTCGTGCGCGCGCATGGCGGTGAGATGCGCCTTGTGCCTGGCACGATCGGCGCCACCTTCAGCATCACAATCCCGGACCGGGCGGTCGATCTGGACACCAGACGCGGCGAGCGTGCCCACGCCTGACGGAAGCAGACGCCGCTTGCGGTGTTCTTCCTCAGGGGCTCGCGCGACTGAAGGACATCCGGAATGACGCTGCCCGTTAACGTGCTTTCGATCGCCACTGCAGTACCACCGCATCACCTCGATCAGCACGCGGTCGCGGATGCCGCGCGACATGTTTACGCGCGCACTTTTGCCCGCTACCCGAAACTTGCCGAGGTTTTCGTCAACGCGGGTATCGAGCGGCGCTATTCCGCGCGGTCGCTCGAATGGTTGAGTAAGCCGCACGACTTGGCCGAGCGCACGGAAGCCTACGTCGAAAGCGCAAGCGAGCTTTTCGTTCGGACGGCGAGGACTGCACTCGACCGTGCCGGCATGTCGGCGCGCGATGTCGACGTCGTGGTGACGGTCTCTTCGACGGGTATTTCCACGCCGGGGATAGAAGCGCGCGTCGGTCCGGAGCTGGGATTGCGTCCGGACGTGATGCGCGTGCCGGTTTTTGGCCGGGGCTGCGCCGGCGGCGTCTCTGGCTTCGCGCTCGGCGCGCGACTGGCGCGGGCTGAACCCGGCGAAGTGGTGCTGGTGGTTGTGGTCGAGCTTTGCACGCTGACGTCCCGCGTCGATCGCGGAACAAAGGCGGACGTGATTTCATCGGCGCTTTTCGGCGATGGCGCGGCGGCTGTTGTTCTGCAGGCCGAGCCGCGTGAGCGGGCGCTGCAGGTCGGCGACGCGGCGGAACACACCTGGCCGCGCACGCTCGATATCATGGGCTGGGCGATCGATCCTGTCGGTTTTCGGGTGATGCTCTCTCGCTCACTGCCTCGTTTTGTCGAGCAACGAATGGCCGCGCCCGTTCGCCGTTTCATCAAGGCAGCCCGTCTGCATGCGCCACAACTCGTTTGTCATCCCGGCGGCGCAAAAGTACTCGATGCCATCGAAACGGCACTCGAATTGCAGAAAGGCACGCTGCGTGACGAGCGGGAGATTCTGCGCAGCCACGGTAATATGTCGGCGCCAACGGTTCTTTTCGTTCTCGAACGCGCTCTAAGGCGTGGCCTGTGCGGCCCGGTCGTGCTTTCGGCGTTGGGTCCGGGCTTCACCGCGAATTTTCTGGCGCTTGAGGCATTCTATGGGTGAGGGCGCCTGGCTCGTTGCATTCCTGATCGCGCAAAGGCTGATCGAACTTTGTTTTGCGCGACTCAATACGCGCCGGCTGCGCGGACGGGGAGGCATCGAATTTGGAGCCACGCATTACCCTCTTATCGTGATTCTGCACGCGATCTGGATTGTCGGTCTGCTCATCCTCGGGCATGACCGCGCCGTTGATCCCTTCTGGCTGTCGGTGTTCGTCGTTCTGCAGATCGGGCGGGTGTGGGTCATCGCCAGTCTCGGTCGCCGCTGGACCACGCGCGTCATCGTGATGCCGGGTGCGGTGCCGGTCGCGCGCGGGCCATATCGCTGGCTTCGGCATCCAAACTACTTGATCGTGGCGCTGGAGATCGCAGTGGTTCCGATGGCCCTTGGACTACCGGTTGTCGCGTTGATCTTTTCAGCCGCAAACGCGGTGCTGCTCGCCTATCGAATCCGCATCGAAAACGAGGCCCTGGCCTGGGCCGCACAGCCGACATGAGGGTTCACGCACCAACTCTTGCCAATACGCGGTCAAGACGATAGCTATGCGCCGTCCCGCGGGCCGGATTCCGGCAGCGGAATCAAGCGCCCGTAGCTCAGCTGGATAGAGCACCAGACTACGAATCTGGGGGTCAGGAGTTCGAATCTCTTCGGGCGCGCCACGTCCATCATTTGAAAAACGAGTTCCGCCCTAACATCGAACGCATGACCAACGAAGCG
>CAVTOP010000020.1:0-39755 GCA_963736275.1 uncultured Alphaproteobacteria bacterium
GGACGGCGTGCTTTCGCACGCCTATGTGCCGGCCATGACGCCGAGGGTGTGGCGTGCACGTCCGTTCAACCGCCAGTCTTTCATATTCAATTGTCAAACAGCAGCGCGCGCCGGCATGCCGGCTCGCGTAAAAAACATGCGTCATCACCCGTATTGTTTGGCGAGGCCCCGGGTAGGCCCGTCTTCCCGTTGTCTCCCCTGCAAAGATGAGGGGGATGGCGCGCCAAGGGGCGCAACCATTGTTCTTTGTATGCCCGCATTCCCTCTCGGAAATACGAGGGCGCCGCTCGGCGCGCCGTCAAGGTATGGCGAGAAGTGCCTGTAAATGATGGATTTCTGCGAAGGCCGGAACTCAGCCTCCCAACAATTCTACCAAAGCGCGCATTGCTGCTACCCTTAGCCCATGAACGGACAATGGGTAGGTACTTATTCGGGCACAAATACTGGAACTCTAGTTGTCGATTTGGATGACGAGAGGACGAGTTACCGAGGCGTCGTTTCCGCGTACGACGACAATTGGGCCCTTCCACGAACATACGCGCATATTGAGATTCCGAAGGGGCAAGAAAAATATTCAACCAGTGTGACTTTGCATCACATTGAGCGAGGCACCGGCCTCTCGCTCAACTACGCCGCTGTCGCGGCAAGATTTCCCGGGGTTACCATTCCGAAATCCGCCGACGTTGATTTGGTTGTCCGTCCAAACAGCATGTCGGTTACGTGGAAATCCAATATTGGAACAACGGCCGGTGGAGAAATTTTCAAGAGCGCGGGAGGGAAGCCATCGACTCTGAAGCCCATGCCAGAGGTGAAATCATGGAAAGACTTTACTGAATTTGTGCGGGGCTTGGAACCATATCAGTTCCTTTACCGAGGACACAGCAGCAACCAGTGGAGACTTCGAACATCGTTTCATCGTACCGGTCGCGCGTCTCTGGTAAAATTCCACCAACAAGATGTAACGTCTCTACATCGGCATTTAAGCGGCCTTACAACTCATCGCTTTGATCTGGGTGATCCGCAGGACTACGCCGCTTTTTTAGTCTCGCGCAACATCACGGATATCCTACGCCGATGCTGGATTGGACGCAGTCTCCGTTTATTGCCGCGTACTTTGCTTTTGGAAAAATTGGTCCGGAAACCAAGTCCGAAGACAAGGTGCGAATCTTCGTTTTCGACAGCAAAGGGTGGTCATCCTCACTCGAAAGCGGAGGCTTTCTGATGCCCGGATTTCTTCACATGAGCGTGTTGGAGACGCTGGTCATCGACAATCCTAGAGCGCTGCCCCAACAGTCGATTTCGACTGTCACCAACGTGGACGACCTCGATCTATACATCGAAGAAAAAATAGAGAAGCGACTTGGGAAGTCATATCTTCGAGTAATCGATCTTCCCGTCAGCGAACGCCGCAACGTGATGCAAGAATTGGCGCTAATGGGTATCACCGCTGGGTCGATGTTCCCCGGTATCGATGGCGCGTGCCAACAATTGAAGGAGCGTTTTTTCGATCTGTAGCCCTATAGCGACGATCGTCCAAACAGCTCGTCGTACCAGCGCAAAGGTTAGTGGTTTTCGCAGCTGCCGTGCTTTTATTCGCTGTTTAGGCCAGCAGCCCGTCAAATTTTGACGGCCCGCTGAGGCGGCCCGCCGCGTCAAGGTAACTCCGGGCGCGCGGCGTCATGCCGAACTCGGCTGCGAAGCGCAGCATATCGGCGGCTGCATTTCTAGCGATCTTGACCAGCGGATTGGCCAAGTGGGAGCCGGTGCTGCCCGTGATCATCAGGCCATTAAAGCGCGGGTCTCCCGCCGCCATTTGAGCGAGCGCTTGCTCGGCCGCGATCCAGTGGGCGTATGCCACGCAGTATGCCGCCAGGGGCTGCACGTCGAGGACGGTCAACAGGCCCAGCGCGCGCAACTCGGGAACGACTCGCCACCACTCGTTGACGGCGTCTACAGAGAGAAAACTCGGCGGCTCCGGCAGCGTCTCAGGTACCGAAGGCTCGGGCTCCGGCTTGATCGGTCGTTTGCCCGGGTTGCCGCGTAATAGCCGAAGGTGCGTCGGTATTTTCCGCATGACGCAAGTCTACGCCTAGTCGGCGCTTGGGGAAAATTATTTCAAGGAAAATGCAAACACTGCGGCTTCTAACGCGCGATTAGGCGGCCGGTGCGGCATCCGCGGCCTCGTATTTCTGACCCTCCCCCCGGCCGGCTTGTCGGGGATAGGCCCCCTCAAGAGTTGGACCCGGCGTGCGCATTGAACATCCCGCAAATGATGTCCGCTTTGCCCTCGAAAGCGGACATGCGCAGTGCAATGGGCGATGTCCGCTTTGTGCCAATAGCGGACATGCACGAGATTAAGTGCGCAAACAGAAAGACCGCCTTGCGGCGGTCACTCCGACTTTCGATCAGATGTTGTGATCACGCAGCGCGTGCTGATGCGTTCTTCCTTCTTCCTGCGCCGTGCAAGCAAACCTAATGCACCTAAGCCGGTGGCGAACAGCGGCAGTGCGGCGGGAAGCGGGGTCGCAATGTCAGAAGTGCCTACCAGCTGGAACGCTAACTGCTGAGGCAGGTCATAATTTGGAGTGCCCTCGGCGAGACCTTGTTGCGCGAAAGTTCATCATCGAGCCGCTTGACCTCGTCCATACCGATGACGTGATCATCCCTGCCAAACAGACCAAGCATCACAGCGCGAATATCTTGTGTAAACGCGATGGGCGGCGGCATGCCCTGACCTTCGGTCTTAAAGATATGTCCGCCGTAGAGCATCACCGCAACTTCGAAAAAGGGCAGCACGGCAGCACCAAGAAAGGCGGTACGCCCGCCCATGCAATGGCCGATAATCCCGAAGGTTTCCGAAACCGTCTGACGAATTAGGCTGCTCATATGCGGCGCCATGGAGGTGAGACACCGAAAGAAGATTGTCGGGTATTTCGATCTAGCCGTAAAACTGTTACGACAGAGCCTTATTGCCGGTTCAAACCAAGTTTGGCTACGACATCTGTCCAAATTCCGCGTTCAAGATTTAGTTGGCGCTGGAATTCTTGCGCTCCGATCGATCTGGTTCGAACCCCAATTCCTTGAATTTGGCTTTTGAATTGGGCGTCGAGGTCAACTCGAGGATCGCCTTGGATAATTTTTCGACCATATCGGGGGGCGTCGCCTTGGGTACAAAAAAACCGGTCCACGATGTTCCGACCGGCAACGCCTGGACACCGGATTCAGCGTAAGTGGGGACGTTTGGCAGCATCGCGGAACGCGTTGAGCTCGCGACGGCAAGCGCTTTGAGCTTCCCGCTACTGATCAAGGAGGCAGCCGGCGGGACCGTGCTGGCAGCAAGATCGACCTGACCAGCCATCGCCGCGGTCAAGGCAGGAGCCCCGCCGGTAAACGGGATATGCTGCAGTTTAGCGCTGGGCTGCGATAACCCAAGAAAGGCAACGGCAAGATGCGAAAGCGATCCAGTGCCTGTCGTTCCGTAATTGATCGTCCGGCTTTCTGAGAGTTTTACCAACTCCTTCAGTGAATTTGCCTGGAAAGAGGGCGACGCGACAATAACGACCGATTGTGGCGCTACGCTTGCGACTGGTGTCAGCGCTTTGAACATGTCAAAGCCGCTGTCCGACTTCATTACCTGGTTGATCAGTAGCGGGTTTGAGGCAACGAGAATGGTCAGGCCATTGGGATCCGCGCTCGCCACTTGATGTGCCGCAATGACTCCGGCGGCTCCCGGCCGATTCTCGACTATCGCGTTCTGATCGAGAACATTCGACATCCGATCAGCGACGAATTGCGCTACAATGTCGGCGCCTCCGCCTGGCGCAAACGCGACAACGAAACGAATGGTTTGACCAGAAATTCTTTTGCCCTGTGCATAGGTGACCGACGGAAGAACAATCATTGCCGCGCATAGCATTGTGCGAAGCAACCTCGGCACACGGTGTAACGTCATTTTCTTGCCCTCACTGTTTGGCGATGTGAAGTTCGTCGATCACTTGCCGATATTTCTTGTCAGCCGCCGCGATCATTGCCGCGTAATATCCCGGCGAGAAATCGCTGACAGGATCAGTGCTGGTCGATTTGACAAAGTCACGCCCAGCCTGCGTGCTCATAACCTTGGCAACGAGCTTGCTCAGTCGATCCACGACGGGTCCGGGTGTTCCCGCGGGCGCCAAAATTCCGATGACGTTGATCACGTCGAAACCCTTCAAGCCCAATTCCGCGAGGGTAGAAACATCCGGCAACAACGAACTCCGGTTGGCGCTAGTCACACCAATGAGCCGAACCTGATCGCTCGCAATCTGCCCCTGAACGGCACCATAAACAGTGAACAACAGGTGCGAGTCTCCGCGGATCAGCCCGATCATCGCTTCGGCGGCGCCACGATATGGAACGATTTGAGCCTGAATTCCGGCATCATGGATGAACATCGCGCTGAGCACATCGCTGAATCCACCCAGCGATGCCGTGTTGAGCTTGCCTGGATTGGCCTTCGCATAGGCAACAAATTCCGCCAGCGTGTGGACCGGCAGTTTTGAGCTGATCACGACCGAGAAGGGATGCTGCAGCACAGCCGTGACAGCCGCGAAATTCGTCGAGGCGTCGAATGACGGAGTTTGCTGCAGCAGCGGGCTTTGCAAAACGGTACTGCTTGCGACCAAAAGTGTGTGCCCGTCCGGCTTGGCCTTGGCGACGTAACTCGCCCCGACGATGCCACCCGCGCCGGGCCGATTCTCGACAAGAACGGGCTTGCCCAGCTCGTCGCTAAGGTAAGGTGCGAGAAAACGTGCAGCAAGATCGGTCGAGGCCCCCGGCGTGAACGGCACGACCAATTGGATTGAACGATTCGGAAACTCGTCCGTTTGGGCTTTGATCTCGCTTCGGGCGGCGAGCGAAAAAAACGCGATCACCGCAAAACCGATTAGACGGAACGCCTTCTGCACTTTGACCATGTCGGTTCGTCTCTATCGTTTGCGGGCGATCGGGGATCCGTCCCGATCAAAAAGCAGAACCGCGGTTTGTTCCGGCAGAGGCTCCTCAAGGCCGGCGTTGATCATCTGGCCCTTGGACGTCCGTACGCACGCGATGTAGTGCGGCTCCCAATTGTCGCGACCTGCCGCGTGCCTCACCGTGGTCATCTGCTCGACGACACCGTCTAGCACCACATCGTCTTCCCACGAGGATGCGCCGCAATGCGGACAGATAAACCGCACCGGAAAATATGCGGACTGGCAGACCGTGCATTTTTTCAGCTGAAGTCCAGGCTTCATGAGGCGCGCTCCAAAACAGCTGCACCAACGCAGGCGCCGTAACGATACAGGACCATGCCATAACCGCTGATCACGCCCAGTCGGGCGTTCGCAACCTGACGACCGCCCGCGCAGTGCATGAGCTGCCGGCACACTTCGACGGTGCCGTTGAGGCCGCCCGCGGCACCTGCCTGCCCCGCCGACAGCAGGCCGCCTGACGTGTTGACCGGGAATTTATCTTTGGCGATGACATTGCGCGCGAAACGCGGCAGATCGCCGCCTGGAATCAACTTCAGATCATTAAGTTGGGCGAAGACCATCGCCGGGTAATCGTCGTAAGCGGCGGCAACATCGATATCTTCCGGAGCGACGCCGGCCGCGGCCCAGAATTCATCGGCAATCGTCGACAAACCCGTGGTCAGGCCATCCCCTTGCTGGTGGTCGTAGTTAAAGCTTTGACGCAGCGCGCGGACACACACCGGCGACCGGTGCGAGGGACCGCGATCCGCAGTCGAAACAACGATCGCGCTCGCACCACTGACCGAGGGGACACAGTCATATCGCGTCAGGGGATCGGCCACGATCGCAGCATTAAGATATTCGTCCATTGTCATCGGTTGGCGATAGACGGCGCCCAGATTCTTTCCGGCCCACCGTCGCTGCTCAAGCACAAGGTGGCCGTAGTCCTCCTTCGTCATACCGGTCTTTTTCATCTGACGTTGGGTAAGCATGGCGAAAAGCGAATTGGGACCGCCGTGCCCCAACGGAGCGACATGATCGCGAACCGCGCGGTTATAATTCGATGAAAGCTTTGCGACGCCTTCGGGATTGATCGCGTCGCCGGCCACTACCACGATTACCGAAGCAGCGCCCGCTTCTACTCCTCGCATTGCATGCCCGAGCATGTTGATGCCAGACGACCCGCCATTCGTGTCCTGGAGCAGCCAGCGTAACGACATGCCGAAGCGCCAGGCCATGTCGATCGCCCTGTCCGGCTCTATCGAGAACGAGCAAATTGCCAGACCATCAACATCTGACAACTTCAGCTCGGCGTCCTTCAACGCATTGACGACCGCGTCGCGAAGAAATGTATGTGTCGATTGATCAGGACCCGCACGGCGCACATAACCGGCCTCACCGGTGCCTATGATTGCAGCCTTCAAGCTATTCTCCTCTTGCGCTACGCAGGTTCAGTACGGATCAGCGCGTCGACAACTACCAGTCGTCCTTCAGTAGCGATCACCGGATTGAGATCAACTTCGATGATCGATGGATTGGCGGCAACGATAGCCGAAACCTGTGCCGCCAGATCGGCTAATGCTTTGCGGTTAACTGGCGGGTCGCCGCGATAACCGCTGAGAAGCGCCTGCGAACGCAAAGCGCGCAGGCCGGCTTCGACGGCCTCGGCGGATGCGGGTGCGCGGCAGAAGATGACGTCGTCAAGCACTTCGGTGAGCACGCCGCCAAAGCCCACCATAAGTATTACTCCGGTTTCCTTTGTACGGCGGGCGCCAACAATGAACTCCAGGCCCTTCGGAATCATCTCCTGCACCAAAAGAGAAGCGTCGGGGAATTTGGAAATCATTGCCCGCGCGGCCAATTGTACCGCCGTCGCGTCTTTTAAATCTAACGTGACGCCGCCAACGTCAGACTTGTGCACGATGGCGGCGGAGGACACCTTGAGGGCGACGGGATAACCGATTTGGTCAGCCGCGGAGACTGCGGCAACTGCATCCGGTGCTTCAACTTCCCTAGTCACGGGCAGACCGTAATCGCCGAGGAACGCCTTCGACACGGCCTCAGTGAGGGTCCCGGCGGGAAGAGAATGCGCTTCGATCGTCGGCGCTTGCGGCTTGTCGGTCAGTTTGGTCCCAGTCCGAGTCATAAGGTGGCGAAGTGCACGCACGGCACGGTCGACGGACCGAAAGTTGGCCACGCCTCCCTCAGCCAGCAGATTTTCGCTGTTCTCGGCGACGACACAGGCAACAACCGGCTTTGTTCGGTTTGCGACGATCAGCGAGTCCGCAAATTCTTTGAAATCTAGCCCTATAGCGATCCCTATCAACGCATCGACTTCAGGTTGTTCGATGATCGCTTGCGCACAGGTCGCGAGGTGCTCACGTTTCGTTTGACCCGTCACTTCGACCGGATTGCCGAGCGCCGCATAAGGGGGAACGATTGATCTCAGCGCCTGCAACTTCTCTTCGAGGGGAGGCAGCTCAATGCCATAAGAGTCGCAGTGATCAGCCGCAACGACGCCGGGACCCCCTGCGAGCGAAAAAATCGCGGCACGCGAGCCCGAAATAGTTTGTCTGCCGTGACGAGCAAAAGCGGAGGCTGCGTCGAAAAGCTCCTGGCTACTGGTTGCAATATTTGCACCCGCTTCACGCAACAGCGCGTCCCAGACGCGACCGTCGCCGGCGAGCGAGCCTGTGTGCGACAAGGCCGCGCGCTGCCCAGACTTTGAACGCCCTCCCTTGAGAATGATAATCGGCTTGACACGTGCAACCGCACTGACGGCATCCAGAAAGGCCGAAGCGTCCGGCACGCCTTCCACGAATGCGGTGACTACTTCGGTCTCCGGGTCATCGATCAAATAGCGGAAGATATGGGCGTGTGTCAGATCCGCCATATTTCCAACGCTTGCGAGCTTCGAAAGCCCGACGCGGGCCTCGCTAAGCGCGGCCATCGCGGCGTTACCAAACGCGCCGCTCTGCGAAATGAATGCGATATTTCCTGGTGGGGGCCCCTTCTGTCCCGACGGCGATGCGTTCATCGGCAGACGGAAATTGCGAATGCCTAAGCAATTTGGTCCGATCAGCCGCACCTTGCCGCCGGCTTTGCGTAGCACTTCATCTTGCATTGCGCGCCCGGTAGCCCCGATTTCCTGAAACCCGGCCGTGAAAATGACAGCCGCTTTGGCCGAAGTCGCCGCGGCGTCTTCTACGGCCGCCGCGACGTGCTGGACCGGAACGCTGAGCAGAACGAGATCGACGGCTTCGGGCAACTCGCGAAGCGACCCGTGAGACCTGATGCCCCCGATTTCAGGCGAAGAGCGCGAAATCGGCAACAACTCACCCGCAAAACCAGACGTCTGCAAATTACGAAGAACTTGAGAACCGAATTTTTTGGGATCGGCGGAAGCGCCAAAGACAGCAATCCGGCGCGGCCGAAAAACGGCGTCGATAGCGACAGTTTCTTCGCTGGGAGACATCATTTCGAACACGACCGAACCCAACATCATCATCGTGAACGAAAACTTCCGCGTCAATAGATTTTCGATAATATAATTTGGTTTCGAATATCTTCAATTGTCTCCGCAGACCATCAGGTTGTGGAAGCTAAAGTTCTCGCCACTTCCAAACTGGCTGCGGCCGTTCAATGACAAAATGTCTTGTCACGTCGCCACGAACATTTGATCGCAAGCCACGGGCGCGGGTACCAGCTTTTGCGCGAGCAAGTAACGGGCCAGAGCGTCAAGTGCTGGCTGGTTTGGCTCGACGCCATACGGCCAAGGATCGCCGCCGAACAGCCGATCAATTTCTTCAATGTCGTCGTAGAGCCAAGGCAGCATGTACCGCATGGCTCCCGAAAATCGCATTTGCTCGAGGGCGATCGATTTCGATTTCACACAGGCCTCAAAAAGCGCTCGCGCCAGCCAAGGCTGTTCTTCATGGAGTTCTTGCCTGATCACCAACGTGTGCATGATCGGAAAAATTCCGGTACGGCGAAAGTAATCCTCTTCCATCGCACGGTAATTGCTGAACAAGCGCGTGACGGCACCGGCTGCAAGAGCCGACGGCGTGCGCGGACCAATGATTGCGTCGATTTCGCCAGCGACAAGCATCTCGCACAGCGAGGTCCCGACCGGAATGGGGTCTATCCTGACCCCCGGTAGAGCCTCGATCGTATGGCCCTGAACAATGTCGTCTTTCTCAAGCGACCCCTCAAGCCAGTGGACGCCGGACAAGTCTACACCGTACTCTTCCGATAGAAGACCACGAATCCAAACTGAAGCCGTCTGTTTGTATCCTTCAAGCCCGATCCTTTTTCCATTCAGGTCAGATGGCTCAGCAATTCGCGAGTTTCGGCTGATGAAGATGAAGCCATGACGAAATACGCGAGAAGGGAAGACGGGAATTGCGACAAAGGGAAAACGCCCTTGGGACCGCTCGATAAAATGCGTGGAGAGCGACATTTCCGCGACGTCGAAGGCGCGCCGTTCGATCATCTCGCGGAAGATCTTCGGGGCTGGTTGAATCGCCCGATAGGTTATTGCGACGCCCTCGATCTTGACATCGCCACCGCGCAAAGCCTCCATGCGGTCGTATGGCCCACAGGCGAATGTGATTGGAAGCTCGCGGCTCATGGCCGCAGACCGCGCTGCTTGCGATAGTTGAGCAGCAATGCATTGCCATAGTCATTGCCATTCGGCGCACGAATAATCGTGTGAATGTGATTGCGTGTCGGCTGTGGGTTATCGAAAACAAGACCAGACAAGTGCCCGAATTCGATCAGTAGCACGGCGTTGAAAACGCGATAATAAAATGGGTCATCATCGCCAAACCCGCCCATCCAGCAAAAATAGGTGCTGGCGATGTGCTCTTCGATTTCGCAGCGTTTGGCGCTCGCTTTCACTACAGGCATGCGACCTAAGTAGACGTCGATCAGCGCGCGGAGAAGCGTTTGCTGCTGCGCCGTTAAGTCGGTAAATCGAACGCCCTGAACGGGAAGCTCGACGTTGTCAGCGAAAGCTCCGGCAAACACGTCCGCCGGCGGCTCCGTTGCGATGATCGCCGATTGCCGTTGCTCTGGCGTCAACGACCGCATAACCAAAAGTCCTGCCGCCTCTTCCTCTTGAAGAACACGCAGGCCGGCGTACTGGCCCGCACCGGCGCTGACCGGCTCGGCACCCATAAAGACGGGTGCTAGGACAATTTGTCCGCCGATCACCAGGCAATTGACGATGAGATGGTGCCCATCGATCTGCCAGCCCCACGGCTCGTGTTCGGATGGTTCACCCATCAGGCTGAACCAGTAGAGGTATTCTCCGTACTCTTCCGGTCGCCCCGTGACGGCGCGGTTATATTCGCTCAGCCTCATGATGCCGCGAGCGGTTTCGAAGCCCTCCGGGCTCAAGACCTGCTGCATGAGCGTAAAAATGCTATCGCGCTGCGACGGAACGAGGTCGTCAAGGCAAATGCCATGACGCATCACATACGGATGAACGTTCGACCAAGAACGCCACTCCTTGCATTCGAGTGGAAAGCTGATCAGGCGCCTCTGCTTGTCGTTGAGCTGATTGAGGAGATTCGTGACGGCCACAAATGAATTTCGGCATGGCGGCTGGTCCGGATCGAAACGATAAAGATCGCGTTCGATCATCCCGCCCACCGAAATGCCGCGGTACGGCTCTTCCAGCGACGCTCTCCATCCGACCAGAGCGCGTTCGAGCAGCGGCGGAAGTTTGCCCCGTATCTTGGCAGGGAATGGCTCGTGCTGCCTCAATGGAAAGTCGAACACGGTCATGATGAAAGCGTAAGGGCTTTGCGCATCACTCAGCTGCCGCGGTCCGCGGCGAGAACCGCAATGCAGCCTCAGGATCCCCAGCCGGAAGGTCGAACAACCCCTCGGGCAGCCCCTGAATGTATTGGATAATCGCTTCGTTCCCGATGACGTCCCCGTACTTGGCGTCCATGTCGCACAAATTGATCGCATGCGACGCTTCGGAACGGTCCGCGCACCCTTCCTCGGCGACAATCACGCGATAATTCAGGGAGAAGGCATCGATGACGGTCGCCCTCACGCAGCCTGACGTCGTCGTGCCGGTCACAATCACGCTGTCACACTGCAATTGAACTAGGAAACTCGATAGCGGCGTGCCGAAAAAAGCGCTCGGCTTGTGCTTTCCGATGATGATGTCCTGCGGTTCTGGCGCGATATCCGGAACAATAGTGTTGCCGCGCAGGGTGCCGACTTTCACCCCGAGATAATCCTTCTTCGCGCGATTGTTTTTGGCGGCCCAGACCCCCTGATCCCAGCCGTCAAGCCTGCGGTCACCAGACGTGTAGATGACGGGTATTTTTTTGGCGCGCGCCGCAATCAGTAATTTCTTGATGGCGGCGACCGCTCGCCACCCGTCCGACCCGCACGAATGCATCCAGCGCTTTATCGATTCCAGGATGGGTTCGGGCCGGTCACCGACGAAGCCGTAATTGACATCAACGATAAGCAGCGCCGGCCGCGACCCAAATCCGGCGCGATTGCGGAAGCCGGATGCGGCAAAGACTTGACGGTCGCGCTCGGTGAGAAATTTGTCCCAGATGCGGTCCGGCATGGAATGGCTCCTCTACTGCGCGTCCCGGTCGTCGGTGTACCACGAAGGCCGCTCTGGGTAGTGCGGCCCGTCATACATCTCGACGACGACGGTTTCTTCGTGTGCTGTCGCCGGACCGTGGACATTGCCTTTCGGATTGCAATAGAAAGTACCAGGGGTCAGCGTGACACCGGTCGACGTATATTCGTAACGCCCTTTAAGACAAAACATAAATTGATTGGACGCGTGGTAGTGCGGCTGAGGAATCCCGGCCCCCTTGTCGAACTTGATCAGAGCAATGGAAGCTCCGGTTTCCTCATTGCGCCAAAGCATCTTCTCGGAGATTCCTTTGAGCGATTTTTCACGCCATGGCAGGCTCTCCGACTGAATCAAGAGTTCTTCGAGCTTCGGTGCCTCAGTGGCGGTCATGCGAGTTCTCCGTGTAGGTTGGAAGCCGAAACGCGAACACCTCTTCGGCATTTGTCCTGCGAATGCGGCGTCGCAATTTCGGTGCCAATTCCCTGATATCATGATCCGCGGATGGTGCTCCCATCGGGAAGGGCCAATCGCTCCCGAGCAAGACACGATCTTCGCCAAAGACCTTGAGAATGGTTTCAAGGAACGGCGCCGAGTGCACCAGCGTGTCAACGTAGAAGCGACGGATTGCATCAAGCGGCGTCATTGGCAGGTCCGGAATTCCCGGGCGCCGCGTAGTGGCGCCGCATTCCCATCGCCCATAAAGAGCGGCAACGCAGCCGCCGCCATGCGCGAGAATGACTTTTAGGCCGGGGAAACGATACATGACCCCGCCGAAAACGAGGTTGGCCGCGGCGATCGTCGTTTCGAAGGGATTGCCCAGAAGATTGGTCATGTAGAACGGCTCGAGCCGTTCGTCTGGGCTCACGCCCGGATGAATAAACAAGGGAAGCTTCAGGTCGCTGAGCGTGTGCCAGAGCGCGTCGAAACGCGGCGATGCATAAGAGAGTGCTCCCAGTTCCGTTCCCATCTCGACGCCGGCCCACTGCCGATCCAGTCCCGAGGCGATTTCAGCACAGAGCTCCGGGCTTTCCGCCGGCAAGTAGGCGAACGGTCGCAAGGATCGGTGAGCAGATTGGCACATCGTGAGCAAGCTATCGTTGATCAACGCCGCGTAGCTTCGCCGGTCGTCGTCGCCCAGATCCGGTCGAAACAGTGGCGGCGGCACTGATACGATCGCGCCATCCAGGTGATCCGACTGCATGCGGTCGACGAGTTTGCCTATTTCCGAGATTGGGTGCAGCGGAACTCCGTGGCCGCAAATCTTGAGCGACATCCCGAGTTTTTGCATTCCGTATCGGCCTTTTTCGGCCGCGGCGACCAGGGCAGCTGGCACGATGTGCATGTGCACATCCCAACCGCCATGCTCATTCGCCGAAATCATGCGTCTTCGCCTTCCTTCGCAGACCAACGGGACTGCTTCAGTTCAATCAAACGCGAAATGTACGGAACGTCCGCATGATTTGTCAGCCGATGAACGGCTCGCATCTCGTTGATGAAGACAAATGAACCAAACGGCTCATCTGTTTTTATCTTGTTGCCGAAAATCGTCTCGATCTGGTTTTCCCCACCGCCCAAGGAGATCACCAGATACGGATGATAGTGAATGTGAAAATCGATCGTCTCGCCCGGAGCAAGACGAACTTCCCACATGCGGATATATTCGTTCTCGATCAGGATTTTTTGACCAACTTCACCCAACATGAGGCCGCGTTCGGCAGCAAGTTCGAGTCCAAATCTGTCCGTCATCGCCCTGGCCTTCGTTCAATCCGCAATGACCGCAATTGCGTTTATCTCGATCAGGTATTCCGCCGAGACCATCTTGGTGACCTCGACCATCGTCGAAGCCGGCAGCGGGGGCTTGAAGTATTGGCTGCGAATTTTGTGAATCTTGTCAAAGTGCTCCATGTTTCGAACGTACACATCGACCCGGCATACGTCATCGAGCGTGCCGCCGGCTGCCTCCATGGCCGCCTTGATGTTTTCACAAACCTGGCGGGTCTGAACCTCGATGTCCCCGATACCTGCGATCGAGCCATCCGCCCGGCGAGCAGTCATTCCGGACACAAAGACAAGGCGCCCCTTTGCCTCGATGACGGTCGCTTGAGAAAAGACGCCGATCGGCTTTCGGACGGCGTCAGATGTCACTTCACGTTTTGGCATGTTGTTCCATTCCGGCTGCGCTTGATCCAACATTGACAAATGGCTCTGCCGAGACGCGCAGCGCACCGGCCATTTCAATCAATTTGGCGATCACAGTGGGTTCGAGGTTGACTTGATCGCGGGCGTTTTTCCGCGCGACCCATTCCGGATCGCCCGGCGCGAAAAGGCGGGCGACACCCGGCGCGCGCTTGCTCTCGCGGATCCTATCAGCGGCCGCTTCCGACTTCGATCGGAACACGGAAATATCGCAAAACCGGCCAATATCGATGGCTATGAAAAGTTGTGAACAATCGTAGGGGATAGAAGCGTCCCCATAGAGCGGTTTGACGTTTGCGCCGCTCGCCCCGCCGCTGAGCAAGCCACACATGAGATCGATTATGACCGCAAGGCCAAAGCCCTTGGGACCGGCTGCCGGCAACAGCATGCCTTTAATCGCCTCCTTTGGATCGGTCGTCACACTGCCGTCGGCGCGCGCCGCCCAATTCGGCGGAATTGATTGGCCCGCCTTGTCCGCCAATCGAATCTTCCCCATCGCCGCCTCGCTCGTAGCCATATCAAGCACGATAGGACCGCCACTGCCGGCAGGGACCGCGATGGCAATCGGGTTGTTGCCAACCATGCGTTCAGCCCCGCCTGGCGGAGGCATCAAGGGCCGGGTGTTGCACATAACGATGCCGATGCAGCCACGATCGGCGGCCCGCGACGCGTAGCGGCGCGCCGCCCCAAAGTGAAACGCATGCCGCACTGCCACGATACCCGCGGAAAACTCGTGCGCGCGCTCAATCGCAATCGCCATCGCCTGGTCACCAACCAGATGTCCAAAGGCATGACCAGCATCGAGCACCACGGCGCCGTCGCGATCGGAAATAACGTCGGCACTCTCGCGCGCCGACACCGAGCCGTGGCGCAGGCGATCGAGGTACATGTCCGCTAGCATCACGCCGTGCGACGGCAGGCCTTCCAGATCGGCGTCGACCAGACCTTTCGCCACCGTATCCGCGGCTTGGGCCGAAAGCCCGCCGGCAACGAAAAGACGACCAACGAACGCCTGCAGTTCTTTTGCCGAGACAGAAATCGGCGCATTGCCGCTCATGCGAACTCGATTGTTTGCGCGGCCAGGCTGACCTTCAGCGTGAAGCTCGCTTCATTCATCAGCCAGGGCATGATTTCGTAAGTCCGAACGCCGTCGCGATGCATTGGGTCGGCATCGGCAATCGCACGCGCTGCCTGAAGGGAGTCCGCGCGTATCACGATCAGGCCGCGCGCGGTCCATTCCTGCCCCGCCTCATCAGATAGAGGACCAGCGGCGACAATGATGCCGCGCCGCTCAAGATCGCGCTGATATTCGAGGTGGATCGCCAGATGACGCTGCACCGCTTCTTTGCCGGCTTTCGGCTTGGTGAAAATGACAAAATATTCGCGGGCCGCGAGACCTTCAGCACGCGCATCGTCAATGCGCTGCCGCCACGTCAACTTCCCTTCACTCATCGCGCTACCTTTCCGATGGATACCATTTCCGGCGCGCGGCCTCGCTGCGCCAGCGATTTCAGAACCTTCTTGGTCGTACTGTCGATGTGCTCGCTGTTGAGCTTCACAGCCCGCGAAATATCACGATCCAACGCCGCTTGCATGACTTGCTCGTGCTCTGCGATGTCGTTGCGCCGAATGGCCCGCGCTGCCACCGACAAGGCGACGTACCGAGCGGCCTGGTCGAATAGTCCTTCGCGGATAGTCATGAGTGTCAGCGAGCCGCAGGCCGCGACCAGAGCGGCATGGAATGAGCGATGTTCCTTGGCCCAAGTCGGGTCGATCGTTGCGCCGTCGCTGCTCATCTTGGTCTGGCGTGAGAGCCGATGAAACGCACCGAGCAGGTCGGCTTCCCAATTCACATCACCCTTCTCGATCGACCAGCGCAACGCCAAGCCTTCGATTTCGATGCGCAGCCTCATCACGTCGATCAACCGCTCCTGAGACACCGCGGAGACGCGAAAACCTTTGTTCTGCTCGAGTTCGACCAGCCCTTCGGTTTCCAGCCGCATCAAAGCTTCCCGGATCGGGCTGCCGCCAACGCCGTAGCGCTCACGGAGGGCTTCGACACGTAGCTTCTCGTTGGGCTTCAGGTGGCAGCTGATGATATCGGCGCGGATCTGCCGAAATACAGCCGCGCCAAGAGTCGCCTCGATCGTCTCCTCGACGCGGATCGAACGCGCAGGCTTGGCGGTGGTTTGAACTGCCATCATGGGGTCCCGAATTTCAGAACGCTTTCAGTCGAGTATCGCATACCTTGGCGATAATCAAATATATTTTCGAAAATATTGACGCCTAGTTTGATTTCGGACAGTCTGGAATTCGCTGGGGATTTTGCGTGTCGCAAGAGAGGAAAAAGATGGGCCGTATTCTCAAAACCTCCAAGATAGTCATCACTGCATTTGCAGCCATGACTGCCGCCCCCGTCCTCCCAGCCGTAGCGCAAGACAAGCCGCTGACGAAAGTCATCTTCAGTCTCGACTTCATACCGCTCGGACGTCACGCCCCTTGGTACGCGGCCATCGCTGAAGGTTTTTACAAAGCGGAAGGTCTCGACGTCACCATTATCCCCGGACAAGGCGGCGCAGAATCAATTCAAGCTGTCGCATCGGGCACGGCGAATCTCGGGTTTATGGCACCCCCCGAATTGACTTTGGCGCGGGCCAACGGCGTCAAAGTCAAAATGGTTGCGGTGAACTATCAAAAAGCGCCGATTGCTGTTTTCAGCCTGAACCCCGGCGCCAATGTAACGACTGCCAAGCAGCTCGAAGGGCTGACGCTTGGTAGCGGCTCGGGCAGCTTCACGCCGAAAATACTCGCGGGATTCATGGCCCAGCAGGGACTAGATCCCAATACGCTGCACGTTGTGAATATCGCACCGCCTGCACGCGCAAGCGCATTACTGACAGGAAAGGTTCCCTCAATCGAATTCTTCGTGATGTCTCAGCCTGGCCTGCAAGCCGGCGCCAAGGAGGCACACGCAGAACTGCAGACGTTTCTGCCCGGAGATCACGGCCTCGACATTTATTCGAATGGGATCGGCGTGCGCGAGGACTACCTTGAAAAGAATCCAGACGTTGTGAAACGCTTCGTGCGCGCCTCGCTTAAGGGCCTTAAATTCACGCTCGATCATCCCGACAAGGCGGCGGCAGACGAAATCAAAATGCTTCCGAGCCTCAAACTGGACGTTGTCAAAGCAGAGATCGAGATCGTACGCCACTTGGTCGTTACGCCCGACGTCGAAAAGCACGGACTCGGCTGGTTCGATCCGGCGCGCATTAAGTCGAACGTCGATTTCGTCGTCAAATATATAGGGGTAAACGGGGCCCCACCGGCAGCGACCGATCTTTACGTCCAAGGGTACCTCCCGGACCCACCAATAATGCCATGAGTGGCGGCGCACTTAACGGCAGATGGCCCAAGCGTTGATGCGTGAGCGCACCGATCTCGGCGCCGTCGTTCCGACCTTCGGGCACTTTGTGGCGGTGCGCAAGGAGTTTAGGCCGACCGTTCACGACACAATTGTCGCAATCGACACGATTTCCTTTGATCTCGGTATCGGCCAATTCGTCAGCCTAATTGGGCCAAGCGGATGCGGAAAGACGACGTTTTTGCGTATTGTCGCTGGACTTATTCCATTCACGAGCGGAACGGTACAGATCAACGGCAAGGACGTTACGGGTCCGCATCCAGATTTTGGCATCGTGTTTCAGCAGGCGAATTTGATGCCCTGGCGAACGGTCTTGAAAAATGTGCTGTTTCCACTCGAAATCGGTCGAGAGAGTTCCAAGCAAGCTCGGGACCGCGCGCTCGAGATCATTTCCTTGGTCGGCCTTTCAGGATTCGAGCAGGCTTATCCGGCGCAACTTTCTGGTGGCATGCAGCAGCGTGTCGCCTTGTGCCGTGCCCTCGTGCACCGGCCGAAATTGTTGCTAATGGATGAGCCTTTCGGCGCCCTCGACGAGCTCACGCGCATGGAAATGCAGGATCTTCTGCTTGACGTGCGCACAAAGACGAACGCAACAATTATACTTGTGACGCACAGCATCAGCGAAGCCGTCTATCTTTCCGACACCGTGGCGGTGTTTAGCAAACGGCCCGCGGTGATCGCCGATTTTATCGAAGTCGGTCTGCCGTACCCTCGCAAACCCGAAATTCGCTACACCCCTGAGTTCACCGATCTCGAGCATCGCGCGGGACGCGCGTTAGGGATTACGCGATGAGTTGGGAGCGGCTTCGACGTTCGATGTATCCAGTGATCGGGCTCGCCGGCATTTTGGTAATTTGGCAGACATACACCGCCTTGTCGGGCATTCCCAGAATCGTGCTCCCAAGCCCCCTCGACATCGTGCTGGCCTCGATTAAGGACTATGACGTGTTGTTGGCCGAGACTTGGCCGACGCTATTTGAAACGATTGCCGGGTTTTTTCTTGCCCTGCTCATCGGCATTCCACTCGCGGTGTGCGTTGCCAATTCTCGCGCGCTAAATCTCGCTCTCTATCCGATGCTGGTGGCGACTCAATCGATTCCCAAGGTTGCTATCGCTCCAATCATATTGGTCTGGTTTGGCTTGGGCATCGAATCGAAGCTAGCGCTCGCCTTTCTCGTCGCTTTCTTCCCTGTCGTAGTTGATACCGCGACCGGTTTGCAGGCGACTCCATCAGGATTGCTTGAGCTTGCGCGCTCACTGCGGGCTTCGCCCGCGCAAGTGTTTTTCAAGGTGCAAATGCCCGCAGCGCTTCCGTTCATATTCGCAGGCGCCAAGGTCGCCATCACTCTTGCGGTGGTTGGCGCCGTGATTGGCGAGTTCGTCGGTTCCGCCAGCGGGCTTGGCAATCTGCTATTGAGCGCCAATTCTCAACTCGACGGCCCCCTCGCGTGGGCTGCGCTTATTTGGCTGAGCTTGATCGGAATTATTCTCTTCTCTGTGGTCGCGGCCGCCGAACGCGTACTGATGCCGTGGGCCCAGGATCTGCACTAGTCTACTCCTTCGACGAACCCACTAACTTCTCATGGAATGGCAAACTCCGATGTCTCACGGCCCGTTGATCGATACCCACCAACATCCAATTCCCGAATATTACAAACGTGCACTGGAAAGCGTCGGCATTCACGGCAGTGGGGAAAACCCCTGGGCTGAGTGGAGCGTGGGATCTCAACTCGAGCTTATGGACCTAGCGGGGATCAGAATTGCCATCAACTCGATTGCGTCTCCGGGCGTGTATTTCGGAGACCCCGTATTCGCGCAGCGCCTCGCGCGCCAGTGCAACGAAGAATCCGCCCGGATGGTGAGTGATCATCCTAATCGCTTCGGCGCTTTCGCAATTCTGCCCTTACCGGATGTCGAGGGCGCGATCCATGCCGCGGAGCACGCGCTTGATACGCTTAGGCTCGACGGCGTCTGCCTTTTAAGTCATGTGGCCGGACGACATTTGGGACAGTTGGAGGAAGATGAGCTCTATGCCGAGCTCGATCGACGAAACACGGTCGTCTTTATCCATCCCCTGCGCAATCAAGCCACCAATATGCCAGCCTATAGCTATCCTTCCGGCCTGACGGAACTGGTGTTGGATACTACGCGTGCCGTTCACAACTTACTTTGGAACGGCACCTTCGCAAAATTCCCGAACATAAAATGGATTCTGCCGCATGGGGGCGGCACGATCCCCTTTCTGATCTATCGGATGAGCGCTATGAATCATAATCCAAAACTTGCGGATCGCCTCCCCGGCGGCACCGTCGCTTCCGCGCTGCGCGGCGTTTACTATGATGTCGCTGAAGCGTGCGCTCCCGGCCCATTGAAGTGTCTCATGGAGTTGGCCGACCCCACCCACATCCTGTTCGGAAGCGATTTTCCATTTTCGCGCCACCGCAATCCCGTCCAGGATGTCAAATCTCTGATCACAGCATTCGAAATGTTCGACGGTTGGGACGCCACGACTCGCCGCCAAATCGAGCGAGAGAACGCTTTGGCGCTATTCCCCAGGTTTGCGCAAGACATCCAAGTTTGAACCATTCCAATTCCGAAATCGGCGGAGCACAATGCAATAGCCATGTCCGCTTTGGGTCAAAAGCAGACATGTGCAGTGCAAAACGCCATGTCCGCTTTGTGCCAATAGCGGACATTGAGCAGCGACGAATGTGGTCCTCCCAAAAGCGTTGTTCTATACGGGACTGCTATGTCCCGCGGTGACCTTTTGGGCCCAACGAGCCGCTTCAACTCAACCGCCTTCGGCGTTATCTGCGGCATTGGGGCGTCGCTATTCTGGGCGGCAGGATTTGTCGGAGTTCGTCATGGCCTCAACGTCGGATTTTCGCCGATCGATCTTACCGTTCACCGCTATCTCTGGTCTGGGGTCGCGTTTTTACCGTTCGTAGTACGCGGTGGCATCAGCGACCTCAACGGCATCGGCTGGGGTCGTGGGATCTTATTGGCCGTTCTTGGAGGTCCTGGTTTCGCGATCATAAGCTACTCGGGGCTCTTGTTGGCACCGCTCGGACACGGCGGGGTGATCTCGCCATCCTGCGCAACGCTCGCCGGGCTGCTACTCGCGACGCTTTGGCTAGGCGAGAAGTTCATCACAAAGCGGGCCGTTGGCGCGCTTATTATTGTTTGCGGACTAGTGGTGATTGGCGGTGAGGCGGTGGTCGCGATTGGCGTCCACGGGGTTGCCGGAGATCTTATATTTGTTTTGGCCGGGCTTATGTTCGGTACCTTCGGAACATTGCTTCGGTTGTGGCGCATCTCGGCACTTCCTGCCGCAATGGTCATCAGCGCGCTGACATTGTTCGCGATGCCTGCCTATTGGGCTCTTGGCGGGTTCGATCATGTGGTCGTGCTTGGATTGCGGGAAAACTTCCTGCAGGCGGTTCTGCAGGGCGTGCTGGCGGGACCTGTCGCAACTTATCTGTTCGTTCGTTCCATCCAGATATTGGGTGCAGGACGTGCAGCAGTGTTTGTTTCGCTGGTGCCACCATTTGTACTGTTGATTGGATGGCTAGCGCTCGGTGAGCCGCCAACTGCCCTGCAATTGACCGGGTTGATTATAGTGCTGTTCGGCTTCCGACTGGCCCAGAGCAGATGATGTCCGCTTTGGGTCAAAAGCTGACATGTGCAGCGCAAAAGGTCATTTCCGCTTTACCCCCGAAAGCAACATTGTTTGCGACCGGCGATCACAAAAAAACCGGTCGGTCCAATCATCAAAAGCGATGTCCGCTTTAACCCCAAAAGCAGCCTCGTGCAGTGCAAATCGAGGCGTCCGCTAAGGGCCACAAGCGGACATGCAAACAGAAAACCCGCCTCGCGGCGGTCTCTCCGAATTTTTTGTTTTATTCATTCGACGAACGCTGCCACGCCGGCCCTGCCGATTTAGGAGTCGTGGCGAGGCTGCCTCGGCGAAACGCAAAGGCAAGTCGGCTCGCCGGGAGCCGTGACTCCACGCCAAATGTTTGTATACTAAATTAAGTGGCGGGTTGTGTGCCCGCGAACGAATTCCGGTTCGCTTAGCACCGCTTGAAGCGCTGGGTTGCCACGACAGTCGCGAGCTTTCGCTATTATCCAACACGAGCGCTAGGAGCGCAAAAATGGCTAGTCAGCATGTCGTAACCCGAGTTGCATTGGTCGGATCGGTACTGGGTCTCTTTTGGAGTCAAAGCGCCGTTGCCGCGGACAACGTGACCTTCATCACCGACTTCGGCTTCAACGGGCGCCACGCCTATTATTACGTTGCACTCGAGAAGGGCTATTATGAAGCCGCCGGCCTCGACGTGAAGATCGTGCGCGGCCAGGGATCGAGCGATGCGGTCAAGCAGGTCGCTTCCGGCACCGCGCAGCTCGGCTTTGCCGACACGTCTGCCGCCATATTTGCTAAGGCCAATGACGGCATCCCGATAAAGCTCGTCTCGGTGATCTACGCCAAGCCGCCGCACGCCATCTACGTGCTGAAAGATTCCGGGATCACAAAGCCGAAGGACCTTGAAGGCAAGAAGATCGCCGACACAGCCTTCAGCGCCGTGCCGAAAATGTTCGGCGCCTACGCCAAGGCTGCCGGCATCGACGCCTCCAAGGTGACCTGGGTGGTCGCTGGCAGCGACGCCCTGCCCGGCATGCTCTCGCTCGGCCGCGCCGACGGCATCGGTCAGTACACAGTCGGCGAACCGCTCCTCAAGAAGGCGGCCGCGCCGAAGGACGTCGTGGCGCTCGCCTATGCGGATGTCGGCCTCGACTATTACGGCTCCGGCATCGTCGTGATGGACAGCACGCTGAAATCCAACCCGGACATGGTGAAGCGATTCGTAGCGGCGACCCTGCACGGCCTGAAGGACGCCATCGCCAACCCGACGGAAGCGGGCGCGATCATGCACAAGTATCACCGCCAAGTGGACGAAGGCGTAGCCCGCGACGAGACCATGAAAGTCGGCCAGTTGGCGACCGTTGCGGGCGCGTCGCTCGGCACCATTGAGGAGGGACGCCTGCAGCGCACCATCGACGTGATTGCCGGCGCCTACACGCTCAAGAGCAGCGTCAAGGCGGCAGACATCTACGCTCCGGGCTTTGTGCCGAAGTAATCCGGAATTGCAGAGACAGCAAAACGGTGGCTGCCCGATCGGGCGGCCGCCGTTTTCTTTTCGGCTCTTGATCGATAAAGCGCAGGCTTTCTACCCGGCCGCGCTTTGCGCACTTGCTTTATCGGCGATTTGGCGGGAGGCCAGAATTTTTCCACGCCAATGGCCCCCCGCGGTCGTCGGCTCGTAGCGAGGCGGGTGATCAGCGCTCATGCAACTTTCGATGCAGCTCACGTCGACGTCGTAATTCGGCACGAAGAAGTAGGCAATCGACATGCGATCCGTATTGCGCCGGACTTCTTCCGGCGGATTGATCACGCGATGAATGGTCGAGACCCAGCGGTCGTTAGTCCAGCGCATCAGAAGGTCGCCGATATTGATGATATAGCCGCCCTCCACCATCGGCACATCGGCCCAGTCGCCGCCGCGCCGCAGCACCTGTAGGCCTCCGGGGGCGTTCTCGCCCCGTAGGATGGTGAAGGCTCCGTAATCCGAATGCGAGCCGGCCCTAAGCTGATTTTTCTCTGGGGCGTTCTGCTGCGCCGGATAGTAGTTGATGCGCATGTTGGTGACGTGACGGTCGCTGCGGTTGACGAAATAATTTTCTTCGAGGTCGAGCGCGAGCGCAAAGACACGCATCAGCTGTGTCGAGAGTCCTTCCATGGCGCGCCAATAGTCGCTCACCGCCTCGCGAAACTCGGGCATGTCGTCGGGCCACAGGTTCGGATGGAAGTGGGTTGGACCGTAGCCCTCGCGCCAATAGGGACCATCGCCGATCTCGAGCGGACCGAAGCCGAGGCTTTCCATCAGATCGGGAGGAGTGACATTGCCCAAGGTCCGAGCCAAGCTCTGGCTGGCAACGCCGTTGTAGCCGCGGCTGATGCCGGGCCCCGGACGCTTGATGCGCTGCTTCTCGTCGGCCGGACGGGCAAAGAACGTGCGCGCGACCTTGAACGTACGCTCGATCGTATCCTCCGGGACGCCGTGTCCGGTGATCACCAAAAACCCGACGCGCTCGCACGCGTCCCGCACCTTGTCGACGATCGCGGCGCGCGTCTCCATGCCTCCGGAGGTGAACTTCGAGATGTCGATGACCGGCACTTCCGCGTCGGCATCGGCGACGCGATCACGATCCGGCGTGAAGTCTCCCGCGATTTTTTCACTCACCACCACCTCCACCTGCACGAGCTCAACGAGCGCCCCAACTCCGCCGGCATCGGGCTCGATCCGTGTCCGGGCGCACAATTTTGTATACCAAAATCTGCCCAACTCCAATGCTGACGACAACCCGACCGGTTACTTTCGCCAGCCGGGACGGTTTAGCGGACGCATTTTCTCAATCGATAATAAAAGGCTGATCGATGGGGAATTTGTCGGACAGCACGCGTGGCTTACCCTGCTCGATCACGATCAGGTCCTGGATGTGCCAATGCAGCCGCTGCGGCTCGATTGCGAGAATCATGCCGTCTTCCAGCACGGTCTCGCCGCCGTTGCGCAGCACTGGCTCCTGCTGATGGAACCAGGCACCCATGCTGTGGCCAACCAGCGAGGCCGGATATTCGATGCCGTGCTTCCTGAACTCATCGACGACGAATTGATAGATATCGCCCGCGGTGCGGCCGGCAGTGCAGCGCTCGATCGTGCGGCGGTGGATATCCAGCGTTAAGGCGTAGCCCTTTTGCTGGTCCGCGCTCGGCTTGCCCAGAATGGCGAGACGAGACTGATGCCCGGCATAGCCCTTGAAGTAGGCGACGTAGTCGTTGCGGACGAAGTCTCCCTTTTTGAACTTCACGTCGCTTTCGCCGCCGTACATAATTGGATTGGAGCTCGAGTTGAGGATGCCGTGGACCCAACCGAACCTATGCCGTAGGCAGCTTTCGACAATGCGGGCATGAACTTCGCGCTCGCTGTCGCCGGGACGGATGGTCGGGAATACCTCGAACAAAACGTCATCCAGCATATCGGCGGCTTGCTTCTGCAATCTGATCTCGCCGGCCGTCTTGACCCAGCGCACTTCATCCATCATGCGCGAGCAATTGATCATCTTCAGCTTCGGCAGTACGCCTTGAATTTCCTCCCAGTGCACCATGCTCAAGCCGTCCTTCTCGAAACCGACGCGCGCGCCGCCGAGCCCGAGATCGGCGAGGACGTTTGCCACGCGCGTGTAAAGCGATTCGATGTAGGCCTTGTAGACCACGGTCTTGCCGACCCATGAATCGCGCGCGACGAGCTTCTCGGCGAAAGAATCGAGCACCACGACCGGCTCGCCCTTGCGCGGCCAAACCAACATGAAGCCGCGGACTGTGCTGCTGATATCGAGGTGCCGCGCCAGCGTTCCCGGCAAGGCGATGCCGGCCAGATAGGTGAAATTCGCTCCGGTGCGGACGGCGACGGCATCGAGGCCGTTGGCGTCCATGTAGCGCTCGAGACGGGGCGCATTGGCAATGATTTCACGGCCGGACTGCGCCATCGGACGAAGCTCCCCTGTTTGGAAATATATGGCGCGCGCTCAGCGCATGTAACGGACTTCCAGCGTCGTGACGCCCTCATCGGTCCGGTACGGTCCGTGCTTCATGCCGGGAGGGCGGCAGGCATACATGCCTTTCTTGAAGAACAGGTCACCGTCCCACTGACTGCCCTCGACGATGTAGACCTCCTCCCAGAAATCGTGGACGAAGGTCTCCGTGCTGCGGCAACCAGGGTCGACTTTCAGCATCCGGGTCACGAACATCTTGTCCGGATCTTCGGTGAGAATCTTCTGATAGTGTCCGGGAGGCGCTCCAGGGACTGGGGACCCAGGGAATGGTGTCGACCGGAAAGAACTCGAGTTCTGGCTTGGGCATTGCTCTCTCCTTAACGCACAGACTGTGGGGAATCGAAAAAAGCGGGGATTTCAGGTTTTGCGATTCTGCAATTGCAGCCGCATCGCCAGCGCGCGACGAACATGCCGGCGCGCCAACACTTTCGGCACGCTTGGCCTCGCCGTCGCGGATGGCACGGATGATTTGCAGGTGCTCGCGCCGCGCCAGTTCGATGCTGCCCGGCAGCACGAACGTCGAATGGCGTAACAGGCCGAGCGTATCGACGATCGTTGTGAGCGACTGCAGCAGATACTGGTTGTGGGCGGCGCGATAGATGATCTGATGCAGTTTAGCGTTGATCACTACCAGCTTGCGAAGGCTCGTCGTCTTTCTTTGGCTTCGGTTGCGGCAATACCGAACAGCGCAGCGCACCTCCGCCGCCGTTGCGTTTTTGGCGGCCAGCGCCGCGGCGGTACCTTCGAGCGTTTCACGCACTGCGTAGAGATCGACGAGTTGCTTTGGCGTGAGTTCGGCGACCATCACGCCGTTCCATGGCCCGGTGGTCAGCAAACCTTCGGAAATGATGCGGTGAAAAGCTTCGCGTACTGGCGTGCGGCTGATCTTCAGCCACCGCGCCACGTCCAGCTCGCGGATATGCGGCCCAGACGGAATGCGGCCGGCGCGAATGGCGTCGCGCAACGCACGATAGGCGAAAGTCGCCCAGCGATTCATGCGCGGTCTGTACCGGCGGTTCGGCTTTGAAGAGATCGATGACCGCGGGATCATCGTGGATCTTGTCTTTTGACGTCCTGCATTGATGAAGTCTTCCAAAGCTAGTTCTTCGGCGCCCAAGGAACGACGAGCCGTTCAACGAACTCGACTGCATAGTAGAGCACGATACTCATGATGGTAAGCAACAACAGCGCACCGAATGCGAGCGGCGTGCGCGATTGCGATGTCGAAATCAGAATCAAGATAACCGAACCCTTCATCCGATCCGACAAATTCGCCGATCACGCCGCCGATGACGGCGAAGGTGATCGCGATCTTGAGGCCGACGAAGATGTGCGGAATTGCGGTCGGAAATCTGATCTTGACGAAGGTCTGGTACGACGTCGCCGACAGCGAACGGATCAGATCGATCAGCGCCGGCGGCACGGCCGACAAGCCCGACGCGGTCGCAACCACGATCGGAAAGAAGCAGACCAGGAAGACCACCAGAATTTTCGGCAGGGCGCCGAAGCCAATCCACAGCACCAGCAGCGGCGCGATCGCGACCTTCGGCATCGATTGCAGTGCCAGCAAGATCGGATAGATCGTATTCTGCAGAAACGGCGAATAGACCACGGCGACCGCCAGCGGAATGCTGACGACGATCGAAAGCGCGAAACCGACCAACACCTCGTACAGCGTCACCATGAAATGCCAGGTCAGTTCGCCGCGCCACTCGACCATCGCTTCGCCGATGGCGCTGGGCGCCGGCAGCAGCCAGCTCGGAATGCCGCTCCACCGCGCCAGTACTTCCCACAGCGCGACCAAGCGCCAGCAGCGTGAGCGTCGGCCCGACGATCGCCGCGATCGTCGATTTTCGCTGTTCCAACTCTTCAACCTCTTCGGACATTTTTGACAACTCGGTGGTCATGCGACGGCCACCCCGCCGTGATAGATCACAGACCTGATCTCATCCGAATAGGCTTTGAATTCCGGCGTGAATTCCATGTCGAGCGTGCGCGGACGCGGCAGATCGATTTTCACGATTTTAGCGATCCGGCCGGGCCGCGGCGACATTGCGATCACGCGATCGGCAAGCAGGATCGCTTCGACTGATGTTGTGGGTCACGAAGATGACCGTCTTTCTTGTGTGTGTCCCAAATACGCAGCAGCTCGAAGCCAAGATCTTCGCGCGTCATGGCATCGAGCGCGGCAAACGGCTCGTCCATGAGCAGCACCGACGGATCGTGAATCAGGGCGCGGCTGAGCGCGACCCGCTGCTGCATGCCGCCCGAGAGCTCGCGCGGATAGCTCGATTCAAATCCCTTCAGGCCAACCAGATTCAGCAGTTCCATGGCGCGCGGGCGGCTGGCGTCCGATATCGAGACCAAGGATTTCCGCCGGCAGCAGCACGTTGTCGAGCGCGGCGCGCCAGGGCAGCAGCACTGGCTCCTGAAAGACGATGCCGACGTCGCGCGTCGGCTGCAGCAGCGGTTTGCCATCGTAGAGCAAGGTGCCGCGCGAGGGACGGATGAGCGCACCGATGATCTTGAGCAGCGTCGACTTGCCGCAACCGGACGGGCCGACCAGCGTGATGAATTCGTTCTGCTCGATGTCGAGATTGACGTCTTCGAGTGCGGAAACTCGACCGCTGCGCGAATTGTAGATCTTGAATAGGTTTTCAATCTTGATTTTCAGCATTGCGTATCCGCGTGCTTACGACCCTGGACAATCCGTGATAGCGCAACCATTGGCAATGCCCGAACCGACAGGAAAAGTTCGCCGGCCACGATATTCTGTATGGGTGCGCCAGCTTTCTCGATGCAGCAAACCGATTAGAGCCAGTTGAATTACAATTAATTTAGTATACAAATTATCGGCATGCCAACAAATCCAAACCTGACGGTCTTTTTGGAGCCTGCGCGCCAATTCGATACGGCACCATGCGCCTCTGATGCCAACAGCACACATTGGCTCGAGGGAAGCCGCCGCTGCCCGTTTCGGATTTATAGAGTGGAGGAAAACTTGCTTCCTGAAAAAATGAAGGCGTCACTTTTCGAGGAATACGGCGGCCCCGAGGTTCTCTCTCTACACTGACTTTCCTGTTCCACAGCCGCGTCGTGGCGAAGCGCTGGTCAAGGTCCATGCGGTCAGTCTCAATGGCTACGACCTCATGGCGCGCGCGGGGCGTTATAAGCCCAACAAGGGCAAATTTCCGCATATCCTAGGCGGCGATTTCGGCGGCGAACTGGTCGCGCTCGGACCGGAGACCACCTGCGACTTCCCGCTCGGCACGCGCGTTACCAGCTGGTGGATTCTGCCCTGCAACCGCTGCGAACAATGCATGGCCGGCCATCATAACCGTTGTGCACGCGACTACCGATACCTCGGCGCGCATGAACACGGGGCTTATGCAGAATACGTTAGGCTGCCGGCCGATCATCTGATCGCACTGCCGCCGAACGTGAGTTACGAATCTGCCGCCGCATTTCCCAATGCGTTCGGCACCGCTTGGCACATGTTGATCGACCGCGGCAGCTTGCAGGCGGGTGAAACGGTGCTGGTTAATTCGGCGAGCTCGGGCGTAAGCATGGCAGCGATCCAGATCTGCAAGCTCGCCGGTGCCTATGTCTATACAACCTCAAGCGCCGATTGGAAACTACAGAAAGCCAAGGAGCTAAATGCCGACGAAACGATCAACTACAACGAGGTCGATTTCGTCGACGAGATCATGAAGCGCACCAACAAGCGTGGCGTTGACGTCGTCGTCGAGCATGTCGGAGGAGATTTTCTCGACAAGTCGATCCGCTGCCTGACCCGTGGCGGCCGCCTGATCACCGTCGGCGGCACTAAGTCGTACGAATGCACGATCGCGGTGAATTATATTTTCCACAAGGAACTGCAGATCATCGGCTCGAACAGCGCCACCAAGCATGACCTCGAAGTAATGATGCCGCTGCTCGCCAACGGCAAGCTCAAGACCGTGATCGACCGCGTGTTTCCGCTGAGCGAGGCGGCCGAAGCGCATCGTTACCTCGAATCGGCCAAGCAGTTCGGCAAGGTCATCTTGCGCGTCCCGAACTGACGTCAGATCCGGCAATCTGATGCTGACATCCCGATCACAAATGGATATCGCAGCCGTGATCGCTGCTGCGCGGGCGGACGGGGATGCGGCTTTGTCCGAGCCGGAATCAAAGGCGTTGCTGCAGGAGATCGGAATTCCCGTTCCGGCCGGGCATGTGGTCACGTCGACCGCGGCAGTACCCCAGCTCGCCCAAACGCTGGATTATCCGGTCGTGGTGAAGGCGGTGTCGCGCACCCTCACCCACAAGACCGATGCCGGTGGCATTTTATTTCCGGTCACGACGGCGGCAGATGCGGTGGCAGCTTGCGACCTGATCACCGAGCGCGTGCGGCGTGCGCGGCCGGACGTCGCCCTCGATGGATTTCTGGTCGAGGCTTTTCAACCGGCCAAGTTCGAATTGATCCTTAGCCTGCGCATCGATCCGCAATTCGGGCCGCTGGTCATGTTCGGCCTCGGCGGGATTTTTGTCGAACTGCTCGGGCAGGTGTCGTTCCGGCTCGCCCCACTCAGCGAAGCTGATATCGACAGTCTACTGGCGGACAATCTGGTGGCGCGCGCGCTCACTGGCCTTCGGGGTGAGCCACCGTTGGATCGCGACGGTCTCAAAGGTGCGATCCGAGCGCTGTCCGCCTTCGGCGCACACCGTGCGATCGCCGCGGGCATTTCCGAGATCGAAATCAACCCTCTAATTGCGACCGAGCGCGGCGTCGTTGCGCTCGACGCATTAGTCCTACTCCGTTCTGGGGCTAGCAATGCGAGACATTACGCCGCTCATAGCCCCACACTCGATCGCGGTTATCGGCGCTTCGTCAAATCCGGCCAAGTCGGGCGGCGTGCTGTTCGCCAATCTCGCAAATGGTGGGTTTAAAGGTCCGCTCTATCCGATCAATAAGAGTGCGGCCGAGATCATGGGGCATAGAGCCTATCCGACGCTTGCCGACGTGCCCGAACCAGTCGACCTTGTCTACATCGTGTTGCCGCAGGCGCATGTTGCCGAGGCAATCAAGCAATGTGTAGCCGCCAAGGCGCGGTCGGCCTGCATTATTACCGCCGGATTCTCCGAAGCGAGCGAAAAAGGCCGCACCGACGAAGCTGCCCTGCGCCAGATCGCTGATCAGTCAGGCCTTCTAATGGCCGGCCCAAACACGATCGGTATGGTCAATGTCGACTGCGGAATGATGGGAAGCTTCGTAAATTTTCCGCGCTGGGAAAAGGGCGGCGTATCGTTCTTCACTCAGACCGGAATCTTCACCGGCGCGGTTATGCTGCACGTGATGAGCGCGGAAACTCAGCGCCTGCCGGTATCGAAAAGCATCGATGTCGGGAACAAGATCGACGTCGATGAAGTCGATTTCCTAAATTTCGTCAAAGACGATGCAGCGACCAAGGTGGTGGGCCTGTATATCGAAAGCGTGCGCGAACCCCGGCTGTTCCTGGAGACCGCGCGCGCGGTGCGCAAGAGCAAACCGATCGTACTGCTCAAGCCGGGCCAGACCAGGGAAGGCGCGCGCGCCTCCGCTTCGCATACGGGGTCGCTCGCGGCGGACGATAGGATTTTGGACGACGGATTGCGTCAGTACGGGATCGCCCGCGCCGAAGATGAAGCCGATTTCCTTAATGCCTTGCGCGCACTCGCTATGCTGCCGAAGCCGAAAGGCAAGCGCGTCGGCATCGCCACCACGAGCGGAGCGCTCGGCGTCATTTCCACCGACCTCGTGGTGCGCAGCGGCCTCGATCTCGCCACGTTTGAACCGACCACCCTCGCCGCCATGCGCACGATCCTGCCTGACTGGCTCGAGCCGGCCAACCCGTTCGATTTCTGGATCGGCATCGACGTGAAGGGACCGAAAGAAGCGCACGAGACCGGCCTCACCGCGATCTTTGCCGATCCGAATGTCGACCTCGTGCTCTGCACGTTGTTGGCGCCAGCCAATGCGGACTTTGCGGGCTTTGGCGAACTGATGAAGCGGCTGCGCAAGACCTATGACAAGCCGGTGACAGTCGCGATCTACGGCGGCAGTGCCCGCGCACGATGGGTCACCGAGTTGGAAGGGGCCGATGTGCCGGTGTTCAATACCACGCGGGAAGCTGCGCGCGCGCTATCACTGCTGGTGCAGGCGACGCTCTAGCCGCCGAGACTCATCAACCTGAGCGCAGTGCGCGCATAAATCTTGGCGCAGTCCACGACGTCCTGCTCGTTGGCATAGTCATCGATGCCGGCCGAGAGCATCGGCTGCGGGCCGTAGCAGACGGCCGGCACGCCGAGGTCACGCCAGCGCCTTGCATCGCTGCCGGGAAGGCGCACGACGTAATTTGGCTTTTTGCCGCGCACTGACTTGCGCCGCAGCGGCAAGCTCCACCACGAGCGGATTTTGCAGCGCCGCCCAATTGGCGTCCCAGGCCTTGGTGACCGCAACGCTGATGTCTGGATCACCGGCGCAGGCGTCTCCTTATTCGCTGCTTCAATATTCTTTGCGGAAATTCCCGGCGGCAGCCGGATATCGAGTTGCGAGTACGCGCGGGTCGCGATCTGGCTGCGCACGGTTCCGGCGGCGAGATTGCCCGCATTCAGCGAAACGCGGAGACCGAGATTGCCGTCACCGCCGGTGATTCCGGTTAGTTCGGCCGGCGGCGTGGCATAGAGCCCATTAATCTCATCGAGACGGGCCAGCAGGACGGCGAGCTTCATGACGGCGGTGCTCCCGGCAAGCGCGCGCGAGGAATGGCCGGGCGGGCCCTTCACTTCGATATCAACCCAGAGCAGGCCCTTTTCGGCGACGGCAAAATCCATGAACCCTGGGCCCTCACCGCTGATCATGAAATCGCCAGCGAGATCGGGCCGACGTTTCAGCAGCAGCACGGCGCCGCGCTCGCCGAACATGACCTCATCCGACACTGCGGTCATCGACAGCCGGCCCTGCCAGGCATTGCGCTGACGATGTAGCGCTGCGGTGGCGAGACACATCGCCGCCAGCGCACCTTTCATGTTGCCCATGCCAAGGCCGTAGAGCCGGCCCTCAGCCTTGCTCAACTTGAAGACCGGAACCGACCAAGCGGACTCGTCGCCCGCCTCCATCGTATCCATGTGCGCGTTGAACACCACGTGGCGCCCGGACGAATGCCCATCCACTTGACTGACCACGTTGAGCGCTTCGTCATCGGCCTTGACAATTTCCGTCGCCAATGCCATGTTCGGAAAGGTAGCCCCGCACGACCGCGGCCACTTCCGCAGTTCGACCCGGCGGGTTAACGCTTGGCGCAGCGACCAGCCGTCGCACAGGTCGACAAGCTCGCCGCGGGCGGCGTCGATGTCGCCGCAGACAGCGTCGGTCAATGTTTTGATGTCGCTCATCCTGCCAGCCTACCACTCCTAATGCGATGCCATCGCGCCGGCCATCGGCGCCACCGCGTAGCAAACCGTGTTCCCAATCGATCCAGACCGCCTGGGCCGTGCCCAACGGATTTTCTGCGCGGTAACATTGTGCCCCAGTTTGCGCAGGCCATCGACCACCGCCGCGGGCACCGTGCCTTCGACATTGAACTGATCGCCGCGTGCGAAAATGCGGGGCTGGTCGATCGATTTTCTGAACGCCCATCCCGTAATCGAGAATGTTAGTCATGATCTGGATCTGGCCGAACGGCTGAAAATGGCCGCCTGTAACGCCGAATGGCATCACCGCCTTGCCGTCTCGTGTCAGCAGCGCCGGAATAATTGTGTTGAACGGTCGTTTGCGTGGCGCGATCGCGTTCGGATGGCCGCGCGTGAGCACGAAACCGCCCGCACGATTGTGGAAGATGACGCCCTGAGCGCGGACTGACGATGCCGCAGCCAAAATCGTCGAAGATCGAATTGATCAGCGCAATTGTGTTGCGGTCCTTGTCGACGACCGCGAGAAACGCGGTGTCGCGATGTTCGGGCAGCGGCACGGGCGTGAGGTCTTCGATCCGACCGCGAAGCGTAACCCGCGCGCGCATTTTCGCCGCGCGCGCTTCCGCAATAAGCGTCTCGGTCGGCGGCCCACCCATATGCGGATCGCCGACAAAACAGTCGCGGTCGGCGAAAACCTGCCGGCCGAGTTCCGCCATGACGTGAAAGCGCTCGACAAATCGGGCCGCCACGCGGCAGAATCGAAACCTTCCAGCGCCTTCGCCATCATCAGCGGCGCTACGCCCTGGCCGTTGGGCGGACATTCCCACAAACGGTAATCGCGGTAGCTGACGCTGATCGGATCGACATATTCCGGCGCAAAGCTAGCGAAGTCGTCGATCGTGTGCAGCCCGCCGAGCGCGCGCAGCGTCTCCACCATGTCGCGCGCGATCCATCCGCTATAAAAGGCGGTCGGACCTTCCGCAGCAATGCTGCGCAAAGCGGTCGCGAGCTCCGGCTGACGGTGAATGGTGCCCGGTTGCGGGCGCTGCGCCGTCGAACAGGAATGCCTTCGCCGCGGCCGGATTGCGCCTGAGCTTGTCGACCTGCTTGGCGCCAATCGCGCGCGACACGTTCGGTGACGGGATAGCCCTGTTCGGCCGCCTCGATTGCAGGGCCTAGCAAGGTGCCGAGCTCCATCGTGCCGTGAGTCGGCGACCAGCCGCGCCCATGACGCCGACCGCGCCGGGAACGGAAACCGCATGCGCGCTTTCCGTCTCAATCGCGGCAATGCCGTGGCCTTCAAGAAGTCAACGGTAGCGGCTTCCGGTGCCCAGCCCGAGCCGTTGAGGGCGATGACCTCGCCCTCGCCGCGTCGCATGAGCAAGGCAAAGCAATCGCCACCGATACCGGTCTGCGTCGGCTCGATCGACGCCGAGGAGCGCCATCGCCGCGATCGCGGCGTCGATCGCGTTGCCACCCTCTGCGCAGTACGTCAAGCGCAATCAGCGTCGCCGAAGGGTGCGAGGTCGCCGCCATGCCGTGGGTGCCTAATGCCTCGGATCGGCCCGGCCGTTCAAAATCGCGGTGTCACCGTCAAAGCATCGCAAGGCTTGCATTGCTGAGATCGGTCACCAGCATTGATGACGGCGCGTGGGTGATGCAGAGCGGCGGCTTCGCGCTCATCACGGCGAGTTGGGGAGTGAGACCGCAGGCCCAAAACACCGGGATCTGGCCGTCCCCGACCGTGCCGTCGCCGACGTTTTGGTAACGATTGGAAAGGTCGACACCGATTTGCGCGGGATCACCGATGTGGACTGGCGCGCCGTGCACATTTGGAAAGCGCGAGGTGATCTGAATTGCGCGAATGGCGTCCGCTGGTTTGAACGCGCGCATCGTGACGACCAGCGGCGCCTTGTATGGGCCCGCCGAACCGTAGGCAGGCTCGAGACATACACTCCGGCGACACTGTCCTTTTCAAGGAAAGGCAATGGGATGCCGGCGTCCTGCAGGGCCTCCTCGAATGAGAACGAGCAACCAAGCGCGAAAGTGACGAGGTCGTCCTGCCAATAACGGGTGATGTCTGTGACTTCCTCGACGAATTTTCCATCGCAGAAAACGTGATAGCGCGGCACGTCAGTGCGGATGTCGAGGTCCTTCGCCAAGGTCGGCAGACGCGGGTCACCAACGTCCGAGCGCGCAATCAAAGGACAAGGTTTTGGATTACGCTGGCAGAAAAGCAGAAAATCTTCGGCCCAGGCGCTCGGCAGGATGCAGATATTGGCCTGCACGTACCCGGGTGCATGACCGGCCGTATAGCCCGTATAACCGCCCGAGCGGATGGCGCGCGCGCGCCGCGCGCGGATCGGTGCGATCCCAGGTCACGGCGTTTCGAAGCGGTGCCGCCGACATCTGAAGACCTCGCTTGGGTCGACC
The DNA here is from genome assembly GCA_963736275.1 of uncultured Alphaproteobacteria bacterium. Lineage (GTDB taxonomy): Bacteria > Pseudomonadota > Alphaproteobacteria > Rhizobiales > Xanthobacteraceae > Pseudolabrys. The sequence goes on from CAVTOP010000020.1 coordinate 34,757, forward strand.
GCCCGCGGACGCCAAGTCGAGCCGGCCGATGCCGTCGGAAATCGGCCAGACTGGGTTTGCAATTTTGTATACTAAATCATACGATTTCCGGCGTCGGGTCAAGGTCCGCCCGCGCGACACCGCCCATTGCGCGCGGTGATGGTGGAGGACTATCATGAGCAGAATCGGGACGGCCCCGAGCACGCGGCTTTGCTGATGGCAGCGCGCTCGCTCAGTTCAGTGCTGTGGCGCAAAGGGCCGGAGCGGCTGACACCGTCACGCTGATCACCGACTTCGGATACAACGGCCGCCAGTCGCTTACTTTCTTCGTGGCGCTCGATAAGGGCTACTACAAGGACGCCGGCCTCGACGTGAAGATCGTCCGCGGCAAGGGATCGGTCGATGCGATCCGCCAGGTCGGCGCCGGCAATGCGAATTTCGGCTTTGCCGACGCCGGGTCGCTGGTGCTTGCGCGCGCCAATGACAATATCCCGGTCAAGATTGGTAGCGGTGGTCTATGCCCGGCCGCCACAGGCGATCTTCTGCGGCGAGGATGCCGGTCTGAAGACGCCGAAAGGATCTCGAAGGCAAGTCGATCGCCAATCCGGCCGGCGGCTCGATCCCCGACATGTTCCCGGCGTTCGCCAAGGCGGCCGGCATCGATGCCGCCAAGGTGAATTGGGTCGTGGCGGCAGCTCCGCGCTGCCCGGCCTGCTCGCCACCGGCAAGGTGCCGTGCGTCGGTCAGTTCACGGTCGGCGAGCCGCTGCTGCGCGCGCAAGCCGCGCCGAAGAAGCTGGTGCGCTTCGCCTACTCGGATCCGGGGCTGAGCTACTACGGCAACGGCATCATCGCGACCGAGACCACGATCAAGTCCAATCCCGATCTGGTGAAGCGGTTCGTCGCAGCCACAATCCGGGGGCTGAAAGCGGCATTCGCCGATCCGGCCGAGGCCGGCGCGATCATGCACAAGTATCATCCGGAGGTGAGCAGCGGAGGTCGCCAAGGGCGAGACCGAAGCCGTGGCCGAACTGGCCCAGGTCAAAGGCCAACCGCTCGGCGTGATCGATCCGGCGCGGAATTCAGGCGACCATCGACGTCGTCAACGGTGCGTTCAAGCTCAAGTCCCAGGTGAGGCCGACGACGTCTACGTACCGGGCTTCGTCGCGAAGTAGCCGGATAGCGTCAGCACGTTTGAGCGAGGCGCTTGCAGGTAGCACGCGTTGCAGTACCGGATCTCGTCTCCAACTCGTACTTTCCGGCCATCGCTGCCATCGCTCTCGATTTCTTCGCCAAGGAAGGCATCGATGTCAGCACGAGCTGATCTTCCCGAACTACAAGGCGTACGAGGCGCTGCGGGACGGTGAAGTCGACTTCGTCGCGGGTCCTGCCCATGTGGCGCTGCTGGCGTTTCCGGAATGGCAGGGCGCCAAGCTCCTCGCCGCGCTGTCGCAGGGCATGTACTGGCTGCTGGTGATGCGAGCCGATCTCGACGTCAGCCCGGTGACATCAACGCGGTCAGGGGCCGCACGATCGGCGCCGCGCCGTTGGTGAACTGACCTCAAGCGCCTGGTGATCGAATCCGGCATCGATCTCGCGCGCGATGAAGTGAAGATCGTCGACGTGAACCGCGCGCATGAACCCGGCGTTCGTTCGGGGTCGCGGCCGCCCAGGCGCTCGAGGACGGCAAGCTCGACGGCTTCTGGGCCAACGCCATGGGCGCGCAGAACGCCGTCCGCAGCGGCGTCGGCAAGGTGGTTCTGGACGTTCGTCGCGGCCTCGGGCCGACGTTCGCCTTTCACTACACCATGCCGGTGCTGGTCACGAGCGACCGCGCGATCGCACGCGATCCGGACATGGTGGCCGGCGGCGTGCGCGCCGTGGTCGACGCCCAGCGCGCGCTAGGCGGACGTAAGCCTGGCAACAAAGGTCGGACGGACGCTGTTCCCCCCGCTGAGGCCAGTTGATTGCCGACGTCGTCGCGCGCGACTTGCCCTATTACCGGCCAGAGATTCCGATGAATTGCTGGCCGGGCTTATTCGCTTTTCGCGGGCGACCGGCTTGCTGAAAGGATCGCCCACACGCGAGCAGATGGTAGCGACGCAATTCAATCGTTATTTAACGGCATAAAATATTTGGTCGGCCGAGATCGGCAGCGCCCTGAACGCAGGCTACGAGAAAGGATCAAAGAATGGCGCGTCTAGGGCTCGAACGCAGTGTGATAAACGCTGAAGTGTTGAAGCGGGCGGCCGACCGTTTCCGCCAGGCCGGCGTCGTGCTGCCGACGATCGCCCAGTTGAAGAATCGATCGACCATCTCAGTAGCGGTGCGCGACAAACTGCGCGCGGTCGATCCCGACGCGCCTGACCCGCTCAACCTGTTGCTGTCAGCATTGGTTTAACGACGCCAGTCGCAAGGGTTTCACCGACGTACCAGCTTTTGTCGAGTTGCCTGAGCAGCTAACCGGCGTAAGGGCGCGCATCGTGATGTTGCTTGGAAAAATCGTTTCCCGTCACTTCGAGCCCATAAGGTTCTGGCAGCTTATGGTTGCCTGATTCCACGCATTGCGAGCGGTGAGTTCGATCCAACTCGCCACCGTGCCGTCTGGCCCTCGACCGGGAATTTCTGCCGCGGCGGAGTAGCGATCTCGCGAATTCTCGGCTGTCGCGGTGTGGCAGTGCTGCCGGAAAACATGAGCAGCGAGCGGTTCGAATGGCTTGCGAGGTGGGTCGTCGAACCCGCCGACGTCATCCGCACGCCAGGCTCGGAGAGTAACGTCAAGGAAATCTACGATACTTGCGCCGTGCTCTATCGGCGATCCCACAAACATTATTTTCAATCAGTTCTGCGAATTCGGAAACTATCTCATTCACCGAACGTGCACAGGGACCGCTATGGAGCGTGTGTTCAGTCACATTGCCGACGGACATTCAAATGCACGGCTTGCCGCCTATGTTTCGGCGTCCGGTGGCTTGGCACATTGGCCGCCGGTGACCATTTGAAGCAAAAATTTGGTGCAAAAATCGTTGCCGTCGAGGCACTAGAGTGCCCTACGCTGCTGTGCAACGGGTTCGGCGAACACAACATCCAGGGCATCGGTGACAAGCACATTCCCTACATCCACAACGTCATGAACACGGATTTGGTCGCTGCAGTCAGTGACCGCGCCACTGACACGCTATTTGTATTGTTTAACACCGAACAGGGCCGCGAATATCTGATCGAGCGACGCGGTCTCGATGGCGACGAAGTTTCTCGAAATTTCGCAATTTCGGTCTATCGAGTTTGTGCAACATGCTAGCAGCAATAAAAATCGCAAAATATTACGACCTCGGCTCGGAGGACATTATTCTTTCGGTCGCTACCGATGGCGCCGAGTTGTATGAAAGCGAAATCGGCAAAGCGACTGCTCGCTATTTTGGCAACCGCTTTGACACGGTCGCGGCGGGCGAGACCTGGGGGACGATCGCTCGCCCAGACGACCACTGACAATATGATTGAACTCAACCATCTTGACCGCAAACGCATATTCAATCTCGGCTACTTCACCTGGGTCGAACAGCAGGGCGTGTCGCTCGAAGAATTCAAAGTGCGCGTTGAACAATCGTACTGGAATGGGCTGATGGAATTGGTTCCAGCCTGGGACGCGATGATCGCCGAGGTCAACACGCGTAGCGGTGCTACGTCCGCACTGGACTATGACTGAGCCAGCGCCGAAGTTTGTCTGTCACGGCTGCGGCGCGGCGGTCCATATCGCGCATGACTTCCCGTTTGCGTGCCCCAACGCCGGGCGTCAGGACGACGACACCGATCATGTGCTCGTCCCCGCATACGATACCGGCGAGTTCGTTAGCGGAAAGGATGCCAATCCATTCCTCCGCTATCGCGCCCTGCTCTCCCCCTATCGCCTCAGCCGGTTTTTAGGCCTGCCGGAGGACGCCTGGATTGAGATTGTGGAAACGCTGGAAAACCAATTGCTCGCCGTTGACGGAAGAGCTTTTCGAGTGACGCCCATGGTGCTCAACCCGCGTTGGCCAAGGCTATCGCTTTGAACGCGCGCCTATGGGTCAAGGATGAAACCGGGAATGTCGCCGGATCTCACAAAGCGCGCCACCTATTGGGCGTGATGTTGTACTTGCGAGTTCTGGAAGTTGCACAGCAGCCGGCCGCCGAAACATTGCGCACGCGTCGCCTCGCAATTGCGTCATGTGGCAACGCTGCACTGGCCGCCGCTGTCGTTGCGCGAGCCTCCGACTGGCCACTTGATGCATATATTCCGGCGGACGCTAATTTGTCGGTGGTCACGCAGCTCAAGGCATTAGGCGCAACCATCAACGTTTGCGAGCGCCGGCCCGGCGAGACTGGAGATCCTTGCATGCGAGGTTTCCGCCATGCGGTTCGCAGCGGTGCTATTCCCTTCAGCGTGCAAGGCCCGGAAAACGGCTTGGCGGTCGAAGGCGGGACGAACTTTGGCGTTTGAAATGGCGGAAACTTTCGCAAACAGTGGAATTCCGGCCACTGTATTTATTCAGGTAGGCGGGGGCGCCTTAGCCAGCGCAGTTTGGCAGGGCCTCGCTGTGGCTGCCAGAGCCGGCGCTATTGCGAATGTGCCAAGGCTGATGCTGGTCCAGACCGCGGGCTGCGCACCGTTTGTGCGTTGCTGGCAGCATTTGTCGGGCGTCAACCTCGCTCATGCCGTGCAACATCGCTCCCACTTTATGTGGCCGTGGGCTGGCACTCTCGCCAGCGCGGCGACCGGAATTCTAGACGATGAGACCTATGATTGGTGGGAGGCGGCTAAAGGGATACGAGAAACCGGCGGGGGGGTACTGGTCGTAGACGAAGACGCGATAACGCATGCGTATACACTGTCGAAAGTACATACAGGCATTAGCGCCTCTACGACCGGCGCAGCCGGCTTGGCGGGATTGTTGACGACGGCTGCGCGCAACGATTCTGCAGCTGTCGTGTTCACGGGCCGCGATCTATAGTCGTCGCACCGTAGCGGCCGGTTCCATAAC